>JBDSZL010000068.1:0-71203 GCA_039925145.1 Vicinamibacterales bacterium | reverse complement strand
AGATGGCGGTTCGAGCCGATCCGCCCGCCCCCAAGACCACCGCCAGCGTGCCGGCCAGGGCGCGTCCGCGCTGCTCGAGTGGGGCCAGAAATCCGGCCACGTCGAAGTTGCGCCCCTCCCACCCGCCGCGGCCACGTCGAATCGTGTTGACCGCGCCAGTGTCCTCGGCCAGCGCGTCGACGTGTCGGACGCGCGTGAACACTGCCGGTTTGAGCGGCGCGGTGATGCTCGCCCCGGACACGCCAAAGGCGTCGGCCACGTTGATGAGCTCGTCAGCGTCAGCGGTCTCGAACGTGACGTACATCGCGTCGAGGCCGAGCTGAGCAAACGCGGCGTTGTGCATGGCCGGAGATGCGGAATGCCCGAGCGGCTGGCCGGCGATGCCGTAGAGGGCCGTCGCGGCCGAGCCCGCCTCGACGCGATACAGCCGCTGCATGTCCCGCACCCCGACCTGCCCGGGCGCGGCGGCGCCGCCGTACGTCCAGCACGACCCGAAGAGCCACGGACACAGCCGCGTCAGATGACCGGCGCTGCCCATGGCAATCGCAATGTGCGGCGTGTCGATCGCGAGGACCTCGCGCAACGTCAGACAATCGGAAAGCCGATCGGCCCGAACCGCAATCTTGACGATGTCGGCTCCCTCGCCGAGCATGGCGCGGGTCCGATCGCGGATATCGGCCGGCACGCCGTCGAAGTCATGATTCGAGAGCACCACGCGCGTGCGCTCCGAGCGCGGCAACGCGCGTCGGTCTGCGCGCCATTCGAGATCGATATACTCCGCGCCCAGATCGATGGCGGCGGCCAGAATGGCGAGCCGGTCGCTCTCGCTTCCGTCGAACCGGCCGCCCTCCCACGTTGGCCGGCAAGTGACGACGACCGGCACGCGGCGGTCGGCGAGGGCACCGGCGACGTCGAGATCGCGTACGCCATCGAGTCGCAACTCGACCATCCCAGCCGTGGCCCTGTCGCGCGCCTCACGCAGTCCCGCCAACGTATCCCCGGTGACGGTTTCAACGATCGTAGACATCGATATTCATCCTCGAGCAGACACAAAAAAAGCCTCTTCAGCAGCGGGTGCTGAAGAGGCCAGATGTTTCGTTCGTCGCGAGACGCGCTAGCGCAGGCGGACCCCTTCAGCCGTACGACCGAACCACCACCAATACGACCCGGGGGCCGTGGTGGACGTCGGAACGGGCGAAGCGATCAGGCTCGTCATTGAACTGTCGCGAGCGTAGCAGAGCCGACCGCAATCGTCAAATGGCCTGGGCCCGCGTGTTATAACCGTGCAGCGGAGATCAATTCCTCAATGCGACAAGTCCTCACCGGCGTGACGGCAATCGTAATGGCGGTGGGTGTGCTCGTCGCCGCGCCTACGCAGACGCGGCCCTTTCTGCCGGTCGACGACATTCAGCCCGGCATGGTCGGAGTGGGCCGCACGGTGTTCGCGGGCGCCAACCTCGAGGACTTCCGCGCAACCATTATCGGCGTGCTACACAACGTCATGGGCCCGAAGCGCGACCTGATCCTCGCGCGGCTCGATGGTGGTCCACTCGCCACCACGGGTGTCATCCAGGGGATGAGCGGCAGCCCGGTCTACGTGGATGGCCGCCTCATTGGCGCGGTGTCCTATTCACTCGGCTCGTTTCCGAAAGAGCCGATCGCAGGCATCACGCCCATTGCCGAGATGACCGCCGCGGTGAACTCGGCCGCCCCACGAATCAATGGCGCAGGCCTCTCAATCGCCTGGCCGGCCTCGCCCACCGATGTGTTCGCCGCGATCGCGCGCGTGGCGGCGCGGGCGATGTCCCCACTCGGTGATCCGCCGCGCGACCTGCGCGTGGTGGGTCCGCAGTCGCTGGCCGATCTCGCCCCCTCCCTGCGTCCGATCGCGGCCGCGATGGCGATGAGCGGTTTCGAAGCCGGCGTCGGCCGCGACCTGCGCCAGGCGCTGGCCGCCGGGTCCCCCGATCAGCAGGCCGGCACGCGTGCCGCTCGGCCCATCGACTCGCCGGCGCCGCTGCGCCCAGGCGACGCCGTCGGCATGAGCCTCATGCGCGGTGACCTCGAGATGGGCGCCACGGGCACGGTCACGCACATCGACGGCAACAAGGTCTATGCGTTCGGCCATCCATTCCTGAACCTCGGACCTGCCTCGGTGGCGATGACCCAGGCGCACGTGCTGACCGTGCTGCCGAGTCTCGAGAGTTCGATGAAGATCGCCACGCTCGGCCAGGTGATTGGCACCATCAACCAGGACCGGGCGACCGCCGTCGGCGGTCTCCTCGGCGCTGGACCGCGTGAAATGGAAGTGCAGATCGCGCTCTCGTCCGACCATGCGCCAAGCCACGCCTTCACGTTCTACGTCCTCCACGATCAGTCGCTCACGCCGCTGTTCACCTACGTCGCCATCCTGAACTCACTCGTGGCCTACGAGCGACAGACAGGGGCCCTGTCACTCTCGGCCCGGGGCACCGTCTCCTTCGGACGCGACGGCGAGCTCGCGATCGACGACATGTTCACGGGCGACACATCGGGCACGGCACTGGCCGCCGCCGTGGCCGCTCCCATCGGCGCCGTCGCCGCTAACGAGTTCCGGCAGGTCATGCCAGACAAGCTCGAGTTGAACCTGCATGCGTCCGAGCAACAGGCATCCTCCACGATCCAACGGGCCTGGCTCGACACGGTGCGTCCTCGAGTGGGGGGCACCTACCAGCTACAGGTGCAGTTGCAGGATTACCGGGCTGCCACTCGCATCGTGACGCTGCCCGTGACGATGCCGGCGCATTCCGACGGCCCCCTGACCTTGCTCGTGAGCGACGCGGCGACGCTCACGACGCTCGAACAACGCGAGCTGCGCCCTGACAAGCCGTCGTCATGGACGGAACTGCTTTCACAGCTCAGCCGCGCCAAGCGTAACAACCGTCTGTACGTTCGGCTGATCAGCTCCGCTGCCGGCACCGTCGTCGCCGGCGACACGCTGCCGTCACTGCCCGGATCGGTCCAATCGGCACTGCAGACCGACGCGACAGTTGCCCGCGCGCCCATCACGCGGGGCATTGTCGGCGCCTGGGAGCAGCGGCTCGATCAGGTCGTTCGTGGCTCGCGCGAGTTGACCCTGACGCTCCGCCCCGCTCAGTAGACCCCATACCGCATGTCACTTCCCCGTCTCTTGCTGGTGCCCGCCGCTATCTTTGCGGCGCTGTCTTCTACGATTCTGCTGGCATCAGGTCCCACGTTCTGGACCGTCGCGACGGCAGCAGATTTTCTGAAGGGCACGTCCGATGGCGTGTACGTCACGCTGAGTGGCGTCATCACGGCCGGTCCTCAGCTGACGAATCGCCTCACGTCCACCCCCTCTCAGATCTGGAGCTTGGCGCAGGCCGCCGACGGCACCCTCTGGGCCGGGACTGGCGGTGACGGCCGCGTCATCCGCGTGCGGGCGGGACAACCCGAGGAGACGGTGCTCGACACGGAGGAGACCAATGTCTTCGCCCTGGCGACAACGGGCGCGCGTGTCTACGCCGCCACCTCTCCGGACGGGAAGGTCTACGTCATCGACGGCACCGCGACGCCTCGCGTTTTCTTCGATCCTGAAGAGAAATACATCTGGGCGCTCGCCATCGATCCTTCGGGCAGACTCTGGGTCGGGGCCGGCAATCCCGCCGTGCTGTACCGCGTGGCACCCGACGGTACCAGTCAGGTCGTCTATCGTCCACCGGCGTCACATGTGGTCTCGCTCGCAACCGATGCCGCCGGCCGCATGATGGCCGGCACAGACTCGCCGGGCCGTTTGTATCGATTCGATCCGGCCGATCGCCCCTTCGTCGTGCTCGACAGTGGCATGGCGGAGCTGCGCGCAATCAGCTCGGACCAGAACGGGGTGGTCTTTGCGGCGGCTGTCGCGCGGGGTGACGACAGCGCAGCGACGTCGAGCGGGGGTGAAACCGCCTCGATTTCGATCGCGCTCGCGCCGCCGGCTCCGACGGGTCGAGGCGCCTCATCGAGCAGCCCGTCCAGCGCAGCCGCGTCCTCGTCGTCGACCGCCGGTCCGCGTCGATCCGTGGTGTATCGAATCGACCCGAACGGGACCTGGGAGGACATCTGGGCGTCAGGCGATGTCGTCTATGACATTTCGGCCCAGAACGACGGCGGCGTGCTGGTCGCGACGGGAGCCGACGGCAGGCTGTACAAGATCGATCGCAGCCTCGACGTCTACCTGCTGACTGGAGTAGACGCGCGACAGGTCACGCGCTTCGTCTCTGGCGCGCGCGCCGCTCCGCTCTCGGCATTCGCCACGGCCAACCCTGGACGGATTGTGGCAGTCGGCTCTGGCGTTCAGACCCCGGCACGCTACGTGTCGAGCGTTCGCGACACGAAGAGCGTCGCAACGTGGGGCCTCGTGCGATGGGAGGCCACGGGGCCTGTCACACTCTCCACGCGGTCGGGTAACACCGAGCACCCCGACGATTCCTGGAGCGAATGGTCCGCGCCCTACGAGAAGCGCGAGGGCGAGTTGATCACGAGCCCCGCCGGCCGCTTCCTCCAATGGCGCGCGCAGTTCACGTCTCAAACCGGCGTCGCTCCCGCGCAGCTCACCGCCGTCACCGTCGCCTACCTGCCTCGTAACAGCCGCCCGTCCATCAGCTCGATCACGATTCACCCTCCGGGGGTCGTGTTTCAGCGCCCGTTCGTGAACGACGACTCGGCCATTGCCGGTCTCGACGACGCCACCGCCGACTCGCGTCGCCCCCCCGGCGGCGACACCGCGGCCACCACACCCACGCCTGGGCGCCGCATGTTCCAGAAGGGACTCCAGACGATCACCTGGAAGGGCGACGATGACGACAACGATCGGCTGACCTACGCACTGCAGTACCGACGCGAGGGCGAACAGACGTGGCGGGACCTGAAGGCGGGGCTCTCAGACGGGATCTTCGTGTGGGATACGACGACGGTACCAGACGGGCGGTACGTCCTGCGCGTTCGCGCCTCGGATGCGCCATCGAATGCCGGCGACCGGGCCCTCGACGGCGACCGTGAAAGCGACCCCGTGAGTGTGGACAACACGCCACCGTCGGTCACCGTCGAGACGACGCGCCAGGGCACGTCGGTGCGCCTGATCCTGCGCGTACACGACGGCAGGAGCCCGATTCAGAAGGTGGAGTACTCGGTCGGCGGCGGCGCCTGGCAGATGATCTACCCGGTGGATGGACTGGCCGACTCCCCGGACGAACGGTATGAGATTTCGCTCGCCAGCGAGACTGACATCAATCTAATCGTGATCCGCGCCACCGACCTGCTGCTGAATGTGATTTCCCAGCCCGCCGTGGCGCGCTGAGACCTGCGTCGGGGCCAGAGGCGTCAGGGCCAGGCCAGCGATCGGGCACTCACGCCAATGCTGGTCACGAGCCTCAGCTCGTGGACGTCCATCGTCTGACGCGTCAGCGCCAGACTCACGGGCGGGAGAGCCCGCAGCCGTGTGATGTCGTCGAGCAGGGCTTCGACCTTCAATCGATCGGCCAGTCTCATACCGTCGAGCGTGAGGACGCGGCCGTTGTGCGTCACGGCCTCGACCAGCTCGCGCACCAGCTCGGCCTCGGTCTGCGCCCGGTAGTCTACGGGGAAGATCATGCCGGCATCGGCCGTGGCGGTGGCGGGCCAGCCATTTGCGACCTGCAGCACCACGGCGTCGTTCTTTTCGCCCGCAGGCGTGCCCAGCACGTAGAAGCTGCCGGTCGACGCGCCGAGATTCGAAATCAGCGCGGCCAGCGAATCTTGCCGTTCCGGCGCGGGGCCGAACGCGAGCAACAGGGATACGAGCAAGGTCGATACGAATGTCGCGGCGAGCGAACCTGCGCCGACGATCGTGTAGTGCCAGTCTTCGAAGACGCGGCCGGCCAATGCCCGCCAGGACATCTCCGATTCGGCGCGGCGGCGGCTCAGGACGTTTGAGGCGAGGCCCTGCAGATCGATGGCGCCGACCTGCCTCTCGCAGGCGCGGAGCGACTCACCGGTTTCCACGATCAGGCGTATCTCGCGCGTGCATTCGTCGCACAAGCTGAGGTGCTGAGAGACCATCAGCATCTCGGCGCCGCGCAACTCGCCGTCGACGAACGGGCCGAGCTCGTGCCGCAGGTCGAGACAGCTGCTCATGAGGCACCCAACACAGCACGCAGGGCAAGACGGGCGCGGCCCAGCCGCGACTTGACGGTGCCGACGGCCACGCCAAGGGATTCGGCAATCTCTTCGTAACTGAGTCCGTCGATCTCGCGGAGCACAATGGCCACGCGCTGCTCGAACGGCAATGTGTCGAGCGCGGCGTGCACACGTCCGGCGGTTTCGACCTGCTGCAGGACTCGATCGGGCATCGATGCCTGCCGCGACTCGCGCAGCTCTCCGTGCAGCGCCACATGCTCCTCGAGCGCCACCTGTTGCGATTGCCGGCGGCGACGCCACCATCGCTTCCGATTTGACGCTTGTGTGACGACGATGCGATAGATCCAGGTCCGGAGCGAGGCTTGACCGCGGAACTGCGGCAGGGTCCGAAACACGCGGAGAAAGACTTCCTGTGAGAGGTCAAGCGCTTCCTGGGCGTCGCCGAGGAGATGGAGCGCGAGGTGATAGACCATCCGCTGGTAATCGCCAACCAGCCGCGTGCATGCCGCTTCGTCCCCGGCCGCACACTGCTGGGCCAGCGCCCAATCGGCACTGCCCGCCTCCGACCAGGTGGCGACTCGGACAGGTTTCACGAAGGTTCCCTGCGACATCGTAGCACCGCCCCCTCGCCCCTGCGTCACCGGAGCTGCAGCTCGGCCGCCCGAGGTGGAGCGGTCGCTGTCAGGTTAGACCCCAGTTCGGCTCAGAGGTTCCGGGCGTAAGATATCCGCGTTGAAGCGAACCCTCATCATCGGGGGCTGCATCTGCCTGCTCGTCGCTGGCGTCATGCTGATCGAGCGGCTGAACCAGGACACCAGATACCGCAGCCTGCTGGCCGAGGGCGAAGTGGCGCTCCTGAACCGCCGCAGCTATGTGGCCATCGAGGCTTTCAGCGGTGCGCTGGCGCTGCGTCCCGATTCGATGGTGGCACTCTACCGCCGCGGTGAAGCCTACGCCGATCAGAGCCAGGACGAGAACGCGATTCGCGATCTCGAGGAAGCCTGGCGACTGGCCCCGGACGCGCCGCAGCCGCCCGAGGCGCTCGGGCACCTCTACGATCGCCGCGGAGATGCGGCTGCCGCCGCCGAATGGTACGCGCTGGCGTCGGACCGCCTGCACGACTCCGATCCCACCGTGCTCTATGCCCTGGCGCTGGCGCGGTACCGGGCCGGCGCTCCGGCTGCCGCCCGGGAGCCGCTGCGGCTGGCACTCGCCCGCAACGACGCGTTCCCTGAGGCGCACTACCTTCTGGGTCTGGTCTCCCGGGATACGCGGGACTTCGACGAGTCGATCGCCTCGCTCGAACGCGCGGTCCGTTTGGCGCCGCAGCTGCTCGCAGCCCGAGAAGAGCTGGCGGACCTGTACCGGTCGCAGGGCCGGGCCGCCGACGAGCGGGTGCAGCTGGCTGCGTTGGCCGATGCCGACCAGCAGCCAGGACGACAAGTGACACTCGCCCTGGCCGATGTGCGGGGCGGGCGACTGAACGAGGCCCTCACGAGTCTTGCGCGAGCTCAGGGCGTGGCGCCAGACGACTCGCGGGTCGCGCTGGCGCTCGGCAGAATCTACCTGGCTGACGCGGAGCTGACGGGTGCCCACGCCCCCGCCGCGCGCGCGCTCGCGACGCTCGAGAAGGCGCTCGGAGGCACCGCTCCGCGAAGTGAGGGCGTGGCGTTGTTCGCCCGAGCCCTCTATCTCACGGGTGATGCCGCGGGCGCCGAGCGGCTTCTGCTCGACGCCATCGCCACGTCCCCTGTCGATCCGGAAGCGTTCGCGTTTCTCGCGGACGCGGCCGAGCGCCAATCGCACCCGGCGATCGCGTGCGACGCCCTGCAAAAACTCGACGCCCTCGAGGGCGACACGAGCTCCGTGAACGCGCGCACGGCTCGGGGCCGGCGGATCGGCGCGCTCGCGCTGGCCGCCGGCGACTGGCACACGTCGATCGACGCCCTGACGACGGCGGTGGCGTCGGGTTACGACGATGCGGTGACCTTGGGTTTGCTGGCCCGGGCGCGATGGCGTAGCGGCGATTTGCCAGGCGCTCGCTCGGCCTTGGGTCGAGCCCTCGCCCGCGACGGGCACAACACGGATCTGCGTCGACTGGCCCGCATCATCCACTAGATCGCGGATCCAGAAAATCGCGCAGCGCCTCCCCCGCAATATTGAACCCCAGCACCATCGTCGCGATGGCCAGGCCGGGAAACATGGTGAGATGCGGCGCGTCGAACAGGTGAGATCGACCGGCGTCGAGCATGGTGCCCCAGCTGGGAGTCGGCGGCTGCACGCCGAGCCCGAGGAAACTCAACGACGCTTCTGCGATGATCGCACCGGCCATTCCGAGCGTGGCCTGTACGACCACGGCCGACAGAGTCGCCGGAACGACGTGCAGCAGCAGAACGCGCCACGTCGGCGCGCCGAGGGCGCGTGCCGCCTGCACGTACTCGAGCTCCCTCACCTTCAGTACCTGTCCACGCACGAGCCGCGCGTAACCCACCCAACCGATGGAGGCGAGCGCCAGCACCACGTTACCGAGGCTCGGCCCCAACACGGCGACGAGCGCGATGGCGAGGAGGATTCCGGGAAAGGCCAGCAGCACGTCCATCAGGCGGCCGGTGATCTCGTCCACCCAACCGCCCGCGTAGCCAGCAACAGCGCCCACTGTCGTGCCGATGCTGGCCGAGATCGACACGACCGCCAAGCCGACGAGCAACGAAATGCGCCCACCCGCCAGCAGCCTCGCGAGCACGTCGCGGCCCAGCTCATCCAGCCCGAGCAGGTGTCTGGTGGTGGGGCCCACAAGCCGCTGTGGCAGGTCCTGCGCAACCGGATCGAACGGCACCAGCCAAGGGCCAACGACCGCGGCCAACACCGCCGCGCCCACGATCGCCATCGCCGCCTTTCGAATCACTGATACCGAATCCTCGGATCGAGCAGCGCGTAGAGCAGATCGACGATGAGGTTCATGGCGACGTAGGTGACGGCGATGAGCAGAATGCACCCCTGCACGAGGGGATAATCGCGAAAGCTGATGGCTTGAATCAGCAGCCGGCCGACACCTGGCCACGAGAAGATCGTCTCGGTGATGATCGTGCCGGTCAGCACCGACCCGAGCTGCAGCCCGATGATAGTGACGACGGGAATGAGACTGTTGCGCAGCGCGTGGGCGATGACGGCGCGGCTTCGTGACAAGCCACGGGCGCGGGCGGCCAGCACGTAGAGCTCGCGCAGCTCGTCGCCGAGACTGGCTCGCATCATGCGCGCCGTAATCGCAGAAAGCGCCGCACCGAGCGTGAGTGCTGGCAAGACCAGATGGCGCCACGTGCCGATGCCCGACACCGGCAGCCAACCCAGCTGCACGGCAAACACAATGGCCAGCACCGGGCCCAGCCAGAAGTTCGGCATGGCAATGCCTGCCAGCGAGAGCGTCATGGCGGCGTGGTCTACGGCCTTGCCCCGGTACAGCGCGCCGATGACACCGAGCGGCAGCGCGAACAGGAGCGCGACGATCATGGCGACCGATGCCAGCGTGGCCGTGGGGCCGAGCCGCTGCGCGATTTCGCGCGTCACTGGCGTGTTGTATCGGAACGATGTGCCGAGATCCGCATGGGCGAGGCCGGTGAGAAAGTGCCGGTACTGCAGGAGCAGTGGCCGGTCGAGCCCCAATCGGGCGCGTAGCTCCTGCAGATCGCCCGGCGAGGCTGATTCGCCAAGCATCGCCACAGCGGGGTCGCCTGGAACCAGGTGAATCAACGCGAACACGAGAGTCGCCACACCGAGCAGCACGGGAATTGTGAGCACGAGTCGGCGCAGGATGTAGCGGCCCATCGAGAGCGCATGATCTCCCGTCGGCGCGCTTCAGGCAACTCCTTCGACAGGCGGGCTGCCTTCGAGTTGAAGCCGTTTGATGGCCTTGGCCAGTCCCTGGCGCGACAGGCCCAGCTCGTGAGCGGCAGCCGTTCGGCGGCCGGCGTGCCGGGCCAGCGCCGCGGAGACCGTGCGCCGTTCGCAGGCTGCTCGCGCGCCGTCGAGCGAGGCTGGGGCGATTTCGGCGCCACCGTCGCTCTCGGCCAGCACGTGATCGACATGCCGGGCCGACACGCGCCCGCGCGTGGGCGCGAGCACTGCGAGCGCGGCCGTTACGTTCTGCAGTTCGCGCACGTTGCCAGGCCAGTGATGCCGCACCAGCTGACGCAAGGCGTCTGGTCCGATCGTCGCGCGGGTCGACGTCTCCTGCGTCGCCCGGCGCCAGCACGTGTGCACCAGCAGCGGCACGTCTTCGGGCCGGTCGCGCAACGGTGGCACCTTCAGCTTGACCACCGCCAGGCGAAACAGCAGATCTTCGCGGAACTCCGAGCCGGCCACCATGGATCGCAGCGAACGATTCGTGGCGGCCACCACGCGAACGTCGACCGGACGCGGGGCGTTCTCGCCGACACGCCGGATTTCGCGTTCCTGCAGCGCCCGAAGCAGCTTGGCCTGGGCGCGCAGGGACAGCTCCGCGACTTCATCGAGAAACAGGGTGCCCGAGTGCGCTTCCTCGAACATGCCCTGCCGTGCCCCCAGCGCCCCTGTAAAGGCGCCGCGTGTGTGACCGAACAGCTCGCTCTCGGCCAGTTCGTCGCTCAGCGCCGCGCAGTTGAGCGCGGCAAAACGGCGATCGCGCCGGGAGCTCAGGCGATGGATGGCACGCGCCACGAGCTCTTTGCCGCTGCCGCTCTCCCCTTCGATGAGCACCGGAAACGGCGACGCCGCGGCGCGCGCAATCGCCTCGCGCAGCGCAGTCATGGCAGGGCTGCAACCGAGAATCTCCGGCGTTTGCGTGTGGCTCTGGCGACGAAGCGCGAGGGTGTCGAGCCTGGTGCGCAGGGCGGGCCCGCAGAGCGCGGCGAGGCTGAGGAGCGCGTCGGTCAGTGCCGCGGCGCGATCGGCAGGACCGCACGCGAGGGCTACGCCAATGAGGCATCCCGCATAGCGCACCGGAGCCGCGATCACGACGCCATCGGGACGAGGCGTGACCTGCGGGCCCGTGATGGTGATGGCCGCGACCCGTTCGGCGTCGGAGAACGAGAGGCGCGCCTGCGCGGTTCCGGCGATGAACGAGCCGTCGGACGCATCGAGAAATGCACCGGCCTCCGCACTGCAGTCGTGCGTGAGCCATCGGCAGCCGCCCTGGAGGGCAGCAAGGTCGTCCTCGGCTTCGTTGACCGCCCGCAGCAGGACCGGCAATGTGTGTAACCACGGCATGGTTGGACTCCTGGACCCCAGACGTTTGATGGCGTGCGCCCCACAGCGATGTACCACGGCGAGTAGACGAGCCTGCGTGCCCTGGTCTTCATGCACGGTGGCAACGACCCAGCGCGCGAGTAGCTGATCGCGCGCCGATGCGCGCGCCTCGTGGGTTGGCTGATCCACCAGCGTCAGTACGGCGCTCGACCACCCGGCCGCGAGACAGACGTCGGCAGCCGCCACACGCATCAGCCAGTCAGCCGGCGTCACGCGCGTGCGGCCCAACCCGTCGACCAGCCTGGCGCATTCGTCGCGCACGGTCGGATGTGGCGGCCGCAAGGCGACGAGCATGAGTCGGAGTAGTCGCCTTGCGGCGCCTTGTGCCTCGCCCGGCTCGAGGTCAGCCACATGACGGAGCAGCGCACGGATTTCGCCCTCCTGCAGCTGCCACCAGGCCAGCAACGCCATGGGCACGAGCAACTCCTGGTCCGCGGAACGCGGCCGGTGACCGCAAGCGACCCACTGCCGACAGGCGTCCCATCTCCCCTGCCAGAAGTCCACGACGAATCGTTGCTCTACGACGTCGCAGGGCGGACTCTTCCGTTGCAACCAGAACCACGCCTCGACGCCTGACAGGATGGCGTCTGCCGAATCGAACCGGCACTCCGATCCGAGCTGCCGCGCCCGCGCGAGCAGCGCACTCACACTGCAGGTCTTCTCCCGGGCGATACCCCACAGCGCTTGCCGGGGCGACACATCCACCAGCAGATGTCCCCGCGGGCTCTGTTGCGTGGCTCTCAGGACCAGCTGCATCGCTGCCGCGCGCTCGCTTGCCCTACTCGTCACGATCGCGAGATGACGATGAGCGATGCGGGCGAAGGTGGAGGGATTTGCAAGTGCGGCGGGCCTGACCGGCAGATAACCGACGTCCTCGAGCCGACGCATCATGTCGGCCAGGTTGACGCGAGATCGATGTGCGATGGGCGGACGCACGCGACGGATTCCGTGCCACGACCCTGTTCGAGCGAGCGCCACGACATCGTGGAGTGAGCGATCGGCGCGTCGTGGCGAGATCCCTGTCGGCGAACCTGCCTGCCCGTTGTCAGCGCTGACCGGACCGTTGAGATCCCAGCGACCGATGGGGGATGACACCCGGGATGCACCACGACGCACATCCTCCCGTTGTGCAAGAGGCGGGCCCGTTGGCGTATCGGCGTGAGCGGCGCGAGCAGAGCTCGAGCCATCGCAGAAAGTTCGATAGAATGAGCCCGCAATGCTTCGATTCTTGACAGCAGGCGAATCGCACGGTCAGGCCCTGGTGGTCGTCATCGATGGTGTGCCCGCAGGGCTGCCGCTTGGTGCGGCGGACCTGGCGCCGGATCTGGCCCGGAGGCAGCTCGGCTACGGACGTGGTCGCCGCATGGCGATCGAACAGGACCGTGCCGAAATCTTGTCGGGTGTGCGTCGCGGCCAGACGCTCGGCAGCCCGATCGCGCTCGAGATCCGCAATCGCGACTGGACCAACTGGCAGCACACGATGAGCGTCGAGGCCGATCCGCCCGACGCGGTGCCGGGTGCCCGTCGCGCAGCGGTGACCAGGCCACGGCCCGGTCATGCGGATCTGTCCGGCGGTCTCAAATACGACCGTGACGATCTGCGCGATGTGCTCGAACGCGCGAGTGCCCGCGAAACGGCCGCGCGCGTCGCCGCCGGCGCCGTCGCTCGCGCACTCCTCGCACGTCTCGGCATCGTGGTGTCCAGCCATGTGACGCGAATTGGCTCCGCCGCTCTCGCCGCGCCCCACGCGGTCACGTTTGACCAAGTTCAACGCCTGGCGCAAGACGACGACGTGCGGTGCGTGGATGAGGGGGTGGCAGCACAGATGCGGCAGGCGGTTGATGCCGCACGTGAAGCGGGAGACACCGTCGGCGGCACATTCGAAGTCATGGCGCACGGGGTGCCCCCAGGCCTGGGCAGTCACGTGCAGTGGGACCGCAAGCTCGACGGGCGCATCGCCCAGGCGATGATGTCGATTCACGCCATCAAGGCTGTCGGCATCGGCCGCGGCGCAGAAGTCGGCGAGCTGCCGGGGTCCCGCGTGCACGACGAAATTCTGCCCGGACCCGACGGTGGATCGGGCACCGTGCCGGGCGTGATTCGCCCCACCAACAATGCCGGCGGACTCGAGGGCGGCGTCACCAACGGCGAAGACATCCGCGTCACTCTCGCGATGAAGCCGATTTCCACCCTGATGAAACCCCTCCGGTCGATCGACCTGAGGACCATGACCGAGTCGCCCGCCGCCATCGAGCGCAGCGATGTCTGCGCCGTACCCGCGGCTGCCGTCGTCGGCGAAGCCATGCTGTGTCTGGTGCTCGCGGACGCGATGCTCGACAAGTTTGGCGGCGACACATTGGCGGAGCTCGACGCCGCGTGCCGCAGGTACAACACGTCGCTGATGAACCGGCTCGCCCCTCAGACGGAACGCGTGTAATGCTTCGGCCCCTCGTCCGGTACGGTGCGCCGGGCCTGCACGTGCCGGCCGCACCGGTGGCCACGTTCGATGCCACGCTGCACCGGCTCATCGACGACATGATCGAGACCATGTATGCCGCTCCAGGCATTGGCCTGGCGGCGCCGCAGGTTGGCGTGTCGCTGCGCGTCTCGGTCATCGATCTCAGCGTGGGTAAGCGCGGCGGCGAGGTACTGACGCTCGTCAACCCGGAATTCGTGGAGCGCGACGGCATGCAGCTCGAAGACGAGGGGTGCCTGAGCGTGCCCGGATTCACGGCCACTGTGGCACGGCCTGCGCGAGCGGTGGTCCGCGCCATGGATCGACACGGGACCCTGCAGACAATCGAAGGCACCGAGTTGCTGGCCCGCGCGCTTCAGCACGAGATCGATCATCTCGACGGGTTGCTCTTCCTCGATCGGCTGCGCGGCATCAAGCGCGACCTGATCGTCAGAAAGATTCGCAAGCTTGAACGCTCGGGCAAATGGTGACCAGTCTGCGCGTGCTGTTCTTCGGCACGCCTGCGTTTGCCGTCCCCACGCTCCAGCAGCTGCTGCGTTCGTCTCACCAGGTCGTCGCCGTGGTCACCCAGCCCGACCGGCCACGCGGACGGGGGCACAAGCTCGTCTTCTCCCCCGTCAAGGAACAGGCGATCGCCGCGGGCGTGCCGGTGCTCCAGCCAGAGCGGATGAAAGACGACGCGCTGCTGGCGACGATCGAAGGACTGCGGGCCGATCTGGGCGTGGTCGCCGCCTACGGCCGGATTCTGCCGCAGCGGTTGCTGGACCTGCCCCGCCTGGGCATGATTAACGTTCACGCGTCGCTCCTGCCGCGCTGGCGAGGGGCGGCGCCCATACATCGGGCCGTCCTGGCGGGCGACGAGCAGACGGGCGTCACGATCATGCGCGTCGTTTTGGCGCTCGACGCGGGCCCCATGCTGGCGAAGACCGCGATCACCATTGGCCCCGACGAAACCACCGCCGAGCTCGAGCCGAGACTCGCCGACGCGGGGGCGCGGCTGTTTAGAGAAGTGGTCGACCAGCTGGCGGCAGGACCCGTCGACGAAGAGCCGCAGGACGAGGCACTGGCGACGTATGCCGCCCGCCTGGAGCGGCGCGAGAGCGATATCGACTGGGGCCGGCCCGCCCACGTCGTGCACAACCAGATTCGAGGGCTGCAGCCCTGGCCGCTGGCGGCGGCGCGGCTGCAGGGACATCGTGTGCTGCTGTTGCGGTCGCGGGTCGCGGACCGGGTCGACGCCGCCGCAACACCTGGCACCATCGTGGAGGTGTCGCAGGAAGGACTGCTGGTCGCAACACAACCGGGCGGCATTTTCCTCCAGCGCATTCAGCCCGAGGGTCGCCCGCCAATGAGCGTCCGCGACTTCTTGAACGGCAGGCCCGTCGCTGCCGGCGAGGCCTTCACCCCGCTGGCTCCGGAAGCCTGATGACCGTCAGAGTGGCCGCCGCAAGAGTGCTGCTGGCAGTAGACGATGGGACGGCAACGCTGGCTGCGGCCCTCGAGCGCGAGCGGCACGCCTTTGCAGATGGCCGCGACCGGGCGCTCCTCGGCGAGATCGTCACCGGCACCTTGCGATGGAGAAACGAGCTCGACGCGCTCATCGTGTCGGCCAGCCAGCGTGCCGTCGGCCAGATCGACCATCGCGCGCTGGCCGTTCTTCGCGTGGCCGCCTACCAGTTGCGGCACCTGACCCGCGTGCCCGCTCATGCCGTCGTGCACGAGTCGGTGGCGGCCGCACGCACACTCAAGGCCTCGCGGGCCGCCGGGTTCGTGAACGCAGTGCTGCGGGGTCTGCTCAGGCAGAAGAACCAGGCCGTGCTGCCCCCCAGGCCAGGTCCCGATGCGACGAGACAGGCCCAAGTCGACTACCTGTCGATCACGTTGTCGCATCCGGCATGGCTCGTCGAGCGGTGGATCACGCGATACGGATTCGCGGCCACCGAGACGTGGTGTCAGTTCAACAACACGACGCCACACGTGACCGTTCGACCGGTGACGCCGGACGGGGCGGGCGCGCTGATCGAGCGACTGCGAGAGGACGGGACTGATGCGAGGCCTGCCACGCACGTCTCCGATGCGATCACGCTGCCGCCGGGAGCGCTGGGCCGGTTGTCGGCAGACGTTCGCGAGCAGATCACGATTCAGGACGAGGGCGCGCAGCTGATCGGACGGGTCGCGGGCGCCGCGGCCGGAGAGCGTGTTCTCGATCTCTGCGCCGCACCAGGGGGCAAGACGCTGGTGTACGCCGCCGATATGCACCGAGGCGCGGGCCAGACGCGCGCCTCGCTCATCGTGGCGGCCGACTACCGGCCGGCGCGCGTGAGGCTGCTCCGCGAGACCCTTGCACAGACGCGATGCGACGTCGCGGTGGTGAGGCTCGATGCTCGTGAGTCGCTTCCGTTCAGGGACACATTCGACTGCGTCGTACTCGACGCACCGTGCTCGGGCCTGGGGACGTTGCGCCGCGATCCCGACCTGAAGTGGACCCGTCGACCGGAAGATCTCGCGCGACTGAGCGCGGAGGAGAGCGTGATGATCGCCCGCGCCGCCGAAGCTGTGAGGCCCGGGGGACGACTCGTCTATGCGACCTGCTCGAGCGAACCAGAGGAGAACGGGGACGTCGTGGACGCGTTTCTGCGAACCGTCCCGCTGTTCTCGCGTGTCGCGGCCGATGCTCGCTTGCCGGCCGCTCGTGGCATGGTGAACGACGCCGGAGACGTCGCCACCCTGCCCTTTCGTGACGGACTCGATGCCTTCTTCGCGGCCGTATTGGTCCGGCAGGGAACGGCGTAGTACACTTTTCGGTCCCATGCCCTCCAAGAGGCTCGCCCAGAGCCGGCCACCGAACCCAGCGAGCAGACCCCTTCGGACCCGCGTGTGGGGCGCGGGCCGGCTGCTGTTCGTCAGCGTGGCGGTGGCGGTGACCTTTGGGGCATTTTTTCTCACGGGCATGCGGGTGGCCAACCGGGCGCGCGAAGTGAAAGTGCCAGAGTTGCGCGGCCAGGCGGTCGCCGACGCGAACCGGGCTCTCGCCTCCGTGGGCCTGATCATGAAAATCGACCAGCGCCGCGCAGACAGTAAGGTCCCGGCCGACCACGTGCTGGGCCAGGATCCCGATCCGGGCACGGTGCTCCGCCGGCAGCGCGTGATCCGGGTGCGCGTCAGCGAGGGACAGCGCGATCCGTTCGTACCGCTCGTCACCGGTCAGGCCGACAGGACGGCCGAGATCATGCTGGCAGAGGACAACATCCAGATCGCCTCGCGGGCCTCGATCCGGTCGGCGTCGTATCCGTCGGGCGTGATCATCGCGCAGGATCCCCCGGTGAAGAGTCGCAGCAGCCGCGTGTCGCTGCTCGTCAACGAGGGCGAGGGCGGTACCGGCTTCGTGATGCCCGACGTCATCGGCACGTCTGGCGGACGGGTGGTCGACATCCTGCGGCGGCACGGGTTTCGGGTGACGGTCGGGGCCGAGGTCACCTACCCGGGCCTCCCGCCGGGGGTCGTCGTGCGCCAGAGCCCGCAGGCGGGCTACCAGATCAGCAGCGGTGATGCGGTAGTCCTCGAGGTCTCCCATTGACACTGCAGATCGCCCCGTCGATTCTCGCCGCCGATTTTGGCCACCTCGCCGACGAAATCCGCCTGATCGAAACGGGCGGCGCCGACCTCGTGCACGTGGACGTGATGGACGGCCACTTCGTGCCGAATCTCACGATGGGCGTGCCGGTGGTCAGCGCGCTTCGCCGCCTCACGGCGCTCCCGCTCGACGTGCATCTGATGATCGAAGAACCGGACCGCTACCTCGAGGCGTTCGTCTCGGCGGGCGCCTCCATGATTTCGGTCCATGCCGAGGTGTGCCGGCACCTGCATCGCACGCTGAGCCGCATTCGTGAACTGGGTGCGAGGGCGAGCGTCGCGGTCAATCCGGCGACGCCTCTCGCGACCGTGGCCGACGCGGCGCACCTGATCGACAACCTGCTCGTCATGTGCGTCAACCCGGGTTTCACAGGTCAGACCTTCATTCCCGAGTCGACCGCGCGCGTCGCCGCCGCACGGGCCCTGCTCACCTCCCGGGGATTGTCGGCGTCCATCGAGGTCGACGGCGGCATCGGACCGGACAACGCGGCCCTGGTGGTGGGGGCGGGCGCGACAATCCTCGTGGCTGGCGCGTCGATCTTCCATCAGGCCGATCGACCGCAGGCCGTGCGCGATCTTCGCGCCGCCGCCCTGGGTACCTGAGCCTCACATGCCCGCTTCGATCACGTCGCTGCGGGTGCGGTACGCCGAGACCGACCAGATGGGGGTCGTCTATTACGCAAATTATTTCGTGTGGTTCGAAGTGGGGCGCACTGACCTCCTGCGGAGCCTGGGATGGAGCTATCGCGAGATGGAGGCGTCGGGCGTGCGCCTCCCCGTGATCGAAGCTGGATGCCGTTATGAACGGCCGGCACGCTACGATGATGAGGTCGATATCCGGACCGAGGGCTACATATTGTCCCCGGTCCGTATGGAATTCCTGTACGAGCTGACCGTCAAGGGCACCCCGGGCAGGCTGGCGAGCGGGCGCACCGTGCATGCGGCGCTGTCGCTCGAGGGCCGCCCGTGCCGGCTGCCTGACCGTGTCGCGAGGGCTTTCGGATGAATGCGTTGATAACGGGGGTCGCCGGTTTCATCGGGTCGAGCCTCGCCACGGAACTCACGGCGGCGGGTCATCAGGTCATCGGGATCGACTGCTTCACCGACTACTACGCGCGCGACGTGAAAGAGGGCAACCTGCGCGATCTGATGGGCCTGCCGAACTTCAGGCTCGTCGACGCGCCGCTGCAGACCGTGGCTCTCGAGCCCTTGCTCGAACAGACCTCGCAGGTCTTTCACCTGGCGGCCCAGGCCGGCGTGCGGGGCAGTTGGGGCGAGCAGTTCCGCACCTACACGACGCACAACGTCGACGCGACCCAGCGACTGCTCGAGGCCGTACGACAGCACCCGTCGATCGAGCGGCTCGTGTACGCTTCGAGCTCATCGGTGTATGGCGATATCGCGACGATTCCGATGCGAGAGGATTCAGCCGTCCAGCCGGTCTCTCCGTACGGGGTCACGAAGCTGGCGGCCGAGCACCTGTGCCACCTATACCATGTCAATTACGGCGTGCCTGCCGTGTCGCTGCGCTACTTCACCGTGTACGGCCCGCGCCAGCGCCCGGATATGGGCTTTCACCGGTTCATCCGCGCCGCGCTGACTGGTCAGCCCATCACCCTGTTCGGCGATGGGGAGCAGACGCGTGATTTCACGTTCGTGGGGGACATCGTGGCCGCGACCCGCGCCGCGGGCGACCGCGGACGTCCGGGCGCCGTCTATAACATCGGCGGCGGTAGTCGCGTGACCATCAACCATGTGCTCGCACTGGTGGCCCAGCTGACCAACCGGACGCTCGACATCCGGCGTTTGCCGGCAGAACGGGGCGACATGCGAGATACTTTCGCTGACACCTCGCGCGCCCGGGCGGATCTGGGCTTTGCGCCGGCATATTCGCTCGAGTCGGGTCTGGCCGCTGAATGCGAGTGGCTCGCCGGGCTGGTTCATCGTTCTGCTCCCTGAGGTTTGATGTCAGTACGCGTGCTCGCTCGTTCTGTGATCTTCGTGGCGATCGCCGCCATGGCAGCGGCCGTGACAGGCTGCGCGCATGGCAGCTCGTCTCGCATGCCGACGGCCGGCGAACGCGACGCCGACAAATACCTGTTCGATCGCGGCACGGAGGCGCTCGCCAAGCATCGATGGCTCGACGCGCGCGAATACTTCAAGAAGATCGTCGATACCTACCCCGGCAGCCCGTACCGGCAGGACGCCAAGCTGGGCGTGGGCGACTCGTACCTTGGCGAGAAGCGCATCGAGACCGACATTCTGGGCGCGTCGGAGTTCCGTGAGTTTCTCCGGTTCTTTCCACTCGCCAGCCGCGCCGACTACGCGCAGTATCAACTCGCCGTGTCACAGGTACGGCAGGTGCTCGGCCCCGAACGCGATCAGACGGCCACACACGACGCCCTGCGTGAGCTCGACCTCTTCATCGACCGCTACCCCGCCAGCAAGTACATGCCGGACATCCTGAAGCTCAGGCGGCAGATGAAGGATCGGCTGTCCGACAGCGAAGTCATGGTCGGCCGGCACTACTTCCGCACGCGATGGTACCCGGGCGCGACGGCGCGTCTCGAGCAGGTGCTCAAGGACGATCCGGAGTACATCAGGCGTGACGCCGTCTACTTCTTCCTGGCCGAGTCGTATTACAAGCTGAACAAGAAGGCGGAGGCGTTGCCGTACTACGAGCGGGTGGTGCAGGAGTTCCGGGTCAGCGAGTACCTGAAGGCCGCCGCGCGGCGCATCGCCGAATTGGGCCGCACCGAAGCCGTGGCGACGACTGCACCAGCCGCGCCGGCCCCAGCGGAGGCTACGCGCTGACGCGATTGGGTGCGGGACGCGGCTCGGCGGCTGGCGCATCGACGGGCGCGAGCGGCACGGGCTGCGAACGCGTGCCGAAGAGCGCATTGACACGCCGCGAGTAATCCACGGCCGAGATCAACGCGGCAATCGTGGCGACCCACAACGCGATCTGACCCAGCACGAACAGGTTCTGCTGGTGTCGGGGCCACAGCGCGTCGTCGGCGAGCGTACCGGGATGGGTGCTCAGAATCAGCGCCAGTATCGCCACCACCTGCGCGACGAGCTTCACCTTACCGATCGGGGAGGCCGGCAGCGCATAGCCGCGCGCGTGGACGACGCTGCGGAGCACGGTGACGGCAAACTCGCGACCGAGAATCACCGCGACCATCCAGGCGGCCGCCAGGTCGAGCTGCACGAGGGAGATCAGTGCACCGGTCACCAGCAGTTTGTCCGCGAGCGGGTCCATCCACTGCCCGAGCCCGGTAACCTGGCCGCGACGCCGCGCCAGAAATCCGTCGAGCCAGTCGGTGAGCGACGCAATGGCGAAAATTGCGGCGCCCAGCACTTCGTTGCCAACACCGAACAGCTCCCGCCCGTCGAACTTGGTGAGCAGCACGACCACCAGCAGGGGGACGAGGAAGATGCGTCCGAGGGTCAGAGTGTTAGGCAGATTCACGGGTACAAGGGTCATCTTAAGTCAAACACCACGCCTGGAGCGACCCGGCCGGCGAGCACAACGAGCGGCATTTGCTAATATGGCGAGTTGACATGAGAGCCATCCTGCTCGCCGGAGGCAAAGGCACGCGTCTCCGGCCGCTGACCTTGCACACTCCGAAGCCCATCGTTCCCATTTTCGACCGGCCGTTCCTGCGGTATCAGATCGATCTGCTACGTCAGATTCCCGAGATCGACGAGATCGTGCTGAGCCTCAATTACCAGCCGCGGCGCATCGAAGAGGTGTTCGGCGACGGATCGGACCTCGGCATCCAGCTGCGCTACGTGGTCGAACCAAACCCGCTCGGCACGGGCGGCGCCATCAAGTTCGCCGCCGGCAACTATGCGGGCGAGCCACTGGTGGTCTTCAATGGCGACGTTCTCACCGCCGTAGACCTGCCGGCCGTCCTGCAGCTGCATCGCGATCGACAAGCCACCGCCACCATTGTGTTGACGCCGGTCGACAACCCCATGGCGTATGGGCTGGTCGAGACTGACGCGGAAGGCAACGTCCGCGCCTTTCTCGAGAAGCCGACGCCCGATCAGATTCGGTGCGACACGATTAACGCCGGCATCTACGTCCTCGAACCCGGCGCGCTCGCCAGGATTCCGGACGACACGGTGTACTCCATCGAGCGGGGATTCTTCCCGTCGCTCGTCGAGAACGGCGAGACGTTCGTGGCCTCCATCTATCGCGGATACTGGATCGACATCGGCACGCCCGAGAAATATCGCGACGTGCATCGCGACATCATGTCGGGGCGGTTCCCGGCCGCGCCGTTCGTGGGCCGTGCGGGCGCCCCCGTGATCTCGCCAGACGCCCGCATCGAGGAGGGCGCCATCATCGAAGGCCCCTGCTTCATCGACGCCGGCACGATCGTGAAGAAGGGCGCGCGCATCGGTCCGTTCAGCGTGATCGGCAAGCACTGCCACATCAGCGAAGGGGCGGTTGTCGACGGCGCGATTCTGTGGCCGAACACCTGGGTCGACACCGACGCCAAGATCGGCAGCCTGCTTGCGGGCCGGCACTGTCATTTCGGCCGGAATGTCGAGGCCGGCAGCGCCGCCATTCTCGGCGACAAGTCCGTCGTCACCGATTTCTCGCGCACGCCATGACACCGCACGCGCGCGTGCCAAAGGATTTCCGATGATTCCCGCATCCATTTTCAAGGCGTACGATGTCCGCGGCGTGTACGGCAGCGAGCTGACCGAGGAGGGCGCGCGCGACATCGGCCGCGCCTTTGTCGCATACCTCGGGGCGTCGCGAATCGCGGTCTCGCGCGATATGCGCGTGTCGTCACCCGCCCTGGCTGCAGCCTTCATCGATGGCGCCCGCCAGCAGGGCGCCGATGTCGTGGACTACGGCATGTGCGCGACCGACATGCTGTACTTCGGCGTCGTGCGCGACGGACTCGAAGGTGGCGCGCAAATCACGGCATCGCACAACCCCGGCGCGTACAACGGCATCAAGATGGTGCGTCGCGAGGCTTTCCCGCTGTCTGGCGAGGCAGGTATCGGCGAGATTCGCGACATGGTGACCACGGGCACCATCCCTGCGCCCACGCGCGCCCCTGGCGGACTCGAGCAGGCGGCGCTGCTCGACGACTACGTCGAAAAGGTGATGAGCTTCATCGATCCGAGCAGCATCAAGCCGTTCAACGTCGTGCTCGATGCCGGCAGCGGCATGGGCGGCCTCGTCGCACCGCGGCTCTTCGACCGCCTCCCCTGCCGCACGACCCGCCTCTGCTTTGATATCGATGGCCGGTTTCCAAACCACGAAGCCAACCCGCTCATCGAGGAAAACCGCCGGGACATCGTCGAGCGGGTGGTGGCCGAAGGCGCCGATATCGGCATCGCATGGGACGGCGACGCCGACCGGTGCTTCTTCATCGACGGCAGCGGCGAGTTCATCGCCGGCGACTTCATCACGGCGCTGCTGGCCGAAGCGGCGCTCATCAAGTCGCCCGGCCAGAAAGTGGTCTACGACGTGCGGGCGAGCTACGCGGTGAAAGACGTCGTGGCGCGGTACGGCGGGACGGCCCTGATGAACCGGGTGGGCCACGCGTTCATCAAGCGCCGCATGCGCGAAGAAGACGCGATCTTCGGTGGCGAGGTCACGGGGCACTACTACTTCCGCGACTTCTACTACGCCGACAACGGCTTCATCCCCGCCCTGCTCATCCTCGAGCTCATGTCGCGGAAGAACATGACCCTGCGAGATCTCCTCGCACCGCTTCGGGCCAAGTACTTCATCTCGGGCGAGATCAACACCCGCGTCAGCGACGTCAGCGTGGTCGAGAACAGGCTGAAGACCCTGGCTCAGAAATACCGGGACGGCCGAACGTACATGCTGGACGGCTTCTCGGCCGAATTCTCGGACTGGCACTTCAACGTGCGCGGGTCGAACACCGAGCCGCTACTCCGGCTGAATCTCGAGGCGTTGACACCTGCGCTGATGGAACAGAAGCGCGACGAAGTGCTCGAAGTGATCAGGGGGTCGGGGCTCGGGGCTTGAGGGTCGGGCAAGCGGGGCTTGGGGCTTGGGGCTTGGGGCTCGGACAGGCTGTATTATGATTTTCGTGACCGGCGTGCGGGCTTAGCATAGTGGTAATGTTCTGGCTTCCCAAGCCAGCTAGACGGGTTCGATTCCCGTAGCCCGCTCCATCAAGTCCTTCCGCATCAACCACTTTCCGATCCGACCGCGCTCGTCTCCACAAAGTCTCCACGCGTTTGCGCGGAGACGGCAGCGCCGCCCGTCAGGTCCCGCGAGCATACCTACGATCTCCATCGTTGACATACGACGTCTCTCGTAGGTATGCTCGCGTTCGATGCCCCACCCGCCTAAGCCGACCGACGCGGAACTGCTCATTCTGCGCGTACTCTGGGCCCACGGCCCGAGCACCGTTCGCGAGGTGCACGACGCGCTCGCCGACGCGCGGACCGTCGCCTACACCACGACCTTGAAGACACTGCAGGTGATGACCGAGAAAGGGCTCACGCTCCGCGAGGATCACCGCGGCCAGCACCTCTACCGGCCGCGACTCGCGGAGGCGGAGACGCAGCAGCGGCTCGTGCGCGACCTCCTCGACCGGGCGTTCGGCGGCTCGACGTCGAAGCTGGTCCTCCAGGCTCTGGCCAGCCGGCGCACGTCCCCCGAAGAACTTCGCGAGATCCGGAGGTTCCTCAACCCACGTTCCCCGAAGGCCAGGAAGGAGTCTGGCGATGATTGACGTGCTTGCGGCGAACCCGCTCGCGCGTGCCGTCGGCGTGGCGCTCGTCGAATTCGTGTGGCAGGGCGCGGTTGTCGGTGTCACCGCCGCGCTGCTGCTGATCGCGTTGCGCCGCTCGTCCCCGCAGGTCCGCTATCTGGTCGCGTGCGTCGCGCTGGCGCTGCTGACGATCGCGCCGCTCGTCACGACGGCTGCGGCGCTGCGGGAGATATCGCCGTCCACCACCGGAATGCCGGCGAACGACTCGACCGACGCCGTCCAGGCGCCGCTCACGCTGATCACGTCGCCAGCACCGCCGACGATGCTTCCCGGCGACTGGATTACGCGGCAACTGCCCGCGGTCCTGCTCATCTGGATCGGAGGCGTCGCCGTGCTGACGGTCCAGCTCTTCGCCGGATGGCTGCGGACGAGACTTATCCACCGCCATGCCGCCGGCGTCGCCGCCGACGCCATGACCGACACGCTGGCGCGAATTGCCGGACAGCTCCGCGTCACGCGCGCGGTTCGGCTGATTGAGTCGGCGATCGTCGAGGTCCCCGCCGTCATCGGCTGGCTCAGACCGGTCATCGTCCTCCCCGCTAGCGCGCTGGCGGGGCTGACCCCGACACAGCTCGAGGCGATTCTCGCGCACGAGTTGGCGCACGTCCGCCGTGGCGACTACCTCGTCAACGTCGCGCAGTGCGTCATCGAGATCCTCCTCTTCTATCACCCGGCGGTCTGGTGGGTCTCGAAGCGCATTCGTGTCGAGCGTGAGCACTGCTGCGACGACGTCGCCGCGGAGTTCTGCGACGATCGCGCGGCCTACGCCCGCGCGCTCGTCTCGCTCGAAGAGCTGCGGGCGGACGCCCCGGCGTTCGCGGTGGCGGCCAGCGGCGGAGAGTTGCTCAGCCGGATTCGACGGCTGCTCGATCCCAGGTTCGTCCCCGGTCCGAGACTTTCAGGAGGTGTCGCAATGAGCGTCGCACTGACCGTGTTCGTCCTCGCGCTTCAGGGTCCGCTCGGCGGCACGCCGGCTGTGACAGACTGGGGCCGGTCTTCCAACCGGCCGGTGATCGCGGCCAACCTGAAGGACCGCGGCCCCCTCAGCGCCGACATCGGTGGCGCGGTCGGCCTCTCGATCGACGCGACCACAGGCCGCGCCGCGCCGCTCACCGCGTCGGCGCAGCAGCCGCGCGACGTGCCCGCCGCGGTGGCGACCAGCCGCGGCGGTCTTCGCGTCGTCGTCACCGACGCGACGGGCGGCGCGCTGCCGGGGGCCGAAGTCAGCGTGGTATGGCCCGCCACGCAGACGACTCTCGTCACCGATAGCGCGGGCGCGGCGACCCTCAACGGTCTACCCGTCGGTTCCGTGCGGGTGACGGTGAAGATGCCGGGGTTCCGAACGCTCGTCCGTCCTTCCGTCCCGATCCGGCCGAACGAGACCTCGTCCATTCAGGCCGCGCTCGAGCTGGGCGCGGTGTCAGAAGCTGTGGCCGTTGCCGCGCCACGCGACCCGCAGGTAACACGCAGCGTCGCCGAGCTGCTCGACGCCGCAGCCAAGGCGTACCGGGAAGGACGCAACGCCGACGCCGTGACCTCGACGTCACGCGCGCTCGACCTGCTGCGGAGCGAACAGACGCAGGCGTTTCGTGACGGCGTGGCCGCAACGACCGCACAAGGGGAGGCCTTTGGCAGCGCGCCACCACCCCCGCCGCCCGGCATGAGCGGACCCAGCAGGCCCATTCGCGTTGGCGGAAACATCCGGCCGCCACTGAGGCTCAAGAACGTGAGCCCGATTTACCCCGCGGAGGCTCGCGCGGCCGGTATTCAGGGGATGGTCATCCTCGAGGCGGTCATCGGCACCGATGGCGCAGTCAAGGACGCCCGCGTGGTCAAAAGCGTTCCTGGACTGGACGACGCGGCACGCGCGGCGGTTCTTCAGGGGGTGTACATGCCGACACTGCTCAACGGCCAGCCGGTCGAAGTGCTCATGACGGCGACGGTGAACTTCACCCTGAACTGAGACGGAAAGAGAGCACGGAGCGGCCGGCCTTCAGGTCGGGCCGAAACACGAACGGCCCCAGACTTCCCACTCGCGGATGCGCGAGGTCGACGGAATCCATCCGCCCTCGCCGAGATCGGTGTAACCGACCTCTTCGACCTTGGTGGAGGATAGGTGTAAGGGCGATGAAGCACGCCATCGAATCAATCGCGGGGACGTCATCGGGCGACCGGCCACCCGTCGGTGCGGCCGGTGTTCAACGCAATGATGGCTCGCCACCGTGTCCACGACCAGAGCGGTCCCCGTGTCACGACGCGGATGACTTCATAGAGGGATGCGATTTGCGGGTCTTCGATCACATTCTGGTCACGATCGACGGATTCGAAGTATCCCGCCGGAAGGTCTCTCCGATAGTGCCCGATGCGCCACGGTATCGCCGCGGGCAGTCTGGCGAGCAAGGGGTCGCACAGCGCGAAGTCATCGACGATGTGGCGGCTCGGCCCAACGTAGTAGCCCACCAGGCCGATGGTGCCGTGCACGAAGGCCCGCGGGTTCTGCGCCATGACACGGTCCAGCTTCGGGCGAAGCTCCGCCGCATCGGTCGGTTCCGTGCGAAAGCCGTGCGTGGTCAACCAGCCCGTGTGTTGAAAGTAAAACCCGCGCTCGTCGACGATCCCGCTTGGCGACTGAATCTCCTGCCAGGGCGTCGAGTACGAGGCGTCGTTGGCAAGTGTGGGGCGAGGCGCGGAAAGTCCGACGGCGACTACAGCGGCGACGGCAGTAAACCGGCCCACGGCTGACGTGACCGCATCGAGCCGGCCCAAGAGGCACAGGCTCACGACAAATGGGGCCGTCAGGAAGCGGCCGCTCATGAAGTCTCCGCCAATCCTCAGCACGTACACGACATAGGCGCACACCGCCAGCGCGCATATTCGTGAATGCGTCCGGCCCACGAGCGCGGTGCCTGCGCCGCCAGCAACGACGAAGATGGTGACCGGGTCCCGATCGAGTGAGTCGAACAGGTAGCTCATTCCCTGCACCAGAAGTTCGGGTTGAGGGATGTGGGTCGCCAGCTTGGCGTATGCGGTGTTCGGAAACGGAACACCGTAGTAGACGAGGCTGAACACTTCCCAGGCGGCCAGCGGCATCAGGCCCAGTGCAAAGTACGGTATGGTCCTGCGCCATTCGCGGGTCGCGCCCACGGCGATTGGAACCGCGAGCAGTAGCAGGTCCAGTCGCGAGAGACCGATGAGCGCGACCAGGGCGCCCGCAAGACCGGCCCTGCGTCTGGTGTTGACCGGCGCGGCCGTGACCAGCATCAGGCTGGCCAACAGCGCATGAGACAAGGCGTTCTCCAAGCCCGACGTCGCATAGTCGGTAAAGGCTTTGGAGACGATCATGGCAATCAGTGCGAACCCCACCCTCCAGAGCTCCCGGCGGAGGGCCATGGCGACCACAGCGACGGTGACGGTTGTGAAGGCGAGCGACGTGGCGATGGCGGACAAGTACGCGGAGCCACTCAGCGCGACAACCGGCGTCAGCACAAGCAGCCACAGCGGGTGCGTGTAGGACTGCACGCGCTCCGTCACGTTCCAGCGCAGCCCCGACCCGTGCACGAAGTTGTCAATCGTTCGAAACGTGATGAAAGCGTCGTCGGACACCCACGCCGTACGGACGACCACAAGGCCGAGGAGTCCCGCGAGCGCCGCGAGGCTTCCCACGGCGAGGAGTCTGGGGATGACGGAGCCTGCAGCCTTAGGGCGCAAGAGCGATCTCCGCGATGACGCAGCGGCCCGTGCCGCGCCCACAGCGGAACCACACCGCCGTCGTCGGCACGGCGCCGTCAAACGTGGCGCGGCGATTCTGATCTGGGACGTCGCTCCACGTGGCCCTTGGCAGCGTCACCATGGCCCGATTGTCGGTGCGGTCAATCAGGACGACGTCGTAGTCAAATCGAGCACTGAGCACCGCCGTCACCGACGAAACGGAGCGTCGGGATCCGACGTCCGCTATGACGCCGCCCTCGCGCAACTCCAGCGGACGTTCGTTGCCGGCCGCAATCGCCGCGAGGCTCGTTCGAACCGGCCCGTACGACGACTGAGCGATGAGGCGGCTCGCATTGTCCGGCAGGTGATATGCCGCCAGCAGGCGCGCGACACCAGCCGGGACACCGCGCGTGAGCGTGTGGAGCTCCTCGACCAGGGTGGTAAGTGCGGGATCCGCAATTTTGCCGGCGTTGCCAGGAAGGCTCGCAACATAGCCGTCTGGCAACCGACGTGGCGCGCCCCACGCTCGTCGAACGCCCACCGCCGGCGGCAGGCGCGCGAGCAGTGGGTCGGTGAGACCTTCTGGATCGATGACGTGCATGGACAGTCCAACCACGGCCGCAAACTCTCCGGGTCTGCTGGAGACGCCGACCGTTTCTCCCCGAGCCGAGACCTGCCTGGCCCGAGTGGCCTCCGCGCCTGATGGGCCACGCCGGCCGCGGCTCTCCCGAATCAAACCGGTCGACTGAAACATCTCGGCGCGGGCATCGCGCGCCCTCGCAGTTGGCCGGAATCTCTTGCCGTACTCCGAACCCGACGTGAAGGTTGGACTCGGCATGCGGGTCACCAGGAGGCCCATGACGAGGAGCGACGCACCCGCCGCCCACGGGCCGACACGCTGGAATCCTCGCGTCACGAGGAACACGGCGACCGCGTAGGGCATCGTCAGACCCAGTCCGGCATTCGGACTGCCACCATTGATGACGACGATCGCGGTGCCGAGCACGCAACCGAGCGCCAGAAGAGCATCGAGACCCCAGGCGAGAAATCCGGTGACTACACCGGCGGCGATGACACTGCTGAGCATCGGATCCAGCCGCGTGCTCTGGCGAACAAACTCGATGCCGGTTTCGATCCGCTCCGGCCACGGCACCGCTGCGGCGTGGTCCGCGATGGCGCCCAGCGGCTGAGCGGCCCCGTAGTACCAGTACGCCCATGCCCACCAGACCAGTAACGGCCCAAGCGCGATGAGCAGCATGCTCGCGGTCCAGGCGGCTGGCCGACGGCGGCAGATCGCGAACAATGCTGGTAGGGCGATCGGGAGGAACGTCCAGTGCGTCAATGCGCCAAGGCCGACAACGACGGCGAGGCGTGCGGCGGCCCTGCTGGACGACTCGGCAGTGGTGGCAGCGAGAGCGGCCGCGATGACGAAGAGATGCAAGAGCGGCGTGCCGAGGCCAGACGTCGAGTACGCGACAAATGTGGGCGAGAGCGTAAGCGCGGCCAGGACGAACAGCGCGCCCGCGGGATGGCGGGTGCGCCGGAGCAACAGCCACAGGCACGCGACTGACAGGATGATACTGACAACAAGCGCCGCCACGTACGTTTCGCCGGCCGTCAGTCGCACCAGGATCAGGACGAACGTCCAGAGCGGATGATCGAAGGTCTGAACCCGTTCTGCGGCGTTGAACTGCAGCCCGCCGCCAGTGGCGGCCATTTCGGCGCTTCGCCGCGCCAACAGCGCGGCGTCCGACCACCACGCCGTGCGGGTCAGGATGACCAGGAGGAACGCGAGTCCGAAGCCGTGGAGCAGCGGATCGCGATCCGACATAATCGGGACGCCTCCAATCTGGACGCAGCACGGACGCTAGTATACCGACGTCGCCGCGTCCGCCGCGCGGGCATGACGGAGCGCGACTCTCGCAAGAAGCCCCACTGCAGACATCAACAACACCACGAGGCGACGGCCAGCCCATAGACCCCTCCCGTGCGGGCTCCCGCCGTGATGGCCGCGTTGAAGCCGAACTTGCCGTATGGCCACATCAGCGTGCCGAATGCGAGCATCCAGGCGGCGACCATGCTCGCCTGTCGCATCAATGACCTTCTGCGTGGCGGATCGGTACACGATGACGTCTCTGCCGGCGCACGTTGCGAGAAGTAGGCGGTGATGATCTCGCGGTCGCGTGGCGCAAACCCGTTGCGCACGACCACTGTCGCGTTGGTGGGTGGCCCGGCCTTCCTGGTCTCGCCCTGAGCCGGCGCGCACCGTGACACAGGAATTCGGTCAGGGATTGAGCGCGGAGATCTCGCCGTGCGTCCCGTACGGGCGTTCGAATTCGTCCTTCGGAAACAGATCCCGGTTGATGTCCACGTAGGACTCGCGGCCAGCGCCGGGCGTCAACGCGACCGGCGCCGGATCCAGGTATGCACCCAGGATCCGGCGAATGTCTATCTGGCCCCGCACGAAATGGGCGGCAACCGCCGGCGCCTGCAGTCGCTGCTCCACGAGTTCCCGCACGTACGGAATCGGCTGATCGCTGGCGATGGCAATGTCGCGGAACAGCAATACGTACGGAAACACGGCCGCGACCGTGGCCCGGATGCGCGGCGTCGGCGCCCACGTCACGGCGAACCCGCCTGGCCTGAGCGAGGCGCGCAGCAGTGCGAAGTACTCTCGCGAATACAGATTGCCCGAATAGGCGGCCGTCGGGAGTAACGCGTCGGCTTCAATGATGTCGTAGCGGGGCTTGACGCGTCGAAGGTGCGCGCGCGCGTCGGTCACGCGGTAGGTTACACGCGGATCGCCGAGCAGGGCTGAGAGCGCCGGGTATCGGCCGGCCCGATCCAGTTGCCGGAGCGCAGCCAGCTGCGTCCCGACAATTTCGAAGTTGTCGATCGTTCGCGTCTCCGGCCGCGCGCCGATAGAGAACAGTGTGTCACCCGACCCGAGGCCAATGACCGCTACGCGCTCGGGATGTGGGTGCACGAGTGTGGGCAGTGCGCCCAGTGCCGTGTGGGCGCCACCGTAGGGTAACCAGCTCTGGCTGAAGCCACCGAGGAACACTCGCGTCCGTCCGTCGCCTTCGTCGCGGAGCAACACGACGCCGGAGGCGTCCTCCTGCACGATCGCATTGGCTGTCGTCGCGCCATGCAGTTTGGCCCAGAATGCGTCCGGCCCTGGCAGCGCCGCAGCCGTCAGCACAGCCACGACGAGCGAGGCCGCCAGCAGGACCTTCGACCGGATAGCGTGAATCGCCCACCCGAGGACGAGGGCGACGGGACTGAGCCCGACGAGCAGCTGCAACGTTCGAGGGGCGCCGAACCAGGAAAGCATCCAGATGCCCGTCGCGAGAGCGCCGGCCATCGATCCCGCGATGTTAGCCGTCTGCAGCCAGCCGACGCGCCGGGCGATGTAGCGACCGTCGGTCTGCACGGCGCGCTGCAGAAAGCCGAAGCTCAGGCCCATCGCAATGGTCGCCGGCAGGATCAGGCTGCCGGCCAGTCCGACGTAAAGCGCTACGGCACGGATCGATCGGAACGAGTGTGGCGTGAGTGGATTTGGACTCGCCAGGAACCGGCGGATGGGGCCGGCCGGCCCGACGTGTTCGACGACGAACAGAAGGAGTGCCAACGAAAGGGCCGCGAGGATCGGCACCGCAAACTGAGACAGTACGAAGGCCCGCGCGGCGTTCCAGCGGCGCAGCACACGATGGCGCCCCGCGAGCGTTCCTGCCCCGAGGCCGACCAGGAACGTGGCCAGCAAGCAGCCGAACGTGTACGCGTTGGACTTGAGCATGGTGCCCAGCACGCGGAACCAGACGATCTCGAGCGACAGCGCGATGAACCCCGAGCACGCGTAGGCGAGGATCCACCACGTCAGACGATCGGTGGCGGCGACACTGGGAAGCGCTTCCTCAACCGTACGAGTCGACGGCACCTGAGCCGCGTGTGGGGTGCGGCGAGCCAGCACCGCAGCGACGATCGCGCAGCCGCCGCTCACGACGGCGGCAAGCATGGTGCTCTGCCGGATATCCAGCCACCGGAACAGCAGCAACCCACTCGTCAGGGCGCCGAAGGCCGCGCCGAGCGTGTTCCACCCATAAAGCGACGCGATCCATTCCTCCACCGCGTCGTCGTCAGCGCGGAACGGCCGGGCGAGCAATGGTAGGGACATACCCATGAAGAATGTCGGCCAGAGCGTGATGCACGCGACGACGATGGCCAGGCCGGCGTGCGAGAGGTCGACATCGCCGAATCGCGTGTACAGCACGTCGTAGTAGAGAGGAACGCTGGCGACGGCGAAAATCGCGACCGCCGCTTCGCAGGCGGCGAATGCCATCAGGCGCGTTCGTGCAGGAAGACGGTCGGCGAGCCATCCTCCGGCCAGGTTGCCGAAGCCCAGGCCGCCCATGAACGCGGCGACGACGATGGTGACCGAGTAGACGTCGGCGCCGCCGAAGAGCGTCAGCAGCCGTTGCCAGAGGGTCTGGTAGATCAGTGCGGCACATCCGCTTGCGAAGAAAACGGCCAGCAGCAGGGCACGAATCACGGTGTGCCGGATTCTATGCGGTGGACGTGCTGAGAAGCGAGCGGAGTTCGTCCGGCTTTCGGGGATCAGGGTCTGAGCGGTGCACGTGTTCTACGAAGCCGGCCCGTGGGGGTACGCGCTGCAGCGCCAAGTCGCGACGGACCGGATCGCGTGCGACGTCATTGCTCCCGCCTTGATGCCACGTAAGCCGGGCGACCGCGTCAAGACGAATCGGCGCGACGCCCACAACTTGGCCGAACTCGGGCGCGCGGGCCTGCTGACGGTCGTGCAGCTACCGACGCCGGCCGACGAAGCGGTGCGCGATCTGGCGCGGCGCGCGATGACGCCGCGAGGCCTCCAGCGGCGAGAAGCATCGGCGCGGACGGATCACCAAGGTGGGCAATGCGTTGGTCCGGCGGTTTCTGGTAGAGGCGAGCTGGCACTACCAGCATCGTCCGGGTGTCGGACGGGGCCTCCAGGCGCGCCGCGCCGGACAGCCGGCGCGGGTGATCGCGATCACCGACAAGGCCCAGCGTTTGTGTCGACGGTTTCGACGGATGCTGGCGAACACAAGTCTGCGGCCCTCCGGTCGTGCGGCCTGTGTAAAGAACGCCAAGCGTCACGCACGATGCCCACTATTGGGCCCCGCCTCCCCACGCTTCCTGGCCTGACGGCAGTGTAGCTAATTCATGAAATGGCCGGGCGAGAGATGAAGTACTCCACCACACGGATGACTCTTGCCAGCCACGCGCGCAAGAACATCCGGCCGAGCGAGTAAGGTCGTCCGAATCCGCCTTGGAAGCGTTCACGAATAGCTTCAATGCCCGCTCGCCGTGCTTCGCCACCGCCTTGCCATCCACCGATCGAACGTCACGGCACTCGGTTGTTGCGTCGCTCCCATCACGGGACGAGTGGTACACCAGCAGATCGGACACGATCTGCCGTCGTTTCTCGAGCTCACCGGAGGCCCGATACACCTCGATAGTCAACGTTTCCTCCGCCACGAGATTCCGGAATGCCTTTTGGTATTCCTCGGTCGTGGCAAGGAATCGAGTCACAAACCGGTCGAGATCGATTTCATTCTGGAAGACACCAGATACTTGGACAGCCGCGTCCGGCCGCGCGTCGATCGGTCGCAGAGAGAGAGCGACGACGAGCAACACGCCAACGCCCGCAGCGACATTCTGACAAGAGCGGTGAAGCGCACATCGCGCGGATTTCGCCCTCCGCCAGACCACCGTCCAACGCCGCGCTATTCGTGTTCGCCGCTGAGCGTCGCCACGCGTCGGCGGCTTGATGTCGTTGGACGGCCGGATGATAGCAGAAGAACCCGCATCGGCAGGGGCGCGATGCCGGGCTCATCCCGCACGACTATCCCATCGCGCAAAACCGGCTTCCGGACGCATACCGTCGGAGGCCGCGATGAACAGGACGAGCGCGAGTGTCAGATAGAGGGCCGCGACGGGCACGAGAAGGGCGGCGTGGCGCACCGAGGCATCTCGAATGACGCGCACCGGCAGGTACGCGACAAACCCCGCCGGCAGCACCGTGGACAGCATCACGCGAAGCAGCCCGCCAAACAACGACTCGGGATAGAGCGCGAACGTGATCATCAGCTCCCAGAGATGCCGTGCCACCGTGTCGCCCTTGGCCATCCAGAATCCGATGCTGAAAAGGATGACGCTTGCGGCGAAGAGGACGACCGCCGACTCCGCGATCCCGACCACCGCCAGCGGACTCGTCGCCCAACTGACGTATCCGGACGCATGTAGAAAGAACCCAGTGTGGGCATCCGATTCATCAGGAGCCACCAGCACGCGAAGAACGACAGATTGTTGATCGCCCGCTGAGCGGGCGGCTTTCGGGGATCAGGATCCGGGGCAACGATCAGCGGCTCTCGAGGAGCGCTTTGAGGCGAGCGAGATCTTTCCGATTCGCCCGGCGCATCGCCGCAGCCATCAGCGGGCCGACGATCTTCGAGAAGCCGCGCGGCTCGCCGCGGTTGCGCAACGTCATCCTGGTCTTCCCGTCACCTTCTGGCTGCCAAGTGTAAGTCGTCTCCATCGGAAACGGCCCCTCGGCGGTCCGCATCACGAGCTTGGAACCGGGCACGAGCTCGACAATCGCGTATGTGTAGGCCAGGCGTCGGCCGAGGAAGTGGGCCACGAACGCGAGGCGAGAGCCGACGGCGAGCGGCGGCGGCGTCTTCCACTCGACCCCCTTGATGTTCACGTACCATTCCGGCGCGTTCGACGGATCGCCGGCATATGCGGCCACCTGCTCTGGCGGCCGGGCGATCACGATCTCGGTGATGACGTCTACGGGCATCCCCTATCATCCGTCATCCGTCATCCGTCATCCGTCATCCGTTGTGGAGGGCGTTGTCCGCGGGGACGCAGTCCTCCTGCATCAACCGAATGATGCGTTTGCGACTGACGCGCTCCGTCGCGGCGACGAGATCGTCATGGACGCGGGCTGCCGTAGTACCCGCGCCCTTCGTTGAACGAGGTTTGAATCAACACTTTCAAGCGTCGGTCCTCTTGGGCGCGCGCGGACTCCGGGCGCCGTCGCCACGCGTAGAAGCCGCTCGGCGTGACGCTCAGGCACCGAAAGAGGATCGTGACGGCACGATGGGCTTTCTCCGTCGCGATGGACCGGAATCTTACCGGCTCGGCTTCGCGAAGAAGGCCACCCGTAGCCCGCTCCAACACAAACCGGTCACCGGCCCGGCCCAAGGCCCTCCGGTCGTGCGGCCTGTGTAAAAAACGCCAAGCGTCACGCACGATGCCCAGACCCTGCCGCCGGGCCGAGGTCGCCGGTCTCCAAACCCTTCCGCCGCAGTGCTTGGAAGTACCGCTCCTTGCCAGTCGGTGTGGACTGAATCGTGCAGCAGGACATTGCGCCCAGTGGATGGCTCCCGATCCAGCTGGTGAAGAAAAAGGTGTGTGCATGAGCCGCAAGGGTATTTGTCTGATCGCAGCCGCGTTCGCGCTGGCCGTAAGTACAACCGCAGAAGCTGCTTCGATTACCTTCGCCAACGAGACTTTTTCCACCGGCTCGGGCCTTGGCAATGTGCCGACCGTGCTCGTGATTCAAAGCAGCCCGACCGAGACAGGCGCCGTGGCGTGGACGGGCACGGCCGACAGCCTCACCGGTGACGCGAAATCTCAGAGCCGGACCTGGTCCGTCTCTAACCTGGCTGATATTGGGATCGTCAGCACCGACTCCGCGTTTGGGCTGGTCTTGAACCTCAACGAAACCAACCCCGCAAGCGACGTGTTCCTCGAGGCGATGCAGGTCAACTTCTTCACTGCGGCGGGGTCACTGCTGTTCTCGGCCCCATATACGTGTGTGTCCTGTGCCTATCCGCTGCCGGTGATGCTGTCCGAAGCAGGCCAAGGCACTGGCAGTTCGGGTTTCTTATTCCGGGTGGTCCTGACGCCGGCTGAGCGGGCCCAGTTCTTTGCGGCCGCGGGCAATCGTCTCGGTGTCTCGGCAGCGCTCAGCGCCACCGACAGCGGCATGGAGACGGTCTACCTGGCAGACCTCGAGCGCGGCACCACGCAGCCGCTCGACGTGCCCATCGCCAATCCGGAGCCCGCCTCGCTGGTACTGTTTGGCACCGGGATCGCCGCCCTGGTCGCGCGCCGCATTCGCACGCGCCGGGGCTGATTCCCCCTGAGTGCCGCGGGCGTTGTCCCGCGGCGGCTCTTGCGCCCACCGTCGGTCCCGCTCGGCTGTATCGCGGACGCCGGCATTACACCTTCGAGAACTGGAGTACACATGGCGAAGCGGGACACTACGACACAAACGGGCGAGGACATGAAGACGAAGAGTGCGATGGAGCGCCGGGTCGTGGCCTTCGCCGAGCAGCTCGGGCGCATGGTCGGGACTGTGGAAGCCAAGGCAGAAGGCTGGATGGATGGGGACGCCCTGAACACACAGATCGCGAGCGTGCGCGATGCAGCTGCGACCCTTCTCACCCATCTGTCGAGCAAACAGGGCACCGAGAAACGTCCCGCCAAGCCCGCACCGCCTAATGCGGCTCGGCCAACCAGCCCCACTTCGGACAAGCGCCGCAGTGGCGGCATGGTCGATGCGCCCGGTAAGAAACACCGACAACCGGCGCCGGCGACGCCCGCTGCAAAGCTGGCCAGCCAGACTGCCGGACCGCGCACTCCCAAGACCATGCGCCCCGCCGCCCGCCGCGGCCGCGGATAGACATCCCCTCCGCACCACGTCACTGCGCCGTTGCGGCCGCCGTGAGTGCGCGGCTAGCGGCCCATTCCAAGCGTCGGAGCGTCAGGCTGGCAGGCTGATGGCAGCGTCAGCCTGGCGCGCAGGCCGCCTCGATCCGAGCGATCCACCACGATTGACCCTCGATAGACCTCGGCCAGGTCGCGCACGATCGCAAGTCCAAGACCGGAGCCGCCCGGCGCCTCGTCGGCACGCACGCCCCGCTGCAGCACCCGTTCCCGCATCCCCGGCTCCAGCCCCGGCCCGTCATCGTCGACCTCGATCAGCACGCGTCGCCCGTCTGCGCGCGACGAAACGAACACCCGGGTCCGCGCCCATTTGCAGGCGTTGTCGAGCAGGTTCCCAAGCATCTCCTCGAGATCTTCGAGCGGAACATTGACGTGGGAGTCGGCGGGAATGTCGAGTTCAATCGTCAGGGCGCGGTCCGTGTAGAGCCGGTCCATCGTGCGGACAATGCCGTGCGCGGCATCGATGACGCGTGTGCTCGCCGTTGACGGCGCGCCAGCAGCGGTCACGCGCGCCTGGGCCAGGTGCGAATCGACCTGCCGCCGCATGCGCTGCACCTGGTCGCGCAGGGCCACCGCAAGATCGTGCTGGCCGGCCGCATCGGCGCGCCCGGTTTCCTGCGCCAGAATCGCGAGCGGTGTCTTCAGCCCATGCGCCAGATCGCCGGCCGTGGCGAGTGCGCGGGCCACGCGCCGCTCGCGTTCGTCGAGCAGGGCGTTGAGATCGGCCACGAGCGGCTCCACTTCGATGGGATACTCACCTTCCAACCGAGCGGTTCGGCCATCGCGCACCGCAGCGAGGCGCTCTCGCAGTGTGCGGAACGGCGACAGCCCGCGCCGCACGACAAGCAGCCCCGCGCCCATGAACACGAGCCCGGCAATGATGGGCATCGCGAAGTGCACGCCCATGACCCATCCCGGCTTCCGGCTGATCAACGTCATGCCGGCGAAGCTGGCGCCGAGCACGCCCAGGGCCCACACGATGACGCCAGCGACCAGCCGCGCGTGTAGCGAGCGCGCCTTCACGCGCCCTCCATGCGATAGCCATGTCCGCGGACCGTCGCAATGGCGCTTGCGCCGACCTTACGACGCAGCCGTGCGATGAATACCTCCACGGTGTTTGAGTCACGGTCGGCGTCGCGCGCGTAGATGTGATCGGCCAGCTCTGTTTGTGAGATCACCCGTCCGCGGTGGTGCATCAGGTACGACAGCACCCGGAACTCGTGACTCGACAGGCGCACGGGGACGCCGTCGACCGTGACCCGCGTGGCACGCGGATCGAGCAGGATGGCGCCACATCGCAGAGCCGGCACCGCCTGGCCACTGGCGCGCCGGATCAATGCGCGCACACGTGCGAGCACCTCTTCCATCTCGAAGGGTTTCGACATGTAGTCGTCGGCGCCGCTGTCGATGCCGGCCACCTTGTCGTGCCAGCTACCGCGCGCGGTCAGCACCAGCACCGGTGCGCCTATGCCGCTCTCGCGCCAGCGCCGCAGCAACGTCAGGCCATCGATGACCGGCAGCCCGAGGTCGAGCACCACGGCGTCGTACTGCTCGGTCGCACCGAGAAACTCCGCACGCCGGCCGTCGGTGGCCTGGTCGACCGCGTAGCCGGCCGCGCCGAGCGCAGACGCCAGCTGACGGGCCAGCGCCGGCTCGTCTTCCACGATGAGCACCCGCATGTCGCATCGTTTATAGCGCAGATAACGTGAACAGCTGCTGAACGACGCTTGCGGGGGCGCGTTCAACCGCCCGCGTGATATGACCGGGCCGGTATTCCGCGCGGGCTGCGGCCGCTCACGCCGCAATCGATCCAGAATGGGTGATGAGTCTCTCCACCGCCGATGCTGCCGCAGCTTCCGGTGCCGCCAGGATGGACATCGCTTCTCGCGCGGCGATCGTCCAGATGGTGGACACGTTCTACGAGCGGATTGGCAGAGACGACGTGCTGGGTCTTATCTTCAACGACGTGGCGCGAGTCGACTGGGCAGTGCACTTGCCCAAGATGTACGACTTCTGGGAATCGGTGCTGTTCGGCACCGCGACGTTCAAAGGCAATCCGTTGGTGGTCCACCAGGCACTCGCCCGGAAGACAGCTCTGACCGAAGGCACGTTCAGTCGCTGGATCGCGCTGTTCCACCGCACTGTCGACGACCTGTTTCAGGGGCCTGTGGCAGAAGAGGCCAAGCGCCGGGCGAGCATGATTGCCGCCACCCTGCAGTACCGCGTCAACGTGGATCCGTCAGGACGAGGGGACTGAGCGTCTCGCGTGCGCCTGGGCCTGGGCCGTGCGCTCCGAGGCTACTTGGCGAGACCAACCAGATCTTGAGGGGTGGTGGCGCCGTCCAATCGTCGAACGAATCGATTCTGCTCATCCACCGCGATCATCTTGGGGACCAGCGGCTCATCCGTCAGAGAGAACGCCGCGATGATGATGCGATCGCCAGCCGTGAAATGTCGGGCGGCCGCCCCATTGACGACAATGTGCCCGGAACCGGCGGGGAGGGGAATCGCGTAGGTCTCGATCCGCTCGCCGTTGTTGATGTTCCAGACCGCCACCTGTTCGCCTTCGATGATCCCGCTCAGGTCCATCAGTGTCCGGTCGATGCCGATGCTGCCGATGTAGTGCAGGTCGGCTGACGTGACCACGGCGTGATGAATTTTCGAGGAACAGATGATCCGCAGCTTCATGGGCGACTCACTGCTTTTACCTTACCACGCGGAACGCAAGGAGCTTTCGGTCGGTCTCGGTCCCGTCGCCGGCCGTCAGTTCGAGCACATATTCGCCCTCGGCCAACGCCGAGATGTTGAGGTCGGCCGACAGCGTGAGCACCCCGTCTGATTGTCCCTCCGACACGGTGGCGTTCTGGCCGAGGGCCTGACCACGGCGGTCGAGCAATCGGATGCTCTTGCTGTTCACGGGCTTCAGTGTTGCCCACTCGGCGTGCAGCCGCTCCGTCCGACGAAACTGAAAGTCGGCGACAGGTTTGAGGACCGACCGCGGAGACGGCGTGCCTCTGAAGACCATGCCCGCACCGAGTAGCGATCCGGCTGCCGGCGCGACATCAGTCCTGTCCTCGAGCTGGCCATCGTCGCCAGAAATGCGCACCGCGACATGCAAGATGCCAGTCGGCACCTTCTCGAGCGGCGCGCGCAAGACGACGGCGCGTGCGCCGGGCTCCAGGCGTCCGGTGAGCACAGTATTGACCCCGCCCGGCGCTCCAGTGACAGTGGCCCGCACGTCGCCCCCATTCTTCCATCGGCCACCCTCCACCGAACGACTGGCCAGTTCGACCACGAGGTCCAGGCGGCCTGAGGCGAACGCACCATAACTGAACAACTCGGCGTCTGGTCGCAGCCGTCCCAGTCGGGAGAGCTCATCGTCAACGCCTGACGGTGCAGAAGCGGCCGAGGACGGCGCCGCCGCCGCGGCCGCGACCATGGCTGCCGTCGGTGCCAGATAGCCGCGTCGTGCGGAGACAGATATGCGAGGCTGCCTGGTCTTCACCTCGATCGACCGGAACTTGCCGTCGGCGTTCGTGTTCGTGGAGTAGTAGCCGAGGAGGTAGTACGCAGAGAGGCTGTCGCTCACGCGTCGAACGGCACCGACCAAATCGTTGGTATCCACGATCGCGAATCCATCGGTGTTCTCTGCGAGCTCCCGAAGGGTCCTCGCGCTTGCCGGGCTGCTGGTCGGTTGGGGCCCGGACGTCGCCGCCGTTGGTGCATATGTGCGGAGTCCGCCCACGTCGACCGGAAAGAACGTGACGTTCGACCGGCGGGCCGAGCTGAGGAGGTCGCGGAAACGCTGGGCAAAGTCGATGTACGCCAGGTGTCCCAGCTGCCGATCGCACCAGGAATTGTCGCGAGCGCCAACCTGCATGTTGCCGATGCCGAGCCTGCCCGTCGAGCCCGTGCCGACCGTCGGCACGCTGCCACTCCCGAGTGACGCCAGTTCCGGATGCTGGCCTTGCGGCACCCAGCCTTCGGAGATGAACAGGATGTTCTTGCGTTCGTCTTTCAAATCGCGGAGCCGCACCATCAGGTTCTCGAGGTTGCCGAGCAGGAGGTCTTCGCGGTGCAGACGCACCAGTAGTTCTCCCAACTCTGGAGCGGCGGCACTGGCGCATTGAATCAATTGCCGCTCAATCGGGGTGCGGTCCATTACCGCGCGATCCGCTTGCCCCCATGTCCAGAACTGCGACAACTGCTTTTCGACCGATTCGGTACGCCGGCCAAACACCAGCTGTGAGACCAGCACTTCTGGTGTGATCACGCCGAAGACGTCGGTGGGACTGATGGTCCGGTCGAGGAACTCTGTGATCGGACGCCGGGCCAGGTTCGAGCCGGTGACGGTGGTGTGATAGAGGTCGAGGTAGATGACGAACACCCGGTTGCGCGGATCGGCCGCCTGCCGATCGCCGTCTTCCTGCGTGTTCGGATCGCGACGCTCGGCGTCGGGGGTGTTTGGTTCGGCGCGCAGGAACTCGAAGAGCTCGACGGTTTGCGGCTTGCCGTCTTCGAACACCTGGAAGTCTGCCGCTGTCAGTCCGTCCACGACCTTCCCGTCGCGCCGTGGGTAGACGTCCACGTAGACAAAGCTCGCGCTGCCACGGAAGACGGGACGCTGGTCTTTGAGATTGCCCACCGGGGCCGTCTGGGGCGGTGCGGCCGCGACGCCAGCAGGAGCGCTTTGCGCCCGGAGGGGCGTCTGTAGAAGGTTGCCGCTCCCTGTGGCTGGGGCCACGGCCGGAAGGCTGGCGAGGCAGCACGCGGCGGCAATGCCGAGGCTCAGCCTGGCGATAGGGCGCATCCCTGCTCCTTCATGGTGCTGGCAAGGACATCGTACATCAGGGCGGGGGGCAAACTGGGCGCGGGGCCGCGCCGGCGGATTGCGCTACTTTCGGTAGCCCCAAATGTTGTACATGCGATGGATCTGGGCGCGGCAATCCTCGGGATGCGTTGCGCACCACGTGTTCGTGCGGAAGCGCATGATGCTCGCGACGTCGGATGTTACCGCTCCCAGCAGCATCAGGCCCACGAGGGAAACTCCGAGCCACCCGACCTGCCTCGCAATATGACGGGCATCCCGGTCGAGTCGCGCATAGTTCCTCATGGTCAGTCGCAGCAGTAGAGCCAATGCGCCGAGGAGCAGGACTACAGGCATGCCATCGTCAACGGCAGACATCCAGTGCTGGAGCTGGAACGGCAGGCCGTCTGGCGCGAAATGGATCACGACGGGCTCGATAAGACGCGAAACAACTCGCCTCGCATGAACAACGCCGTACACCACTGTGCTGCCGGCGCCGATCGCTAACGGAACGGCGAGCAGGGCATGCACAGCGTCACGTGACAGCGAAGACACGTACAGACTCGCACATGCGAGCGCCAGTACCAGTAGCAGCGGCGCGGCTCGCAGCCCGCTCTCGTAGCCGGCCACCGGCGCCAGAGTTTCCAGAAGAACAGGCAGAACGAATGCGAGCAGCACGACGAGCCCCAGCGCGACCGTCACCTTCACGGTCCATTGCCGCACTACTGATACTGGGAGTAGGAGTTGCCAGGCGACGGTCCCGAATCGCTGTTCCTCGGCGAATGTCACCGAGCCGATCAGCCACGCGACCACGGTCCTGTAGAGGACCACTGAGACGTTCGCGAGCGTTGTGAGCATGTCCGGCGCGATAGGCTGCAGTAGACGCAACGCGAGATGACCGATCACGTAAAGGCCTGCGAGCATGAAGACCATCTGCAGCAGCCGCACTTCTTTCTGCGCGAGCAGCCACAACACGGGACGGTGACCCGTTTGATGGTCTGAGACCACGCGCGAAGCACGAGACAGCCAGCGGGGCAGGTGCACCGCCACACTGGGCCCGTCGATCGCTTCCATCCGGATGAACAGGCGCCAGGTGCCTGCGGCTCCCGCGGCGCACAACAACAGACAGGCCCCCCACAACACCCGTAGGGGCAAACGCTCCGCCTCATGCGGAATCGGTGCGCCGATTCCGTAACGTGCCGCGAGCACGGCAGCGGCACCGAGCCAGGTCAACGCAGGTAACGCCGCCGTAAAGATGACGCCGGCAATGGTGCTCCGGCACATCAACGTGAGCCACGGCGCTAAGAACACGCCGCAAAGCACGGGTAGCACGAGCACGGTCCGGGCGGTGTCGAACTGAGCGGTCGATGCACTGACGGTCGTGCGGCCGAGAAAATATGTGACGTTCAGATTCACGAGCGGGACGCGTCCCAACAGCAGCATCACAAGTAGCGACAGCAGGACGATAGCCGCGATGACGGCCATGCCTTTGACGAGCAGCAAAGCCTGGCGGCTGACGGGTCGAGACAGCGCCAGGACGAGGGTCCCGTAAGTGTATTCATGCCCCATCGACAGGGCACCGAACGCCGCGGGGCCCAGCACAGCTGCCGTAAGAGCGGCGAACCGGAGCAGGCTGTCCTCCAACAGCGCGGCGGCCCCAAGGACGGCGGTGATGGCAACAAACGCCGGCAGAATCGCGCGAACTTCCTTCTTCAGCAGAAGTGCGTAGGGTGAACGCCGTGTCATGCGGGCACCGCCGCCGGCGCGAGTGCACTGACGTAGATCTCTTCGAGGCTGAGCGCCTCGCTGCTGATCGTCTCCGGCGACGAAGCACGCAGTCGGTCCAGCATGCCCACTGCGTTGTCGGCCACGACCACCTCGAGTTCCCTCCCCGCGCGGCGCACGTGCGCCCCTGGCACGTCGAGGGCCGGCGGCTCGCCGGCAAAACGTGCGTGGATGCGCTGGAACCGTTCGCGCGCAACGTCGGCATCCAGTGTCAGCACCTCACGGCCCGCATCGATGATGGTGAATCGGTCAATCAGCCCTTCGAACTCGGAGATCAGGTGCGTGGAGACGAACACCGTGCGTCGGCCGGGATCGGCGTCCTGATACGCGCCGATGACCGTCTCGATGAACTCGCGCCGGACGATCGGATCGAGTCCAGACGTCGGCTCGTCGAGAACCAGCATGTCCGGCTCGGGGCAGATGGCGGTGATCAGCGCGAGTTGCGTGCGCTGCCCTTTGGACAGGTGGGAGGTCTTCTGCGCCGGATCGAGGCGAAAGCGCGAGAGCAGGCTGCGCTCGGTCTCGTCGTTCCAGTGTCTGCGAAACGACGCGCAGTACTCGAGCGTGTCGCGGACGGTCATCCACGGGTAGAACGCGACCATATCGGGGACATAGGCAATGCGTGACTTGACAGCCACCTCGTCACGCGCCGGATCCAGGCCGAAGACCTTTACCGAGCCGCTCGTGGGTTTCAGCAGATTCAGCAGGCACTTGATGGTGGTGGTCTTTCCCGCGCCGTTACGCCCAAAAAACCCGTAGCACCGGCCCGGCTCGACGCGGAGGCTCAGTCCGTTGACCGCGTCGGTACGGCCGTAGCGCCGCACGAGGTCGGTAATCTCAATCGCGAGTGGCTGTGTAGACATGGGTTATCCAATCGCCGCGCGGTCGCGCTTGTGCTCGAACAGGTCGTAGCGCTCGCTCACCAGGCGTACGAGCTCGGCTTTGCTCACGCGAAGGTGGTGCGCCTGAACCACCGCCTGGTCGATCTCCTCGCTGAGGAGCTTGAGACGGACATCCTTGCGGTAGGGCTGACTGTTGGCGGCAATGAACGATCCCTTGCCCGCTTCGGTGGTGACGACACCCTGGGACTCGAGCTCGGCATACGCCTTGGCGACGGTGTTGCGGTTCACTCGCAGCTGCTCGGCAAGGGGTCGGATGCCGGGCAGCACGTCACCAGGCCGCACGGCACCAGAAGCGGCCGCGGCCTTCACCTGGTCTACGAGCTGGAGGTAGACCGGCTTGCCGCTGCTGAAGGAGACCTGAAGTCGCATGATGACTACTGTCATATGACACTATGACAGATAGGGGGGAGTGTCAAGTAGGACGGCTCGGGGCTTGGGGCTTGGGGCTTACGGCTCGCGGCTCGCGGCTCGCGGCTCGCGGCTTGGGGCTCGGGCTCGGGCTCGGGGCTCGGGGCTTGGGGCTTGGGGCTTGCGGCTTGCGGATTGCGCGACTCTGGCGCGCGTCGTTACTGACCGCGCAGCACGGCGGACAAGAGCGAATCGAGGGCGCCGAAGTGCTCCTGGTAGTCGAGGCGGGATTGATCGATCAGCTCGTGCGCGGCGTCGCGGCCGAAGACGTGCGCCACTTCGCACGGCTTCTCGGTGGCGCCAGGCGCGAGTTTGTAGGTCTCGAAATAGTGGACGAGGCGCTCGATCATGGCCGACGGGCAATCCTCCACGTCGCGCCACGTGCCGTAGGCGGCATCTCCTTCGAGCACGGCCAGCACCTTGTCGTCGGCCTCTTCGCCGTCGATCATGCGAAGGCCACCGATAGGACGGGCGCGCAGCAGGATGTCGCCGTGGGTGATCGGGCTCTGCGTCAGTACGCAGACATCGAGCGGGTCGCCGTCGCCGGTCAGCGGCGCGCGGCCCGTTCGCGCCGCCGAGAGCGCCGCCACGCGACTGCCGCAGAACGTCTGCGGAATGAGGCCGTACGGCGCCGGACACACATTGGAGTACTGCTGGGGCCGATCGATCTTGAGATGCCCGGTCGACTTGTCGATCTCGTACTTGACGAGATCGCTCGGCACGATCTCGATGAAACAGGTGACGATTTCAGGCGACTGCCGCCCGATAGGGACGCCGTGCCAGGGGTGGCTGCGGAACAGCATGCCCATCAGGCCCCAGACTGGGTTCGCGTGCGCGTGGTCGCTCATGACTCCCTTGCGGTCGCCTCTCGCGCCCCGTGCGCTCGAGAACGTTTCAGTGTAGTCCGAAACGGGGCTCTGCCCTGCCTGTTGCCCTCCGGCCCGCGCGCGCCCAGAATAAGCCGATGACCTCACCCATCCAGGGACTCCACCATGTGACGGCCACGGTCGACCAGGCGCAGCCCGACCTGGATTTCTATGTCGCAGCCCTTGGGCTGCGGCTGGTCAAGAAGACCGTCAATTTCGACAACAACCAGGTCTATCACTTCTACTACGGCACCGAAGTCGGGACACCTGGCACCGTGTGGACCACGTTTCCGTATCACGGCTACGGGGTGCGGGCCGGCACGTTCGGCACCGGGCAGGTCACGGTGACGTCGTTCTCGATTCCGATCGGCTCTATCCCCTTCTGGCAATCGCGGATGCGGGCGCTCGGCACCTCCGCCGAGCTGCCGCCCTCGCATTTCGGAGAGGCCTCGCTCATCTGCCGTGATCCGTCAGGGCTCGTCATCGAGCTCGTGGAGGCCGCCGACGATCGCCCCGCCTGGACGTCGGCAGCGATCGATCAGCGCGCGGCAGTGCGAGGTCTGCACAGCGTGACGATGACCGTCGCGTCGCCGCAGCCAACGCTCGAGTTTCTAAAGACCATGCTCGGATTCGAGATCGTGAATCAGATGGACGGCCGCACACGCTTGGGCGTCAACCAGCCCGGACCTGGTCGCTGGATCGACGTCATCCACGTGCGCGGAGGGCCACAGGCCGTCAACGGCATCGGAACCGTCCACCACGTCGCCATGGCCGTTCCAGACGAAGCCGATCAATTGCAGATGCGTCGCGAGCTGATGCGCGCGGGCATCCCCGTCACGGAGGTCATGGATCGCCAGTACTTTCAATCCATCTACTTCCGTGAACCCGGCGGCGTGCTCTGTGAGATCGCGACGATGCAGCCCGGCTTTCTCGTGGACGAACCAGCCGCCTCGCTGGGCCAGCACCTGAAGCTGCCGGCTTGGGAAGAATCGTCTCGCGCGGAGATCGAAGCCGGTCTGCCCGCCGTCACCATCCCCGAGCCGGTGCGTCATGCCACCACATGAAGGTCAGGCGCTGTTCACGGCGGGCGCTGCAATCAGCAACACGGGGCACGTGGTCCTCATGCTCCACGGACGCGGCGCGTCGCCCCAGGACATCCTCGGCCTGGTGCCTCACCTCGATTGCCCCGCAGCGACCTACCTGGCACCAGCCGCGGCGAACCGCACGTGGTATCCGCTGAGCTTTCTCTCGGAGATCTCCCGCAACGAACCCGACCTCTCATCGGCGCTTTGTGTGGTCGAACAGATCGTCCAGGACTGCGAACAGCGAGGCATTAAGCGCGATCGGATCGTGCTGCTCGGATTTTCGCAAGGTGCGTGTCTGGCAGCTGAATTCGCAGTGAGGCACCCGGGTCGGTGGGGCGGCGTGGTGGTATTCAGCGGCGGCTTGATCGGGCCGCCCGGCACCACTTGGGACACGACTGGCGACTTCGCGGGCACGCCCGTTTTTCTCGGGTGCAGCGACGTCGACGCGCACATTCCCAAGACCCGCGTCGAGGAGAGTGCGGTCGTGTTCTCGCGAATGGGTGCTGATGTGACCACCCGCATCTACCCGGGCATGGGCCACACGGTGAACGACGACGAGATCGAACACGCGCGGAAGATGCTCAAGAGCATCGCGCAACAAAAAGAGACCGGGTCTTCCCAATATTCTAAGGAAGACCCGGTCTCCTAGACGCCTATAATTCAAGGAAGACCCGGTCTCCTAGACCGCCCTAAGGAAGACCCGGTCTCTTAGACGCCTCTTACGCGCGGAGCTTCTTGTAGTTATCGAGGCACTTCTGCGCCATCTGCAGCGCCATGCCCGGGGCGCTCTGCTCCTGTTCGATCAGGTAGTACTGCACGCCGCCGACTGCCTCCGCCGTTTCGAAGATCGGCTTCCACGGGCAGTCGCCCTCGCCGAACGCCACGGCGTAGCCACGGCCCGCCCCTGCGCCCCAATCCGTGCAATGGACGCTGCGGATGCGCCCTGGATGCGCTTTGATCCAGGCAATGGGGTCGGCGCCGACTTCCACGCAGGTGCCGACATCGAACTGCAGCGTTACCTCATTGGGCGTGTTCGCGGCAATGACGTCCATGGGGCGCTGGCCTTCCACGGCATTCCACTCGGTCTGGTGGTTGTGGTACCCGGTTGCCAGGCCCAGAGGCTTGAGCTGCGCCGAGACGTCACTGAGCTGCGTCGCCAGCTGCTTCCACCCGTCGACAGTACTCGTCCGCGGCGCGCTGGCTCTGATGAGCGACTGGCTGCCAATAATCTGGTTGAGCTCGATGGCCTTCTTCAAACCATCTGGCGTGAAGGACGGGTCGTTGTTGTGGGTCGAATGGCACTTGAGCCCATTGTCGTCGAGGACCTTGCGCACGTCCTTTGCGATCGCGGGAGTCCAGTCGAGGTAAGGCGCGTAGAACTCCACCACCTGATACCCCATCTTGCCGACCGCTGCGACCGTGCCGAGCAGGTCGCGCGTGAGTTCGTTGCGCACCGAGTACAACTCGAGGCCGATCGGGATTGTGCGGCGCTGTGCGAGCACACTGGCCGCAAGCGGCATCGCGCCAGCGATTGCTAGAAAATTACGTCTGGAAATTGGATCCATGGGCGAAAGGTTAGCACACGACACACGCCCGCCCCCAAGCCGCGTAAGCCGTGAGCCGTAAGCCCCGAGCCGCGAGCCCCAAGCCCCGAGCCGTAAGCCCCGAGCCCCAAGCCGCGAGCCGTTCTTACGTAGCCTCGCTCACCGAGCTCATGTTGAAATCGTCAATCCTCGTCGCCGGTGCCTTGGCGCGGAGGAACTCGTCGTGCTCCCGTGGCAGCGCCATGCCCGTCCGGCCGATTTCCGATGTTTGCGCGAACGCCCCGATCGGACTCATGTTCCATCGAAAATTGTTCACCGCGCCTGCGATCTCGCCGTTCTCGACCAGAAACACGCCATCGCGCGTCAAGCCGGTCATCAGCGCCGTCTGCGGATCGACAGTCCGGATGTACCAGAAGCACGTCACCAGTAATCCCCGTTTAGTACTGGCCACCATCTGCTCGAGCGACGGCCCCTCGCCCGCGACGATCAGATTGTCGACATAGGGGATGGCGCCGGCATGCGCTCGCGCGGCCCAGTAACGCGGGGTGACGAGCGCCCGCAAGTATCCATCTTCGATCCACTCCGTACGCGTCGCGTCGAGCCCGTTGTCGAAGACCGAGCTCATACTGCCCGAGTCTACGCTGGAATGAAACGGGATGGCACCAATGCCCGGCTCGGTCGGATCCGAGTACATCGTCAGTCCCCCGAAGAGACGCTCGCCGAGGCGAGCGCCGCCCCCTGGCGACGAAAAGGGGCTGCGGCCTTCGTCCGCATCGCGACGCGCCATCAGTTCGTAGGTCGCCACCGCCAGGTCGGCGGTCGCGGAGGGCTCGAGCAACACCTGATAGTGTCCGGCGGGCAGCGCGATGATGCGGCTCGACCAGTCGAGCCGCCGCTGCAGCCGATCGAACAACGCGTCTGGATCGACGTCCGCGAATGCCTCCGTCACGGTGCCGCCCCACGACGACCGCGAGAAGTCCGGCGTCTTCGCCGTGACCTCCACCTTGCCAATCCGGCTCGCGTGCCTCCGCCGCAGGCCCGTAGAGCTGGCCAGCCACGTCGTCGATGCCTGGTGCTCGCCGTATCCGAATGTCTGGAGGTTCGCCGCACGCGCGCGCCCGAACACGCCGGCAAGCCGATGCGCAAAGCCGTCGAAGATTCGAATATCGGTTGAACCGGCGGGCTCCGCCCAGTCAACGACCGATGTCGTAGAAACGGGCAGCGGCATGAAGTCGGGCGCCTCGGGCTTACCCTCGCAGGCGGCCTCGGACTCTCGCACCATGGCCTCGAGATCGTCCGCCGGAAAGTGCGTGCGCGTCACCGACGCGACTCGCCGCCCCATGATCGACACAATCGACAGCGACACTTCCTCCGCCACGCCGTTGGTCGTTGCCGTGTTGTTTGCCCAGCGAAGATTGGCCGTCGAATCGCGGCGGCCGATCACCACGCAGGCATCGGCCCGTGAGAGGGCCAGCACGCGCTCGATCGCCTCCTGAATCGTCAGCGTCCTTCCTCCGAGGTGTTGAGCACGTTGATCTGTCGGAACAGCGCCGCGGGACACCCGTGCGTGACAGGCGCAATCTGGCCGGGTTGCCCCTTGCCGCAGTTGAACGCTCCGCCGAGCAGGTAGGTGCTTTCGCCGCCTACGGCACTGAGCGCGTTCCAGAAATCCGTGGTGCGGGACTGATAGGCGACATCCTTGACCTGCCCGACCAGCTTCCCGCCACGGATGCGGAAGAACTTCTGACCCGTGAACTGAAAGTTGTACCGCTGCATGTCGATAGACCAGCTCTTGTCTCCGACAATGTAGATGCCGTCGTCGACGCCGCCGATCAGATCGTCGAGCGTGACGGGCCGATCGGACGCGCAAAGCGAGACGTTCGGCATCCGCTGCAGCGGCACGTGCCCTGGGGAATCGGCAAATGCGCACCCGTTCGATCGGCCGAAGCCCTGCTTGTGCGCCATCTGGCGATTCAGCTGATAGCCCACGAGCACACCGTCGCGGATGATGTCCCACGACTGCGCCGCCACGCCCTCATCGTCGTATCCCACGGTCGCCAGGCCGTGCTCCACCGACCGATCGGCCACGACCTGCATGAGGGGCGTGCCGAACTGCAGCGTGCCGAGCTTGTCGAGCGTCGCGAACGACGTGCCCGCGTAGTTCGCCTCGTATCCCAGTACGCGGTCCAGCTCCGTGGAGTGGCCAATCGACTCGTGAATCGTGAGCCAGAGATTGCTGGGATCGATGACCAGGTCGTAGCGGCCAGGCTCGATCGAGGGCGACGCCATCTTCTCTTCGAGCAGGCGGGGAATCTCTACCGCATCGCGATGAAAGTCGTGAATGCGGGTGAAGTACTCCCACCCGCGGCCGGCGGGCGGCGCCGCCGTCCCCATCGTCTCGAACGCACCCGAGGCCTTGTCGATTCGCACCGCTGTCAGGTCGCCCTCGACTCTCACCCGCTGCTGGGTAATCCACGAGCCACTGAGCGTGGCCATGAACTTCTGCTCGGACACGAGCATCACGTGCGACGTCACGCGATCGATCAAACCTGACGCGAGCGCCTCCTGATTGAGCTGCAGCAGAAAGTCGACCTTGTCCCTCTCCGGAATCGTAAAGGGATCGATCTCGTAGCGGGAGACGTACGTGTCTCGATAGATAGGTTCATCGGCAAGCTCGACCGGCTCGGTGTTCAGAACGGCGAGCGTGCGCGCGACATCGACCGACTGCTCCGCGACACGCGCCGCCGCTTCGGCCGTGAGGTCGACTCCTGCCGCAAAGCCCCAGGCCCCGCTGTGAATGACCCGGACGCAGAACCCGATGGATTCGCTGCCCACGGCGGTCTGCAGCTCGCGATCCCGCGCCACGATCGTCTCGCCACGCAGCCGCTCGAACCGGAAGTCGGCATACGAGGCGCCCAACGCCTTGGCGCGCGACAAGGCCGCATCGGCGAGGCGTGCGTAGGGCAGCCGAAGAAAGTCGGGATCGACGCGCGTCACTGACGACGAAGAATCGCGTTCAGCCATTCGACGGACCGCAGCTTGTAGGGTCCCTGGCTGTTGTTCACATCCTGGTGCGGAGAGGCCATCGGGAGCGGCTCGACCGCCCCTTTCATCTCGTTGATGGCCGCCCAGACGCCTCCTGGCGGACTGGTCTGGTCGTACAGCCCCATGGCGACCAGTGCCGGCACCGTGATGCGCGAGGCGAAGTTCACGGGATCGAAGTAGCGGCCTGTTTCGAGAATTTTTGGCGTGGCCTTGGTGCGCGCATCGCGCGCCCAGTCGGGAAATCCAGCTGCGCGCCCCGCCAGCGGAGCCGTGACGTCGATGCCAGACGGCACCATGACCACCAGCCCGCTGACACGAGGGTGCAGCCCCGCCATCGCGATCGACTGCTGGCCCCCCATGCTCGTACCTTGAACGATCAGCGTACGACCGTCCCAATCAGAACGCGACGTTACGTAATCGAGGGCGCGATAGGCCGCCAGGTACATTCGCAGAAAGTAGCTGGTCTCGCGATCCTCCTGGCCCATGGCCTGGTAGTTGTTCAACGAGGTGCGCATCAAGTCCGTGTAGAACTCGGTCGGGCGGTCGCTCGGAATGTCGTGGGGCTCGATGTTGACAGCCAGCCAGCCCTCCGCGGCCCGATCGACCACGCGGGAAGTCGGGAGCCCGTACACGCCCGCCCACTGGAGGATGACGAGCGCCGGAAACTTGCCGTCGCGATTGGGCCTGGCCAGCTGCCCCTGCACGTGGGTGTCGTTGATGTTGTCGAGCGTCAGCGTGAAGTAGTCGACGTCGGGGCGACTGCTGTCCTTCTTGGTGAGCTGGGGGCGAACGGGGACGTCGTGCAACTGCTTCACCTTGCCAGCCCACCACTCGTCGAAGTCGGCGGGACGGGGCGATGATGGTCGGATTTGGCGGGGGGCAACGAGCGCTCCTGCCATCGACGCTCCCCTCCCGGTGCCGATCCGCAGAAGCACGGTGCCCGGCTCGCCGAGGCTTGTCTCGATGCGGCCCCGGCCGTTCTCGAGGGTCAGCGTTCCGGTGCGGTAACTGGTCTGACCGTCCTTTAGCAGCGCGAATTCGACAGAGCCGGTGCTCGCGTCTGCCGCCGCCACATCCCACACGATCGGCTCCTTGATGTCATAGGTGAACCCTTCCTTGACCGGAGTGATCGCGATTCCCTGCGCGACCGCGAGTCGTGCTGAACAGCACAACAGAAACCCAGCCACAAGCGTGCGGATGAGAAGCTGGTGACGAAGTCTTCGTGCAGGGTGCGAGACAGAGGGTGACGCGATCGATGTGCTCATGATTGGTTATGCCGCTCCGGCGCCTCGGCCACGGGCGCCAGGAGCCGCAGGCGGCTTTTGCGTGACCAGCGCGATGAGGGCCGCCAGCGCGTCGGCCTGTTTCGCCGGATCGACGCTCAGGCGCTGTATCTTGCCGCCGCCCGCCACAAACTGAACGCCGCCATCGTCGCCCACCTTCAGTGAGCCAGGCTCCGACGATGCGAAGAAGCCGGAGTCGGGATGGATGGCATAGTGCACCGCCGCCACGTCGTAGAGCGGCGCATCGTACGGGGCCGGTTTGAAGGCATTGTAGGCATCGACCAGCGGATGCGCGGGCGATGGGGCGAAGAGCTCCTCGAGCTTCGCGCCAGGAAACTTGAGCGCCTCGCCCACATCGCGACCGACGAAGAAGATGGGCGTGGGCCATTCGGCGACGATCCGCCGAAGGGCAGCCACATCCTTTTGCGGGACGCCGGCGTCGACGATCACCAGACGCTTGACCCGTTTCTGGTATATCGCCGGAACGTCGAGCAGGTTCAGGCTCTGCGCCAACGGCCCGGCCGGACCGCTGAGAACCATGACCGACTCCGCGTTGAAGATGACGCCGTTGCGCAGCACTGCCTCGGCCTGCGACGTGTCGGTGACCTTGCGGAGGGTGCGCACGTACTGCGCCTCACCCGTGTCCTTCTTGCGCTCGACCGGCGCGGTGACCATTGGGGAATCGGGCGCGGGCGGGGTAGTCGCCAGCAGGCCGGGCGGCAGCGCCTGATTGCCGTTCTTTGGGGCGCCGTTGTAGAAGCGGTCGAGAACGTCGCAGAAGATGGCGGCGTTGAGGCCCGATCCCGTGACACAGACGCTGCCCACGCGGCACTCGCGCTTAATCGCGGCCAGATAAATGGCCGCGAGGGCGAACGCCGCGTCGGGCCGATTCATCGAGGTGCTGAACACCACCCCCAGCGGCGCGGAACCAGCCTGTCCTCGCTGCTCGATCTCGATCATGAGAGCGAGAGACCGGCCAGCTGGCCAGTCGAATCGCCCACGTGCTCGGCGCGCACGCCCATCCGCTCGATCATGCTCGCGAACAGGTTGGTCACTGGCGTCTCACGCTGGTAGATGATGTGGCGCCCAGGCGTGAACGACCCGCCGCCCCGGCCGGCCAGCAGTGTCGGCAACTGGTCGTGCGTGTGCTGGTTGCCATCGGACAATCCGCTGCCGTAGACAATCATCGACTGGTCGAGCAGGTTCGAGTCACCTTCTCTGGTGTTCTTCATCTTGACCAGGAACTCGGCGAACAGCGCCGCATGCAGCTCGTTGATCTGCTTCACCTTGGCCAGCATGTCCATGTTGCCCTGGTGGTGAGTGAGCGGATGATGCCCATCGGCGACGCCAATCTCGGGATAGGCGCGCACTGACCCCTCGCGGCCCATCATGACCGTCGCAATGCGTGTCATGTCGGCCTTGAAGGCCACGATCATCATGTCCGTCATCAAACGAAAGTACTCGGCAAAGGTGGTGGGGACCCCGAACGGCTTCTCCATGCCGGGGTCGATGATGGTTCCCTCTTTGGCGGCGCGCGCCACCTTGACTTCGATCTCGCGCACGGACGTGAGGTACTCATCGAGCTTGCGGCGGTCGCCATTGCCGAGCGAGGCCTGCAGCTTCTGCGTGCTGCTCAGGACGTCGTCGAGGATGCTCTGCCGCATCGCGACGCGACGTGCGTGAGCCGCCGGCGGCTCGATGATGTCCGACCCGAAGAGCCGCTCGAACAGGTTGCGCGGATCGGAAATCGGCGGCAGCGGCTGCGTTTCCGTCTTCCAGGCCAGGTTATAGGCATACGCGCAGGAGTAGCCGTTGTCGCAGTTGCCGGCCATGCGCGCTTCCTCGAGGCCGACCTCGAGTGACGGCAGCGGCGTCAGATGGCCGACAGCCTTGGCGGCGATCTGATCGGCGGAAATGCCGAGCTTGAGATCGGCGCCGGCGGTCCGGTACACCTCGACGCCGGTCATGTACGACCCGAGCGCGCGGCCATGGTCGCCGGCTCCCACCTGGAGCGGCCGGCCCCAGTTCGTGGTGAGGTTCGAGAGCACCATGATGTCGCTCTTGACCGGCTCGAACGGCTTCAGAATGCCTGGCAGCTCGCCGAGCGCCCCCTCGGCGCCGGGCGTCCAGTTGCGCATGTCGATGCCGTTGGGGACGTAGAACCAGGCGACGCGCACCGGCTTCTCGGCCGCGGAGAGGGCGCGCGCGAAGGCGGGGGTCATCGCATCGAGAAATGGAAGGCTGATGGCCGCGCCGATACCCTTGAGCACCGTGCGCCGAGATAACGCTTTTCCAGTCACGATCATCTGACCCTCGCCTCTTGCAGCTGTGCGACTCGAACGTCGGTCGTCTCGCCCCGGCGCTGTTGAAATGGGACGCTGTGGACAATGCCACGAATCAGACTCTGAATACGATACCCGTCGTCGGTCGTCGCTTGGACGAGCGCGCGAATGGTCGGCCGGTCGTAGGCCTCGACGCCGCGCCCGAGCGCATACGTCAGCATGCGCTCCGCGACGCCCCGCGTGAAGTCCGGCATGCTCTCGAGCAGGATGGACTTCAGTTGCGCGGGACCAGAAAACGACTTGCCATTGGGAAACTGGCCCGACGAATCGATGGGGAACTTGCCGTCTTCGGTGCGCCAGCGTCCGATCGCGTCGTAGTTCTCGAGCGCGAACCCGAGCGGGTCCATCCGTCGATGGCAACTGGCGCAGAGTGGCTGCGTGCGATGCGACTCCATTTGCAGGCGCAGCGACTGCGCCACGCCGACTTTCGTCTCGTCCAGCACGGGCACATCGGCCGGCGGCGGCGGAGGCGGCGCGTTGAAAACGTTGTCGAGGAGGTATTTGCCGCGCAGGACGACGGACGTGCGGGTCGGATACGCAGACACGGTCAGTACGCTGCCCTGCGTAAACACGCCGCTGCGCTGGTCGGTTGACAAGGCCACCTTCCGGAAGTCAGGGCCTTCGACGCCCGCGATGCCGTAGTGGCGCGCCAGTCGCTCGTTCAGGAACGTGTAGTTGCCGTTGATGAAATCGGACAGCGGGCGGTTCTCTTGAAGCACGGCCTCGAAGAACATGCGTGTTTCGGTGCGCATCGCGTCGCGCAGCTCAGGCGTCCATCCCGGAAATTTCTGCGCGTCGCGTTTCACCGCGTCGAGGCTCCGCGTTTCGAGCCACTGCCCCGCAAAATTGTCTGCCAGCGCCGACGCCTTCGGACTGGCGAGCATCCGCCCGAGTTGTGCGTCGAGCACCTGCGGCAGATGCAGCCGGTTGCTTTCGGCGAGCGTCAGCAATTCGTCGTCAGGCATCGAGCTCCACAGGAAGTAACTCAACCGCGAGGCGAGCTCGACATCGCTGAGCCTGGCGGTGGTCCCGGGCGCCGGATCCTTCTCGATTCTGAACAGAAACTGAGGCGAGACAAGCAGCGCGCTCACCGCAAACTGCAGGCTCTGCGCTCCTGTGTAGCCAGCCGCCCTTGCACGGTCGTACACCTTCATCAGCCGGGCCACCTCGGGCGCGGTGACGGGACGACGGTACGCGCGGCGGGTGAGGCCGGTCATGATGCGGTTGACACACACCCGGCCTGTCGCGGGATTGCACGCGAGCACTGTCTTCCGGGCTGCCGCAGGCGTCGTCGACTTGTACGGCCCCGCCAGCTCGATGAACTCGGGGAAGATGTTCTGGTTGACGTTGGTGCGGGCGTTGAGCGGAATCTTCTTGAGGGTCTCGTCGTTCACGAATGCGGCGCGGAAGACGTGACGCCCGCCGGTCAACGAGACGCGGGCTTCGTCGACCGCCCGCTGCGTCGCGCCACCCTTCTGGTTGACGGCGCTGATCTGCACTGGCAACGTCGACGTCTTCACGGTCTTGCCGTCCACGCTGATCGCCAATGTCACCGGCAGATCCTCGGCCCCGCGGTGACCGGTGATGTTGATCTTGATCACGTAATCGGCGTCGTAGTCGACCACCTCGGCGAGCTCGATCGTGCTGTCGCCGATGTTGCGTACCCGATCCCGACGCGTGAATACCCCAGGAGGGGGTAGGGGATCGCCGCCGATGGCCCGCGCCGCAATGCGCTCGCCCGCAGAGAGATACTTCTCCATCAGGGCGGGCGATACCGTGAGCACGTCGCCGATGTTGTCGAACCCGTAGCCCGAATCGTCGGGCGGAAACTCCTCCGTCGCACGGAAGTCGACGCCGAGCAGATCCCGTACGGTGTTCTGGTATTCGATGCGGTTCAACCGGTGCGTCGGGACACGGCCGGGATCGGAGGTGGTGGTCCTGTCGTGCCGATCGAACTCGCCCTCGATGAAGGTAATGAGCGATGAGACCTCCGCCGGGCTCGGCTGCATGAGCTCATCGGGCGGCGGCATTTCACCAGACCGGAGCTTGCCGATGATCTTCTCCCACCCCTCAGGATTGTTGGCGATCGACTCGGGCTTGGAGTACGCGTCGATGCTGACACCCGCAATCTCTTTGTGGCAGTTCGAGCAGACGTAGAACATCATCGGCTGAACCTGGCGGTCGAAGCCCGATGAGGCCGGTGCCGTGGAAGACGCCACCTGCGCGCGGCCGGTGGGTGCCGCGGCCACGATCGCCACCACCAGCACCAGTACGCGGATTGCAGAAGAGGCAGGTCCCCGCCGGATATTACTAAGCATCGTCCCGGTCAATGATACCAGGACCTCCTGCGCCGCCACGGCCGAAGCGACCTCAGCCGGCGATGGTTCGCAGGTCTGCTTCGAGGCGACCGACAATGCCCCACACGGCCTCGGCTTGAGAGTCAGTGATACTCATGCCGAGACCGGCGATTTCAGCGCCCTGCCGACGGTCGCGTGCCCCCACGATGCACGCGGTGAGCCCGGGGGTGTGCAGCAGGACACCCACGCAGAGCTGCGGCACCGTGAGCCCTTCCGTCGACGCGACGGCTCGAATCTCGTTGATCGCGTCGAGATGACGGATGAAGCGCGGTCCCGAGTAATCCTTGTGCGTCGCGCGGGTGTCGCCCGGCGCGAACGTCTTGTCGGGCCCCCACGTGCCGAAGAGCATGCCCCGAAGCAACGGCGAGTAGGCGAGAACGCCCACGTGGCGGGTCGCGGTCCACGGCAGGACCGTGGCCCGTACGGCTGGTCGCAGAATGCTGAACGGAGACTGCACCGAATGCAGGGGCACCCCGGTGGCCTGCCACTCCTCGAGTTGCTCGACAGAGAAGTTGGAGACGCCAATCGCACGGATCTTTCCAGCGTCGAAGAGCTCCTGACACGCGGCCGCGGTTTCCGCTATTGGTTGAGGCGCGGGCCAGTGCAGCTGGTACAGATCGATCTGGTCGATGCCGAGACGGTGCAGACTCCCCTCGCACTCGCGCACCACCTCCTCGCGCGTGGCCGACTTGCGCGGGTCGTCGCTGTTGGTGCCCAGGCCAAACTTGGTGAAGACCAAGGGGCGGGCGCCAGTGGGCAGGACTTTCAGCGCCTGTCCGACAATCCGTTCTGCGTGCCCCGACCCGTAGATGGGCGCCGTGTCGATCCAGTTGACGCCGTGATCGACGGCGGCGTGAATCGCCTCGAGGCTGGCCTGATCGTCCTGGCCTCCCCACATCCATCCGCCGACGGCCCACGTGCCGAGTCCGATCGTCGAAATCTCGAGTCCAGACGTTCCAAGCTGGCGTCGTTGCATCCGGCTACCTTACCACCCGGAACGCAAGCAGTGTCCGCGCCGCGTCGTCTCCGCTCCCCACGCTGAGCTCGAGTACATAGTCCCCTTCGGCAAGTGGAGCGAGCGCGATGTCGGCGGCCAATTGCGGCTGACCGTCGACGTCGCGCTCGGTCAGCGCGGCGGCAATGGGCAGTGCCTGACCTCGTCGATCGAGGAGCCGGGCGCCTCGCCGGTCGAGCGGCTTCAAGACGGGCCACTCCACATGCAACCGCTCGGTCCGCCTCACCTGCAGGTCTGCCATCGGACGCAGTGGCGCACGCACGGAGAGAGCCGCGCGAAACATCCGCGGAGTTCCAACGAGGCCGGAAACGGCGCTAACCGTGATCTGGTCGCTGTCGAGATGCGTCCCGCCGGCCGTGGCTGCGGCTCGCAGCACCCATGGCCCGGCCGACGCGCCGAGGGGAACCACGATCGACACACTTCGAGCGCCTGCAGCAATGGTCCCCCGCGCCGCGCCGACACGCTCCCCTGCCGGAGTCCGGACGTCGAGGTCCACGACGCCGCCCTGAACCCAGGGTGGTGTCGCGGACAAGGTAGCGGCAAGTTCGACTGTCGCCACGATGCGGTCCGCGGATGCCGCCCCCCAAATGAACAGTTCCGCTCCAGGACGCGCGTGACCCAGCACGCTGAGCGCCGCGTCGACGGCCGGAGGGGTCACTGCAGCCGCACCCGTAGCCGCTGTCGCCGCGGGCGTCACAGGCGCGGCACCGGCCACGTATCCGCGTCGTGCATGGACGGTCAGGCCCGGCTGTTTCAACTTGACGTCGATTTTCCGATACCGCCCGTCGGCTTTCGGGTTGGTGGAGTAATAGCCGAGTAGATAGTACGCAGAGATATCGTCGACGATACGCGCCATGCCGACGGCAGTGTCGTTGCGATTGACAATGGCAATCCCGTCGGTGTTGTCGGCCAGCGTGCGCAGCCCGTCTACACGTGCTCTCACGCGCTGACTCTCACGTTCCAATCCCAAGGCTTGCCCCGGCCGCTCGCTCGCGGCCCCGACATCGAACACGGCTAGACCGTTCGGCGAGACGGGGTAGAAGCTGACGTTGGCGCGGTTGGCGGCGATAAAGAGGCGACGCATCCGTTCCTGGCTGTCGAGATCGGCCAGCCGGTGCAACTCTCCGACGCACGCCCAGAACTCGCCATCCTCCACCCTCCCGCCTGGCATCGGTCTCGTCTGTCTGCTCCGCGCGTCCCGCGGCGGCTCGTTCGTCAGCGCGGATGCACGAGGCAGCAGAATCCACCCGTCAGACACGACAATGACGACACTTCGGGCCTCGCGCATGGTGCCAAGGCGCAACACCAGTCCTTCGAGGCCCCGGAGCGCGAGGTCTTCGCGACGCCGTTCGATCAGGATTTCGTCGAGCAGCCGCTGGTCACCAGCGACCTTCCAGGGAACCGTCGCGCCGTTTTCGAGGTGCAGGTCGTGAAAGCAGGCCGCCAGTCCCACCTCGTTGATGTCTGCCGCCACCACGCCATTGCGCTGCCCCCAACTCCAGTAGCGCGACAACTGGTCTTCGGTTGTGAGCATGCGTCGCGCCAGTGTCACGTCCTGCGCACGCATGGCCGGGGTCATTACGCCGAACAGATCCTCAGGGCCGACCAGCCGATTGAGAGTTTGTACCAGCGGGAGACGAATGCGGTTCGACCCTTCGACCGTGGTCTGGAGCGTGTCGAGATAACTGACGAACACACGGTTGTGCGGATCGGCCGCCATCGCCTCCATTTCGCGGACGTTGTTCGGGTCGCGGCGTAGGGTTTCCGGTGCTGAGCCTTCGCTGCGCACGAACTCAAAGTTGGCGATGACCTGCGGCTTGCCGTCTTCGAGCAGATCGAAGTCGCTGGCCGACAGCCCTTCGACGATCTTGCCTTTCCGCTGCGGATAGGCATCGACGAGCACGAGATTCGCGCCCCCGCGAAAGGTCGGTCGCTCCTGTGGATCGGGTCCCTGCGCGGCGGCAGCCCTGTCGGCCAGCGTCGCAGTGCCCAGTACGACGCGATCGGCCAGGATGGCCAGACACGCGCCAAGCAGCATGATCCGAAAAAGTCGTGCACGCATACAGCCACTCGACCGGTGACGACAGACGTTGAAGCTGGCCGCTCAATTATGACCTGTCACAACCCGCCGGTTCGAACCCACCTCTTGATAACCCTCCTCGCACGCCCCCGAACTAGCGGCCCCGCGCCACCCGGCGACCGCGCACAGGCGGAAGGCAGCCGAGTGCGGTATCGTGGTCAAGAGTCGAAGCGCGCTCCCCCGCGCAAGCGCGTCTGCCATTCGACGCGTAAGAGAGGAACAGACCGTGAAGACGCTATTCGCCAGTGTGTGCGTACTCCTCGCCGGCGTTGGGTACCTGGCCATCAGAAAGCAACGCCTCCGCGAAGAGCAATCCCCCGAGCCGCAGGTTCCGCGGTACCGCTATACGACCGAGCGCACGTACGATCAAGACAAGGCCATTGCCGCGGCCCGGCTCGCGCGAACCCGCACGCCGAGCGGGCGCCGTTTGCGAAAGCCCCGGCAGGCGGCCGCCAACAAGAAGGCGGACGTCTTCTCGATCATGCGTCGTCGGCGCGCCTGACGCCTACCGTGCACCGCCTGCGCAGCAACGTGTATGTCGGGCAACCCGGTGAGGCCGTCGGGCTGTCGACGGCCGTTCACCGAGGCGGTCAAATCGTCGTGACCCTGGACGGCGAAGCCTTGAGCGGTGGATCGTTCACACTGCCCGCGACAGCCGGCCATCAGGTCAACCTTCAGATTGCGCTGGCTGGACCGCGCGGGGCCTCGTGCGTCGTCGGCATCAGCACGGTCGACAACGTCGACGGTGGCACCGACGGTGACCTCTTGCTGTGCCAGCCGCTGACGCCAGCACCTGTGCATCGATACTCCTTCTCGGTCGCGAGCGCTGCAGCCGTCGTATCGCTCGGCGGGTTGCGCACGCGGGAACGACCGGCCGTCGTCGGCCCCGCTCCGCGCTCGCGTCGGCGGGCCCGGACGGTCCCACCATCGAGCACGAAGCGGGTCCGACGGGCCCGTAGGCGCAAGAGATGATCTGCCGGTCGCTGGTCTATGTGGTGGCGGTTCTGAGCGTCGCGACCACCGCCGCGCACGCCCGGCAGATACCGCCACCCCGACGATCGGCAGCACCCGAAAAGACGACCCAACAGGAAGTGATCGACGAGATGGTCGCCAAGGGCGTCCAGGCAGTCACCGACGGTGTTCCTGGCGGACGTCCGTTCCAGACGACGTTCGGCTCGGGACGTGAGGAACTGGTGATTGGCTACCTGATTGCCGTGGATAAGGACCGGGCGGGCTATCAGGCTCTGTTGCAGGCACTGCTCGCTCGTGCGGATAAACAGTTGGGTGCGGGCTCGAGCGCAGCAGGCAGCACGACACTTGCCTCGAAAGGTCTGGTTCCAGAAATCCTCGGACTGGCGGTCGAGAGTGGCGCCATCAACCGGGAGACGAGCGGCACCACGGTGACGCTGCGCGTTACTCCAATGGGCGCAGTCAAAGCGCTGCAAGGCAACGGGCTCCTCGACATCTATCGTGACTACTCGAGGAGCGCAGGCGCACGGCTTGCGGCGCGGGTGTCCGTGTCGGCCAGTTTTGATACCTCGCGCGGTGCGTCGACCGGAACCTTCACCGCCTCGGGTAATCAGCTCAGCGCGTGGTCGGTTCGCGCAAAACTCGTGGACGGCCGCAATCCCGCATCACCGACGTATCAAGACGTGTGGCAGAACGTGCTCCGAGATCCGGCGTCGAGGCCGTACGCGGACGCCGTGGCCGCCATAGACCGGGCGCTCGCGACGTGGCCGGCATTTGTCGCCTGGGAAGAGGCATTGACCGCTGCGACGGACGCGAGAGTGGATAGGCCGTTCGCCCAGGATCGTGACGTCGCAAAGGCCGAGCGCGCATTCCGAACGTTGCTCGAAGAGGGGCTGCCCAGACTGAGCGCTCTCACGCACACACCCCCGGAAGTTGTACAAGCGCTCGACGCCTACGTCGCCTCGCTGACGATGGTGCAGAGAGGCATCGAGCAGGTGTATGCATTTGTCGGTCATGGGCCGGTCGCGACGCTCGACTGGACGACCACGCGCGCGATCGGGCTACCCGATCTTTACACTCTGACGACGGTGTTCGAGACCGCGCTCGGTCAGGCACGCCGCACGGACTTCACAGTGAACGCCACGGCCAGCGGCTATCGCACCCGACCGGCCCATGCCGAGCGCAGCTTCAAAAGCTTTGACCTGACAGGACAGGTCGATCGTCCACTCGGCAAGGTGCGCTCTGCGTCGGCCATCTTCACAGTGGCTGGTCGCTACTCCTATATGCCTCATGACACACAAGCGCCGGCGGCGGCGCTGACCAGCGGCTCCGGAGATGCGCTCGCTGCGGCGGCCATGACGGCGCCCAAAGGACACATCGGCGTGCTGCAGTTGAAACTGACGATTCCGGTGCAAGGCGGAATCAAGATTCCGTTCTCGATCACTGCATCGAACCGCACGGAGCTGATCAAGGAGAAGGACGTGCGGGCCAGCTTCGGAATGACCGTCGACCTCGACTCGCTGATCGGCATCGTGACCGCGGCACCAGCCGCGCGCGACCGCTGACGCGACGCTCGCACACACCCGACGCGCGTGTCCCCGTGTGACTCGGCGCACGTGGATGCGCGATGCGCTACCCAGGCTGAACGGCTACCGCGACCATCAGGCTGATGGCCGCTTTGTCGTCGGGCGAGACGCCGAGCATGAATTCCCAACCGCTCTTGAATTGCAGCTCTCCGCCCTCGTCCGATGGGCGGGAATGCACGGCCTTGGCGACCACCGTGACCGACAGGCCATAACTCGGTGACGAAATTGTGAACCGGTGCGTCATTCCGGGTTTGAACGGCCGGCGACAGATAATGGCGAACCCGCCGACACTCAGGTTCGACAGCTCCATCTCCACGTCCCAGCCTTCGACGGACACGGCGAGCCTGGTGCCGGGCACCACCCGGTTGGAACGTCGACTGAAGCTCAAGAGGCTGCTGGCCACGCGCGGAACACCCGCAAGGAACGTACCCTGTGGCGGCTCTGATATGTCACGTCTTCGTCGGAGGGCAGACTGGAGAGCAACACCCAGTCCTTGCTCATGGGTAACAGGAGTGGTGCGACGTCGGCTCCGACTCGTCCCCCATGTGGCAACGCCCCAACCCCCTCGAACAGGTGGGGCCGGGCGATAGCCCCCAAGATGTAGTGCGGTACCGTGGGCAGAGCATGCGGCCGATATAGGGGGAGTATGTCTACGCCTGCTGGTCCGGCATGGAGCGCCGGCCGCCCTACCAGCCCCATTCTGATCGTCGAGGACGACACCGACATTCGGACGATGATGGCGGTATTGCTCGAGACCCAAGGGTATGCGGCCGTCGTGGCCTCCGACGGGATTGAAGCGCTCAGCATGGCCCGGAACCTCAAGCCCTGTCTGATTCTGCTCGACCTGATGATGCCGGTCATGGATGGTCCGACGTTTCGGCACGCACAGTGGCAGGATCCCACCATCTCTGAAATCCCTGTAATCATCCTATCGGCCCACCCGCAGGCGAGCGGCATCGCCAGGGAGTTGCAGGCCGTGTCGTACCTCGAAAAACCGGTATCCTTCGACGCGCTCCTGCAAACGGTGCATAACGTGTGTGAGACGCTGACTAAAGGTCGGGCGTCGGACGCGCGTGACCCTCAGAGGCTCACGAGCCTGGTTGCGCGTCAGTATCAGTCGTCGTGATGGTCGTGGCGCTCGTGACTGCGGTCTCGCTGTGCCCGCTGCGCCGTTTCGCGCTGCTGCTGACCGAAGGTCTGGCGGTTACGTAACTGCGTGCCCTCCGACGTCACGGCAAACAACGACAGCAGCCGCTCGAGCGATGTCCCTCCGCAGGACGGGCATGTCGGCACCGCACCCCCCCGGATCAAGAGCTCGAACTGAGTGTCGCAGGCGGGGCAACGATATTCGAATAATGGCATGCTGACATCCGCGACCGGAGGGTGGGTCATGCGCCCCAGGGCGTGAAGGCGACCACCGGCGGCACTCCCACCTTATCACCGGATCCCCGTTCTTTATCTGATTCACGGCGGCGGCCGACACGGCCCTTTCCTGGTCAACGGTTGACCGCGATAAATCCTGCGGCGCGGCCGCGGGCAGCGGCTTTCTTGGATGGCAATCGCTCGGCCTCACCACTAATGTGCAGTACTGGCGGTCCTTTGAGCAGCTGACCGCGTACTCGCGCAGCCGCGACCGGACACATCATCCCTACTGGGTACGGTTCAACAAGGAGATCGGCTCCAACGGCGACATCGGCATCTGGCACGAGACCTTCCTCGTACGCGCCGGTGAGTACGAATGCATTTACAACAACAGGCCGCTGCGAGGTCTGGCGAAAGCGGCGGCACACATCGATGCCACGGGCGCTGCAGAGAGCGCCGCGGGACGACTGGGCCGGATTGATCACGCCGATGCGGAAGGTGGCGACGGCTGAAGCAGGCGTGGCGTGAGACATCGCGGCGACCGTCGACTCCATGCCCGGCGAGGATCCCGAGGCACGGATCGGAACCGCGCTAACCCGTGAATCAACGAGCACCATGTCTCACTTGATCGGATTGATCGACCGGCGCCTCGACATCGACGATGTCTCCATCGTGCTGGTGAAACGGCCTCCCACGCAATCGCCTGACTCGAACGTGTCAGGCAGTGGAAACAGGGAACACCCACTTGTGGTACAGCGCAAATTTGAGACCTGCCAGGAAGCACTGCGTTCCGATCACGTCGAAGTCCAACGGAACCCCGCCGACGTTCGAGGCCAGCTGGATGTCGATGTGCTTCAGCGTTGTGAGTACTGCCGACGATAACAACCACATGCCAATGACGGCTACGAGGTAGCGCGGCAACACCGCGACCAGCCGACCGTCGGTGCGGAAATTGACGAAGAGATTCCACGCAAGAAAGAAGACCGCCGCCAGCCCAACACTGCACGCCGAAGTGACCCACACCGGCCAGTGCGTATGCGCCGAAAACCACTTGAACGGCCAGGCGATCAGAGCGTAATTCAGCACCGCGCCCACGGCGAACCAAAGCAGGCGTGACGATAGACGCTGTCGCGACGTGGCCATTCCTGCGCGGAGTCTAGCAGTCCCTGCGCGGCGTCGGTCCTGGACAATTCGGAGGCTACGCGCTTTGTCTCCACCTCCAGTAGCTGCTGGTTCCCTTGGTGCAATGAGGCGCGGCCGGCACCTTCCCCACCGCCCTATACTGTGTCGTATCCCTCGACGACCAGAAGGTCAGCGATCGGAAGTCTGTAGGCGGGATTGCCCGCCGGAGGAGGTCCTGTGTATTTCACGCGACGTGAGTTTGGAAGACTGGCGCTGGCGGGGGTTCCCGCGGCGACCTTCAGTGGAACATCACTCTTCGGATCGGCGCTCAGGCAGGCGAAGCCGAACTCGAAGTTCGCCGGCGTGCAGATCGGCGTCATTACCTACAGTTACCGCTCGATGCCCGACCAGGGCGCCGAGGCGACGCTGCGATATCTGATCGACAGCGGCGTCAGCGGGACGGAGCTGATGGACCAGCCGGTGGAGCTCTTCCTCGGACGGCCGGCACCGGCCGCCCGCGGCGGTGCACGCGGCGGGGGCGCCGCGGGAGGCCGGCGCGGCGGCGACGCGCCAGCCGGGCCCACGTCTTACGAACAGCTGATGGCAGGCACGATGCCCACGTGCACGCCGGACGAAGGGCGGGCCGGAGGTGGCCGCGGCGCACGCGGCGCAGCTCCCGCTGCAGCGGCGGATGGCGCAGGGGCCGCTGGGGCGGCGGCGCCTGGAACTCCTGCCGGGACACCAGCGACCGGCGCCGTCGCTGCCGGTGACGGGGCGGCCCGAGCAGGCGGCGGAGGCGCAGGTCGAGGCGCACCGAACCCGGAGGCGCAGGCGGCGGCTGATGAGCTGCGCAAGTGGCGCACATCCGTCTCACTCGACAAGCTCAAGTCACTGCGCAAGATGTACAACGATGCGGGCGTGACCATCTACGCGTACAAGTCGGATGGCATGCAGAAGAACATGCAGACGACCGACGCGGAGCTGGACTATCTGTTCAACGTGGCTGCTGCGCTCGGCGCCACGCACACGACGATGGAGCTGCCGGCCCCGGGACCGGACGGCGCGGCCATGCTCAAGCGGATGGCGCAGTTTGCCGAGAAGCACAAGGTCTACATCGCGTATCACACGCACGCGCAGGGCAGCATGACGGCCTTCGACGAGGTCCTGGCCATGTCCAAGTGGAACATGTCGAACGTAGATCTCGGTCACTACGTCGCGGCAGGCAACAAGGGCGGATCGCCGATTCAGTTTCTCGAGCAACACCACAGCCGCGTCGCGAGCTTCCACCTCAAGGACCGAACGCTGCCCGAACACTGTTCACTGACGGTCCCCTTCGGCAAAGGCGACGGCCAGATCAAAGACATCCTCCTGCTGATGAAGAAGAACAAGTGGGCATTCCCGGCCAGCATCGAGCTCGAGTCGCCGATTCCCGCTGATTCAGATGCGGTCAAGGAAGTAAAGAAGTCGGTCGACTACGCGAAGACCATCCTTCTCGGCTAGTCGGGCGGCCAGTACAACAGAAACCCGGGTGCCCGCGTTCGTCGTGGACACTCGGGTTGCCCGCCCCCCTTTCTCCCGCTGGCCTGAAACGTGGACGCCTCGACGGGGGTAGACATAGAAGGGGGGTCATGTTCGCCACCGTCGTACAACTCGGTCTTTTTTCCCTGCTGCGCAATCGACTCAGGGCCAGTCTGACGGTGCTCGGTATTGGCATCGGCATCGCCGCCGTGATCTGCACCGCTGCGCTCGGCGCAGCTGGAGCGACGACCGTGCAACAGCAGATCGATGCCCTTGGCGAAGACTTCTTGTGGATTCGAGCCGCCAGCCGCAATGTGGCGGGCGTTCGAACCGGTTTTGGCGGAGCGCGGCCCGCACGGTCAGAATGGGTCGATATCCGTTCACCGTCATCGGCGTCCTGGCGGGCCGCGGCGCCGACTCCGGAGGGCTGGACCGCGACGATGTCGTCTTCGTGCCCCTGACAACCGCCATGCGTAACCTCGATCGCCGGGAGTGGGTGACCGACATCATGTGCGCGGTGGCGTCGCCGGAGCAGATGGACAGCGTCGAACTCCAGACGGCCGCCCTCCTCCGCGAGCGGCACGGGCTGCCGGCGGGCGCAGCCGATGACTCCCAGATTCAGAAGCCGCTCGAGACCCTGCAACTGCGCGCGGAAGCCGCCCACGCCATGACGTTCATGCTGACAGCGATCGGCGGCGTGTCCCTGCTGGTGGGGGGCATCGGGATCATGAACATCATGCTCGTCTCGGTGACCGAGCGGCGGCGGGAGATTGGAGTCCGCATGGCCCTCGGCGCCCGGGTCAGGGATATCCGGTTGCAGTTTCTGTTCGAGGCGGCGCTTATCGGTCTGGTCGGAGGCGTGGTCGGGATCGTCATCGGCTGGGCCGGAGCCCAGGTTCTCTCGCGCGGCTTCGACTGGCCGACCGTGGTCTCAATTGAGGCGGTTCTCCTCGCGACCGCATCGGCCATCGGCGCCGCGCTGCTGTTCGGCTACTACCCTGCGCACCGCGCCTCGAACATGGAGCCACTGGATGCGATTCGCCTCGAGTCGTGATGGAAGACTGCCGGCCGCATGACCTCGGTCGCCCGGGCGATGCCGTCTCCCGACGTGGCCGGGTGTCGTGTATCGTGGGGAGGCGCGTTCCTGCGGTTGCCCGCAGGCGCACTGGCGGCCGGTCGCAGGCTTCCGCTCCTGCGCCACTGTCAGCTTGCTCTGTGAAATTGAGGAGAGTCCCATGAAGAGAGCCCGCGCCATCGTTGTGCTCGTCGTCGTTGCCCTGGCGTATGTCGCAGGGTTCTGGCCGGCACATCGGCAGCTAGTCGAGGTCCAGAACCAGGCGGAGGCCGTGCAAAGCCGCTTGGTCGCCGCGGAAGCGCGCATCCGGTTCGGAGAGGTGCTGGGGCAGCTCCTCCGTCTCTCAGACGCCGTCAACGCCAAGAATTACGGTGAGGCCGCGACGCTCTCATCGTCCTTCTTCGACAGTGTTCGTGCTGAGGCCGCGCACGTGGACAGACCGGAGGCCAAGGCTGCTCTGCAAGAGATTCTGGCAAAGCGCGACCAGGTGACGACGGCGATTGCCAGCACCGATGGGTCACTGTCGGTGACGCTGAAGGAATTCGAGCAAAGCCTCAGGGGGGCCTTGGGTTATCCCGTCAGTCGGTCGTAGCCCCCCTAGAGCCTGTCGCTCGTGCAGGTCGCAGCTCTCAGCCACTCGCTCATTCAAACGCTCTAATACGATGATGACAGCTTCCTCCTGCCACTGGGCATGAACATCGATATGTCGCCGGCCTTGAGCCGTGCCCAGCATGTCGTGAATGGATTGTGGGTCGCGGTCCCAAGTCTGGCGGTCGGGCTGATCGTCTTCGCGGCGTTCGTCCTGCTGGGCTTCGGCGTCAAAGCTGTAGTCGCCCGCCTGACCGAGGCCCGTCTGCATACGCATCGGAACGCTGGGGCGGCCGTCGGGCGCATGGCCCAGGGCCTCGTCATCTTCGTGGGCTTGCTTGTCGCGCTATCAGTCGCATTGCCCTCCTTTCAGCCCGGCGACGTGATTCAGCTGCTCGGCATCAGCAGTGTGGCCATTGGCTTTGCCTTTCGAGATATCCTCCAAAACTTTCTGGCCGACATTCTCCTTTTGATCACGCAGCCCTTTCGTATCGGCGATCAGATCCTCGCCAGAGGACATGAGGGCACTGTGGAGGACATCCAGACGCGCGCCACCTTCATCCGCACCTACGATGGCCGCCGTGTCGTCATCCCCAACGCCGATCTGTTTACCGACACGGTGGTGGTCAACACGGCATTCGCGCATCGGCGGCTGGAATACGACGTAGGAATCGGCTATAGCGACAACGTGGAGCAGGCACGTGGCCTGATCCTCACAGCCATCCGTTCCGTCGACGGGGTCCTCTCCGACCGCCTCCGGACGTATTGCTGATGGATCTGGCGGATTCGTCAGTCAATCTGCGAGCGCGGTGGTGGATTGCTCCACCGCAGAAGGCCGATGCGCTAGACGCCCGCGATCGTGTCCTGAGTGCCATCAAGGCGGCGCTCACGGCGGCGGGCATCGATCTGCCCTTTCCTACCCAGCAGATTCTGTTTCACGACCAGACGGAAACGACTGACGGCGATCGGGCACGCCAGCGCGAGGGATGGCCGGCAGGTTCCGGCCCAGTTCCTGGGCCTCGCCGGCCAGTCGAGGTCCTACGGTCGTCGACGGCTGACCCGAAGCCGGAGAAGCCGGCCCAGCGATGACGCGGCTGCGTGCGGTGTGGGACCGGATGCGCAGCACCTACTGGGTGGTACCGTCGGCAATGGCCGCCGTTGCGGCGCTTGTGGCCTTGGTCATGATCGACGTCGACCAGGCGCTGACCCCCAAGTTTCTGAGCCGGCTGACCTGGGTCTACACGGGTGGCCCGGAAGGGGCACGGGCCGTACTCTCGACCATCGCAGCCTCGATGATCACCGTCGCCGGCGTCACATTCTCGATCACCATCGTGGCACTCACGCTGGCCTCGCAGCAGTTCGGCCCCCGCTTGCTACGCAACTTCCTGCGCGACCTCGGCAACCAGGTCACCCTCGGCACCTTCATCGCCACGTTCATCTATTGCCTCCTGGTGCTGCGCACGGTGCGCGGCACCGACGACCAGCAGTTCGTGCCCCATCTGGCAGTCACGGTAGGCGTGGTTCTGGCGATGCTGAGTATCGGCGTCCTGATCTTTTTCATCCACCACATCGCAACGTCGATCCAAGCGTCACAGGTCATCGCCAACGTCACGGGCGATCTGGAAGCGGCCATCGAACGGCTATTCCCGCAGCCCATTGGTCAGGACCCCGCGATCGTGACGGGCGCGCGCGGCCCCGCGGCCGCGGCCCCGACCTTCGATGCGGCGCGCGCACTTGAATCCACCCGTGGCGGATACGTGCAGGCAGTGGACGGTGCGCGGCTGCTGACCGTCGCACGTGAAGCCAACCTCGTTGTCCGCATCGATGCCAAGCCAGGCCGTTTCGTACGACCCGGCAGTCGGCTGGCAACCGCCGTGCTGGCATCCGACCCGACCGACGACCTCGACGACCGGCTTCGAGACGTCTTCATCATCGGGCCTGATCGGACCGGGACACAGGACCTCGGCTTCTTCGTCAACCAGCTGGTGGACCTTGCGGTGCGTGCCCTGTCGCCGGGGATCAACGATCCAGCAACGGCCTGCGCCTGCATCGACCGCCTGGAACAGGCGCTCTGCCAGATAGCCCGCCGCCGGCTGCCATCGCCGTACCGGTACGACGACGATGGCGAACTCCGCGTCGTCGCGCCGCCAGTGACGTTCGTGGACATGCTCGATCTGGCTTTCACAGAGATCACGAGGTACGGGCGCTCGAGCGTGTCGGTCAGCTGCCGGATACTGGAGGCCGTCCGCGACTTGGCGCCATGCGTCTCGGCGGAAGGCGATCGACGCGCACTCACGCGGCAGGCTGTTTTTGCCGGTGAGCGCCCCGCGGACGCGTTCGCCCACGACATGGATCGCATCGCCCTGGCTGCCAGCTATCGCGCCGCGCTCCTGGCACTCGAGGGGGGACACATCCGGTAGCCCCCGCCTGATTTGGCTTCGAGTGTGCCCTGGCAGGGATGGCTGGGCCGCCGAACATGGGTCGCGCTCCGCTAGACGAACAGGACGAGTGCGTCGCACGGTGCGTCGGTCATGGTTTCTTCCACAGACGACCGCCGCCAATTACGACATGCCTGCTACGCCGTCTCGGCGCGCGGCGGCATTCCCGATGCGACGCGCCTCCGGCCGCCGGCCGTGACC
>JBDSZL010000067.1:0-44668 GCA_039925145.1 Vicinamibacterales bacterium | reverse complement strand
TGCGTACGATGGGCACTATCCTCCCGATTCAGCGCCAGATACGGGACCACGAACGCCCACTCTTCATCGCTGACATCACTGGGATAGCCGGTTGCACGAGGACGAGGCACACGTTTGGGCATCCCTCTTTGTGCCAAATTCCCGCGCCCAGTACAAGCGCAACTTCATAACAGGCTCTAGAACGGGCGGGGTGACCAGCGTGAAGGTCTCGGCGAAGAGCCCCACGGCCGCTCGCACGTCCGCGTCGCGCTGGTGAAACTTCCTGGTGAGGACCTCGCGCAATTCATCCAGGAGCGCCGAGGAGGAGACGACCGTGTGACTGCGAACGCAGTGTTCCAGCAGATCGCCGCACACGCCGCGCGCCACGAGGGCGGCGACGAGCACGTTGGTGTCCAGCACCAGGTTCACGACACGCGCGCGAACACATCCTCGTCGGTGTAGACCCCCTGGGCCTGGGCGGTCGCGGTCATGCGCTGACGCAGGGCTCGGAACCGGCGCACAAACAGGAAGTCTTCGAGCGACTGGCGGAGGACGTCGCTTCGGGAGACCCCGTCTTGTTTGGCGATCCGATCCAACTCGCGCCGCACTTTCTGAGGCAGACTGATCGTCACGGTCTCTCGCATGATGTATTAGATTCTATTACACGCATGGCGCCGAGACAAGGATCGCTCGTCTGGCTGCCTTTGGCCACGGGTCGCCTCGCCGAGCGCTATCAGGGCCGGCAGGCGATGGGTGCAGCTGCCCGGTCCACGACGCGCACGAAACGACCACCGCGGCGCACACCAGCCGTGCGACCCCATGAGATTTCCTGAGCATTTCAGCGACCGCCGGGCATGTGCCGCGACAGTGGGACATGCGCGATTCATTCGGAACGCGCCAGACTGACCTCGCCAATTCCAGAAGTTCCATCAGGTCCTCGATCTGATTCGTGCGGATGATCGGGCCAACGTTTACGCGGGTGAACGTGAAGTGCGCCCACCACCTGCGCCCACCAGCTGAACGGTCTTCATTCCCCTACTCCGCAACGGGCACCTGATTGTTCGCCGCTTGGCGACTCCTCAGTTCCTCCCTATCGCTGCGCGGTTGGCTGCGGAGCGCTTGCAGTCAACCACGGGACTCGCAGCCAAACACCTGGAGCGTATGGTTGCGGCGCGCGTTTGATTTCGCCGCCTCGGGCCCATTGGGCTGACGAAGCCGTCGCAGTCCAACGCGGTGTTCGCGTCTATCCGCAGGTCGCGTGACTCGAGCGGACTCGTGCTAGCATCCGCGCCATCAAGGAGTTGGCCGGTGTCTTCAGCCCGGCGTCGCTCGCGGTTGGCTGCGAGCAACGCCCGATCGTCTCCTCCACGAGTAGTTAGGCAGGTTCCCAGTGATAGACCCAGCACGCTTTGAGCTCATCAAGCGAAGGCGCGGTGCCTACGGGAGCTGGGCGGTGTGGGCTCCGCCGACTTCCACCCCCAAGTCGAACATGGGTGACCTCACTGTTGTGGACGAACTCGCTAACCAAGCACTGCTCGAGACGCTGAACCCTGGCGTCATCATGATTGGGCTCAACATCTCGCGTGGATTCCCGGACAAGCCCTTTCGCAATTTCCACGACCCTGGCCCCGCGGCGAACGACTTCAAGATCCGGTACGCCTTTCGCGACACCGCCCTGGGGCGCGTACATGACGGACGTCATGAAGGGCTTCGTGGAGCCCGTCTCGGGGAAGTTGCTTGACTACCTACGACGGCATCCCGAGGTCGTCCGCACGCATGTGAACACGCTTCGCGATGAATTGCTGGACCTCGAACATCCGAAACCTCTTATCTTGGCCTTCGGGCGCGCGGCCTTCGGACTACTTGCTGAGAACCTGCAGGCGGAAGACTTCTCGGCTCGGGCGGGATCGACTCGATCAGATGTTGGCCGATCCTAGCCCGGTCATCACACCCTACGATCCGGCTCGCGACGAGACGGACGATGCGTTTCTACGCATGGATCTTCATGATTCATTGGAGCGATCCGTCGAAGCTCGTCGAGCCCTTTGTAGTCGGCTCCGGGCACTCCCGAGGGAGACATGGGCGCGAACTGCCGAGCATGGGAGTACAGTCACTACTCCGTCTTCATCATGTTTCGACATCTAGCCTTGCACGACTTGTTTCATGCGTACCGCATTGAGGAACTTCTTCTCAGGCATGAGTGGGCCGCGGAGTGGCAGGCATTCGCTGGCGAACGGACGTCCCCCTCTTCTGAGTAGACAGCATGGCTGGCTCAGAGTCCTGCCTCACGTTGTACTCGTGGATTGCGCGATGCCGGTAAGGGCGCCGCGCAGAGCCACACACAATGGAGGCAGGCCAGTTCTACGTTGCCCGTCGCCTTCGCCGCACGACCACCGCGTAACGCCTGGTTGTTGGCTAGAACGGCCACACGAGAATGGCGGCGAGTTGAGCACCGAGGTCGCCGGACGCCGGCCACCGTACAATGCCAGCCGGACCCAATGTGGTGATACTCCGGCCGACACGAAAGCTGCGGTCTTTCCTCCCGGCAACGGACGTCGTTCCGGCCACGTCCGACACGGCGCTCGGGGATTGGTACGTCAATCGGATTGTCATCGACAAACGGCCCCTCCTGCTGTTGGTGAGCTCCACGTCGCTTCTTCCCATCCTGGTGCCGGCCCGCGATGTCCGGAGGCTGCGCAGCCGGCTGGCCGAGCTGGTCTCGGCGAGGTTGAAGCGCTGCGGAATCGACGACGAGACCATTGCGGCCGAGGCCGAAGCGATGAGTCAGGTGGCGGTGGGGCCCACGGTCGATCGGTCGGTTGTCGGGATCATGGTCGACTTTGCAAAGGCGCTTCCCTCCTACCTTGAGCCTGGACGCTGGGATGACGCGACGCTCGAGGCGGTTGAGGCGCGTCTTGCCGAGACCCCGTGCCGCGCGGCGCGCTCCTTCGGTCAGGTGATCTTCCCAGACAGGAAGGCGCCGGAGCTCCTGCGTGCGACGTGGCCACGCCACGGGGGCCCGCAGCTGCCCAGCGGCGGTTGGACCGCGGTGCACTGAGCACCGAGTTGGCCGCTCGGGCTTGGCCGATCCCACGGATGGCCGCGGCGCCGGTCCGCGGCTTGGCCCCGCTATCCTGAGATACTACGCGTGACGTAACACATACTTTATGTCATCCTTGCGTGAGTGATTGTCAGCTATCGGGGCCGGCGCACGGCGGCGTTTGCTGCGGGGAAACATGTCAAGGCACTGTCGGGAGTGGAACGGCCCGCCCGTCTCAAGCTGGACCGGGTCGAGGCGGCCCAGACGTTGACGGATCTGGCCGCGTTGCCGGGCAACCGCTTCGAGACGCTACAGGGCGATCGCAAGGGTCAGTACAGCATTCGCATCAACGACCAATGGCGGATCTGCTTTGAGTGGCCGGCGACAGCCCCGGGGCCCATCAACGTGGAGATCGTCGATTACCACTAGGGAGCACACGATGGCTCGCATCGCAATTCACCCAGGCGAGCACCTGGCCGAAGAACTTGACGCCCTGAAGATGAGTGCGGCGGCGCTCGCGCGGCGACTCAACGTGCCCACGAATCGGGTGACGGAGATTCTGAATGGCCAGCGCGCCATTACCGGGGACACCGCCCTGCGTCTGGCCCATTTCTTTGGCACGAGCGCTGAATTCTGGCTCACCCTGCAGACCTTGTATGAACTGCGCGTGGCCGAGGCCAAGGCGGGAAAGGCGATCAAGAAGCTGCCCACCCTCAAGCATTTAGACGAAGCGCACGCGTAAAGGCGGCTGACCGCGCAACGTCCTGAATCGGACCGGTGTTCTCCGGGAGGCGCTCTCCTGCGAGGACACGCCCTCCGAGGTAGTGCGCGGTCCACTCGCCTGCCGGTATGCTGCACGGTGACCGCAAAAGCGCCCACCGGTGCGCGTCCCAGCGGTGCGACCTCTTGAGATTCCCTGAGCGTTGCAGCGACCTCCAACGACCGCCGCCGCGCGGTCAGCGCCACATTCCGGCCAGAAGATGACGGACATCCAAGAAGTTCCATCCAGTCTTCGATCCGCTTGAGTGGGTCGTTCTTCTGGCGTATCGCGGCGCGGTTCCTCTCGACGTGGCGCCCGGCCTCCTGGAGAATCTCGATCCAGAAAAGTGAACCGTCGCAACCGACTTACACCTTCCGCCTACGCCCGCATTCTTCGCATCGGCACGACCTCCGCCACAGCCCTGGGAGTGTCCTCGAGAATCCGCGCGAGCTCGCGCGCCCAGATCTCGAGGGCGCTGCGCTTCTCGCGGTCGTTGCTGTAGCGGTCATAGACGCGCGTGCTCTGCGGTCCGCCCTCGACGTGGTTCAGCACACGGCTGATGTGATCGCGCGGGACGCCGGCTGCAGCCATTCGCGTGGCTGCGGTCCGCCGCAGATCGTGTCCGCGGAACTCGAACCGAAGCGCGCGTGAGAGTGCGGCGCCCGCCTTCGCGACCCGGGCCTCAACGAGGGCGTCCTTGCGGCCACGGAAAACATGCACGGGCTTCTCTCATCGTCCTGTTCCTCATCCTGCGCGGGCGCCTGCGTCTCGATGATCTCAATCGCTTCCGTGACAAGCGGCACCCGATGAGGCCTCCCGTTCTTGCTGTGCTCGCGCGGAATCGTCCACCAACCGGCCTTGAGATCGAGATCCTGCCAGCGCATCTTCCGGATGATCTCGAGCGTGTGGTTCGTCGCGTAGGGCGCGCCACGTGCGTGGATCCTGTCGAGGACCGTGCGAATCTCCCGCCGGGTCAGGTCGCGGAGCGAGCGCTCGCCCAGGTGGGGCAGCACGTCGACGCGGAGAATCCGCGCATCCTCGGCGCCCGTCTTCTTGCGTAGACCGGCGTGCTTCTCGAGGTACTCGGCCGCGAGAGCAGCAACGGTGTCGATACGCTTCGCCTCCGCAGCGGTTCGCTCGGCGGCGGATCGCGACCATCCCGAATCCTCGGACGCGCACGACCAGCGACCAGCCGCGTCCACTGGGCAGCACCGTGAGAATGAGCCCAGGCGAGCGCCCTTCTCGCAGGTCGTAGCGGTCTGCGCGGGGCCGGAGCGCGACTGCAAGCCAACGGCTGAACGCTGACGAACAGGCTACTTCACTAACATCGCTCAGCGAATAAGCGAAATATGCGGTTCAGCACGTTGCCGCAGTTTTCACGCAAAACCGCCCCAAAGCCTGCTTTTAACCAGAGGGTCGGTGGTTCGATCCCACCGCGGCGCGCCTCCATCAGACACTCGGCTACGTTCCTAAGGTCACCTGAGGGCGTCGACCACCGTCCCGGGAAACATCCTCCGACACCCACGCGTTGTCGCCCCGCTCTTCAGCGAACACTCAGTGCTGCTCACGGGCGCGGAGCGCCTCTTTGAATGTGCAACCGTGCCGTGCGCGTGACCTTCGTCTTGTCGAGCGTTGCGGTGATTGTGAGCAGGTATTCGCCGTCAGCGAGCGCGGTGAGCGGCACGTCGACCTGGTAGTCGGCGACGCGATCGGTGCTGAAGGCCTGCGGCGAAAGCTGGGCCGGAATGGTCGTCACCGTGCGGCCGGTGGCATCGACGAGGGTCGTCTCGAGCGTCACCGGTGTGGTGGCGAGCTCGCGTGGCTGGACGAGTCGGACGCTGGCGGTCACGCGATCGGTGCGCCCGAAGTCACGCACGGTGGTCGGCGCGAGGGGCAGCCACGTCGTGGGGTCGACGGCGCTAATGCGACGCGGCGCCGTACTGGCGTTCAAGAAGAGCCCGGACACGGCCAGTGGCGTGCGCGCGAAGTTCTCCACCGTGACATGCGTATAAACGCTGCCGACTTTCTCGCTGCCGGCCATCACCGCCGAGACGCGAATCTCGTAGAGCGCGGGTTTCAGCGACATGCGTGAGACGACGTCGACGGTGACCGACGTTGCGCCGGGCGCGGGCGTGACCGTCACGGTCTGGTGGTCGACGCCCTGCTGCCGGCCTTCGCTGTCGTAAGCCGAGACCTCGATCTCGGCGCGGATCGGCGCGGGGGCCGCGACCGGAAGGTCGATCCCCACGACCGTCGCGACGAGCGGGCGATCGCGCTCTGCGGGATCGGGCACCGCGCTCGCGGTAGCGCGCATGACGATGTCGGGAATGGGGCGCAGGTTCATCACGGCCCGCATGTTGGCCGAGACCGCAGCGGCCTTCGCCACATTGATGGCATCAAGCGGCACCTTGGACACAGGCCGATCGAACTCCCGGCGATAGCCACTCGGTGCAAGGACGGTCACGTCGTCGCGCCGCACCCGAACGCTCACCCGCTGGGCCAGATCACGCGACGGCTTCGTGCGCGGCGCAAAGCCGACGAGGTATTGCACCTCACTCTCGGCGAAGATGGCCGGGACCTTCTCTTGTGGTGCGTTGGTGCCTATGACCACGCGGCCGCCGGTGTTCTCGGCGAGGATGCGCAGACTGTCGTAGTTGGGGTGCAGGGGCGCCCGAGAGTCGACCGAGCGGCTGCTCGCCGCAAACCCGGGAGGCGTTGTCACGCCTCCCGGGTCGATCGCGTGCACCGGGATTTGCGCCAGTTGCAGCGCGCGAAACATCTCGTGCGCGAGCGGGATGGTGAAAGGGGCGCAGTCATCCTTTGGCCGCAGGTCAAGAGGAGGTCCCACGCCGATGTAGAGGATCATCTTCGGCACGTCGCGAAACGGTTCAAGCACCCTCGCCGTCAGGATCAGGCCCTCGAGTGTGCACAGGCCACAGTAACAGGCGGTGTCGAAGGACTGTACGACCATCGTCGGACTCTGAAGCGCCGTCAGCAGACGGGCACGATCGGTCGTGAAGTTGACGGGGCTGCCGAGAATATCGGCGTAGATAATGGCAGCCGTGTCGTCAGGGCCGAGTTCAGCGATGGCGTTCGCGGCAATCCGTCTGGCCCGATCAGCCAACCATGGCCCATTCCGCCCCCCCAGCTTGTCGAAATAGATGACGACAAAGCGCCCTTTCCTCGGGGCGTTGCTTACGACGTCAAGGACCGCCGTATCCGTCCAGACCGGCCGCGACGCCGCACCGAGACGCGGCACTTCGATCATCGATACGGCCACGACTGGACGCTCTTCGCCGCCGTCGAGCACGACGAAGTCTTTCGCAGTCAGACCCCGGACGGGTTGGCGGTTGCGGTCCAGCACCGAGACGTTCAATGTCACCAGGTCGGTGGGGGTCCGAAAGGTCGGCTGCTGCGCACCGGCGCGCACGATCAGGGAGACACCGAGTATTGCGGCGGCAAGGACTATCCGCCCCAGGTATTTACGCCGCAGCAGTTCCATCAGGCCCTGCATGATTACTCAAAGGAGAACCGCACTCTGCCACGAAGGGCGGGTCGGCGTCAACGCTCTCGGGGAAGGTATCTGTCACCGCGAGATAGAAAATGTCGCCTCTCAAAAGCCATGGCCCGCCTGAGTCCGTTCGGTCTATGCTCGGAGGGGCGGCGACGTAGCTGGATTGGACTGCGCCACGGAAGAATGGATTCATGATTATTTCGCGAGCTTGTTCCGTGATTGCGGTCTGCTCGGTATTGGGCTGTGCTTCCCCGCCCGTGTCACCGTCTGGTCTCTCAGGATCAGGTATCCAGGCTTCTAGTAATGGAGTTGGCGCGTCAATCTCTGGCTACACTGGAGAGTGGGTGGGCACGACGTCGCAGGGGGCGTCAATCGCTTTCACCGTAACCTCGGACCGGATAGTGTCCATCACGTTAGGACACCGGTTCAGCACCTGCAATGCGACCGAAACGTTCGTCGGGCTCTCTCAGCCCGCGTTCTCACCTGTCGTCCCCGGCGTCACCTCCCCGCAGCCGCCTTTCGACAACCCTGGTTTTTCATTTGGCTCCCGTCCTCCGGCGGAGCCTGAGTCGGCGATTGTTTCAGGTACATTCACCTCGGCGAATACCGCCATCGGCTCTGCGGTGTTCAGTGGATATGCGTCCTGTGGCAGCGCAACAGCGACTTGGACTGCGCATCGGCAATGATGGACCCAGAAAGGAAGCGTTGAGCGTGGCCCCCTTGGAGAGTCGCCGGTGCCGCCCGGGACTGCGGTGGTCTCTGTTCGCGTATCTGCTCTGCGTGGCGGTGCCGCCGGCTCACGCTCAAGGTCAAGGGACACTCTTGGTTGGGATGCTGACATCCTCGGCGCCTCATCCCACGGTTGGACTTGCCTGGGGGCGCGGTCGCGGGCCAGTCGATTTTGAGCTCGAGTACGCAAGCTCCATCGGCCGCCGATCCTCAAACACGCCTTCGATCGGCACAATCGGGATAAATGTGTTCGTCGAGACACCGTTGAAGATTCATGGTTCATCGCTTTTCGCAACGGGTGGCGCCGGGATTTGGGCACGGTCGAACAAAAATGGCGGGGCGGAAGGGGCGATAAACATAGGCATAGGTACGATGATCCCATTGTCCGAGCGTTTCTATTTGAGGCCGGAGTATCGGCTGTATTTCTTCAAGGCCGGGCCTGATGCTCAGCCGACCGATCGCTACCCTCAGCGGCTGGCCCTCGCACTCAGCGTCAAGTTTTAGGCTAGCCTAGCCTGGATAATTCGCGAGTGATCGTGTTTGCCTGAAACACAAACGCCTCCGGGTGAGTACAAAGCTGTTGACTAGACGGCTTCTCCCCACGCGAAGGCGGTTGCGTTGAACGACGACACAGTACCACAGTCTGTTTTGTTTCCTGACCTGTTCCCCCGCGCGCTCACGGCGACCTTCGATCAGGTGCATGCGAGCGCGGATGGCGGCGCGGTCCTGCTGAAGGCGGCCGACCGGCGGCTGGGCGTGACGGACGCGATCGCGACCTGCCTGACGGACCGCCGGACGCCGGCCAAGGTGGCGCACCGCCTGCCCGCCTTGGTCGGGCAGCGCGTGTTCGGGATCGCCTGCGGGTACCCGGACGCGAACGACGGCGATCGCCTCGCCGACGATCCGATCCAGAAACTGCTGCTCGACCGCGATCCGATCACGGGACGGGCGCTCGCCTCGCAGCCCACGATCTCGCGCTTTGAAAATGGGGTCGGCCGGGCCGCGCTCTATCGGGCCGGCTGCGAGCTGGCCGCCGCGGTGGTTGTCCGGCACCAGCGGCGGTTGCGCGGGCGGGCCCGCGTGATCACGATTGATCTGGATCCGACCGACGATCCGACGCACGGGGCGCAGCAACTCAGCTTCTTCAACGGCCACTACGACACGTGGTGCTACTTGCCCGTGCTGGCGTTTCTCACCTTCAACGACGAAGCCGAGCAGTACCTCTGTGCGGCGGTGCTGCGCCCGGGCAATGTCCCGGCGTCGTGCGGCGCCGTCGGGCTGCTCACGCGGCTGCTGACGCTGGTCCGGATCAGTTTTCCGAGGACGCGCGTCCTCGTGCGGCTCGACGGCGGCTTCGCGACGCCGGAGATCTTGGCGTGGTTGGACGCGGCCCCGCGCGTCGACTACGTCGTCGCGATGGGACGGAATGCCGTGTTGGCGCGCCTCGCCGACGCCGCGATGGAGGCGGTGCGGGCCCAGAGCGAGGCCAGCGGCGAGACCGCCCACGTGTATCTCGAGGCACGATACGCGGCGCACACCTGGCCGCACGAGCGGCGCGTCGTGATCAAAGCGGAGGTCGTCCGACTGCCGGGCCGGTCCCCCAAAGACAACGCCCGCTTTGTGATCACGAACCGGCGGCCGTCGCCGCGCTTCGTGTACGAGCGGGTCTATTGCGCCCGCGGCGACATCGAGAACCGCATCAAGGAATTGCACAACGACCTCGCGATCGGGCGCACGAGCTGCACGCGCTTCTGGGCCAACCAACTCCGCGTCCTCCTCACGGCCGGCGCGTACATCCTGCTCCAAGAACTCCGCCTGCACGCGAAGCGGACGCGCTGGGCGCGCGCGCAAGTCGCGACGTTGCGCCTGCGCCTGCTGAAGCTCGGCGTCCACGTCGCGGCCTCGGTCCGGCGGATCGTGCTGCATCTGCCGCGCGCCGCCGCGGACCGCGCCGCGTGGTGTCACATCGCGTGTCGCCTCGGCGCGCGACCCGGATAGGCTCCCGCGCGCCCCGCCCGTCTTCCCGCCCACGGATCGGCGCGAGCTGTCGGCGCCGCGTCGTGGCGCAGTCTCGTCGAGCCCGTCCGCTCATCCTCGATCGCGCGCTCAGGTCGCGCGCGACCACCGGCGACCACCGACGGCGTCTCGGCGGGCAATCGGAGACCCCGATCCCGGCACGTCGTCAGTGTCATGAATAATGCGGGCTAACTCGGGATAAATACGAAGCGCGGTGAGCCACCATTCCAGATGATGCGAAACACGCCGGCCGCGACGCCGCGATCGGCTGGATCGAAGAGCGCGCCGAACCGCGCCCAGAATTTCTGGTCCGCGACCGCGAGCGCCAGGATGTCGTAGCCTCTCACTTTGTCCTCGAGCGCCGCATCGCAGGTCCACACATCGTCAGTGTTGTAGGCCGGTCCGAGCGACCAGCAGCTGTCCTGTGTCTCGAAGGGTTGCACAGCGAATTGAAACGCGTACATCCCGAATCCGGTGTCAGCCTGTTTCACGAAGTACACCTTGTCGCGCGGATGCGCCACGCGGCGCACGACGTCCGCCAGCCAATCGGACTGGATCTTGGAGGGCAGCAGGAGGTCGCGCTTCTGCTGGGAGGCCGCCTCCAGATACCGTGCGAGCGACGGCACCGTTGTCGAGGCGATCAGGGCAACCGTCACCGACACCGCCACGGCGACTCGACGCGACGCCCTATCCACCAGCAAACCCGCCGCCGAGGCCAGCGTGATCCCAATCCACGCCAGGAAGAAGCTGCCGAGATAGCGCTCGAAGGACGCGAGGCGTACGCCCTCGTATTCGGTGAAGTAGCTGAGGTACGCCAGCACGAGCAGGAAGAGGTACACCGCGCAACCGAGCGGCATCAAGATCAGGATCGCGCCGAGCGGGCGTCGGCTTCCGCGTGGGGCGAGCGCCCACAACACCGCGTTGATGCCTATCAGTACCAGTGCCAGCATCGACGGCGACAGCATCCACTTCCCTGGCACGCCAAAGAGCGGCACGGCATAGACATCGCCGACGAAGAATCGCCGCCTGATTTCGATCAGGGTCTGGCTGAGCCGGTCGGGCATCGGATGAGACCACAGGCCGTGCATCAGACTCGAGACCGCCGACAGTAATCCGGGCCCGCCGCCGAGCGCCCCAATGGATGCCGCATAGCTCTGCCAGGACGCGTACGTGAGCCCGGCAACCACTGGGAGCGTCAGCAAGGCCAGCAGGTGCCGCCGATCGATCGGCGTTCCGACCACAAACGGCACAATATCGGCCCCCGCACCCCGCAGCGGCCGGAGGTACACAGCGGCCACGCAGACGCCGGCGGCCATCATGGCAAAGGCAACGCCAGTCGGTTTCAGCAGCACCAGGGCCATAAGGACAGGCACAGTCCCCACGACGACGCCGCGTGCGGTCCGCTCGGTCAGGCCGATGACCACGGCAGCCGCAAAGAACACTCCGAGGAGCGCATCAACGCTGATGTCCTCGAAGGTAAACCGGAAGAGGTGCATGGCAACAAGCAGGAGACCCAGGCTGATGGCGGCGCATTCTTCTCGTCGTTCCGCCACCGGTCCCACGATTGCACAGAGCCCTGCCCACGTCAGTAGCACGTGCGCGAAGATGACGTGGGGCTCCGAATAACCGCCAACGTGGAGGAAGAAGTAGTGGAACAGTGCCGACCCCGGGGGATACCCCTTGGCGGCAATCACCGTCGTCGAGCCGTCGAATAAACGGTTCTCCCTGGCCAGGAAACTCGTGACCCGCGCCCAGTGGGAGATGTCGTCCCAGTTGAGGAAGAGGAAATCCGAACGCCACCAGAGGAAGATCCACGGGACGCAGAGCGCTGCAACGAGCCAGACGAGTCGGCCGTCGTGGCGGTATGTCGTTGCCAGAACGCGGCCCTTCCTGGCTGCGGGGATTAGACACGCCAGCCCGGTCGCGCAGAGCACGTTTGCCGCGGCCGGCAGCACCCCGAACAAGCCCGCGGCGTAGAGCGCGACGATCACCGTCGAGCACGCCGCCAGCGCGGCGGTCGCGACGCGGCACGTCGAGTATCTCGTGATGCCGTAGGTCAGACCGATGACCGAACAGAAGGCCAGGAACAACATGCGGGCTGACGATAGACCATACGCGTGACGCGTTCAACGAATCAGGGTTGCAGGCCGTGCCCGGATTCATGCCGATCGTAGTCAGACATTCCTTCGCTGCTCGCACGCGAAGGAACCTGGCTGAGCAGCCGACCACGAACATTTTGCGTCGCCGTCTCCCCAACGATGCACCGGTGTTACACGACGCCGGTAGCCTGAACTCATGTCGCGAACATTTAGATTCGACGATGGACAGGCGTGGCACGTGCAGCTCACGGGCCTGACATACCGAGCCCAGGAAATCGTATCGGTACACGTCAGTTTCTGGAGCGACGTCTCGCCCGACCAGCGGGTCGCTAGACGCGTGCAGTCGCGGGGGCTCGCGCTCACAGACACGGAGTTGTCACACGCGCTCAGACACGCGTTGCAATTGCTGGCACACGGCGTCGAAGTGGACGCTTGATCACGCACGGTCGGGCCGCGTGTGACCGATATCGCGCGCCGGATCGCACACGCGTGACGGGGATTTAACCGATTCGTCACCCCACCGTCATGCGCGATCTCTAGACTCCGTCCACTGCCATCACGGTGGTGGCAGACACCGACTCCTTCGCCCAACAAGCACAACGAGGCCCGTCCATGTCCGTATTACGCTCTCCGCTGAATCCCCGCCCTCCACGCCGCGCGTTTCAACGCGGCCTGCTTCTTGTCGCAGGACTCTGTTTTACCGCTATGACCGGGCTCTTGGCCGTTCAAGGCAATGGTGTCGGGGGGGCACAGGGAAATGCCGCGGCAGCTTACGCTATCGGGCTCTGGGGCGACCTGCCGTACTCAGATGTCCAGGCCACGATCGGCGTCCCAAATCTGATCGCGGACATGAACGGCCAGAAGCTCGCGTTCTCCGTTCACGACGGCGATCTCAAGCAAGGGTCGAACAGCCCCTGCGACGACAACCTGTATCTCCGATCGATTGCCTCCCTGAACATGCTCGAAGCACCGGCGATGTTCACACCGGGCGACAACGACTGGACCGATTGTGATCGCCCGAACAACGGTGGCTTCTCGTCGCTCGAACGCCTGTCGCGCGAGCGGCAGCTCCTGTTCTCGACGCCGCGATCGTTTGGCCAGCGCACGCTCCAGTTGGAAGTGCAGACCTCACCACTGTGCCTTGGAGAATACTCGGACCACTCGCGCTTCCAGGAGCCCTGCAGCGAGAATCGGCGCTGGACGTACGGGCGCGTGACATACGCCACGCTCAACGTGCAGGGCTCGTGTAACAACTTGTGCGATACCAATCCTGATTCTGCCGAGTACGCGGCCAGGAACGCCGCCGACATCGCCTGGCTGCACGATACGTTCGCAGCGGCGGTGGCCGAAGGCTCCGCCGCCGTCATGCTGATCAGCCAGGCTGACCCGGGGTTTGATGGGTCGGACGCGACACGGGCACCGTTGCGCGACGCCCGCACCCTCGCCGAAACCGACGGACAGCCCGATGGCTTCCGGGCCTTCCTCCTCGCCCTTCGACAAGAGGCGGTCGCCTTCCGCAAACCGGTCGTGTACGTGCACGGGGACTCGCACTACTTCCGAATCGATCGGCCACTGCTCGATGCGCAGGGTCGGCGGCTCGAGAACGTCACCCGGGTCGAGACGTTCGGGGACAATCAGCAGAACCTCACGAATGATGTGCACTGGCTGAAAGTCATGGTCGATCCGAAGAGCCGGGAGGTCTTCGCGTTCCAAGCGCAGATCGTGCCCGACAACCGCGTGGCGGTGCCCGCGCCCTGATCAGGCGTCCGTGCGGCAACAGTTGTCCCGATAGCCTCCCTATCGGGGCGTCCACATCACCGACGGGGATCGGCTCAGTTCGATCGGCCTCTCTCGTACTCCAGACCGCCTGACGGGATCGATCCCACCAGAAAGACAAAGGCACCCACGCCGACGACAGCGAGCGCAGCAATGAAGATCAGGGCGGGCGCGAAGTCGCCGTCCGCTACGAGATACCCAATCACCACGGGCACCACAATGGACGACAGGTTGCCGAAGAAGTTGAAGACGCCGCCGGTGAGGCCGAGCAACCGTGGTGGCGCGAGCAGTGAGACGAACACCCAGGTGATCGAGGCCATGCCGTTGCCAAAGAACGCGATCGACAGGAAGACCGTCACGGCGAACGGCGATGTGACGTAGTTGGCGCCGACGATGGTGGTCGTCAGTGCAAGCCCGATGAGCACCGGTAGCTTGCGCGCGGTACCGGCCGGGACGCCGCGCCGCGCGAGACCGTCGGAGAGCAGCCCCGAGCACAGAATGCCGCACAGCGCCGCCAGGAAGGGAAGGGACCTGAGACCCGCGGTCGACCTCACGTCGAAGCCACGATACTGTTCGACGTACGTGGGAAACCACGTCAGAAAGAACCAGAGCGTCGATGCCACGGCGAACTGGCCGACGTAGACGCCCCATAGTTTGCGGTGCCGGCACACCGCCGCAAGATCCTGCCACGTGGGAGCCTGACGGCCCTGTCCCGTCGCACTCGTGACCCCCTCGCCCGGTTGATTTGGTGGATCGCGATACAGCGCATACCAGATCCCCCCCCACAACAGGCCAGCGACGCCCGTAAGCACGAACAGCGGGCGCCAGCCGTACGCCTGCTGTGCGAACGTCATGACCGGATAGAGGAATGCGAGCCCGACGTACTGACCGGAGGTATAGGCGGCGATGGCCGACGCGCGTTCGCCAACGGGAAACCACCGGGTAACGACGCGATTGTTGATGGGGAACGCCGGCGCCTCAAACACGCCCGTCGCGGCTCGCAATCCGAACAATGTGCCGAATCCGCCCGCCAGGCTTTGAAGCACGGTTGTGAACGACCAGCTCATCAGGATCACGGCATAGAGCAGGCGGGGACGGACGACGTCGACGAGCCAGCCACCTGGGATCTGGAGTGCGGCGTAGGTCCAGCCGAACGCCGAGAAGGCCCAACCGAGTTCCGCGGGGGTGAGATGCAGGTCGCGAGCGAGAGCCGGTGCCGCCACGGAGAGGTTGGCCCGATCCATGTAGTTGATGACGACGGTGACGAAGAGCAGCGACAGGACGCCGAATCGCGCGCGGCTCGCGGTGGGATGGGTCATTGGCGGGGATGGTCCGACGTTCACCGGCATCACCACTCGGCGACGCTGCCGTCCGGATGTCGCCACAGGGGGTTACGCCATGAATGCCCGCGTTCGGCGGCTGCCCGCACGCGTGCCTCATCGATCGCGATGCCGAGACCCGGTCCATCCGGAATCTGCAGGAATCCTCCAGCGATCCGCAGGGCGTCCGGGTTGGCCAGGTAATCGAGCAGATCGCCGTCCTTGTTGTAATGCATCGCGAGGCTCTGTTCCTGGATGAACGCGTTGTGTGAGACGGCGTCGATCTGAAGGCTCGACGCGAGGGCAATTGGACCCAGCGGGCAATGCGGGGCCGCGGCGACGTCGAACGCCTCGGCCATCGCGAGGATTTTCCGGCACTCGGTAATGCCGCCGGCATGGGAGACGTCCGGCTGGATGATATCCACGCCGCCCCGGGTCAGCAGCGATCGGAAATCCCACCGAGAGTACAGACGCTCGCCGGTGGCGATCGGGATTGACGTGTGCGCGGCCAGCTCGCGCAGCGAGTCTTCGTGTTCGGGCAGGACGGGCTCTTCGATAAACAACGGCCGATACGGCTCGAGCTCTTTGGCGAGCACCTTCGCGATCGGCTTGCCGAGGCGCCCGTGGAAATCGATGGCGATGCCGACGTGCGGACCGACGCGCTCGCGCACCGCCGCGACGCGGGCCACCGCCGCGTCCACGGCGGCGTAGTCGCCGGTGGGGTAGACCACCTCGGTGGCGAGCATCTTCAGCGCGGTGAACCCGCGCGCCGTGAACTTCCCCGCTGCTGCGGCCAGTTCCACGGGAGTGTCGCCGCCGATCCACGAGTACGCCCGAATCGTCTGCCGGACGAGGCCGCCGAGGAGTTGGTAGACCGGAGCGCCATGGTGGTGTCCCTTGATGTCCCACAGCGCCTGGTCGATGCCGGCGATGGCGCTCATGAGAATTGGGCCGCCGCGATAGAACCCGCCTCGGTACATCGACTGCCAGTGGTCTTCGATGGGTAGCGGGTCCTTCCCTGTGAGCTGCTCCATCAACTCGATGACAGCCGCTCGTGTCGTCGCGGCCTTGCCCTCGACGATCGGCTCGCCCCAGCCCGAAATACCCGCGTCGGTATCAATTCTCAAAAACAACCAGCGGGGAGGGACGAGAAACAGCTCGTGACCGGTGATGCGCATGACGAAGTGGTCTCCGTTCTGGAAGCCTTCGCGCCCATCGTGATGCCACGTCTACCACGCGAGTTGACACCGCCTGACGCGCGGTGACGATAGCATAGCGGCCGGTTTTGGCCCGGGGGGCAGCATTGGTGCCCCGATGAACGGAGTCCACCGCTGTCTGATGGTGATACTCTGCGTCACCAACCTATCCCTCGAGGTCCTATGAAACTGACGAGAGCGATTCAGCCCCTCTTTGTGTGCGCATTGGTTGTGGGATTTGCAACCCAGATGCCCATTCCGCAGCACGCCGCCGCTGCCCAACAGGCCAGTCAGACGCCGGTCACGCCGGCCACGCCGGCCAGTGGTCCCGCAGGCCAGCCTGCGGCGCGCGGCCGAGCCGCAGGGGCGCCCGTCCCGCCGGCTGTCATCGTTCCTTCGGGCGCGACGACCGTGGCGCTGTGGCCCAATGGAGCGCCCGGCTCAGAGGCGAGAAAGGGTGAGGCGGAAGAGATCCGCGGTGAACAGATCTTGAACGTGCACAACCCCTCAATCACCGTCCTGCTGCCTCGCAAGGAGGTCAGCACAGGGGTGGGGCTCGTGCTCGCGCCCGGGGGCGGACACACGAGTCTTTACGTGATGCACGAGGGCTACAACGCCGCTCAGGTGCTGAATGAAAAAGGGATTGCTGTCTTCGTCCTCAAGAACCGGCTGCAAAGCTCGGGTTACAAGTTCGACGTCGAAGGCCTGGCCGACATGCAGCGCGCGCTCAAGGTCGTGCGCAGCCGCGCGTCCGAATGGGGTGTCGATCCGACGAAGATTGGTGCCGGCGGCTTTTCTGCCGGCGGTGAGCTCGCGGAACTTGTCGCGCTCCGCCACGACCTCGGCACGGCAGACGCGGCAGATCCGGTCGAGCGTCTCAGTTCGCGCCCTGATTTCCAGGTCCTGATCTACCCGGGCAAGAGTGAGTTGATTCAGCCTGTCGCCGGGTCCCCTCCTGCCTTCATGGCTGCCGGTAACGATGACCGGCCTGACATCTCTATCGGTCTTGCTGAGGCGTATCTGCGCTTCAAGAAGGCCGGCGTGCCTGCGGAGTTGCACATGTATGCGAAGGTCGGGCACGGCTTTGGCGTCCGTCCAGCTCGTGCCGGGGAGTCGCACGCACAGTGGACGGCGCAACTCCTCTCATTCCTCAAACAGACAGGCATGATCAAGTAGGCATGACGGCGATGGGGCGCACCCGGCGCCTGGGCGTGTGTGGCGTGGCCCATGATGAGCCACGCCACGATCCCCGCTAGAGGCGAATAGGCGGAGCGCCATGCGGCGCGCCCTGCCTATTCGTCGGCGTCACTACCGGCGGGCCGGCAGTGCGAACACCGTCAAACTATCGTCCGTCGTCGGGTTGTTGAAGAAGCCGCCGCCGGTCCCGGCGATCGCGACGTACTGTCTGCCGTCGCGCCCCTGATATGTCATGGGGGTGGCTTCTGCGGCGCCCCCCAGCTTGAACGTCCAGAGTTCCTTCCCCGTCTTTCCGTCGAACGCCCGGAACCGCGAATCGTCGGTCGCGCCGACGAAGACGACGCCGCCGGCGGTCGCTATTGTGCCGCCGTTGCCGGGCCGGCCCGTTTTCTGTTTGTCGGCCGGGAGGCTGTCGGTGACGCCGAGCGGAACGCGCCAGGCGAACTCACCCGTGTTGGCGTTGACGGCAACCAGTTCGCCCCAGGGCGGCTGCTGACAGGGGAGCTGTTGCGGATCCGTGCCATTTCGGATGCTGAAACGGCCGCCACCCGGCACGCCGCTGTACGGCCCCTCGGGGAGCACACGATTGCCCTGGCCTTCGCCACGCGCCGGGCCGGGCACGCCCGGATCGCGATCCTTCAGTCCCGAAATCTGCCCCAGGTTGTTGATGTTGACGAACAGGTAACCCAGCTGAGGGTTGAAGGACGTGCCACCCCAGTTGACGCCGCCATGGTTGCCGGGGAACCGGACGCCCAGTCGGTTGTAGGAGACCGGCAGGTAAGGGCCGCCGAACTGCAGTCCCTCCATCAGCTTCTTGCACGCGGCTTCGAGCTCTGGCGTCACGGTGGCGAGATCGGCGGGCGTCATCCCCATGCGCGCCAGCGGGGCTGGCTTGACTGGAAATGGCTGCGTCTTTGCCGAGCGCTCGAGCGGTACTTCGCTCTGCGGCACTGGTCGGTCTTCGACGCCGTAAATCGGCTTGCCGGTGACACGGTCCAGAATGAACAGCAACCCAACTTTATTGATTGCCGCGACAGCCGGAATGGTTTTCCCCCCCTGTCTCACGTCCATCAGGAGCGGGGCGCCGGTCATGTCGGCATCCCAGATGTCATGATGCACCACCTGGAAGTGCCAAAGGTATTTCCCTGTGGCGGCCTCAACGGCGACGAGACTGGTGCTGAACAGGTTGTCACCTTCGCGATCCCCGCCGTACTGATCGACCGAGGGGGCGCCAAATGGCAAATAGGCGATGCCGCGCTCTGCGTCCACGGTAATGAAACCCCAGACGTTCACTCCCGTCCGCCTGACCCAGCTGTCAGCCGCCCATGTCTCGTTGCCCTTCTCGCCTTTGCGGGGGATGGATCGGAATGACCAGGCCAGTTTGCCGGTGTGCATGTCCCAGGCCCGCACATCGCCAGCAGGTCCCTGCGGCGGATTTTCCTGATTCCTGCTGCCGGTGATCACGAGGTTCCTGTAGACCTTCGGGGGGGCGCCGAGGCCGCCGCCGCCGACCTCAGGTGTATCGAGCTGTACGACGCCATCGGTGCCGAACGCCGGATTGGGTTTGCCGGTCTTCGCGTCGAGCGAATACAGCTTGCCGTCAGAGGATCCGAACACCAATTGCGCGGGGGTCTGCGCATCACCCGGCCAGTACTCGAGGCCCTTGGTTGAAGGATTGCCGGACGGCATCTGGTATACCCAGACCTCCTTGCCGGTCGTGGCATCGAGCGCGACCACACGATAGTAAGGCGTCGAGATGTACATCGTGCCGTTGATGACGAGCGGTGTCACACCACTCCCACTAAATCCCGTAGCGGAGGCGCCACGGCCGCGGCCGCGACCACCGGCCGGGGCTGCTGATTCCTCGCCAACCTGCGCACCTGCGCCCCTGCCGCCGCGTGCCCCCTGGGGTGGAGCCGCTGCGGCGGCGGGAGTCTCCGGTGCTACCGCGCCCCTGCCGCCCCGTGCGCCCTGCGCCGGCGCCGCTGCGGCCGCACTTTCCGAGGCGCCCGGCGCGTTCGGTCCGGTCGTCGGCACGGCCGATGCGGGCGCCGACGGTGGTTTCATGTGGTAGACCCAAGCGACCGCCAGCTGACTGGCATTGGCCGGCGTGATCTCGGTCAGCGGCGAAAATCGCATCCCGCCCGAGTCGTGACCGTAGGTCGGCCACTCCTTGGACGTGGCGGTATTCTGCGCCGTCCCATTCTGAGCCACGACAACGTAGCCAGTCCCGATCGCCGCTGTCGCGGCGACAGCTACACATCCCCTCACTACGATTGTTCTCAAGCGCATTCGTTCCCCCACGTTGGTCGTGCTGAATGGCGGCATATTACACCCTCAGGCTCTCGCCCGCACGCCTTCGCGGCCACGGTTCACTGAAGGGGGTGCCGACCCGATGCAGATATCTGGGTCGGCCGGCCGCGCGTGTCGCATTCTTCGCGTACCATTGACGAGCACATGTTCGCCGACCTCCGAGCACGGCTGCTGCGGCTCCGCGGCATCGTCTTTCGCGAAGAGTCTCCCCGCCTCGCCGACGAGACCCGCTGGTACACCGAACACACCGCCCTGCTCATTAGTACGCTGAAATGGGCCATGCTCGGCGCCATCGCGGGGGTGTGCGTCGGACTTGGCACGCGAGTGTTTCTCTGGGCCCTCGCCCGATCAGCCGACTGGGCGCGCGCCCTCACTCCCGCGCGCGTGCCGGTCTTTTTTCTCCTGCCGCTGGCGCTTCCGCTGTGCGTCTGGATCATTCGTACGTTCGCCGCCGATGCGCGCGGTCACGGAACGGAGGCCGTCATCGCCGCCGTGCACCAGCGAGCGGGTCGCGTCGATTGGCTGGTCGCGCCTGTCAAGCTGAGCGCCACGGTTGTCACGTTGGCGTTTGGGGGATCGGTCGGCAAGGAGGGACCAGCCGCGCAGATCGGTGCCGCGCTCACGAGCCTGTTCGCCGATATCCTGCGTCTTCGCGACGAGGACCGGCGGCGGCTGGTGATCTGCGGGATCAGCGCTGGCTTCGCGGCAGTGTTCGGCACGCCTGTTTCTGGTGCGCTGTTCGGGATTGAAGTGCTCTACCTCGGGCGGATCGACTACAGCGTGATCTTTCCCGCGCTCATCGCGGGCATCGTCGCGCACCTCGTCTGCGGCGTACGCCCGCCGTTTCCGTCACTGCAGACGGCCTTCGCTGATACGCGCCAGGTGAAGACCATCCTGATCATGCTGGTCTGTGGCGCGCTGTTCGGCTTGATCGCGCTGCTGCTCATCGAGTCGCTCCGGTTTTTCGAGCGCACCCTGCGGCGCTTCGAAGGACGGCCGTATCTGCTCTCGGCATCGGGTGGCATCGCCTTGGTCCTGTTGTACCTGGCAGCTGGTGACGCCTACGCCGGGCTCGGCACTGACACCATCAATGGGGTGCTGGCGGGGACGACCCCCGTGTTCGCGGGCGCGTTTCTGCTCAAGATTCTGGCGACGTCGATCACGCTGGAGACCGGTGGCAGCGGCGGCATTGTCACCCCTATTTTCTTCATCGGCGCAACAAGTGGTGCGGCGTTGGCTCCCATGTTCGGGATGCCGGCCACCTTCCTCGGAGCGGCAGGGCTCGTGGCCATGCTCGCGGCCGCCGCAAACACACCTATCGCCGCGGCTGTGATGGCCATGGAACTGCTGCCCGGTCCGGAGGGCGTGTATGCCGCCCTCGCGGCGTCGACGGCTTTCTTGATGGTCGGCCACCGCAGCGTGTACGCCAGCCAGAAGATCGGCCTCTCGAAGTCCGCTGGACTCGATCTGGATCTGGGCGGGGCCATTGGCGACGTCAGCCGCGCCTCGGTTCGGATTCGCAAGGACAGCCTCACCGATCGGGTGCACCGATTCGGGCGGCCACCGCGCAAGGACAAGGACGCCGCGCCCGACGCCTGAGTCGCAGGAGCGGCAGGGATAATATCCATCCGCATGGTGCCGATCCCCACCCGGATCGAATCCCTTCTCCGTCACGAGCGGGCGGCGCTCACCGTCGTCCTGCTCGTGATCCCGATCGTCTCCTGGACGTGGGTCGTGGCGCTCGCGCGCGACATGCACGGCTCGATGACCGGTGCGTCGGCCTGGATGATGACGATGGTCTGGGATGGGCCGCACCTGGTGCTCCTGTGGACCATGTGGGCGGTGATGATGGCGGGGATGATGCTGCCGTCGGCGACGCCCGTGCTGCTGCTCTGCGGCCGGGCCGCGCGCAACCGCGACGGGCGACAACGAGTGGCAGCCAGGGTCTACGCGCTCGCGGCCGGCTATCTGCTGGTGTGGTCGGTCTTCAGCGTCGCCGCTACGTTCTTACAGCGCGCGCTCGCCAGCGCCCTGTTGTTGACGCCCATGATGGAGCCTGCGACGCCGCTGGCCGCGGCCACCATTCTCACTATTGCCGGCGTCTACCAATTCCTCCCGATGAAACGCGCATGTCTGCAGGCATGCCGGTCGCCGATTGGCTTTCTGACGCGTTACTGGCGACCGGGTGTAGCTGGCGCGTTCCGCATGGGCATCACGCACGGCATGTATTGCCTGGGATGCTGCTGGGCGCTCATGCTGCTGCTGTTTGCCGGTGGCGTGATGAACCTGGCCGTCATTCTGGCGCTGACCGTGTGGGTCATCATCGAGAAGACCGCCCCGTTCGCCCACCACGGGGCGCGCCTCGCCGGCGTTCTGCTGATTGCGACCGCGCTCTGGATGCTCGCCGCGTGATCAGGCCGCCGCTGAGGCTTGCGCGTTGTTCCAGTCGAACTCGTACAGAATCCAGTTGGTGTTTTTGAATTCGACGCTCAGGGGGCCGGCCTTGGCGGTGAACGCGCCGACGCCGCACTCGCCGCGCTTCCAGATGAAGCCATCGGGCAGCACGACCTCGGCAAGATGCTCGTCGCCGGTGACAGGATTCTTGAACGTGTCGCCGCGACCTTCGCCGATGCCATCAATCTTGAACACGCTTTTGCGGCCCTGACCGTCGATCGTAATGCGCGCCTTCTCGAGTCCGACCACCTCGAAGGTTGACCCCAACAACTCCCATGGCAGCCCGCCGAGCTTGCCCGTGAAGATCTGCGCGAGCGCGTCAATCTGCGCCTCTGTCGTCGACGGCTCGACAACGAACACGCACTTGCCGCCGCCTTCGTGGATGGCTTTGGGCCATTCGATGATCGCCGCGCATTTCACACCGTCGAGGCTCACGTCGCCACAGCGGCCCTCGGCGACGTGCAGGCCCACCAGCGCGCGGCAGCTGCCGTCTTTCGAGTTTGGGAATCCGCCGAAGTTGCAGCCGCAGCCGAAATCGCAGTTGCAGAACTCGTAGCCGGTGCCGCGCAGTTGCCAACGGGTGGTCGCTGTCGCCATGTCTCCTCCGTCGCGTCGCTTAGGTGGGTGGTTCCAGAATCGGAGGAGGTTATCGGAAGCAGCACGCCGGGCGCAAGCGTGTCCTGCGCGCGTCTGTGAAAGGCTCAATTCAGCAGGACAAAGCGGCTCACTATAAAATCCTGTGATGGCTGCCAGGCCCACTCTCCGTCGCCTGTTACTGGCCGGTGTGGCGGCCCTCCTGCTCGGTGCGGTGGCCTATGCGGCCGCCACCACATGCTGGACTCAGGCGTGCGTGTGGGACCGCGAGACGAGCCACCCGACAGACATGCCGTTCTAGTCATTCGAACTTGACTGCCTGCCGCACCGCTCCGATCATCAAGCTCCCAATGGACTTTGACACGCGCTACGTCACATCCTCGAGGCCCCGCCGGTGACCTCCAAGCCCCAGCCGAAACGCCCGACGAACAAGAAGGAGTCCGCGAAAATGATGCGACTGATTCGCCAGAGCTGGACCGCGATCCTCAGGTTTGCCAAGACGCATATGTCTTGGCTGGATCTAAGCTGCTCGGCCTAGGCGAGCACAGGCCCTCAACCTTGGCCACCCTGGAGCAAAGGTTTTCATCGCCGGGGTTCTAATCGCTCCCACAGTCATCCTCATCGTGATCGTTTTCATGGTGGTCTACGCGAAGTGATCGGCCGCACGCCTCCACCTCCGGCTGGACCCGTCCACGCGCAAGAAGGGACCGGCAAGGCCAGCAAGAAGACGGGCCCGCAAGGGCGGGAAGACAGGATAAGAGGCTGCCTTCATGAAGCTGCCCCGCATCGCTTGGTACTGGCACGTGCTCATCTTCATCGCCTTGCTCGTGCTAGTGAGCGCGCTGGGTATTTGGTTGGATCTCGGCCCTTCCGTTCATTCGATGACGTGATGGATCTTGTGAACCTGCTGGTCGAATCCGAGAAAAGAGCCGCGTAACGGACTAATATCCGAGTCAGAGGGATAAGCCTAATGACTCGAAAGTCACTTCTTCTAGCCGTGGTGTGGGTAGCGTCGTTGCTTGTTGTTGGCGTGTGGGCGCAGGGAACCGCGACGGCTCCTCAGGACAGGGCCCGAGGCAGGGAGATACCTCTCGGCGTACCAGTCGGACCCGTCATCACAGGAGAGAACATCGGATTCCAGCAAATCTCCGCAATGCCTAGAGCGGGCAAGATCTACGGCAAGTTCATGATCAAGGTCGATGGCCAGTGGCTGGAACTCGCATCGCCTGGAGGGAGCCTCGTCCCGATTACACGATAGGGCTGCACAGAGCGCTTCTTGGCGGCCTCCTTCGCAGGCTTCTGTTTGTGAGTGGCGATGCCCGGTATTGTCTAGGTTGCCCGCACGTGGCTTTTGCAACTGAGCAGGTCAGGGCGAGCGGGAAGTACAGCGTCTTTCGGCTTCTAGGGCTTGTACAGCTCGACGCTAGACAACCACCGATAGAGACCGAAGACGATCAGGAATGCCGCGCCGACGAAAATCCACAGCAGGGTATAACCAATCTCCAACTTGTAGAGGGCTTCGCCGAGCCGTCGTCTGCGTTCCTCCCGATCCGAGTCCATGACACCAATTCTAGTGTCGCGCCCGACACTCACGCCATAGACAGGAACTGCATAAAGGCGTAGTCTTTTCAAGCACGCTACCCGCTCGCCCCATCACACAGGGGAGCTCGCATGAGAAGACTCTTAGCGCTCGCCTCGGCGATCGCCTTGATCAGTTTCGGCTCAGTCGCAATCGCCCAGTCCTCAGCATCACCAAAGAATAAGTACCTCGCGGGGCGGTGGACCGTGTCCGCGAAGTACTTGATCAGTTCAATTCCGCAGGATCTCGTCATCCGCGTCGATGGTGACAAGGTCTCCGGTACCGCTGGCCCCTTCAAGATCCATGGAACGGTCGGCTCCGGCAAGTTCTCGTTCTCGGAGGATGGTGAGGCTAACATCGCGTTTAGCGGGACGATCCAAGACGACGGCTCGTTGGCCGGCACTGCCTCGCTGATTGCGACGTACATCGAGGGCAAGCCAATGCGCAAAGTGACATCCTTTACCGCCACGCGGCCAGCGACGAAGAGCCGTTAACTCAAGAGCAGCACGATCTCCTCGATGCTCCCCACGTACGTGCTGACACCGGCTTCCATCGCTGGCGTGACGCGTCGCGTCTGGTGAACCCGCCCGACGTTGTAGAACATGAAGCAGAGCGCCGTCATCGCCATGTGGTTCTCGATTTTCTTGGAGAACGCATTGGTCAGCCGCGTGAAGCGGCGCACCGCAAACTGACCCACTACCCGCGCCGATGGCGAAAGCTGCCATTGGGTCTGCAAAAGGCCCAATTCCCCAGGATCTTGATCTTCGCCTTTTCTTTGCATATAGTCGCACGCGGGTTTCGCCTTCACCAGAGGGGAGCGGCCGGTGCAGCCACTGACCAAGCGACAGAAGGAAATTCTCGACTATCTGCAGGAGTTCATCCAGCAGCACGGGTACGCGCCCAGCCTGGAGGAAATCGGTAAGCGGTTCAGCCTGTCTTCGCTGGCCACGGTGCACAAGCACCTCACCAATCTTCAGGAGAAGGGCTTCATCCGCCGCTCCTGGAACCGCAGCCGCTCGCTCGAGCTGCTGGCAGCCCCGACCGGGCATCGCGCCCTGGAACTGCCGCTGCTCGGATACGTCGCCGCCGGCTTCCCCATCGAGGCAGTCGCGACCACCGAGACCATCGCCGTCCCCGAAGATCTGGCGGGGCGCCGCGAGGCGTACGTCCTGCGCGTCAAAGGCGACTCGATGATTGACGAGCAGATTCGCGATGGCGACTTCGTGGTCGTCGAGGATCGGAAGACCGCCGACAACGGCGAGATGGTCATCGCCCTCATCGGCGGCACGGATGTCACCCTGAAGAAGTTCTACCGCGAGAACGGACGTGTCCGTCTGCAGCCGGCCAATCCGGTCATGCAGCCGCTCTGGTTCGATCCCTCCCAGGTGCAGGTCCAGGGTGTCGTCGTCGGGATGATGCGAAAATACTGACGCGCACGCATCCGCCCGGAGCCACCATGACCTCCAAGCAGATCAATTTCACGATTGTGCCCGACGAGCCGGGCGATCCGGAACGCACGCGGCGGGAATACGCCAACTTCTGCGCCGTCGCCCACACGCCGTTCGACTTGACGCTCACGTTCTGCGACGTGCGCCCCCTGTCGGAGCGCGATGTCCAGGCCGCGGAGACATCCCAGACAGTGCGCGTGCCGATTGTCGCCCGCATCGCCCTGCCCTTTGGCGTGGTGCCCGGTCTCATCGCGGCCCTGCAGGAACAGTTGCGCGCCGTCCAGGAGGCGCAGACCACCCAAGACCCAAACCCCTGGCCGAAGGGTTCGCTTCACTAACCGCATGCCGCGCCCCCCCGTCGCGGGTCGACCGCCCCGCCGCCCAGCCTCTCGCCCACCGAAGTCCGCCGCCGCCACGCCCGTGCAACCGCGCGTCACACGTCGCGAGGCACAGCAGGTGTTCGACGCGCTCGACATCCAGCATCCGGGCGCGACCACCGAACTCGATTTTCGTACACCGTTCGAGCTGCTCGTCGCGACGATTCTCTCGGCGCAGTGCACCGACGTGCGCGTGAACCAGGTCACCCCGGTGCTCTTCGCGAAATACCCCGATGCGCGCAGCCTTGCGAAAGCCACACCCGAGCAACTCGAGCCTCTGGTGCAGTCCACCGGCTTCTTTCGAATGAAGGCACGGTCGCTCTCAGGCATGGCGCGCGCGCTCGTCGAACAGCACGGCGGCCAGGTGCCACCGTCGATGGATGCGCTCATCCAGCTGCACGGCGTCGGACGCAAGACCGCCAACGTCGTGCTCGGTCACGCACTGGGCGTCCCTGGCCTGCCCGTCGACCGGCATGTGCTGCGCGTGGCCAACCGCATCGGCCTGGTCTCCTCACTCGAGCCAGAGCACGTGGAAGCGGCCCTCGGCGCCCTGCTGCCGCCGAAACGATGGACGCGCGCATCAGACGTCCTCATCCTGCACGGTCGCCGCATCTGTAAGCCCAAGCCACTCTGCGATCGCTGTGCCGTGCGCCGCCTCTGCGACTATTACCGCAGCCTCGGTCCCAAGGCGACCCGCGTCGCGGCGAAACGCCAAGCGCGATGACCCGCGACGCCTTTCTCGCCCTTGTCGATCAGGCGCTGGCCTCCATCCCCACGCAGTTCAGGGACGCCGTGCAGAATGTGGCGATCGTCGTCGAAGACTTCCCGTCTCCGGAGCAGCGCCAGGACGTGGATCTGGCCCCCGAGGACACGCTGCTCGGGCTCTACCAGGGCATCCCTCTGCCAGAGCGCCAGTGGGCGCATGGGAACGTGCTGCCAGACAAGGTGACGCTGTTCCAGGGTCCCATCGAAGACGCCAGCGAAGACGAAGACGACATCGTCGTCGCCATTGGCGAAACGCTGCTGCATGAGCTTGGACATTACTTCGGGCTGTCTGAGGAGGAGATCGAGGTCATCGAGGACGAGTACTGGGCGCAGGGCGTTCGTCCTCCGGGGACGGACAATCAATGACGTCGTCGCGGCCTCCTCGCGCGCGGCCCTTGAGGTCTGGACGCGACCCACATCGCCCAAGCAAGCGGCTGGGCCAGCACTTTCTCGCGGCGTCCTGGGCCGAACGCATCGTGCAGGCGGTGAATCCGCAGCCGGGAGACGTGTTCCTCGAGATCGGGCCAGGCACCGGCGCGCTGACGTTGCCGCTTGCCGCCACGGGAGTGCCCGTGCTCGCCGTCGAGATCGACCGCTCGCTCGTGGCCGATCTGGTGCAACGCGTCGCGCCGAACGTCACCGTTGTCACCGGCGACATCCTGTCGACCGATGTGCTCGCGTACCTGAGCGGCCTCGAGCCGCAGCGCCCGCCAGGCCGCGTCGACGCGCCGGCGCCGCCGCGCCGCTTCAGGGTCATCGGCAACCTCCCGTATTACATTGCGTCGCCGATTCTCTTTCGCCTGATCGATTTCCGCCGCTCCGGACACGCGTTTGCAGATGCCACCGTGATGCTCCAGCGTGAAGTCGCAGACCGCTTGCTCGCGAAGCCCGGGTCGAAGACCTACGGCGTCCTCACCGTGATGATGACGATGCACGCGACGATTCGGCGGGTGCTGGACCTGCCGCCCGGCGCGTTCTCGCCGAAACCGCGGGTCAGTTCTTCGGTGGTCTCGCTCACGTTTGGCCCGCCGGCCGCCCGCGTGGGCGATGAGGCGCTGTTCGAGCGGATGGTCAAGGCCATGTTCGGCCAGCGCCGCAAGACATTGAACAACGCGCTCAAGGGATTCGACCCGTCGGCGGCCGCGATTCTGGTCGAGGCGGGCATCGAAGGCCGCCGACGACCCGAGACGCTGCAACTGTTGGAAATTGCACGGCTTGCGGAGCTGTTCGCCGCGGCGCGGCGGGCCGCTGTGCTATAGTTTTGCCATTCTCTCGCCTGTTCTTGGGTAGCTCCCAGCGACCCGCCAGGCCGGACATTCAGCGGCCGTGGTGCGCCAGTGCCACTCGTCGTGCCGGTCGTCGGACAATCGGCTCCGACGGTCGTGCGCGCTTGTCCGGGTTATGGGGTCATACCGTTGCACCACGCTGAGGCCGCCACAGGCGGCCCGCCCGTAGACGTCATCCCGCTCGGCGGGCTTGGTGAGTTCGGCATGAACATGCTGCTCATCGCCTGCGGCGACAGCGCTGTGCTCATCGACGCCGGCGTCATGTTTCCGGAGCCTGAGCTGTTTGGCGTCGACCTGATCATCCCCGACCTCACCGCGCTCGACCCCTATCGCGGCAAGATCGCCGCGCTCCTGCTGACGCACGGCCACGAAGACCACATCGGCGCCATCGCGCACGTCGTCGACCGCGTGGATGGTCCCATCTACGGCACGCCCTTCACGCTGGCGCTCGTGGCGCCCAAGCTCGAGGAACGCGGCATCGACCTGGGCGACCGGCTCGTGCCGGTTGCGCCACGGCAGTCGATCACCGCCGGCTGCTTTCGGGTGGAGTTCCTGCGGGTCACGCACAGCATCCCGGATTGCCTCGCGCTCGCCATCCACACGCCGTTCGGGACGATCGTGCACACGGGCGACTTCAAGATCGATCAGACGCCGCTCGACGGCCAGACATTCGATCTGCACCGATTCGGAGAGCTCGGGTCGGCCGGTGTGCTGGCGCTGCTGTCCGACAGCACCAACGCCGACCGCGAGGGGTTCAGCGGATCGGAACGATCCGTCATCGACGGGTTCGAAGAGGTCTTCAGCAGCGCCCGGGGAAAGATCGTGGTCACGTCCTTTGCGACCAGCGTCTACCGCATGCAGCTGCTGGTCGACATGGCCGAGCAGTTCGGGCGCAAGGTGGCGTTCATCGGCCGGGGCATGCAGCAGAATTCTCAAATTGCCAGCCGCCTTGGCTACCTCAAGGTTCCGGCCGGCATGCAGATTCGCGACAGCGATGTGCGCGACTACGACCCAGAGGACATCCTCTGCCTGTGCACGGGATCGCAGGGGGAGCCGCTGGCGGCCCTGCCGCGCATCGCCATCGACGACCACCGCCACGTGCGTCTCGGCCCCGACGACGTCGTGGTGTTCTCCACGCGGGTCATTCCGGGCAACGAGCGCTCCGTGGGGCGTGTCATGAACCACATCGCACGCCGGGGCGCGCAGGTTGTTTCCGAGCATGACAAGCGAATTCACGTGTCGGGGCATGGCAGCGGCGAAGAGCTGAAACTGGTCGTGTCGCTGGTCAGGCCGCGCTTCTTCGTGCCGATACATGGGGAATACCGGCAGTTGTCTCGACACGCACGCATGGCCAAGCTCGTCAGTCCCGAAACGACAGTGCTGATGGCGGAAGATGGTGACGTGCTCCGATTCGATGCGTCCGGTGGCCGGGTGGCCGACAAGGTCACGGCCGGACGCGTGCTAATCGACGGGACGCGGAGCGGCGAGATCGGGGACGAGGTCCTGCGCGATCGTAAGCACCTGGCGGGCGACGGACTCGTGGTGCTCGTGGTCGGCATCAACGGACAGACCGGCGCGATCGAAATGGCACCCGAGCTGATCACGCGCGGCCTGGCCACCGACCCGCGCCAGGACGAAATACTGCGCGATGCGCCGCGGCTGCTGACGCAGGCTATTGAGAACGCTCCGGTGGAAGAACGAACGGATCCCGGTCTGATCAAGGAACGGATCCGGCAAGAGATGCAGCGCGTTTTTCGTAAGCGCGCGGGTCGGCGGCCCCTGGTGCTGCCTGTCGTCATCGAAGTCTGAGGACACGCCTTGGCGCAATCTGCTTTGTCTCGTCGTCTGAGTGAAGTCACTGGCGTCGTGCTATTTGCCACCGCACTGCTGTGGCTCATCGCGCTCGTGACCTACACGCCGAACGATCCCGTGTGGTTCTTCAACGACCGGCCGCATGCCGACGCCAATAACTTCGCCGGCCCGTTCGGCGCATTTCTGGCTATGGTCTCCTGGCAAACCGCTGGCTACACCGCCTATCTGATGCCCGTCATCGTCGGCGCAATCGGGTGGCACTACTTCTGGTGCACCGTCATCGATTCGGGCTACACGAAAATCGTGGGCGCCGTCCTGCTGATTACCTGCATGGCGGGGCTGCTGACGCTCGTGTTCGGCGCACTCGACACCGCGCAGGCCACGGCCGGCGGCGTGATCGGCACCGTGACCGCGAACTTTCTCTCGTCGTATCTCAACCGGACCGGCGCCGCCATCCTCATGCTGACCATGGCGGCACTGGCCATCATCATGACAACGCAGTTTTCCTTCGGACGCGCGGCGAGCCGCGTGGCCGAGCATCTGCGTCCCGAACGTGGGCTGCTCGATCGCTGGCGCGATTGGCAGGCGACGCGGCGCCGCGATCGCGAACGCCAGCAGATCGTCGACAAGCACGTGAAGAAGGCCGGCAAGGACCGGGCGCCGGAGATTGCCACAAAGGTCGCCGACGCGGCTGAGAAGCTGAAAGCGGCGCGGGCACGGAGCCGTGTCGACGCGGAGGACACCGACGCCGCCCCGGAGCCGGGTCAACCGACCCGTCCCCCAGCCATCAAACGCGCTGGCGGGCCTGTCCCGGTCGCCCAAGCGTTGCCGCTCACCGACGCACCCGACGCCTCACGGAGTCCTGTCGAACGCCGGCAGGGCGGCTACGTGCTGCCACCGGCCACGTTGCTCGACGCGCCCAAGGATCCCCGGAAGGTGGATGAGCGCGAACTGATGGATGCGGCGCGACTGCTCGAGGAGAAGTGCCGCGAGTTCTCCGTCGAGGGCAGCGTCGTTCAGATTCATCCCGGACCGGTCGTCACCACCTACGAGTTCAAGCCCGACGCCGGCGTGAAGTACAACCGCATCACCAGCCTGGCCGACGATCTGTGTCTCGCGATGAAGGCGGAGTCGATTCTCATCGATCGCATTCCCGGCAAGTCGACGGTCGGCATCCAGATTCCAAACGCGCACCGCGAGTCGATCACGCTGCGCGAACTGCTCGATGCGGACATCTACACCCGGTCGGTGTCGAAGCTGACCATGGCGCTCGGCAAGACCATTCACGGCGAACCCTTCGTCAGCGATCTCGCCACGATGCCGCATCTGCTCATCGCCGGCTCGACCGGCGCGGGTAAATCGGTCAGCGTGAACGCGATGATCAGCAGCGTGCTGTTTCGGGCCACCCCCGACGACGTGCGTTTCATCATGATCGACCCGAAGCGGCTCGAGCTCGGGATGTACGAGCACATTCCGCATCTGCTGACACCGGTCGTGGTGGATCCGAAGCAGGCTGCCAATGCCCTGCGTTGGGCGGTGCGCGAAATGGAAGAGCGCTACAAGTCGCTCGCCGCCCACGGCGTCCGCAACATCGACCAGTTCAATCGGAACGTGCGGATGGCGCAGTCCGAGCAGTCTGAGAACCCGACCCCCGAGATCGCCGAGCTCAAGCCGCTGCCCTACATCATCGTCATCATCGATGAGCTGGCGGATCTGATGATGGTCGCTGGCAAAGAGGTCGAAGAGTCGATCGCTCGCCTCGCGCAGATGGCGCGCGCGGTCGGCATCCACTTGATTCTCGCCACGCAACGTCCGTCCGTCGACGTCATCACGGGCGTGATCAAGGCGAATCTCCCGGCCAGAATCGCCTTCCGCGTCGCGTCGAAAACTGACTCGCGCACGATTCTCGATAGCAACGGCGCCGAGCAACTGCTCGGCAAGGGCGACATGCTCTACCTGCCGCCAGCCTCGTCACGCAGCGTGCGTATCCACGGGCCGTACATCTCCGAGCAGGAAACGGCGCGGCTGTGCAGCTTTCTCCGCAAGCAAGGCAAACCGATTTACGACACGACCATCACCGCCGAGGACAAAGCCGCGAGCGAGAAACTCGAGTTCGAGAAGGACGACCTCTACGACGAGGCGGCGCGGATCGTGGTGTCAACCGGTCAGGCGTCAATCTCGTACCTGCAACGGCGCCTTCGTGTCGGGTTCAGCCGTGCCGCGCGGCTGATCGACATGATGGAAATGGAAGGCGTGGTCTCGCCCGCCGCCGGCGGCAAGCGTGAAGTCCTCGTCGATCAGACCTACTTCGACGAAGTCGATGCACAACTGAAGTGACGATGTGGTTCTTCCCCGTTCGTATGCAAGCCTGGCGGCTCAGCGCCATCGTCGGAGCGGTGTGCCTCCTCATCGCGGGGACGCCGCCGGTTGCGTCGGCACAGTCGGCGGCCGATCAGTATCAGCGGTTGTTGTTGCGTGAGAAGACCGTCCGGACAGCTGCCGTGCCGACGATCCAGACACTCAAGAGCGTTGCGGCCGGCTACGAGGGCATCGTGCGCCGGTACCCCACAAGCGCGTATGCCGACAATGCGCTGTGGCAGGCCGCCGGTATCTGGCAACTGGTGTTCGAGCGCACCGGCATCACCCGAGATCGCGATCACGCGGCCCAGTTGCTGGCGACGCTCACCCAGCAGTACCCGACCAGCTCACTTACCAAGCAAGCCGAGGCCCGTGCGCGGATGCTCACCGCACGAACCGGCACCGCGCCGACAGCCCCGAAACAGCCCAGCGTTGCGCCAGGGGCAACCTCCGAGCCGGGTCGATCGATCGGCGACGTCATCGTCGATCGCGTGGCTGCGTCTGGACCTCTGGCGGAGCTACGTGCCGTCTCCTACACGAAGCTGCCGAAGGGCGACCGCTTGATTCTCGAGTTCAGCCAGGAGACAACGTTCGCAGCCAGCCGCACGGCCAGGCCCGATCAGTTGCAAGTGACGTTCTCGACCGCAAACGCGACCGCTCAGCAACTGGCCTCGGCCGCCTCCGTGCGCGGCACGTTGATTCGAAGCGTCCGGGTAGCGGCCAAGCCGGCGTCGGCAGTGCAGGTGACGCTCGACCTCACCGGGTCGCCGCGGTTCAGCACGTTTCCTCTGTACGATCCGTATCGGCTGGTTATCGACGTCGAAGGCGATGCGCCGGGTGGTGCTTCCACCGCGCTGATAACCGCGCCAGCGGCGCAGGTGGCTGCGACGGTCGCCGCTGTCGAGCGTCGTCGGAGTCCCATCACACCACCAACGCCTGCGCAGACGGCGGCGCGCGCAACCGAGCCGAATGTGACCTCGTTCAGAGAAGGCGATGCGAGCACCAAGCCCGCGCCCGCTGAGAGCACGAGCACAGGTACTTACTCGCTCGCCCGTCAGCTCGGGCTCGGGGTCTCGCGAATCGTGATCGATCCCGGCCATGGTGGGCACGACCCGGGCGCTCAGGCAAACGGGGTGTCCGAAGCCGAGCTCGTTCTGGATATCGCCCTGCGAGCCGAGAAACTCCTCAAGGACCAGCCGGGCTTCGAGGTTGTGCTGACTCGCCGTTCCGATCAGTTCATCGCCCTGGAGGAACGAACCGCCATCGCCAACCGCGAAGCCGCCGATCTGTTTCTCTCGATTCATGCGAATGCCAGCCCGCACGTCGATACGCGCGGCATCGAGACCTACTTCCTGAGCTTCGCAATGAATCCCCAGGCCGAAGCGGTGGCGGCACGTGAGAACGCCTCGACATCGCAGACGATGCGAACACTGCCGAACATCGTCAAGGCGATCGCCATGAACAACAAGCTCACCGAATCGCGCGAGCTCGCCGGCATGGTGCAGACGTCGCTGCTCCGCCGCCTGAAGGTTCAGAATCAGAACGCGCGCGATCTCGGCGTGAAGCAGGCGCCTTTCGTCGTGCTGATCGGCGCACAGATGCCGAGCGTGCTCGCAGAGATCTCGTTTCTGACCAATCGCTCCGAGGCCTCGCTCCTGAAGCAGCCCGCCTACCGCCAGCGCATCGCGCAGGCGCTGGCCGACGCGGTGCTGAAATATCAGGCATCGCTCAAGAAAGTGACCACCCTCGCGGCGCGTTCCGGAGAGCGGTAGACTCGATCGAGTCAGTCGTGCAGAGCCCACCAGTCCAACCGAGTCTCATTGTTACGGTCGTGCCGCAGACGCCGGCACCTCAGACCACGCTCGCCGACGTTGTCGTCGGGGCGCTTGGCCTCACGGGGGCGTTGCTGCTGCTGGCGCTCGTGCTTGGAGCGGGCCTCGCGTTCGTGCGCGTGAGCTGGAACCGCCGCCATCCGGCAGCCGAGGATCACCTGCCGCCGGTCAGTCCGCTCGTGACGCGCCCGAGCGGCCGGCCGTCATCCCCAGCTCAATGAGCGTGCGAACGGCCACGCCCGTGGCGCCCTTCGGCTGATACGGCTTCTTGCTCTCCGCCCAGGCAGTGCCCGCGATATCGAGATGCGCCCACGGACGGTCGCCGGTGAACTCCCTCAAGAACGCGGCCGCGGTAATTGCGCCGCCCGGACGCCCTGCCGAGTTGACGAGATCCGCAATCTCACTGCGCAGTTGTTCCTTGGCCTCTTCATAAATCGGCATGGGCCAGACGCGATCGCCGGCCCTCGAGGCGGCGCTCTTGACCGTGTCGACCCAGCTGTCTGGCTTACCAAATAGCCCAGACACCGTGCGTCCGAGGGCCACCATGCACGCGCCCGTCAGCGTTGCGACATCGACGATGTGGGTGGCGCCCAGCTGCTGGGCGTACCACAGCGCATCGGCCAGAATCAGTCGGCCTTCGGCATCGGTGTTGATGATTTCTACCGACGTTCCGCTGGCGCCCACCACTACATCGCCCGGCCGCGTCGCCCGGCCACCCGGCATGTTCTCGACCGAGGGGATGATGCCGATCACGCGGTACGGCGATCCGAGCAGGGCAAGGGCGCGCATGGCGCCTGCCACCGCCGCAGCACCGGCCATGTCGTCCTTCATCCGCTCCATGCCGTCGGCCGGCTTGATCGAGATCCCTCCCGAATCGAATGTCACCCCCTTGCCCACGAGAGCCAACAGAGGCGACGCCGGTGCTCCAGCCGGTTCGTGTCGCAGCACGATGAGACGCGGCGGCTCGGCGCTGCCTTGCGCCACACCCAGGAGCAACCGCATGCCGAGATCGCGGATCTTCTGTTCTTCGAGCACTTCCACCGAGAGCCCGGCTGCGCGGGCGGCTTGAGCGATGCGCGCCGCCAGCTCGCGTGGAGGCAACAGGTTGCCTGGCTCATTGGCCAGACTGCGGGCGAGGTTTGCCGACTCACCGACAATGCGTCCGCGCGCAACAGCCGATGCCACCGCCTGGAGGTCAGCGCCTGGGACCACGACGACGACCTGCGACGGGTACGGGCCCGGCCGCTCACTCATGGACTTGTGGGTGCCGTTATCGAACTCGGCCGCCGAGAACCCGTCGGCCACAATGCTGGCGGCGTCCAAGGGCGGCAGTCCGGGGCGCACGACCCAGCCCATCGAAACCGCGCCTTTCGCGCGCGCCGCATAACCACAAGCGGCGGCGAGACGCCTTAGTCGCTCTGCGTCGAGCTCGGCGAGTGGTCCCGCGGCCACAAAGCCGACCCGTTGCGCCTTCCAGCCGGTGAGCACGCGCGCGGTGAAGTACTCGTACGGCCGATGGCAGAACTCACGAGACTCCAGCGCGCGGCGCCACTCGCCACCCACGGCGGCGTCGACGTCGGAGAGACCGTCGATGTCCGTCTCGCCTTCAAAGACGGCGATGAACAGAATCTCCACAGCGAGATCCCGAGGATCGAGAGCTACGCCAGAAAACTGGCAGACCGGTGGATGGGGCTGAGACATCTGGAAGGCAGGCTCCTGGCGAGAAACGGCACAACCCCGCCGCGACTGACGATGATACTTCAGCGTTTCGAGGGTGCAGATGACACTTGCATCAGACGGACGTGACCGTCATGAATCCGGTAGCCTTTCATCGCGGCCCGTGAGCCAAGGCCGACAATCAAATAGATCCACGCTGGGTAGTACGCCTCCGCCACGTCGGTCGGGGACGGCACCGGGTCACCATATGGGTGTGAGTGATACACACCGATGATGTGGAGCGCAGGAAATGTCGTGCGCAGGATACGCCGCAGGTCCAGATGTTGTCGTTCGTCCACGCGATAGCGCGTGGGCTCAGCGGCCGTGTTCGCGCAAGCGACCGCAAATGCAATTCGTCCGGCGCTGCCGACGAGCAGGCCACAGCATTCGCGCGGGCGTTCCCTGCGAGCATGGGCGTAGATCCCGCGACGCACCAGCGCAGGCACGACGACCACTGGCGCGTGGCTCACGGACGGGGCCCCGCTCGCTGTAGGAAATGGGTCAGGTGCGATTCGCGGATGCGTTCCGGTGACGGGCTCCAGACCGGCGCCGCCATCTTAGGAGTGGGGGCCGATGAGCCCCGTTTGAGTCGCGAGCCACCGCCCGCGAGCTTCGGCCGCGCGCTCGAACGTGGTTCGGACCCACGTCGCATCGATGAGGCTCGACCCGTCTGGCAGCTGTCCAATGAACTGTCCGAGCGCTTCGGCGATGTAGTCGGCGTTGTCGCGAAGAATCCCCTGCCAGAGTTCGGGTGGACTCGATGCAAGCCGGGTCATCTCCGAGAACGCAGGACCGGCCATCGACACGCCACCGTCGCCAACCTCCGCGGCCGCGACATTCATCAGGGCGGTCGCGATGAGCTGCGGCAGGTGACTGACGTAGGCCACGGTCCGATCGTGGGACTCCGCATCCGTCCATTGCGGCGTCGCGCCAAGCCCTTCTACGAAGGCTTGCACCCGCGCCAGCGCATCCTGCGGTCCGCGTCCGTCGACGAGCAGCCAGGGACGGCCGTGGAAGAGATTCGCGCGGGCATGGTCCAGCCCTGATCGTTCGGCGCCGGCCATGGGATGACCTCCGACGAAACACCCGACACCGCAGTCGCGAGCGATGGCCATCACGCGACGTTTGGTCGAGCCCACGTCGGTCACCACGGCACGTGTCTCCAGCGCGCCCAGCGCGTGAAGCACTTCTGGCATCGCCTCGATGGGTACCGCCAGCAGGATGAAATCGAGATCGGCGATCGCCTCGAGCGAGCTGACGTGCTCGGTCAGGATGCCCCGCCGTGCCGCTTCGGCCGCGCGCCCCGCTGTGTCGAGTCCGACGATGGTCATCGACGGCCAGGCCGCACGGGCACCGAGCGCCACAGACCCGCCGATGAGACCGAGGCCGACGATACCCAGGCGCGCAAACGGGGGATCCACGCGGTCCTGCACCAAATCGGGTTGCGGCATCATGTGGTCTTCAGCCAGGCCACGAACTGCTCGGCGGCGGCGCCGACATCGCGCCCGGCGGCGGCCGCGTCTGCCACGACCTGCACCAGCGCGCTGCCGACAACCGCCGCATCGGCATACTCGGACACCTGCCGCACATGCTCAGGCGTGGAAATGCCAAACCCCAATGCGATGGGCAACACGCTCGCCGCTCTGATGCGGGCGACGAGGGGCGCAGACGATGTCGCCACGGCGGCGCGCGCGCCCGTGACGCCGAGCCGCGAAATCGCATACAGGAATCCACGGCCGAGCCGCGCCGCCTCACGCAGTCGCTGATCCGTCGTGGTGGGGCTGACGAGAAAAATCTGATCGATGTCCCGCTCGGCCAACGCGTCGCGCATCGCAGCCGACTCCTCAATCGGCAGATCGAGCAGCAGCACGCCATCGACGCCGGCGTCCGACGCCCGGGCGACAAAGTCGCTGATGCCCATACGCAGAACGGGATTGACGTACGTGAACAGCACGATGGGCACGGCGACGTCGGTTCGCACGCGACGGACCAGCGCCAGGGTCGTGCCCAGCGTCGCGCCTGATCGGAGCGCACGCTCGGAGGCACGCTGAATGACGGGGCCATCTGCGATCGGATCGGAAAACGGCACCCCCACCTCGATGACATCGGCCCCCCCGCGCGCCACCGCGCGGACGATCTCCTGCGACCGGGCAGCGTCCGGATCCCCAGCCGTCACGTAGGCCACCAGTCGCGAATGACCATTAGGAGCCAGGGCGGAATCGAGACGATTCATCGCACCTCACCGGTCGATGCCAACAGCTTCTCGTCGAGGAGTCGGCGCACCGTCTCCACGTCTTTGTCGCCGCGCCCCGACAGGTTCACGAGCACCACGGTGCCGGCCGCCAGCCGAGGCAGTTCGCGCTTCGCCCACGCAATAGCGTGAGAGGACTCGAGGGCCGGGAGAATTCCCTCGCGTCTGGCCAGCCACTCAAACCCTTCGAGCGCGGCATTGTCATCGATCCAGGTGTACTCGCTGCGGCCCTGCTCGGCGAGCCACGCGTGCTCGGGCCCGATTGACGGGTAATCGAGGCCGGCCGACACCGAGTGGGTCGGCAGAATATTTCCGTCATCGTCTTGCAGCAACAGGCTCCGCGTGCCGTGGAGGACACCCGGGCGTCCGCCGGCAAACCGCGCCGCGTGATCACCAGGCTCGCGCGTGCGACCGCCGGCTTCGACGCCGACGAGACGAACGCCCGGGTCTGCGATGAAGGCATCGAAGATGCCGAGAGCATTGCTGCCCCCACCGACGCATGCCACGACCACATCGGGCAGCCGTCCTGCGGCGGCGAGGATCTGCTCACGGGCCTCCCGGCCGATCACCGACTGGAATTCGCGGACCATGAGCGGATAGGGATGCGGGCCAAGCGCCGAGCCGAGGGCATAGTACGTCGTGTCGACGTTGGCCACCCAGTCGCGCATGGCTTCGTTGATGGCGTCCTTCAGCGTCCGGCTGCCGGCATCGACCCCCTCCACCGTGGCGCCGAGCACGCGCATGCGAAACACATTCAACGCCTGCCGCGCCATGTCCTCGGTGCCCATATACACCACGCACTCGAGCCCAAGCAGCGCGCAGGCTGTCGCGGTGGCCACGCCGTGCTGGCCGGCACCGGTTTCGGCGACGATACGGCGCTTGCCCATGCGCTCGGCCAGCAGGACCTGGCCGATGGCGTTGTTGATCTTGTGCGCACCCGTGTGCGCGAGGTCCTCGCGCTTCAGGAACATCCGCACACCGGTGGCCTCGGTGCCACGGCTCATCTCATACAGGGCGGTGGGGCGGCCAACGTAGGTCGTGAGCAGATGCCGGAGTCTGGCGCAGAACGCCGGGTCCTGCCGGGCCTCGAAATACGCCTCGGTCAGGGCCTCGACGGGCGCAACGAGCGTCTCGGGGACGAAACGCCCACCGAACGGCCCAAAGTACCCGCGACCATCCGGGTCGCGCTGCCCGAAGACTGGCCCCGGGGTTTCGACGATCCGACCGCTCACTGATCCTCCATTCCAGCCGCAAGCTCCGCGAAGAACGCGTGCATCCGATCGCGGCTCTTGATGCCGGGTGAATGTTCCACGCCCGATGAGACGTCGACCGCCCACGGCCGTACCGCGCGAACGGCCTCACCAATGTTCTCGGCATTCAGGCCGCCGGCCAGCACCACGGCACGCTGGGCAGCCAGCATCCTGGCGCGGGCCCAATCGGCGCGGCGGCCCGTGCCACCCCGCCGTTCCAGGTCGAGGGCGTCGACAAGCGGCGTCACGAACGCAGGCAACTCGGAACCCTGTTGGAGGGACGCATCGGTTTCGAGCGTAATCGCCTTCATGAGTCGCACCTCCAACCTCTTGTACTCGCCGACGTCTTCCCCACCGTGCAACTGCGCGACGTCGAGGCCGACGCTCCTGATGATGTCACTCACCTCATCGACAGGCATATCGACGAACACGCCCACGCGCGTGACCAGCGGAGGCAGCGCGCCGGCAATGGCCCTGGCGCGGTCACGCGTGATCGCCCTCGGACTGCGAGGCCAGAAGATGAATCCGATGGCATCGGCGCCAAGCGACACCGCAAGATCGGCATCTTCGATGCGGGTGATGCCACAGATCTTGACGCGTGGCGGTCTCATGCTCCCCATGGCCGCTCCACGTCATCGCGCAGCCGCCCGAGAGCCGCACCTGGATCGGGTTCGGTCATGAACCGCTCGCCGATCAGGAAGGCGCTATAGCCCACCTGCCGCAGCCGAATCAGGTCAGCCGCCGTCTTCAATCCGCTTTCCGCCACCGCCACGACATCGGCCGGTATCAGCGGCGCAAGCTCCTCGAGTACCGAAGGGTGCACCTGCAACGTACGGAGGTTGCGGCTGTTGACTCCGATGATGTCGGCGCCGGCACGGAGGGCGCGCCCCAGCTCATCCGTGTCGTGAACCTCGACGAGCGGAGCGAGACCGAAGGTCCGGGCGAGATCCATCAGGCGGCAGAGCGTGCCGTCATCGAGCGCGGCCACGATCAGCAGCACCGCGTCGGCCCCCGCGGCGGCTGCTTCGAAGACCTGGTACTCCGTGACGATGAAATCCTTGCGCAGCAGCGGTAGGGGGACACGGGCGCGTACGGCATGGAGGTGCTCCAGTGCGCCGTCGAAGAACGACGGCTCGGTCAGGACTGAAATCGCCGCCGCTCCGTGCGCTGCGTAGCCTTCTGCAATCGCCCCAGGGTCGTACTCCCGCCGGAGCACGCCCCGTGAGGGCGACCGCCGCTTGCACTCGGCAATGATGCGAATGCCGGGCTGTCGCAGCGAGGCGCGAAACGCCTCACCGTGCCTCGCCGTGAGTGTCACACCGCCTGGCGCCGCTTCGGCGGCCCCGGCCCGCAGCTCGGCGGCGCGCCGGGCACCCGCGACAATGGCTTCGAGCAGGTCGTGGGTCATGCGCAGATCCGCCGGAGATGGACGAGCACCTCGAGCGCCCGGCCACTGTCCAGGCTCTCGGCCGCGGTGGCGATGCCGTCTCGAAGGGATCCGGCCTTGCCGGCGACGAACAGCGCCGCGCCCGCGTTCAACAGCACGATGTCGCGCCGCGGACCCGCTTCACCCTGGAGCACGCGCATCGCCAGGCCGGCATTGTCGGCCGCGGTTCCTCCGGTGAGGTCCGACAACGAAGCCGAACGCAATCCCACATCCGCCGGATGGAGGTAGAAGGTGTTCACCGTGCCGTCCCGCAGCTCGGATATTTTCGTGTGGCCGAGCGTCGACAGCTCGTCGAGTCCGCCGGCGCCGTGGACCACCCACGCGCGATCAGTTCCGAGCTCACCAAGAGTGCGGGCCATCAGCTCAGTATGCTCCGGCCGGGAGACGCCGACGACCTGCCGCCGCGCCCCGGCGGGATTGGTCAGGGGACCGAGCAGGTTGAATGCGGTGCGGACACCGAGTTCGCGTCGGGTTGGGCCGACATGGCGCATCGACGGATGCCACGCGGGCGCAAAAAAGAAGGCCAACCCGGCCTGGTCGAGCGCCGCGACCACCAGGTCGGGCGGGGTCTCGAGGTTCACGCCCAGCGCCTCGAAGACATCGGCGCTGCCGGCCTGGCTCGAGACCGCCCGGTTGCCGTGCTTCGCCACGCGCACGCCGGCACCAGCCGTCACGATGGCGGCAATCGTCGACACGTTGAACGTGTTGGCGCCGTCGCCACCTGTTCCGCAGGTGTCGAACACATCCCCGACCCCGTGCGGAAGTGCGCGCGCGCGTTCGCGCATGGCCCTGGCGAGTCCCACCATTTCGGACGGCCGCTCGCCTTTCAGCGCCAACGCCATCAGCAGGCCAGCGATCTGGGCCGGTTGGGCGTGGCCATCCATCATCGCGCCCATCACGCGCGCGGCCTGGCCGCTCGTGAGATCTTCGTGCCGGCGCAACTGCTCGAGGATCTCGGGGAACACCTAGCGGGCCTCCAGGAAGTTGCGCAACAGGTCGTGCCCGACGGCGGTGAGCACCGACTCCGGATGGAACTGCACCCCAAACGTCGGCTGCGTCTCGTGCCGCACGCCCATGATCGTGTCATCGTCGTCGACCCACGCGGTGACGACGAAGCCGGGTGGCACGGCGTCTCGCGGAATGATCAGCGAGTGGTAGCGGCCTGCGTCGAATGGCGAGGCGAGTCCCGCGAACAGGTGGGTGCCATCGTGCGTCACGCGCGAGACCTTGCCGTGCATTGGCTTGCCGGCTCGCTCCACACGTCCTCCGAATGCGACGGCGAGCGCCTGATGCCCGAGGCAGACGCCAAGGATGGGCATTTGCCCCGCGAAGCGACGCAACGCGTCGATCGTCACGCCCGCCGTCTCCGGTCGGCCGGGACCGGGTGAAATGACGATCCGCTCAGGCGCGAGCCTGGCGATCTCGTCGACGGTGATCGCGTCGTTGCGCACGACGCGGACGTCGGCTCCAAGCTCACCGAATCGATGCGCCAGGTTCCAGGTGAATGAATCGTAGTTGTCAATCAGCAGCAGCACGACAGAGCCCTCGTTGGAAGTCGACCCTCACCGCAGTCCTCACCGGAGTCCTCACCATCCGCGCGTGGCCATCTCGAGCGCCTGCACGAGGGCTCGCGCCTTGTCATGCGTCTCCTCGTACTCGGCGGCCGGATCGGAATCGGCCACGATACCCGCGCCGGCCTGGATGACGGCCTCTCCCCTGTTCATCGAGATCGTCCGGATGGCGATGCAGAAGTCGAGGTTGCCGGCAAAATCGAGATAGCCGACGGCACCCCCATAGAGTCCGCGCCGCGTGGGCTCGAGGGCCCCGACAATCTGCATCGCCCTGATCTTCGGCGCCCCGGTCAGCGTCCCGGCGGGGAACGTCGCGACGAGGGCGTCGAGCCGATCACGACCCTCGGCGAGTGTGCCTTCGACACGCGACACCAGATGCATGACGTGCGAGTACCGCTCCACCGCCATGTACTGGGGCACGCGCACCGACCCGACTGCCGCCACACGCCCTATATCGTTGCGGCCGAGATCGACGAGCATCACGTGCTCCGCCTTCTCCTTCTCGTTGTCCTGGAGCTCGGCTGCCAGCTGCTGGTCTTCGGCCTCGCCGGCGCCGCGTCGTCGGGTACCCGCGATCGGATGGGTCTCGAGATGCGTGCCTTCGACGCGCACCAGCATTTCGGGCGAGGCACCCACAATAGCCTGCGTGCCCATCCGAATGAAGAACATGTAGGGCGACGGGTTGATGTGGCGCAGCGCGCGATAGACGTCGAAGGGTGCCGCGGCGGTGCGGGCGTCGAAGCGCTGGGAGATCACGGCCTGGTAGATCTCTCCGGCTGCAATGTCCTCCTGAATCTGGCGCACCGACGCTTCGAACGCGTCACGTGTCTGCTGCGGCACGACCTCCAACGGCTGGGGCGGCTCTTTCGCCGGCCGCGACAGGTTGCGTTCGAGCTCGCGCTGCAGAAACTCGATCTTCGCGCACGCGAAGTCGTAGAGCGCCCGGAGATCTGTCCCGGCCGCGACGCGCGCGTTCGCGATGGCCAGAATCCGGTGCTTCACGTGATCGAACGCGAGAATCGTATCGAACACCATGAAGCTGGCCTGGTCGCGATCGGCCGGGGCCTTGTGCAGCCGCACGGCGGGCTCGAACCACTCCGCCGCGTCGTAATCGAAATAGCCCACGGCTCCGCCCGTGAACCGCGGCAGTCCCGGCACGATGGGTGCCTGGAACTGCGACATCAGCGATCGCAGCGTGTCGACAAAGGGGCCGGGGCGGCTGGTGCGTACGCCGGCCTCCTCGACCGACGTGCCGCCGTCGCGACCGCGCAGCACGAGAAAGGGATCTTTGCCGAGAAACGAATACCGGCCGACCTGCTCTCCCCCTTCCACACTCTCGAGCAGGAACGCGTAGTCCGAATTCTCCGCAATCTTCAGGAAGGCCGAGACCGGCGTCAGCAGGTCCGCCATGATTTCCCGACAGACCGGCACGAACGTTCCGCGGCCGGCGAGCTCTACGAACTGATCAAACGTCGTTTGCGTGGTCATACCGTTCCTTGTGCCCGGGCCACGAAGCCGCGGGCGGCATCTGCCATGGTGAGGGTGGGAGCCGTCGAGCCGGTCCACCACTGAAACTGATGCCCCGCCTGGCTGACCAGCATCTCGAGCCCGTCGATCGTGTCTGCCCCGGCCGCGCGCGCCCACTGCAGCAGCGTGGTTTCCGCAGGGTTGTAGATCAGGTCGTAGACGCACCCGCCGCGGACCAGTTCACGGTCGATCGGCGATTCGAGAACTCGCGGCGACGTGCCCACGGGCGTCGTGTTGACGAGCAGGTCCCAGCCGGGCTGCGGCGGCCAGGACAGCGATTCGATGGCGAACTCGGCCGCCAGCGCCTGAGCGCGCTCGGCGCGCCGTGCCGTGACCGCAACGTGCACGCCCTTGGATCGGAGCGCCCAGATGGCGGTGCGAGCCGACCCGCCCGCCCCCAGGACCACCGCCCGCGCGCCTGCCAGGGCGCGGCCGCGCTGCTCGAGTGGGGCCAGAAATCCGG
>JBDSZL010000066.1:0-63443 GCA_039925145.1 Vicinamibacterales bacterium | reverse complement strand
CTCGAGCCCCGAGCCCCGAGCCCCGAGCCATCTCTCCTCGAGCCCCAAGCCCCGAGCCTCGAGCCATCTCTTCTCAAAGCCGCATCACCGATACAGCATCTCGATGACGTCGCGGTAGCGATCCTCGACTACGCGCCGCTTCACCTTCAGCGTGGGCGTTAGCGCGCCGTCGGCCATGGTCAGCTCCTCGGACAGCAGCGCAAATTTCTTGATGCGCTCGAACTGCGCCAGGTTGTCGTTCACCGCCTGCACGATCGCGTCGAAGACAGACCTCACCTGCAAGCTGTTGACCGTGGCTCTGAGCGTCGCCTCATCGAGCGCGAGGTGTGCCGCCAAGCGCGAGAACTCCGGCACAATCAGCACCGCCGGAAAGTGGCGGCGATCGCCCACCATGATGGCTTCGGCCACGAGCGTGTGCGCGCGCAGGCGCTGCTCGATGGGTTGAGGCGTGATCTTCTTGCCCCCGGAGGTGACGAGCACGTCCTTCTTTCGATCGGTGATCCGCAGGAATCCGCGCGCATCGAACTCGCCGATGTCCCCTGTGTGAAACCAGCCGCCGGCCAGGGCCTCCGCCGTCGCCTCTGGCCGATTGTGGTAGCCCGCCATCACATTCGGCCCGCGCGCCAGAATTTCCCCGTCGTCGGCAATCCGCAGTTCCACGTTGGGAAGCGGCGGGCCGACGGTCCCGAATCGAACCTCGCGGAGCGGCATGACGCACAGGACCGGCGACGTCTCGGTGAGGCCATAGCCTTCGAGAATTGGCAGACCGATGCCGTAGAAGAAGCGGGCGATGCGCACCGCGAGCGGCGCGCTGCCAGAGACGGCGTACCGAAGCCGGCCGCCGATCCCGGCGTGGATTTTTGCGAACACGACGCGCTGGACGAGCGGCGACGCCACTCTTGCCCAGAGCGGCGTCGACCGGCCTTCGGGCAGCCGTTCCCCTCTCACCCGCGCCACGCGTATGGCCAGATCGAACAGCCACCGGCGAGGGCCAGATGTGGCGCTGCCCCGCTCGAGGATTCGCGCGTACAACTTCTCGAAGACACGCGGCACGCCGCTCATGACGGTGGGCCGCACGGTCAGCAGATCGCGGGAAATGGTGTCGAGCGACTCGGCGAAGGCCACCGAAATTCCGGTGCAGAGGTACACGTACGCCACGATCCGTTCGAAGGCGTGACAGAGCGGCAGAAACGACAGCGCCACGTCGTCGTGGCTCAAGTCGAGCATCTGCAGCACGCCACGCAGGTTGGCAATCAGGTTGCCGTGCGTGAGCATGACCCCCTTGGGCTCACCAGTGGTGCCAGACGTGTAGATGATCGTCGCAAGGTCGTCGCTTCGGACCTGTCGTGCCGCGTCATGGAACTCGCGCGCCACGCCCCAGCCGTCGCGGATGCGGCGATGACCGAGAGCGAGCGTGTCGGCCCAGGAGACGACCTGGAGTCCGGGCGGCGCGAGCGCCAACGCGTCCGGCGCCACGGGGTCGATGAGGATCACCGTCCGCAGGGGACCACCCACCGGGGCAGCCACAAGCAGCTTCTCGAGCTGGACCGGCGACGAGACGATGGCCACCGCCGCGCCACTGTCTCGGAGAATGAAACCGATCTGTTCCGCTGGCAGGGTCGTGTAGATGGGGGTGGTCACAGCGCCAGCCGTCAGAATGGCGAAGTCAGCCATCAGCCACTCGGGGCGGCTCTCGGACAGCAGCGCGACCCGATCGCCGCGTGTCATCCCGAGGGCGGTCAGCCCAAGGCTGAGATTGCGGACCAGCTCGAGCAGTTCACGGCCGCCGGTGTATCGAACTTCGCTGCCTTCGCACTGGCCCAGCAGATCGGGCTTGGGAAATCGGCCAGCAGCAAAGAACGGGAGCTCGGCAACGGTTCGGGGCAGGTCGAGCACGTCTGCATCGGCCGGACTCGTTGAGGTGGCAGCATCCGGCGTCGGGGGCGGCGAACGATGGGCGCTCATCGCGTGCCTAACGCGCCTTGCGACGGTAGTCGCCGCTGCGGCCGCCGCGCTTCTCGAGCAACTGAATGGGACCAATGACAATCGTCTTGTCGAGCGCCTTCAGCATGTCGTAGAGCGTCAGCGCCGCAGCAGACACCGCCACGAGAGCTTCCATCTCCACACCCGTCCGGCCCACGGTGCCCACTCGGGCCACGATGCGGTAGCCGGCCTGCGTCGCTTGCAGATCGACGGTGATGTGGGTGAGAGGCAACGGGTGACACAGCGGGATGATGTCGGCCGTTCGCTTCGCGGCCATGATGCCTGCCACTCTGGCGGTCTGCAGCGGATCGCCCTTGGCGACCTGCCCGAGCCGGATGGCGTCGAGGGCGACTTTCCCGATCTGGACGTGCGCCTCGGCGACGGCCTCCCGCGTGGTCTCGGGCTTCTCCGAGACATCGACCATGCGGACGCGGCCCTGGGTGTCCACATGCGATAGCGCCGGTCGCGCCGCGCTACGCGCTCTTGGCATCGCTCTCGGCTCGGGCCAGGAAGAACGAGAGACTCTCCATGGAGACCGTGAGATCCACGTTCTTGAGCTTCACGAAGGCCGGCACCTGCAGCGCACCTGGCGAGAAGTTGAGGATGGCTCGAACCCCGGCCTGCACGGCGGTGTCGGCCACCGTCTGTGCCGACTCTGCCGGCACGGCGATGACGGCGATATTGATACGCTCGCGGCGGACGATGGTGCGGAACTCGTCGACGTCGAAAATCTGCACACCTCCGCGCGACCGGCGGCCGACCTTGCTGCGGTCGGCGTCGAACAGCCCGACGATTGAGAAGCCCTCCTGCTTGAAGCCGGGGTAGTCGGCCAGCGCCAGCCCGAGGTTGCCGGCTCCGAGGATGGCCACCCGCACAGTGCGGTCCAGCCCAAGAATCATGCGCAGGTGCTGCTTCAGATCGCGCACCCGATAGCCGACGCCGCGCACGCCGAAGTCGCCAAAACAGGCCAGGTCCTTCCGAATCTGCGCGGCGTTCAAATGGAACTGCTCGGCGAGCGCCCTGGACGAAATGGCGGTGACACCTGCCGCATCGAGCGTGTTCAGGCAGCGCAAGTACACCGACAGCCGGCTGGCGGTCAGGTCGGACACTTGCTCGCTCGGCAGTCGCGGGTTGATCCGTCGCGTCACACAGGCGAATTTTAGCGTGAAATGCTGCCCGTCGCTCAGGCAGGCGGGAGCTGGGCCGAGATGGCGGCCCGGACCGCGTGAACGAGCTGTTCGCGATCGTCGAAAGTCAGTCCGGCCGTCTCGACTGGTGCCAGAAAGTGGATGCGAACCGTGGCGGGCCAGATGAGCAGGCTCCCCTTGCGCATGGCCTGGCGTCCGCCGGTGACGGCGACCGGCACCACGGGCGCCTGCGCTTTGAGGGCCATGATGAAGCCGCCCTTCTTGAATGGGAGCAGCGCGCCCGTGCGGCTGCGGGTCCCTTCGGGAAAGATGAAAAACGAATTTCCGGCGCGAATGGCGTCCGCTGCGCGGTCGACGGCCGGCCAACTCTGCTGCTGATTGCCCCGTTCGAGCGGCACGAACCCCGCCGCATCGAAAACCCAGACGAGCACGGGCAGTTTGCGTAACTCCGCCTTGTAGAGCACCCGCACGTGCGGAAAGCGCGCCTTCAGGGCAAGGAAGACCGCCGGCGCCTCGATATTGCTGCTGTGGTTGCAGACGTAGACCGCGCCACCAGGCAAGAGGTGTTCGCGTCCGCGCACGTCGAGATGGAGGCCGGCCAGGGCAAATCCGACCCGGACGCCGAGGGCCCCCGCGGCATACAACAGGCCGGGCCTGCGACTCAGGAGCGTCCAGACGAGAATCGGGGGGCCGCACACCAGGACGTAGGCGGCGACGAGTGAACAGGAGACAAACGTACGCCCGGCAGCCACAGCGGTTGCTGTGGCTGACGGGCGTGATGACTCGGACGGAATCGACGGGCTCAGGATGCGCGGGCTGCGCGCCGTGAGGCCACTTTCGACGCGGCGACCTTGGCCGACGCGACGCGCGCCGACGCGACGCGCGCGGCCGCGGCCTTGGCCGAGGTCACCTTGGCGGACGCAACCTTGGTGGATATCACTCGGCTTGGCGCCACCTTGGCGGCAACCTTCGACGGCGCGGGCTTGGCAGCCGCGACCCTCGTCGGGGTAATTTTGGCAGGCGGCGCGACAGCCACCTTCGGGGGGGCGACTCTCACCGGCGGCTTAGCAGGCGGGCGCACCGCGCCGGCTGCCTTGGCCTTTGCCGCGTTGCTCGCCTTGACTTCGAAGCAGCTTTCGAGCGCCAGGTCCACTTTGCCTTCAACCTGTGGCGTTTTCTCGTGCAGCACTTCGGTAATCTCGGAGACGACCAGGAACTTCGCCCGATCGAGCATTCGCTTCTCGCGGAACGAGAGGCTCTTGGACTTGCTCAGGAAGGTGAGACTCTTCAGGACCTCGACGACGTCGTAAATCGACCCGGTCCGCATGCGGTCCGAGTTGTCCTTGAAGCGTCCCTTCCAATTCTGATGACTGTCGATCTTGCCGTCGCCGAGCAGGCCGAACAGACGCTCGACTTCCACGTCTGAAATCGCCCGGCGGAGCCCGACGCCATCGACGTTATCGACCGGGACGAACACCGTCGTCTCGTTTGCCATGCGAAGCTGATAGAAACCGCAGGTCGTGCCCATGATGGTCTTGGTTTCGATCCGTTCGATCACACCAAGCCCATGATTCGGGTAAATGACCTTGTCGCCGATCTCGAATGCCACGTGCCCCCCGAGGTGCTGCTGGAAAGGTGAAGTTTGGAAAGTCTTTCGAGTAGGAACTTCCCAAGTCTAACTCAGCTTGGGGCCCGGAGGCAACAGAAACGGCCGTAAACAGCGACGTTTCGCCTTGCATTCGCCACGCCATACGTGCACACAACTGCACGGTAAAGTGAGATTGCGCAGCTATTTACCAGACGTGGACCCACGATGGATACGCCGGCTGGATACCCGAGCCACGGCCCTCGATGAGCGGACTTACTGTCTCGGAAGCAGACCCGAGAATCCTCTGCCGCTTCTGGCGCCCCGGTTGTCCCGCTGCAGCACGCGGTCGGTATCAGCCAGGCTGAAGCCGGCTTCGTAGACATACTGCGCAATTCTCACGAGCTTCGGGAAGAGGATCTTGTCGACCGTGTCGGTGTTGGCGTGGTAATCGGGGTGTGTTCCCGTGAAGAAGAACGCGATCGGAATGCCTTTGGAGGCATAGCTGTAGTGATCGCTCCGCGTGTAGAAACTGTTGGGGTCGGCCGCATCGTTGAACTCGAAATCGAGCGTCAGCGGCACTGGCAGCGCACTGTTCATCGAGACGAGCAGGTTGTGCAGGTCGGTGCTGATCCGATCGGCGCCAATCAGATACAACGTGTTCTGTTGGGCCGGGTCATCATCTCGGTTCCGCCCAATCATGTCGATGTTGAGCTCGACCTGAATGCGATCGAGCGGCACCACGGGGTTCTCGGCCATGTAGATCGATCCCACCAGCCCCGCTTCTTCACCGGCGTGCCAGACGAACACGACCGAACGCTTCGGCTTTGGTCCCGTGACGAACGCCTTGGCAATCGCCAGTAGCGCCGTCGACCCCGATCCGTCGTCGTCCGCGCCATTCCAGATGCGATCCTGATCGATCGGAGTATTCACGCGCCCCGGTGCCTCGCCGCCCGACGAGTACCCGACGTGGTCGAGATGTGCCCCGAAGAACACGTACGTGCTCTTCAGCGTCGGGTCGGTCCCCTCGACGGTTCCGACCACGTTCTCCGTGAGCTCCAGGCTCACCTGCTGGTAGGCGTTCTCGACGTCGATCGTGACGGTCGCGCCGGCGAGGTTCACGGCCGACACCGTTTCCCCTTTCGCCACACGCGCCCGCGCATCCGCTACTGACGTAGGGGCCGCACTGAAGAGAAAATCGACGAACGTCTCGTCTGCGACGATCGTCGGCGCAATCCTTGCGTCGACTTTCTGCATCGTGATCACGTCCGGCCGTGGCGCGGCGGGAGCCTCCGGTGAGGCCCCTCGCCCGGCCCTGCGAGCCGCCGCCGGCGCGGGGAGCGCCGGCGCCAGCGCAATTACAGCGGCTGCCCCCGCGTGGATGAGCGCGGCCGATCTGGCCGTCGCGGCCGACCCGCCCCGTCGGCCACCCGCTGGCGTTCCGGCGGGAGCGGGAGACGAATACACCACGAGACTGTCGCGAAACGCGGCGCTGGCTGCTCCGTTCGGAATGGATCCGTCGCCGGCGTACACGACGGTCTTGAACGACAGAGTCTGGCGGCCACCGGCCAGCAGCGGGAACGAGACGTGATCGGAATCCCGGAACGTCCGCGCCGCGCCGTTCACGTCTACGGTCACCGACGAGCCCCGCGTGATCGTGTAGCCTCGTCGGCTGATCGACTGGAGATACGTGCCGTTGTCGCCTAGTGGCTTCACGCCGATGACACGCAGCTGATCGGCGATGTAGGAGGCCGCAAGCCCATAGCCTTCCGTGAAGACGCGGCGGCCCTGCATGAGATCCGACGACAGGTAGGTCAGCCACACACGCGCATCCGTCTCGCCGATCTGTGGAAAGCGCACACCTGTTGCAGGGACCGGCGCTGGTGATTGCGCCTGCGTCGGCAGGGTGCTGCTGACGCCCGTCAGGCACAGCGCCAGCGCCAGACGCGTCAGCGTGGATTTCATTCCGGATCTCATCGCCACTCTCCTGTGCCACGAGGCCCTCTGCCGAAAGAGCCGTGATCGTGTTCGGACCTTGCGTCGTCCACGGATTCGAAGCTTATCAAGGGAGGCTCAGCGAAAACGCGCTGTATCGCGAGTCCTTCGGGCGAGGGATTCGAGAAACTCCTCTATCGTCTGGCCGGGCTCTGGACGTAGTCCCAGCCGTTCTGTCAGCCGGCGCGCCACCTGTTCGCCCGCGCGCTCCCGCGCCAGCCACTCCAACTCGTTCCGACGCGCCAGAAACGTCTCCACCAGCGTAAGTTCGGCGTCCGACAGCCGGACGGCCGCCGGCGGCCCTGTCCCGGGATCCGATCGCTCAGCCCATGTCGTGTCGAGACGCTCCGTCTGGCGATCGTAGACAACCACCGTGCCCGCCACCAGATCGCCGATCCGCTTACTCCTCCGGTTCAGCAGCATGCAGATAACGCCCACGCCATAGAACACCGGGAGCGCGTCGACCGCCCGCAGCAGATTTCGAAGGAGCGAGGCGGCCGCATCGACCGGCCGACCGGAATCACGCACGACGCGAAGGCCCATGACCCGTTTGCCCGGCGTCTGACCACGCCACGCGATCTCGAACGCGGCAAAGTAGCCCCAGTAGATACAAAAAATCGTGAAAAACAGTACCGCCGGCAGGTATGTGCCCCCGAGGGCACCCACGAAGAATCGCAGCACGGGGAGGAAGAATAGAATCGCGACGATAACCAGGTATAGGACGGCCTGGAGTAAAGTGTCGATGGCCATCGCGAGAAACCGGCTGCCTACTCCCGCGACGGGCAGCTCCAGCGAGATCTGCTCCGGCGTGTCGATGCGCAGATGACTCGGATCCACAGATGATCTCCACGCACTGGTTGAATCAGCGCACGCCCCACTGGCGGCGACTCGAAGACCTTGTCGCGCGCGCTGAGCGGCGGGGTCTCCGCGCTTTGACGCACGCCGAGCTCCAGGACATCGGTGTGCTCTACCGCCAGGTGGCCACAGACCTCGCCACCGTACGCGAGCACCCGAGCTCCGCACGGTTTGCCACGCATCTCAACCAGCTGCTGGGGCGGGCACACCATACCATCTACGCCGCGGGCGGCACGGCAGGGAGCTCGGCGTGGGCGTTTCTCAGCCGCGGCTTTCCCAGCGCCGTCCGCAGTCACCTCGTCCACATTGCCTTGGCAACCGGCGTCTTCGTCGTCGGCGCGTTGATTGGCGGCGCGTTGACGCGCACGACGCCGGGCTTTGCCGCGAAGGTGATCGGCCCGGAGATGGTCGCCACCATCGCAAGGCACGAGATGTGGACCCACTCGATCGTCGCGATCAAGCCGATGGCCTCGAGCCAGATCATGACCAACAACATGTCAGTCGCCTTCATGACGTTTGCGGCGGGCATCACCGCGGGCATGGGCACGCTGTATCTGCTCGCCTTCAACGGGTTGATGATCGGGGTCATCGCGACCGCGTGCTCAGCAGCCGGTATGAGCGTGGCGCTCTGGAGCTTCGTCGCGCCACACGGCGTGCTCGAACTGCCCGCCATCTTCATCGCGGGGGCCGCCGGTCTGCGGCTCGCTCAGGGACTCCTCTTTCCGGGGCTCCTGCCTCGACTCGACTCGCTCGGAGACGCCGGACGCGACGCGGTCCGGCTCGTGGCGGGGTGCGTGCCGATTCTCATCGTCGCTGGCGTCATCGAAGCCTTTGTCTCGCCCACTGATCTGGCGGTCTTCGCAAAGCTCTCGGTTGCCGGCGCGCTGTTCGTGCTGCTCGCGGCGTATGTGTTCGTTCCCCGCCGCCGGGCTTCATAACAGTCCACGCTGCTTCACGTCGAGGTAACTGTTGACGAGCGCCGGCGCGAGGTGGCTCGACGACGTCTCGACCGTCAGAGCCCCCTGGGCACGCAGCCGGGCGAGAAGAGCCGAGCGGCGTTGGACCAGCTCCTGAGCCGCAGCCGTCTCGTACATATCCTGCACGCGCGCCGGTCGCCGCGCTGCGACGGCCGTCACATCCGCTTGCCCCATGACAACGAACAGCACCACGTGACGCGCTGTGAGTTGCGAGGCGCCCCGAACGACCTCCGGCGTCATGGCCGTCTCGGCCAGGTCGGTCAGCCAGACGATGAGGCTGCGCCGCTTCTGATCGGTCAGCATCCGGCTCGCAGCCTGAATATGATCCGCCTCCCACTCGTCTCCCCGGAGCAGCGCCAGGCATTCGACGATGCGGCCCAGGTGGGCGCTGCCCCGCCCGGCACTCACCCGTGCTGAAATCCGTCGGCCGTACGCCAGCACGCCAACCTGGTCGCCCCCAGCCAGCGCCACCTCCGCCAGCGCCAGCCCGGCGTTGACGGCGTGGTCGAGTTTGGTCAGCGCACCGACGCGCGTGCGCATCAACCGTCCGGTGTCGAACAGCAGGCACACGGTCTGGCTGCGTTCGATCTCGTATTGCCGCGTGACGAGCTTGCCGCGGCGGGCGGTCGCGGTCCAGCAGATGTCGCGAAAGTCATCGCCGGTCCGGTGGTCGCGCAGGCTCTCGAATGCGCGGCCCACACCACGCCGGCGTGTCGTCCGCTTCTCGAGCGCAATCTGGCGGCTGCGAATCAGGTAGATGGATTGCCGTCGTGCTTCGTCGAGGTCCGGACAGGTGACCACGGCCTGCTCGAGCGGCGCGCGTGCCCAGCGCTCGGCCAGGCGCCATCGGCTCGAGTAGCGAAGGAACACGGCGCCCAGCTGCGCTTCTCCGCGCCGCGTGGGACGAATCTCGTACTCGGCCTCCGCCGCCCGCGGCCCACGAACGGCAACCTCGAGAGTGGGCGGCTCCGGACGCAACTCGCGCGCAACGGTGTCGAGCACTCGCACGAGGAGCACGCGTCGCCCGGCATGGCGAATCGTCAGTCGCACTCCGGAGGCCACCGTCAGAGAGGGCGCCCGCAGCCACGTCCGGCCTACCACCAGATGTGCCGGCGGCGGCAGGTACCAGAGATCGAGGAGCCAGGCCCCGATGACCAGGCCATCCCAGACGAGCATGCCTCTCACGAAGCGCGGTTCGAAGAAAGCGGGAATCAGCCAGACAAGGCCGATGGTGAGCAGCGCAAAGGTGTTCCGGCTGGCTGCGATCGCGAACCGGCCTGCGGGTTGCGCGTGGATTTCCAGCGCGGGAGGTGCCACGCCGGCACGGCTCGTCACCGCGGAACCTCGATGGCAGCCAGGACGTCCTGCAGAATCTGATCGACGCCCAGCCCTTCGAGATCCGCTTCCGGCTTGACCACCACCCGATGGCGCAACACCGGGAGAGCTGCCGCCTTGACGTCGTCGGGAACGAGATAGTCTCGCCCGTCAACGGCGGCCATGGCTTTCGCGACACGCAGCAGGCCTACCGCCGCGCGCGGGCTCGCGCCCAGGGTCAAGGACGGCCAGTCGCGCGTACGGCGCACAACTTCCACGACATAGGCAATCAGCGCCTCTTGCACCGTGACGCGCGTCAGTTCAGCCCGCGCGGAGTCCAGCAGACCGACCGGCACCGGTTCGAGGTACATGGTGTCGAGTGCGCGGGCGTCGAACCCATGATGCGCATGGGTGACGAGCTGCACTTCGTCGTCGCGATCCGGGTACGGCACCGAGATCTTGAGGAGGAAGCGATCGAGCTGTGCCTCGGGCAAGGGGTAGGTGCCCTCGAACTCGATCGGGTTCTGTGTAGCGAAGACGGCAAACTGCGGGGACAGGTCGTGCCGCGCGCCGTCGATCGTGATGTGACGTTCTTCCATGCACTCGAGCAGGGCCGCCTGCGTGCGCGGCGGCGTGCGATTGATTTCGTCGACGAGGAGCATCTCGGTGAATGCCGGCCCCTTGTGCAACTGAAAGGCGCCGGTCGACAGGTTCACTGTCGTGGTACCCAGAATGTCGGCCGGCATCAGATCGGATGTGCACTGCACACGCCTGAAGTCGAGCCCGAGCAGGCGAGCCAGTGTCTTGACGCTCAGGGTCTTGGCGATGCCGGGGACGCCCTCGACGAGCGCGTGTCCCTGGCACAGCAGCACGATCAATGACTGCGACTTCAGATCGTGCTGACCGACGATCACTTTGTCGAGCTCACGCCGGACGTGCGACGCGAGTGTGCTGACGGCTTCCATCAACGAATCTCCTTCAAGGGTGAGTTCAGGCCGAGCTCGGTCGATCGATCGTGAATCGCCTGCACGAGCGCCAGCGCCGCGGCGTCTCTCAGATTCGGCTGATCGCGAACGGCCTCGCACGCGCGCATGGTCTCGACAAGCGCGGCGGGATCAATCTCGCCGCGTATCCCGGCCGCTGCGGCGGCAATCTGGGGATCGGCCGAGGGCCTGATCCCGAAGCGGGCGGTCAGCGCCGCCCGGAACGACGCGTAGGCGACGCCCACGGCAATCGCTCCCCCATCCGCCCTGCGATAGAGCGCGCCCATCGTTCGCACGAACTCGAGCGGCGACAGCCGTGTCTCCGATACACGAGGCACGACAGGGCCGCTGCGCCGCGCATACGTCGCGAGCACCAGCGCCGCTACGAGCGCAAGCTGCGCCATCATCCACTTCAAGGGCGAGTGCATCAGCGACGCGGCCAGCGTCTGACGGTAGCCGTGGAAGTACTCATCAAACAGGACAAGCCGCTCGCCAGGGGCACCAACGGACGCGAGGACAAACGGCAGGTTGCTCGTGGCTGTGATTCCCGCGTTGGTCAAAGGCGTGGGCGAGGCCCACCAGTAGATGTCGCCTTTGCTCCGCCGGATATGCACGACCGCCGGTGTCCCGGCAACGGCGTAGACGGGCGTGCCGGTCACCGGCGACGCCAGACGAGCCGCGGGCGCGAGCGTGATGACGCGCGCAGCCTGTGTAATGCGCGACAGCGTCACCGCGGACGCCGGCTTCCATCCCAGGCCCGCCACCGGATCGGGCCGGCCCGGCAGACCAGCCAGCGCGGCGCCGCTCAGGCCCGTGACGATGAGACGGCCTCCTGCATCGACGAAGCGAAGGATCGCGTCGCGCTCACCCTGTTCGACCGGTACCGGGTCGGCCACGATGAGGGTCGTCGCGTGAGGATCGGTCAGCTCGTTCGGGGGCTGCTCCCAGCGGCGCGTCTGGTAGCCCAGCGTGTCGAGCAGGAGGAAGGCCGCCTTCGTCCCATTCGATGCGGCGGAATAGGAGGTGGGAACGTCAGCGTCGCTCGCAGGGGCGAGCAGCACACCGGCGACGACCACCGCGAGAAACACCGCCGCGCCAGCGAGCACCGGACGCCGATCGCCCGGGTTCAACGCAAACGGCATCCGAGGCTCTCGAGCGCCGCGAGGGCACGGCTGAAGCGATCGGCATCGGCGGTGGCGGCGGCGTACCACACGTGTTCGAAGATCCGCGTGATCTCCGCCAGGGGCGCATGCGCGGTGTCGGACGCGGGGATCAGCCGCACGTACTCGCGCGGTGTGCGGGAGGGATCGGGTCGCCAGGCGCCGTTCGATTCGAGAAACTCGATCGCTGTCCAATACGCCAGATGGACGGCGTCCCGCCAGTCACCGCGCTCGGCGGCAGCACGCGCGTCGGCCAGCAGGACAGGCCACGCACGGAGCTCCCGTACGACCCCGTGGTTGAGGTGGAGGGCGTTCGGCGACTGCGCAGACCGCAACGACCGGTACATCCAGAACAGGGCCGCGCCGAGCGCCACAGCGACCAGGAGCCCGATCATCCATCGCGTCAGCGACGGGATAGCCGACGCACCGGCCACGCGTGAGAGCAGATCGCTGAGCCAGAGCAGGAGCCGCTGCCGGAACTGGTCGAAAGCACTCGGGCCGCGCACCTGGGCGAACTCTCGTGCTGACAGGATGCGATCGAGCTCGGCGCGGGCGTTCGGGTGAGCCACGCCATTGTCCGCTGACATCGCTTCGTCGGCGTACAGCTGCAGCGTCTGCATCAGTTCCTCGCGGATGGCTGGCCGCGGCCGCTGCTGCCACTGCGCGAGACGATCCCGCAGCGCAGACGGATCGATCTCAATCACCCCATCGTCAACGACGACACGCCAGGTGGATGACAGCGCGACCCTGATGGGATTGGCCATCGCGGGCGCCCGCTCATCCAATGTCTGAATCGCGTTTCGCAACCGGCCGAGCTCGAGCACGTAGGCGTCGCGGGTCAGCGGCACCGTTGCCGCGGGCGGAGCCTGGACGGCGAGAAGGGCGGCGAGTGTCAGCCCGGCGGCTGTGAACGGCATCCGGTCAGGCGGGGAGCGGCGACGAGTCGGGCGTCGAGTCGAGGTGCGCCATCAGGTGATCGAGGTCGAAGGCTTCCTTTCGCACGCGCTCGTCGTAGTAGAAGAGCGACATCGCGATCGTCACGAGGGGCCCGACGAGGCTCTGCGTCAGAAATCCGCTGATCTGCGTCGCGACCATCAGCCAGCCGGGCGCTGCGCTCGTTGCCGCGCGGTTGGCGACGAGCAGGATTGCCAGTGGCATCTGCGCGATGGCAGAGATGATGAGGACCAGCGCAAAGTAGACCAGGTAGATCATGAATGCGCGACCCCGATGTCCAGCGGTGAGGTCGCTGCTCCGCTCCATGGCCGCGCGCGGCGGGAGTCCTTCGATCACCACCACCGGAACCGCCACTGACCATCGGAGCGCGAGAAGAATTCCTGGCACGATCAGCAGCAGAAGGCCGAGGCCGGTGAACAGGCCGATGAGCAGCGAGATCACGCAAATCTCCACGATGCGGCCACGGGCGGCCGCAAACGCCTGGCCAATGCCGATCGACCGGCCCAGGTACAGCTCGGAGACAGCGGTGATCGTGGCCGCCTGTGAGATCGCGAAGATGACGAACTGCGCCAGCGCGATGACGCACAGAAGCAGCAGGGTCGCGATGGCTCCGGCGCTGGCGCGAACGGGATTCAGGAGCAGGTTGAGGGCCAGTGACACAAGACCGGGGAGGGCCACGATGCCGACGAACACAAGGAAGTGCTGGCGATACAGCTGAAACGTCCGGTCGAGCAGTTCGCCTAGGGAGAGGGGACGAAGAGCAGCTGCCACGAGACCTCCAATGTCCAATGGAAAATGGTGCCAGAGAGTATCACGCGGCTCGCGGCTTGGGGCTTACGGCTCGGGGAGGAGGGGACCAGAAGACGTTCCGCATGCACCCTCGAGCCCCGAGCCCCGCGCCTCGAGCCGCGAAGCCCGAGCCCGTGAAGGCTCAGCGGTGCTGTTCTCGATTCACCAGTACCTGCGGACGGTCTGAAGGTGCCCCCGCTCCATGCGCGCTCATCCGCGCACGATCGACACGTCCTCGACTCCCAGGATCGGACCGTCGGCAAGGAGCACCGCGCGTTCGAGGACGTTCTCGAGTTCGCGGATATTGCCGGGCCAGCTGTGTTGCATGAGCGCCTCGAGCGCGTCCTGCGAGATCCCTTCTACCGGTCGCTTCAAATCGCCCGACAGCCGCGTGAGGAACGCGCTGGTGAGCGCCGGAATGTCTTCCTTGCGTTCGCGCAGCGGCGGGATGTCGATGCTGATGACATTGAGGCGGTAGTACAGATCGGCCCTGAACGTGCCAGCCTGAACCATCTCGAGCAGGTTGCGGTGCGTGGCGGCGACAATGCGCACGTCCACGCGCACGGTCTTCGAGCTGCCGAGGCGCTCGAACTCCTGTTCCTGCAGCACGCGCAGCACCTTCGCCTGAGTGCTCGGGCTCATATCCCCGATCTCGTCGAGAAACAGCGTGCCCCCATCGGCATGCTCGAAGCGTCCGATGCGCTGCTGGTCGGCGCTTGTGAAGGCGCCCTTCTCGTGCCCGAACAGCTCGGACTCGAGCAGATTCTCGTGCAGGGCCGCGCAGTTCACCTTCACGAACGCGCGGGCGGCGCGATCCGAGTTGTGATGCACCGCTGCCGCGATCAGCTCCTTGCCGGTGCCCGTTTCTCCCCGGATGAGGATCGTCGACGACGACCGTGCCACGCGGCGCACCATGTCGAGCGCGCGCGCGAGCGCGCCATCCGCGCCGACGATACGATCGAAGCTGTAGATGTCGGGCTGGCTGCGGTTGAGATAGTCGACCTGATACTTCAGCCGTCGGAACTCAAGCGCCCGTTCGACACGAAGACGCATCTGCTCGATGGCAAAGGGCTTCTGAAGGAAGTCGAATGCCCCGGCTTTGATGGCATCCACCGCAATCTCGATCGTGCCGTGGCCGCTCATGAGGATCACCGCGGGCACCGGCGTCGAGGCCAGCGCCTGTCGCAGCACGTCGAGACCGCCGATGCCAGACATCTGCACGTCGGTCACCACGACCTCGTACTGTCGCTCGGCGAGCTTCGACACCGCCTCGGCGCCGCTGGAGGCGTCGTCGATGTCGTGCGTGCCCATGGCGAGCCCGCGCACCAGCATCCGTCTGAGCACGGCGTCGTCGTCCACGATGAGGAGTCGCGCCATAGGGTGACAGCTTTGAGAGCACTGCAAGCATACGGGGAAAGGGCGGCAACCGGGGATAAGACCCCGACCCGAGTGGCGCCGCCCGCTCGGGGCGCCGGCCGGATGCCAGGTCGCAAAAGTGCAACGTCAAGGACCGCGAGCACGATAGCCTTGTGCGATCCATGCCCAAGCGGCCAACGAGAGAACCCGTTCGCGACGCGCCCGGCCCCGCGCCGAAGAACTACATCACGCCGGACGGGCTCCAGCGGTTGAAGGACGAGCACCGGTTTCTGCTGAATCGCGAACGGCCGGCGGTCACCCAGGTTGTCGCCTGGGCCGCGGGCAACGGCGATCGTAGCGAAAACGCCGACTACCTCTACGGTAAACGACGCCTGCGTCAGATCGACTCGCGCATTCGCTTTCTGACCAAACGCATCGACGCAGCCGAGGTGGTGAATCCAGAAACACCCCGGCATGGGCCGGCGGCCCGGCGCGTCTTCTTTGGCGCAACCGTCCAGTACGCCGACTCCTCCGGCGCCGAGCACGTGGTCAGCATCGTCGGTGTCGACGAGGTGGACATCCACCGCCGCTACATCAGCTGGATGTCGCCTCTGGCCCGCGCGCTCATGAAAGCAGGTCCCGGCGATTCGGTCGTGCTTCGAGCGCCGAAGAAGACGGAGGCGCTCGAAATCCTCGACGTCTGCTACGCGCGCATTCCCATGGAGCCCTTCCGCGAACCGCCAGGCGCCGAGGCGGGCCCGGCATCGACACCCCGCACCGGCCGCTAGCTCCGGCGCCGCGTCAAGCGATGCTCGAGGTGACGCCTGACGTCGGGCCACTCGGCCGCGAGGATGCTGTACACCACGGTGTCCCGCACACTGCCGTCGGGTCGGCGTTTGTGGTGGCGAAGCACGCCATCCTTCTTCGCGCCCAGCGCTTCAATGGCACGCTGCGACTGAAAGTTGAAGGAATCGGTCCGAAGGCCCACCAACATGCACCTGAGAGTGTCGAATGCATGTTCCAGGAGCAGCAGCTTGCACGCCGTGTTGACGTGCGTCCGTTGCCAGCGCGGCCCGTACCACGTATAGCCAATCTCAACGCGATCGAGGTCCGCGACGATATCGTGGTAGCGGGTGGTGCCAACGACCGTGCTACTGGCGCTGTCGCGCACAGCCCAGGGCAGCATGTGCCCGGCGTGTTGACCATCCACTGCATCGTTGATGTATCCGCGCGTATCGCCGGGCGTCGGCACCCAAGTCACCCACCGATTCCAGAAGTCGCCATCAGAGGCTGCTGCCGCCAGAGAGGGCTCGTGATCGAATGAGAGTGGCTCGAGGCGGACGCCGTGTCCCTCGAGTGTGATCGGTGCGGGATGGATCATGGCAACTCCTGCGAAGGTCGCATCAGGTGGCGGCGCCGGGGGCGCGCGCATCTCCGGCCCGGGCCAATCCGGGGGCAGCGTCTGAAGTATTTATCGAGATTGATCCCATTGGAAAGATCGCGTGCGGCGCCACGGCCACTCGCGATAGGTGTCCACTGATCAGCACTCTTCAGGTTCCGTGTCAGGACTCTGAGTGTCGCCCCGGCGCACGATGCGTTCATGACCGCACCGACAAGGCCTGCCCTCGTTCTGGCCGCATGTCTGGCCATCCATGTGGGACATGCCTCTGCTCTCTTCGCTCAATCGACCACCGCAACGTTCCCGGCGGCCCCGGCGCCGGTCGAGTCCGCCGATCCCAGCGACACCCGGTTGATACTCATGCCGACGGCGCGGACGCTGCCGCGCGGCAGCCTTTCCGTGACGCTCCTCGACATCTTCCTGCCAGTTGCGCAGTTCGGTGTCACCGACCACGTGACGGTCGGGGCCGGCACTGTCGCTCCTGCGCCGGGCGTCCCTCATCCATTCGTCTTCCTCGCCAAAGCCCAGGTGAACCGGGGCGACCGCACACAGGCGGCCGCCGGTTTCGTGAACGCGAGCCAAGTGGGCGAGGCGTCCGTCGGGCTCGCCTACGGGGTCGTGACGCGGGGCACTGAGGATGACGCGTGGACCGGGGGAGCCGGGTGGATGTACGCGCGGAGCGGTGACGATGCCGGCGGTGTTCCGGTGGCGTTCTTCGGGTTCGAGCACAGAATCAGCCCACATCGGAAGGCCATCGCCGACGTGGTCGTCCTCGAGGGCGGCGCGTTCGGCAATGTCGGCCTGCGCCTTATGCGCACCCGCTTCGCCGCTGACTTCGCCGCGATCATCCGCGCGAACCCTGCGGGCCCCCTGGCAGGAGCCACTATCACGCTCGGCTGGCGTTTCTGACCATCGATCCCCAGGTGGCCATCGACTTTATACTTATTGACAATAACTAGTTTTCGATACACCATCCTCACCAGCGCTCGCCGTCCTGAGCGCGGGGGGACTTCGATGAATTCCGCTGCCGAGCCGATTCGCCAATTGACCCGTGCGTACATCGGCGCCCGCGTACATCAGGGCCTCCTGTTCTGGTTCGTCCTGCTGCACAACGTCAATGCGATGCTCTACCCGAACCCGCGCCTGCGGATGTGGCTCAGCCTGGGCGCCATCCTCGCCGCGGCGACGCTCGGTTCGTTCTACCAGTGGCGATTCGGACGGGTGGAACCGCGTAAGCGATCCCTGGGGCGGCAAGCTGCCAGGGCCACGGTCTTCGCCCTGCTCCTCGTGGTCGTCGTGATGGCCAGCGTGGCAATCACCGAGGAGGTGGGCGGGACGCCGACAGACCTGATCTGGGCGCTCCTGTCGACAGTCACCGCCGCGTCATTGGCATTCAGCCGCGGCGACCGACTCGGCTGGGTCGTGCCGCTGCTCGCGTCGCTCGGGTTACTGGTCACGCTCGTCGTGCCAAGCCTTCAGCCGTTCCGGCAATTCGGCCATGCAGGCATGGCCGCGGCGCTCATCGTCACGGCCGTCCAACTGCATCTGTTCGTGGTACGACGGTTCAGACATGCCGCCGTCTAAAGGCGCGCCGTTCGAGCGGCTGGTCGCCGCTGATAAGCTGGTGCACGAGCCCGCACGATTCGCCGTCCTCACGGCGCTCTCGGCGTGCGAGTCGGCCGATTTCGTCTTTCTGCAGCGCCTGACCGGCTTGCAGCCGGGCAACCTGTCGCAGCATCTGGGCAAGCTCGAGGAGGCGGGTCTCATCTCTCTCGAGAAAGGTTTTCTGCGCAGGTATCCGCAAACAACGGTGCGGATCACCGAGGGTGGTCGGAAGGCCGTGACCGCGCACTGGCGCCGGCTCGATGCGCTCAAGCAGGAGGTTCAGTCGTGGCCGCGCTCACGCGGCGTGCACCTCCGCGCCCGGCTTCCAACTCCCGACAGGTCCAGCGACTAGCTGTGAGGAAGTCATGATGCGCCTCTTCCGCCGCCATCTCCTGTTCTCAACGGTTCTCGTCCTCACTTCGCTTGTTTCGGGGCACGCGCGGCAAACATCTGGCACGCTGCCCGAGCAACTCAGCGACAAGGCCTTCTGGACGCTGGTATCGGAGATGTCCGAACCGTCGGGCGTGTTCCCTCCCTCTGAGAACTTCGTGTCGAACGAGCGCTCGTTTCAACAGGTCGTCGACGCGCTCGCAAACAACCAGCGGCCGGCCAGTGCGTATCTGGGCGTCGGCCCCGAGCAGAACTTCACCTACATCGTGGCCCTCAGACCACGGATTGCATTTGTTCTGGATATCCGGCGCCAGAACATGTTGCAGCATCTGATGTACAAGGCGCTCTTCGAGCTCTCAACCGATCGCGCGGACTTTCTGGCGCGGCTCTTCTCGAGACCCAGGCCAGCCAACCTCGGCGTGAATACATCGGCGGCGAATCTGGTGGAGGCGTTCGCCGGCGTCGAGGCCGACAGCACGAGGCTGGCAGACACGGTGAAGATCGTGACGGACCACCTGGTGAAGACCCACGGCTTTCCACTGCCGGCTGCCGATCGATCCGGTCTCGAACGAGTGCTCACGGCGTTCAGCATCGGCGGTCCAGGTCTGACCTACGACGGTCCCTTCCCGAGGCTGGGCAGTGCCTTTCCGACGTTCGGCGATCTGATGCTGGAGGTCGATGAGAAAGGGACCGAACGCGGATTCCTCGCGACGGAAGACCATTTTCGCGCCATCCAAACCTTGCAGAAACGCAACCTGCTGATTCCGATTGTCGGCGACTTTGCGGGACCTACCGCGCTCAAGGCCGTCGGGCGCTATCTGCGAGAGCACGACGCCACGGTCTCGGCGTTCTACACGTCAAACGTCGAGCAATACCTCTTCCTCAATAACGTCGCTCAGACGTTCTACTCCAACGCATCAACGCTTCCGGTCGGCAGCAACAGCGTCATCATACGCAGCGTCGTCCGCACGCCGGGCGGCCAGCTCTCTCCGTCGCCGGCGATGACCTTCTCGTCGCATCTCGAGACGATGCTCTTTCCTATCCCTGAGTTGTTGAGCAGGTTCGGCAGCGGATCGATTGCGGGTTATCACGACGTGCTCGGCGCCGTCCGCTAGCGAACCGGTTTCGTTTGAGGCGCCAACCGCGGGCGGCGCGCCTTCGGGAACAGGCTCGATCATCGGCGCGGCACCTTCACGTTGCGCGTCCCGATGAAATCAGATGCGTACTGGTAGACAACCACCTTCGCCGACTCCGCGGGTGCCGTTACCACGCCGCTCAAGCGCGCCGCGATCCCCCCCTCGCGCCGGATCTGCGCCAGGCGTCTTCGTCGGAGCGCATGAGGCGCGTCATGCGGCCCAAATTGTAGAGATTGGTGTCGTGGGGCTCAAGGCGGCCCGGCTGCTGCCGATTAATGAGGCAAACGATCGCAATTGAGGACGCAGTGCCGTCTCATGGATCAACGAGCAAACTACTATCACGTGCTCCACGTCCAACCGGGCGCGCCCCAGGAGATCATCCACATGAGCTATGTCACGCTCATGCGGCAGCTCCGAATGCACCCGGATCTCGGCGGCGACTCGGAGACGGCGGCGCTGATCAATCAAGCCTTTGCGGTGCTGCGCGATCCCGCGAAGCGCGCAATCTACGACCGAGAGCTGGAGCTGGCCTTCAAGGGCAACGTCCCGGCCGGAGAGGTGTTGGCGCTCCCATCCGCGATCGGGGCGGCCCCAACGCCAGCCCCTCCCACGGCAAAGTGCGGGTTCTGCACGACGTTGTTTCTCTTACGCGAGGCCGAATCACCATCGTCGACCTGCGCGACCTGCGCGAGTCCGCTCTTTCCGATGGCTCGTCTGCGTGAAGACGACGCGACATGTCGCATCTTTCACCGCCTCCGCCGCGAATGGCCGGTTTCATTCCACGAAAGCTGGCCACTGGCTGACGCGTTTGCCGGCACGTCGTGGGATTTCTCGATCTCGGGGATGAGGTTCTTTACGTTCCGCCAGCTTCGGACCGGGCAGCGGATTCGGATTGGATGCGCGTTCTGCGACGCGCTGGCGATTGTCCGACACGTGGAGCGCGCCACGCGAGCCATCGTGCCCCGGTGGAGCATCGGGGTGGAGTTTCTGACGCTACGCGTGATCCCCGAACGCGGCGGCATTCTCTCGGCGCATGCGTGAGGGGTGACCGGGAGCCACTGGATCGGCACCGGCGTGAAAGAGACACCGGGTGCAGGACCACACCCGGTGTCTCGAACGTCGTTACTGAAAGAGCTGAGGCGTGAACTCGACGAGATAGTTCCGCCAGTTCAACCATGTGTGGGCGCCGGCAGTCTCGGTGAACTTCGCGTCGAAGCCGTGCTTCTTGAGCAGCTCGACCGTAGGCCGCGTGGCTGTCGTAATCAACCCGTCGTCTTTGCCCGTGCTGAACCAGACGAGCTTCAGACCCTTCTTCAGCGCGGCGTTGTCGAGCATGGCCTTGTTCTGAGTTTCCCAGGTCGCACCGAAGGGCGGCGCTGGCGCCGCCGGGGCCGCAGCCGCGCCAGCCGCCGGTGCCACGCCGCGGCCGCGACCACCGCCGCCACCGAGAATGCCGGAACTGAAAACGCCGATGTACGCGAACTGGTCGAGGTGCGGCATGGCAATGTTGAGCGTCTGGCTGCCGCCCATCGACAGGCCCGCGATCGCGCGGTTCTGTCGGTCTGTGAGCACGCGATAGTTCTTCTCGACATACGGCATGATGTCGGTCACGAAATCCTGCGTGAACTCATCGGGCGAACCGGGTGCGATCGTGGCCGCGGTGGGAGGCGCGCCGCGTCCGGGCGTCGGGCCGTTCGTGTGGCCAGCGGGCATGACGACGATCATCGGCTTGGCCTTCTTGGCGGCAATCAGATTATCGAGAATGATTCCGGCGCGCCCGACCGACGTCCACGAGTCATCGGAATCACTAGCCCCATGGAGCAGATAGAAGACCGGATACTTGTCGCGACCCGCCTGATAGCCGGGCGGCGTGTAGATGTGCATCCGGCGATCCCGCTTGAGCGCGGTCGAGTAGTAGGTCACAACGGCGACGGCGCCGTGCGGCACCGTCTTCGTGTCGAACATGTCACTGCCCGAGACGTAGGCGACGCTCCACACGCTTGCGTTCGATTCGCTGGTGGCGGGGCTGCGCGGGTCTAGAACCGTGACGCCGTCCACGTTAAAGACATAGCGATAGGCACCAGGTTCAACCGGGCCCACGGTAGTCGACCACACGCCGTTCTCGCCCTTGGTGAGCGTGCTGGCGGTACCCATGGCCGGGATGTCGCCGGCACTGAGCCGGACGCTCTGCGCATTGGGCGCGTTCAGTCGAAACGTGATGTGCCGATCCGCGGAGACCTCTGGCGAGACGATCGCGGGAGCCTGTGGCCCCCCGCCGCGCCCTTGCCCCGGGGGGGCGGCCCCGGGCGTGGGACTGGCGGGTGCCGGAGTCTGTGCGGCGAGGGAGACGACGGTGGTCACCGCCAGACCTACCAAAGCGAGACGTACGTATTGCTGCTGAAGCATGGCAACTCCTGATCCTGGTTCGAGCTGCTGCCGCCGAGGATTCGCGCGCTCGCGCGGAACGCCACCGCCGGCAGCCGAACGCTACATTCTGGGAGATTGCAGTATACGCGGAGCGCTCCTCCCCCCGCGGAGTGATGCGTGGTCGGATGCGGAGTCGTAGACTCAGCGCATGGACATTCTCGAACCTGTCGATGGCACCGACACGCGTGTCTTTTTGTGGGCATATGCCGCGCTTGCGGCAATTGGCGGGTTTCTCCTCCTGACTGACCCGGGGCCTGTGGCGCTCCTGCTCGCCAGCTCAGCCAACGGATCGTACAGCCTCATCTTCGTCTGCGGTGCCGCGCTCGTTGGGTCTGGCCTGACGGCGATCGGGCTCTCGACGATTCCCAATGTCCTGCACCGCCGGCGCGCTCTTGGGTGGTTCGGGGCGGCCCATGCAGTCGTGCTGGGCATGCTGTTCATCCAGTGGAAAGCCGTGTGGCCGTGGGGCCTTGCAGACTGGCTCGTCGTGGTGGCGGGCGTGGCTACGCTCGCGCTCTTTTATGCGTGGTCGACCGCATTGGGCAATCCGAGCTGGTGGACGAGACGGCCGACCAGCTTGCGTCAGGTGCCCGGCACCGACACGGTGCGGACGCGGTACGAGCAGCAGATCCGGGCGATCGCGGCACAGGAGGAGCGGCATCGACTCGCGCGCGATCTGCACGACTCGGTCAAGCAACAGATCTTCGCCATCCAGACGGCCGCTGCGACAGTGGAAGCCCGACTTGAATCGGATCCAGCGGGAGCCATCGAGGCGATCGAGACGATCCGCGCCTCGGCTCGCGATGCGATGGGCGAGATGGAGGCGGTGACCGACCATCTCAAAACCGGCGTGTTGGGAACCGACGCGTTGCTCGACGCAATTCGCCGGCAGGCCGAGGCGCTGCGGCTCAGAACGGGTGCCGCGGTCGATCTCCACATGGCCGCGTTGCCCCCGGTCCAGATTCTTCCGCCGGGAACCCCTGACGCGCTGTTCCGGGCAGTGCAGGAGGCGTGCGCCAACATCGCGCGCCACGCGCGCGCCACTCGGGTGCGCATCGCACTGGAGCCCGTCGGCACCGACCTGCGATTGACGATCGCTGACGATGGCACGGGCATCGGTGCGGATGAAGGCTCCGCGGGTTCAGGCATCCAGAACATGCGAGCGCGAGCGTCTGAACTCGGCGGCCGCTTCGCCATCCAAGGCGGCTCGACGGGTGGCACGGTCGTCACGTTCGTCGTCCCGATCGAGTCGGCCGCGCCCAATCAGTACGTTGAGGGCATCGTGATGAACTCGCTGGGCTTCGTGGTGCTGGCAGCACTGATACTGGTGCTGCCGTGGCGTTCGGGGCGTCCGAATTGGGCGATCGTGCCGATGCTCATCGTTCCGGCGTTCGAAATCCTGCGCTACAGCAACGCCTGGCGACGAGCAAGCCGCCTGCGATCAGCCGCGGCATGACGACGCTGCGCATTGTGCTGGTCGACGACCACCGCGTGGTCACGCGCAGCTTGAAGGCGTGGCTCGAGTCGTTTCCGGACATGACGGTCGTGGGCATTGCCGCCAGCGGCGAGGAGGTCTTAGGGCACCTCGACGAGTGGCAGCCGGACATCGTGATTCAGGACCTGCTGATGCCCGGCGGGCTGGATGGCATCGAGACGACCCGGCGCATTCTGGCGGGCCGGCCTGGGACGAAGGTCATCGCGTTGACCGCCTCGATCGACGCGCCACGCATGATGGGGGTGCTTCGCGCGGGCGCCTCGGCCTACATCCGGAAGGACGCGGAGCCCGAGACGCTAGTAGCCGCGGTACGCGACGTCGCGCGCGGACGCATCGTGATCGATTCTGCGGTCGCGTTGCTCGCCGCCGATCTGCCGATCCCTGGCGAGCAGCTCACCACGCGAGAACTGGACGTGTTGCGTCACCTCGTCGCGGGGCGGTCGAACAAGGACATCTCGACAACGCTCGCCATCGGGGAGGAGACGGTGAAGTCACACGTGAGTCACGTGCTGGGCAAGCTGCGCGTCGAGAATCGTGCCCAAGCCATTGCCGAGGCGCTCCGGCGGCGGCTGGTCTCACCCGAGGATCTGTGACGCCGGCGCTGGCGCCCGGAGAGAGCTAGGTCGTCTTCGGGGCGGCCATCTGGGCCATCCACTTCTTGGCGCGCTTCTTCATCTCTGCGGGCGAGACGTTTTCGATTCGCGTCGCCACGCCCCAGGTGTTGCCGAACGGATCGACCACACTACCCATGCGGTCGCCCCAGAACATGTTCTCGAGCGGCATGCGGACCGTCGCGCCAGCGGCGAGCGCCTTCTTGAAGACCCTGTCGCAGTCCTCGACCTGGAGGTAAAGCTGCACCGGCGTGCCGCCGAGCGTCGCGGCGGACTTGTTGCCTATGCTCGGCATCTCGTCGCCGCACATGACCCGCGAATCACCGATGATCAACTCGGCGTGCATGACCCCGCCGCCGGGACCGGTCATGCGCTCAACTTCTTTCGCGCCGAACGCTTTCTTGCAGAACTTGATGAACGCGCCGGCATCCTTGACGGACAGACCGGCGGTGACTGTGTGATACCCCTTCGGAACTGGACGGACTTTGGCCATGGTGCCGAACATCATACGGCCGAATACGGCCGCGACGAGCTGAGGGCCTGCGATCAGCTTCGCGTCCGTCGGATCGGCGCCAGCCGCCCATCGCTCGATGCGCCGCGCCCGCCACTCGAGTTGGGCATCCGCACGATGTTGCGAACCAACGCGACGCGACCCTACGATGAATACATGAAGAAGCCGGATGCGAGCCAACAGCAGTCAGCATCGGAACTCATCTCTCAGAGAATCGCCGATCTCGACGACTGGCGCGGGGAAACGCTCGCCAGCATACGCAGGCTCATCAAGCAGGCCGCCCCCGACGTCGTCGAGGAATGGAAGTGGAGGGGTACGCCGGTGTGGTCGCATGAGGGCATCATCTGCACGGGCGAGTCCTATAAGAGTGTGGTGAAGCTGACGTTCCTGAAGGGTGCGTCGCTGAAGGATCCTGGCCATCTCTTCAACTCCAGTCTCGACGGCAATGCGCGCCGCGCGATTGACATCCGCCAGGGAGAACAAATAGACGAGCGCGCCTTCGAAGCACTGATTCGCGAGGCGGTCGCTCTCAACCGATCGGGCGAGGCAAAACGGCCGAAGAAGAAGACAGCCTGAAGCAGGTCTCCAGGATGCGGTGAGTTACACTGGCGCCGTGATCGATTCCGGCCCTGGAACGGCGTGCTGCCAACCCTCTCAGTCCTGCTAGTACTGAGCGCGCTTGGCCTCTTGTCGATCGTCTTGAATCGACGCCAACAGGCCCTGCGGCTCTCGAAGCTCCGCGAACGATGGAGTCTCCTTCGCGAGCGCGACCACGACATGCACGCGATTGGCCGATACCACCGGGCACCGGGAACCCGCACGGCCTCCAGCGCCACCATGGACGATCGCACGTGGGCGGATTTGAACATGGACGACGTGTTCGCCGTTCTCGATCGAACCGAAAGCGTGGTCGGACAGCAGGTGCTGTACGCCCGTCTGCGCGACTCACCGAACGGCAGGCACACCCAGACGTTCGAGGCGCTCGTGACACACCTGCACGACAACATCCACACGCGCGAAGCCGTGCAACTGGCGCTCATGCCGCTCACCGATCCAGCCGGGTACGATCTGATCGATCTGGCTGCTGCCGATGCGCTGGAGATCCGCGCGTGGCACGCGGTGTTCCCGGCCCTTGCCAGTACGATGGTGGCGACGGTTGTCGTCTTTCTCTTCTATCCCATCGCTATCCTGGCGATCGCCGCCGGTTGCGTTATCAGCCTCGCGCTTCGGAGCACGGCCGCCAACGGCTTGCGGACTGTCACGGGCGCGTTCCGGCAGGTCGGTCCACTTGTCGCTGCCGCTGACGCGCTCAATCAATTGGCGCTGCCCGGCGCGGCGATTCTGGCAACCTTGCGCGCAGATGTTCGCAATCTGGCGCGGCTGCGTCGGATTGCCGCCTGGGCCGGGCGCGATGGAACGGCCGCCGCCTCCGGCAACATCGCAGCCCTGCTGTTCGAGTATCTGAATCTCCTGTTCTGTCTCGACGCGAACGCCCTGTTCTTCGGCGCGCGCGAACTCCGCGCTCGCGCCGAGACACTCACCAGAGTCATTGGCGCGGTGGGGGACGTCGACGCGGCGGTGAGCATCGCATCGTATCGAGCAGGGACGAAGGGATGGACGAGACCCGTCATTGGGCCGGCGGGAACCACGCTTCGCCTCTCGGGCGTTCGTCATCCCCTCTTGCCCGAGGCCGTCGGCAATTCCGTGAGTCTGGGTCCACCACACGGTGCCGTCATCACCGGCTCGAACATGTCTGGCAAGACCACGTTTCTCCGGACGGTCGGCGTGACGACGGCAATGGCGCAGACCATCAACACGTGCATTGCCGAATCCTACGAAGGGCCGACGTTCGTGGTACGCAGCTGCATCGGCCGCGACGACGATCCCGCGAGCGGCAGGAGTTACTACATGGTCGAGGTCGAATCCGTGCTGGCGCTGGTTCACGCCTCGCGGACGCCCGCGCCCCACCTGATGCTGTTCGACGAGCTGTTTCGCGGCACCAACGCCGTGGAGCGCATCGCCGCGGGCGAGGCCGTGCTCTCGGCGCTGCTCGCACCGGACGCGGCGGGACGGCCGGCACCGCATGTGGTGCTCGCCGCGACGCACGATCAGGAGCTCGTCGACCTGCTCGCGGACACGTATGCCCCGTTTCATTTCACCGACACAATGGATCGTGATGGTCTGGCGTTCGACTATCGGCTGCTGCCGGGGCCGGCAACGACGCGGAATGCGATTGCGCTGCTCGGGCTGCGCGGGGCACCGGTAGAGCTGGTGGCCCGCGCCATGGAACGCGCGCGGGAACTCGACGCCCAGCGCGGCCGAGAACCGCTGTACTCCCGGAGCACGCTGTCCTGACTCCGACCGCGCGCCCCGTTAAAATACTTTCGTGACGCGATCCTCCACTCCCGCCTGGCCTCAACGCCTCATCTCGGAACTCGACGCCTCGGACCGCCGTGCCGAGCAGCTGGGGCGCGGACTCACCACAGCGCAGCTCAACTGGAGCGGCCGTCCGGGCGCGTGGAGCGTCGGGCAGTGCCTCGACCACCTGCTCGTCACCAATAACGTCTATCTGCCGGCGATAGCGGCGGCGTTGGTCGGCCAGCCTCGCTCCCCCGTGCAGGAGGTAACCATCGGCTTCTGGACGCGCCGGTTCATCAAGCAGTACGTCGCGCCGTTGACGACCGAAACCGGATCGCGGACACGTGCCCCCAAGAAGATCAAGCCTGCAGCGGAGGTGAACGTGGGCGTGCTGGACGATCTGCTTCGCAGCAACGTCGTCGCGCGCGAGCTCGTGACGAAGGCCAGCGACTACGATGTCAATCGTCTGCGATTCAAAAATCCGTTCATCCCTCTTCTCCGATTCACCGTCGGGGCGGGTCTCGAAATCGTCGCCAAACACGAGAGCCGGCATTTAGCGCAGGCCGAACGCGTACGGCAGTCCAGTGGCTTTCCTCGCGTCTGACGCATCTGATGGACGGGGATATCGATACCGCGGCGACCGTCTGCGTTCTCATCCCACGCTCGTGCCAGCAGGTCTTCGGCGCTGACGACTCCGCCTTCGGCAGCCGCGAGGCGCCGTGGCGCAGCGCCGCCGCGAGATTGGTGTGCGCACGGCGCTCGGCGCCACGCGCGGCGACGTGCTCCGCCTCGTGCTCGCGCGCGCGCTTCGAATCGTCGTCGCCGGCCTAAACGGCGCGAATTCCGGTCAGGTGTATTCTGGGACCGTCCAAGGAGTCCACCGATGGCAGTGCTCGACTGGTCTCAGTGTGCGGCGGTCGAAAAGGTCCCGGGGAAGGTGAGCGGCGCGTGGGTACTCCGGGGCACACGCATGCCGGTGGCCACGATCTTCAAGAACCTCGAGGCGGGTGCCAGCCTTGATGATGTGCTTGGGCGGTACGAAGGCCTCGACCGGAAGCAGGTGCAGGCCGTCATCGAGTTCGCCGCTCGTAGCCTCGACCTGACTGCGTCCGGTCGCTGATGCTCGTCCTTTTCGATCAAGGCACGCCTGTCCCGATTCGTCACTATTTAATTCTGCACACGGTCCGAACCGCTACCCAGGAAGGCTGGGCCACCCTGAGCAACGGCGACCTCCTCACGACCGCCGAGGCCGCTAGGTTCGAGGTGTTTGTGACGACTGACAAGAACATCAGCAGAATCTTGCCGGGAGACGTATCGCCATCGTCGTGATCGGGTCCGCGCATTGGCCCGGCCTACAACCACACGTGGCGCGTGTGGTCGCCGCCGTGAATAGTGCGACGCCAGGAAGCTACGCCGAGATCGAGATGCCCCGCCCCTAACGGTTGTCGAGGCCCGACAGGGTCATGGGGTCAATGCGGGATGCGCCCTTTGGCGTTCCAGCCGTGGCGGGTGCAGACGGGGGCAGAGCCGCCAGCCGGTCCTAGAGCGCCCCGCTGCTCAGAACCGGGGGGACGTCACGTCACGCGAGGAGGAGCGGCCATCGGATGAAATTCGCGACCTGCAATGAGATGTTCGAGGGCTGGGAGTTCGATCGGGTCTGTCGCTTCGTCAAATCGGCGGGCTATGACGGACTCGAGCTGGCGCCGTTCACGCTGGCGTCTCCAATCACAGACCTGAACGCCAAGAGTCGACAGCTGCTGCGCCGACAGGCAACCGACGCCGGCCTGGAGATCATCGGGCTGCACTGGTTACTCGTGGGGACCAGCGGCCTGCACCTCACGTCGCCTGACGCCGACGAGCGCCATCACCTGGCGGAGTACCTCATCGCGCTCGGCCAGGCGTGCCACGATCTGGGCGGCCACGTCATGGTCTTCGGCTCGCCGAAACAGCGATCGCTGTTACCGGGTGTGGATGTGGATCGCGCGTTCGAGTGGGCCGCCGATACATTCCGCCAGGCGATGCCGGCCATCTCCGATCTCGGCGTCCGTATCTGCATGGAGCCTCTCGCGCCTGTCGAGACGGATTTCGTCACCACGTGCGCCGATGGCGCGCGGCTGGTTCAGATGGTGGCGCATCCCGACTTCGTACTGCATCTCGACGTCAAAGCGATGGCGACAGAAGCGACCCCGATGGCAACGCTGATCGCGCACCATGCGGCCACGGCCGGTCACTTCCATGCGAACGACGCCAACCTGCGCGGACCAGGGTTCGGCGACACCGACTTCGTCCCGATCTTCGGCGCGCTTCGCGCCGCCGGCTATGACAGTTGGGTGTCCGTCGAGGTCTTCGACTACAAGCCGGATCCGGAGACGATCGCCACCCAGAGCTTGACCTATATGCGGACGTGTCTCGCCGCAGTCGAGTGACGCGAGTTGCTTGCGCTCCGCGTGGAATAGCGGCGCCGGTCAGGCTTCGGCCCGCAGCGCATCGCTCGGGCTAATCGCGAGCGCACGCCGGAGCGGCAGGCCGCAAGCCACGCTGCCCGCGATCAACATGACGGCGTCGGCGCCGATCAGCATCAACACCTGCGTCGGGGATCCGAGGTCGATCTTCAGTGCCAGCACGGCGCTGCCGGCAGCGATGCCCGCGGCGATTTGCAGGATCGAGCGCGTGAAGATGGCAGACACGATGCGTGTCGGTGGCGACCCCAGGGCCAGCCGAATGCCAATCTCACGCGTCCGGCGCGCGACGATGAACGACATCAGGGCGTAAATGCCAGAAGCCGACAGCAGAAGCACCAGCAATGAGAGGGCGCCAGCCACGTAGGTCACCGTCCAGGTGAGCGTCGCACCGCGGCCCCCGACATCGGTCAGCAGCTGTACGTCGGTGAGTTGCATCTCGGGGTCCACGGCATTCGCCACGACACGCAGCCGCGGCGCAAAGCCGAGCGGATCGTGGACCCGCACGGCCACGCTGAGGCCGGTCCCCGGTTGAAGCAGTGCCGGGACATACATGGCTGCCTGTTCCGACGGCTCCGGCATCTGCCAACCGACGTCCCTCACCGTGCCAACCACCTCGTACCACCCATCGTCGGCCACAGCTCCGTCCTCGCCGTGTGCAATGCGAATACGCTGGCCCACCGGGTTCCGATCGCCAAACACCATGTGCGTGAACGACTGGTTCACGATGACCACGCTGCCGCGTTCGAGATCCGCAGGGGTGAAATCACGGCCGGCGAGGACGGCGCTTCCAAACGCAGCAAAGAAACCCGACGAGACGTGCGCCAGCGTGCCGACGCGGAGGCCCGTCGCCGGCGCGCCAGCGGCGGTGTCGACCTCGATGCTGTATTTGGACGTGTCCATCACCGGAAGCCGGTCGGCCAAGGCTACTTGTTCGACGCCAGGCTCGGCGCGCAGGCGGCGCTCGAGCTCAGCCAGACTCTGGCGCCCGCGTGTGGTGGCCGCCGCCGCATCCTGGTTCTGTTCCTGGCGCTCGAAGGCCACGGCTGCCGTCAGGTAACGGTCCGCGCCGACCCCGTCCGCGCGCTGATGAAATCGGTTCGAGGCGATGACGCCGACGACCGCGAGCGGCAGCATGGCCACAGTGATCGCCACCTGGACCACAATCACCGTCGTCCACATCGCTCCGAATCGGAGGTTGGCGCCCGCCGCGTGCTCGCGGCGCAGCGCGTCCTGCACGTTGAGCCGCGTCACGCGCAGCGCCGGTAGTACGCCTACGATTACCGCCGCGACCAAGGTGAGCAGTCCCGCATAGAGCAGCGTGATCGGTGACAGGCTGTCGTTGATCCAGAATGGCAGCACCTGGTCGCCGACGCCCTTCAGTCCCCAGCGCAGCGCGAGTTTCGCCAACGCGATCCCAAGGCCGGCGGCGACAGCCGTCAGGACCAACGCTTCCGTGAACAGTTGCCCGATGACGCGGCCGCGGCTCGCGCCGAGCGCGTTGCGCACGGCGACCTCCCACGCGCGTGTGGCGGTGCGCGCAAACACCAGCGTCCCGACGCTGGTGCAGATGACGACGAGCAGCAGCAGGAAGAACGTGTTGGCGGCATACAGCACGTTCTTGATCACGGGAGTGTCGCCCTCGAGTGGCGGCGTGCCGTACGCGACGACGCGCGGCTGAAGGTTCTTGTACGCGTCGGGATCTGCGGCCGCCAGTCCGGCCGTGATGCCGTCGAGTTCAGCCTGCGCCTGTCGCAGCGACGCGCCAGGAGCGAGACGACCGAAGAGCGAGACAGGTGGCCCCGTGCGCGGCGCGAGAAGGGATCCGTCGGCGCGCAGTGGGAGCCAGAGCTGCTGATTCCACGGAAGGCCAAAGCCTTCGGGCATGACGCCGACGATCGTCGCGTCGGCCGTGCCCACCTTCACGGATCGGCCAACGACCGACGGATCGCGTTCGAATCGTCTCGTCCAGAGCCGCTCGCCAATCACTGCTGACAGCGGCTCCGCTGCCTGCTCGTCACGGGCGGTGAGCGTCCGGCCCGCGAGCGCAGCCAGGCCCATCAGCGTGAAGGCATTCGCGGAGATCTCGGCGCCGCGTACCGGCTCGACGCGATGATCTTCCGTCACCAAGTTGCGGTTGAACACGACGGCTGCGCCGAAATGGTCGATCGTCTTCACGCGCCTGCGCGAGACATCGAAGTCATGGAGCGACCGCTCCTCGACCGTCCGTTTCCCGACGTCCCAGTAGCGGACCGTGACGATTCGGTCGCCATCCACCACCGGCAATCTGGGCCAGAGGGCCTTGTGGAGCCCCTCGAAGTACAGCATCCCGAGCGCGAGGGCCAATGCCATGGCCACCGTGCTGATCGCGGTGATCCACGGGTAGCGCCGCAACATGCGCAGCCCGAGTTTGAAGTCCAGAGCGGACATCCTCATGAGTGGCTCCGGGCGATAACTCTTCGCCACGGTGCTGCCGGCATTGTACGCGTCGCCCCGGTCATGTTCATGCGGTGACGATACACGGCGCGGACAGCGAAGTGGTCAGCGGCTGGTCAGCAAATTGTGAGATTCACGTGAGCGAGGCTCTGATTGGGCGGAAAGTGCCCTGCGCAAGGCCGGGGAATCAATAACCGACGCGCGGCGAGGGCTGGCACATCCACGATGGGGCCCTGACGAGCCACAGCGGTCAGCGCTGAAATCCACGTCATCGAGCCCCCGATGCGAACGAGCCCGACCCCTCGCCCAGAGAGCCCAAGCGGAAGCCAGTTCGGCCAGGCGAGAGTCGGCGAGGGCGTTCGGAGTTTCTTCACTTGACTCCCCAGTGAAGCCCCAGGTATGATTCGGCCTGAGGCTCCACTCGAATGCCAAGTAAAACGAGACATAAGGTAGAACTGCTCCAGGGCGCCCTCGATCTCATCGTCCTCCAAGCCCTCGCCTCCATGGGCCCGCTTCACGCCTACGGGCTGGCGTCGCGCCTCGAGCAGGTGGCCGACCATCCCCTCTCCCTCAACCAGGGCACCCTCTATCCGGCACTGGTCCGACTCGAGCAGAAGGGGTGGATCAAGGGTGAGTGGCGGACGACCGAGAACAACCGAGAGGCGAAGTACTACGCCACGACGAAATCGGGCACGAAGGCCATCGCCGAGCAGTCCGAACGCTGGTACCGCCTCGCCGGGCTCGTTGACAAGCTGTTCCTGAGGGAAGGCTGAGGAGATGGCGACGCTCCGCCGTCTGTGGCAGCGCCTTCGACACGCCGCGTCGCCCGGCGGCGCGGAAGTCGACATCCAGCGCGAGCTGGCGGCGCATCGACTCATGCTCGAGGACGAGTTCCGCCAGCGGGGGAAGTCGGACGCGGAGGCCCGGATGATGGCGGCGCGTCGACTCGGTGGCCTCGAGCAGATCAAGGTTCATCACCGCGAGACCCGATCGATCCGCGTGCTCGACGAACTGAGAATTGATGTCACCTTCGCGTGGCGGCGCCTGCGCGCCTGGCCGGGTGTCCCCGCACTGGCCATTGCGATGCTGGCAACGGCCGTCGGGCTCTCGACAGCCTCGTTTACCGTGGTTGATGGCCTGTTCCTGCGTCCCCTCCCCTTCCCTCACGCCGATCGCCTCGCCAGCGTATGGATGCGGACAAAGACCGGAGGACGCCGCACCGTCTCGGCCGCGGTGGTTCGGGCGTGGCGCGCGTCAACCGCGTTCGATAACGTCGAAGGCGCTGAGTCAGGTCCTTCGGTCATCGATACCGCATCGGGTCCGCTCGCCAGACGGGGCGCAAACGTTACGCCTGGCCTCTTCGACATGTTAGGCGCGCGGCCCATCGCCGGTCGGCTCTTCGCGCCTGATGCGGCTGGCCGGCAGGAGGTCGTGATCTCTGAAGAACTGTGGCGCGCGGCATTTGGCGCCGACCGTTCGATTCTTGGCCGAGCGGTCCGGTTCGACGACACGGGGATGACCGTCGTCGGAATCATGCCCGCGACGTTTCATTTCCCGGCATGGGACACGAGCTTCTGGTCCTCCGTCGACCTCAACGCACCTGATGCTGCGCGCATGGTCGCCTACGTCAAACGCGCACCGCACGTCCCGGAAAGCGATGCGCTGCGCGTTGCGGCGGATGTCGCACACACCATCGACCCGTCAACCGCTGCCGAGTACGCCACACGATCCCCGATCATCGGCGGTTACTTTGATAAGTACCGGCGACAGGCAGTGCCCATCCTCGCGGGGGCAGTGGTGCTCGTAGGCTCCGCGTTGTCGGCCAACGTCGTGTGCCTGCTGCTCACCAGACTTCGCGCGCGCCGGCGTGAGTTCGCGATGTGCGTGGCACTTGGCGCCTCCCGCGGCCGGTTGATCCGCCAGGCCGTGGTCGAGGGGGCGCTCGTTGGCCTTGGCGGCGTCGTCGGGGGAATAGCGCTCGCGTGGGGACTCGTCTCGCTCGCCGCCGCGTTCCTGCCCCGTGAGTTCATCGAGAACTCGCTCAACCCGCTCGACCTCGACCTGCGTGCGCTCGTTGCCGCCGTTCTTGCTGGCCTTTTTGCCACCATCTGCGCCGCGCTGGCCCCCGCCTGGCTGGCCACCCGCGTCGACGGCAAGAGCAACGCGCGCGCGTCGGAACGGCAGGGCACGCACACCACCGGCGAACGGCTCGCCGTCCGCGCACTTCTGGTGTTGCAGGTCAGCCTGTCCTGCGCCTTGCTCATCGGCGCGATGCTGCTCGTCCGCTCCTTCGTCAACGTCTCGCGGCTCGATCGGGGCTTCGATCCCGGTGGCCTCGTCGAGCTGACCTGGAGCTTCGACGGCACCACGGTCACAACGCGCGAGGCGCGGACGGTCGTCGCCGCGCGGCTGCGCGAGGAGGTGCTCTCGCTGCCTGGTGTTCGCGAAGCCACGTGGTCACGGAGTGCCGGCATCGTGTTCGGTGACATCAAGTCAGACCTGCCCGCCGTGCCGCCGGTCGCCACGCCGGTGCAGGTCACCGCGATCGAGCCGACCTATTTCGACGTCTATCGATCGACCCTCGTCATCGGCCGCAGCTTCCGTGCAGACGACGGCCCGGACGCGGCGATCGTGGGCGAGAGCCTCGCCGCAAAGCTCTGGCCTGACGCGCAGGCGCTCGGGCGGGCAATCATCTGGTCGAATCGCATCCTGCGTGTCGTGGGCATCGTCCGTGAGCCGCGTCAATCCCTCGTCGACGCCGATCGCGAGAACCTCGACCTGTTCACGCCGCTCGATGGTCCGGGGCGGTACCCCGTGCTGACCGCCCGCTGTGGCAACGCGTGTCCTTCGGAAGGCACGTTCCGCCGCGGGTTGCACGGTGGTGCACAGGGCGGTTTGGTAGACGCGAGGTATCTCGAGGCCGAGTTCGCGCGCGACCTCGAGCAGCCACGCGCGTCTGCCTCACTCGCCGCCACCTTCGCGGCGATTGCGCTCGCCGCCACGGCCTTCGGCCTCTTCGGCTCACTGGCGTACTCCGTGCAGGAGCGTCGCCGTGAGTTCGGGGTGCGTGCCGCGCTCGGCGCCACACCCTCGGCCATTGCGGGCGTGGTCTACCGCGAAGCCGCCATATTGACCGGAGTGGGCCTGGCAGGTGGCACCATCGTCGCTGCGTTCATCGCGCGGTCGCTCAAGACGATCATTTTTGGGATTCAGCCGTTCGATCCAGCCACGTGGTCGGCCGTCGTCGGAACCCTCGTCCTCACGATTGCCCTCGCCACCTGGCGCCCCGCGCGCCTGGCCGCGCGAACCGATCCGGCGATGCAATTAAGAGAAGACGGTTGAGCGAATACGAGGACTCTTGACTTGGTGGCGTTGCCCCAGTCATATGCATGTGGCTGATGGCGGCGTGGCCGCCAACGGGGCGTTTCTCGCCCTAGTCCACGCGCAATGCCCGCGCCGGATCGATATGACTGGCACGATGCGCCGGCACGAACGCGCCCAGGGTGCCGACGAGGAGTACGGCAACCGCGGCGCCGGCCCAGGCGATGACGTCGGTCGGCGTGGTTTCGTAGAGATACGACACCATGAAGGCCGTCCCCCACCACGCGGCGAAGGCGCCCATCAGAATCCCGATCGCCACGGAGGCGAGCTGTTCGCCAACGAGCTGCGTCCACACCCGACGCGACGTGGCGCCGAGCGCCATCCGGATCCCGATTTCCCTCACCCGCCGTGTCGTCGTCATCGCAACGACACCCAGGATGCCGGTGCCAACGATCACGAGCGCGGCGATACCGAAACCGGAGAAGAGCCACGCGCTGAACTGGCGCGGCCGTATGCTCTCAGCCAGCGCCTCCTCGAACGTGAGCGAGTGGCGCACCCAGCAGTCGTGACACCGTGCGCGCACGGTCGCGGCCACTCCGTCGATGCCGGCCTCGGCGTCCGGCGAGAGCTTGACCACGACGTTGGAAAGATAGGGCTTCGGCATGGCGGCCATGGGCCAGAAGATCTCTCCCTGCTCAGCCAAGTCGAGCGACAGGAGGCGCGTATCGTTGACGACACCAATCACCTCGAAAGGCCTACCGCCGTTCAACAGCATCTGTCCGACAGCGCGTTGTCCTGGCCAGTACTCCCGCGCGACCGTTTCAGTGATGACTATGAGCGGCGCGCCATTTCGGAATTCGTCGTCCGTCGGCAGCCGTCCCTCTCGCGGCGCAAGGCCGACGGCCTGGAAGAACCCACCTGTCACCGGTACGCTCTCGATCGGAAAAGCCGTTCCACCGGGCCCCGCGCTGCGGCCCCCGGCGCTTTCCACGACTCCCGGCGGGCTATCGAACACACTCCCGTTGAACGCCTTCTCGAAGAGCGGATGCGCGACGCCGCCGGCGGCTTGGACGCCAGCGACCCTGCCGATATCCATCACGAGTTTCTCGATGTCTGCAGCCGACGCATTCGACGGTGCCGACATTCGGAGTAGTGCGGCCGCCGGGACGTCGAAGCCGGTGTCTTCGTTCGAAACTCGGATCAGCGAGCCCACGACGAGGGCCGCCGTCACTGTGACCAGGTACGCGACGGCCACTTCGAACGAGACCATGGACAAGCGGCGCCTGGCCCGCCGTGTGCCCCATGCGCCATCCGAAAGCCCGTCCTGAAGCCCGGCCCCGGTGATGGCTCGCGCAGCGAGGAGGATGACAATCATCGAGCCGCACACGGCCAGCATCCCCGCAAACACGGCAACGCGCACGTCGATGACGGCGGGCTTGAGCGTGAGCATGAAGTCGCCGGCAAACAGGCGCGCGCCCAGAGGCAGGGCCTGCCACGCCAGCAGGAGACCGGCAGCGGTGCCGCCCGTCACAATCAAGACGCTTTCGAGCGCCAGCAGTCGAACGAGATCGCGCGTGCCTGCGCCGAGCGCCCGACGGACGACGAGATCGCGACGACGATCACGCGCCCGCGCCACGGCGAGTCCCGAGACGTTGAAACAGGCCAGCAGAACGAGGGCCCCCGCCGCGGTGAACACGACCCACGCGCGATCGCGGCTCGACGAGCGTAGCGCATGGTCGAGAGCCTCGAGCCCGCCGCGATCGTAGCCCTCACGTTGAATGCGCGTGCGCGGTGGCAGGTCCTGCGGCAGGTCCTGTGGAGAACGGGCCGCCGCCACGCTCATGACCATCGCATTCACATGTTCCGATGCGGACCGAACGTCTGCGTCGGGCCGGAGGCGGGCGAGCACGCGGAGGCTGTTGCCACGATCGGCCGGATCACGGACCAGCGGAGTGAGTAGGACCGGCTGGAACGCGGCGCGAGAGACGGACGGGAACACGAAGGTCTGCGGCAGCACGCCCACGATGCGAATGCCCGCACCCGTGTCGTCCGAGAGGACCTCCCCGACGCTCGGCGCGGCGTCACCAAATCGCTCCCGCCAGAAGGCCCACGTGACAACGGCAGGCCGAATCGACATCTGGACGCCGAAATCTTCAGGGGAAAATCCGCCAATGATTGGCCGCACACCGAGCGCGTCGAAGAAGAACGGATCCACATCAGCGTTGCGCACGCGATCCCGCCGTCCCACCGTCTGCAGGTTGCCGACGTAGAACGCTGAGAACATGATGTCGGGCGCGCCGGCTCGCCACTCTCTCACTATCGTGGGCGACACAGGTCGCATCGATTCCAGCGGATCTGGTAGCCGTGAGTATCCAAGCGCTACCGCGAAAAGCCGAGACGACGACGGATACGGGAGCGGCTTGAACAGAGTGCCATCGACGATGGCAAAGATGGAGGTGCCTAGGGCTGTGCCTAGCGCGAGGACGGTTATCGCGGTGGCCGTGTACCAGGGCGTTCGCAGGAGCGAGCGAAGCGTTTGCGCCCACTCGCGGCCCGGCGCCAGCGGCAGGCGAGACCAGAGCACCGGGCGCGGTCTGTGGTACCGCGAGTACGCGCGGCTGATGGACCACATCTGCCCGGCGAGCCACAACTCGGAGCGGACACGCCCATCGTGCGCGAGCCGCTCTCGATACTCTTCGGTGAGATCGCCGAGCACCTCGGCCGCACTGGCTGGCGGCAGATGCCGCGCCAATCGCAGGGAGCGCCGCCGCCAATTCCAGGGCGCGCTCATGACCGGTTGAGTAGCGGCTCGAGCCCGGCCGCCATCCTGTCAATCATCTCGATAGAGCGGCGCAAATGCTTCAGCCCTGCGGGCGTGAGGGTGAACGTGCGTCGGGGATGGCCGCCGCGCTCGGGCGTGGCTCGATCGACGCGCGCCGTGACGAGCTTCTTGTCGGCCAGGCGATCGAGCGTCACGTAAACGGCGCCCCGAGCGACAGTTCGTCCGGCACGCTTCGCAATCTCGCCCAGCACTCGAGCGCCGGAGGCGTTGTCTTCCAGCGTCAGCACCGCGAGGAGAACGGTAATCTCAAATTCGCCGAGAGGGCTGTCGGGTGGCATCGAGCTTACGATGTTAGCATGGAGGGCGGGGCCTGATTGGATGAAACCGTAGCCGCATTGACCGACGTTCGCGCGCATTGGGCGGACCGCTTTCGCGAGCCACACTGGCGGGATGTACGACGACATGGCTCACCAATCGGAGTCAGCCAAAGTGACGCAAAGCGGGATAGACTTCCGCCCATGGCATACCTGAAGTCTGCCTTAGTCGGCGTTGTGACGGGTGTAGCCACGGTGGTCATCCTGCCACTTGCAGTCACGTTAACGGTCTTTCAAGCCATCTCATCAAACGGCGCGGGGGGATTGGCCTCGGTGTCTGTGGGGATGCCGGAGATCTTCTGCTGCTGGCTGGTTGGCTTCGGACTTGGCTTCGTCTTTATGCTTCGACGCCAACGCCGCCTCTCACGCGTCCCCTAGCACGTTCAGATGACGGACTCCACTTTGGACTCAAGGAGCCCTCTACCAGCGTTGGGAAGAAGCGGCCCTCGAGCGTCGCTGTCCTCGTCGCATGTTAGCCAGCCGCCGAGTGCCGCTCGGCCCGAGAGCACCCTGCCACGGCGAGTGCCGCCAGGAGAACGGCCACGATCCAATCAACGGGCTGCATCGACCACCAGGCCTTGATGATCAGGGGGTGCCCTACCTCTTGCGTTCGAATCAGTTCATCGGTACTCCGGCGCCGACAAGTGCTGCTGTTTCACTTGGCGTGAGCGCGCGACCTGATACGAAGCCCTTCAGCTCGCGAGGAACGGGTCTCGCCTCGGCCCGCGTAGCACCTGGGCCGCCATCCATATTGGGGGAGGTCAACACGACGGCTGCGGCCTGGTCTGTCGCCGGGAGATACAGGCGGCCGTGCTGGCTTGCGGCTTCAGGTTTGAGTTCTTCGGGCTCGAACCGCCCCCAGAAGACGTCGTAATCGAGATAGCGTCGACCTTCAAGACCAGGCGGAAGCGTTCCTTCGGCTTGATGCTCGTACCAGTTACCCCCGGCCCACATGAACATCAGACTCCCGATCGCGGGACGAAGCACAATCGGACGCTGGAGCGCGCCGCCGTGCAGCACGACGAACGCCGGGCCGATGGCGAGCGTGGACTGGGAGACGAGGAACGCGAGGACAACCACGCCGAGAATCCACGAGCCAATGCGCGCGCGAGTCATGGGGCCTCCAAACCAGTTTCGTCGGGTCTTTGCGCATTCTACAGCCGCCGACATGCCGCGGCCGCGCGCTCGGCGCCGACCACTTAGAATCGCGCAATTTGTTGGTGTCTGGTGCCGGAGGTCGGAATCGGACCCACACTCGCGGTTAACTTAGCCGGCCGTTCGATGAGCAGGCTCTCTTTCGGTCGCCGACGTTCGCGCCATCGCGACCAGCTCGTCTCGGTATTTCGGGAAATCGTGCAGCGTCTCCGGATCGAAGTCCGCACCGTTGGGCCACTGGATCGTCCCGAACGTCGGATCCAGCTCCACGGCATTGAAGAGCTCCAGGTCGAGCAGAGGCCCGAACACCTCGCCGGCAAGAATGGGTCGAAAATCTATGAGCTGTGTGCTGGCGTCGTCGAATCGAAGGGCCAGCGTATACGGACCGACGATGTCAACGTGCTCGACGCGGTGGATGGCATGGCTCATGTGTGCCTCGTTCAGCGCAATGGCTCGATCTTGAACGGAGCCTTCCCGGATTGCAAGACGCCCCACGCCTGCCGGAGTTCCTCATGTGGCACCTCGATTATCAAATCGAACCACCTATTCGCGGATGAACGTCAGTTACTCGTCCCCGAGAGAAGTTGTTCGCCTGAGGTGGGTCGCGTCGCCTTCTGAGCCGTTGTCCAATGGAGCACTCACCAGTCCATCGGAGATGAGACGTGGTGTCAGGGAGGAGGCGGAGCGCAAGCTCGCCGGCGCCGGACGAAGGTTCCGCCATCGTCGAAACTCTTTCTAGTCATCAGGTCGCAGAATCAGGCCGGCTCGAATCTCTAGCACGATGCCGTGAAGAGATCCGAGAGCATCCTCGTCGTGAATGTGCCCACCCATACGGTTCCCGAGCCCCATGCAGACATTTCCGTTGGGCCACACGGCGACCAATTCGTCGAATCCTTGCTCTTCCTGCAAGCGATTCAGCAGTGCAAGATTCGCGGCTCCGATCATGACCTCGATCGTGCCTGGCGAGGACCTCGCTGCTCGTAGAATCTCCGGACTGACCCGGTCGAGAAGGCGTCGTACGCGAACGTGGAGGGCCTGACGGGCAGGACGCTCGAGCGTCTTTGCAGGACCACTGGGAATGATTGTGACAATAGGCTCTCGCGAACTGATGTCGATCCTCACCTTCAACTCAAGAAAGCCGGCGAAAGCCGCTCCTGGCGGACTGGAGGTGAAGCTATGAACGTGATCCGGCGACAACACCGCTTGCTGGTTCGTGCGGAAGTTCACAAGCCGAAGGCAGGCTGACTGTACTTCCGCGAGAGTCCACGGCTCGTCTCGCTCTGCGGCTTCACCATCAATGCGTACCTCTGTCGCCGGCGGAACCAGCCGTAGCAGCGCTCCCTGCGTGGACTTCAGTTTCGACAGGTTCATAATTGGCGGCTCACAATACTAGTACCCCGACTGACCTATCCCGACGGGCGCTGCGAGGCACGCAGCATAACGCGAGAGTGCATCCGTCGAAGCATCAGTCGCAGTCCTCGACCTATCGCGACAAGAATCACTCAACCAGGCTCAAAAACAGGCTCCGTTGGGATTAACGGCTCCGAGCCCCAGTGCCGAGAACTCAGAATCGCGAAAATTGTTCGTGTTTGGTGCCGGAGGTCGAAATCGGACCCACACTCGCGGTTAACTTAGCCGGCCGTTCGATGAGCGGCTCCCGTCGGTCGCCGACGTTCGCGCCATCGCTGGGCCGATGCCAGCAGTCTGCGACTACGCCGCGGGACATCCTGACACGAGATGCTCTGCTTGCTTGTGGACGGACCGGCCCACGTGGCCGAATTGCCGACGACTGCCGACGACGGGAGCCGAGGGTGTCAATGGATTACGCAACAGACCGTTTCGATGAGCGGCACGCTGCGCGTCAAGCTCGAGGCGATCGCCGTAGCCGAGGTCGGGAGCGACTCAAGATCAAGCACGACACGGTCCGCCGGTTGTTCATGAACGAGCCCGGCGTGATTGTGATCTGGTTTCCGCGCAAGGGTACGCGCACGTATCGCACGCTGCGGATCCCCCTCAGCGTCTATCAACGTGTTGTGACCCGACTGACCCGCGTGGCGTGATCGGGGGCTGGCGGAGGAGGGATTACGTTTGGCCGGCGGACCGTTTGAGACCGTCGATCAAACCATCAACGGTAACGCGTAGCAAGGGCAGTTCACGCTTCGGTGGTGTACTGCCGAATGTCCTCGATCGCGCCGACGATGTGCCGCAATTACGCGCTCTGGTCCTTCACAGGGGGCGGGCGTCAGCCATGATGCTGGCGCGGAGTTGAGGGTGAACGCTGGCGGCCGTCAGGACGTCTACTCGACGGCTAAGCAGATCCTCCAGATCCTGCCCAAGTCCCACGAGGTCGAGCAAGGACCGGCCTGCCTCCATGTCCACGAGCAGATCCAGGTCGCTGTCCGGGCCGGCCTCTTGACGAGCCTCGGATCCAAACACGCGGACATTCCTCGCACCGTGTTCATGGGCGATACGTAGGATATCGGCGCGGCGGCGTTCAAGCTCTGTCATGGCGGCAGCCTCTGAACAGGGTAACGGGACATCGTCCGTCACGGATTGGGCGCTCGGTGTTTCGAGGCTGGCTCCAGACCCGACCGTGAGGCACGCCAGGAGCACCTCGAGGCCGCCGTCCGCAAGACGTGGTGACGGCGTTACAATGACCGCATGATCACGAACTACATTGCCGCGGCGCTGCGGCGGGCGCGGTACCAGACCGTGGACGGCGGCCTCTTCTGCGCGACCGTCCCAGGTCTGCGCGGCGTGATCGCCACGGCAAGCACCGTCGAGCGCTGCCGCACCGAGCTCGCCGAAGTGATCGAGGCGTGGATTCTCGTGCGCGTCTCGCGTGGCCTCCGCGTGCCAGCGCTCGGACGCACGACGGTGCAGGTCAAGCGTGCCAGCTGATGCCGCCGTGGGCGCCGACGAAGCGCCGCGAGCTCATTCGTGGGCTGCGACAACTCGGATTCACCGGCCCGTTCAGTGGCGGCCACCACCAGTTCATGACACGAGGGGACGTCGTCCTGACGATTCCCAATCCTCATCGGAACGATATCGGCGTCAGGTTGCTGTCCGTGATCCTTCGTCAAGCCGGCGTCTCGCGGAAAGAATGGGAGGGCGCATGACGTTCAGACTGCGGCGTTCGATGTATCTGCGAGTTGGGCACGCGCGCAGCCGGCGTCAAGGCCGCCAGCCTCGCTGAGCGAGGGCGACCCGCAGCGTCGAGCCTTGACGGCGGCGAGCACGTGCGCATGAAGTCGAGACGTCGAACGAAGAGTGGTGTCTCAGTTCAAAATAGCCGATCCACGAAACCGTAGTTGCTCGTTACCGGAGTCAGCGGGGCATCTCCCACTTCATATCATCGGCGTCGTCCATTGGCTGGCCGTCTTCAGTTAATGCCGCGAGCACGGCGGTTGTCGGCGTCTTCACCAACAGTTCACCAACAGTTCCCAGCCGATGGTGCCTTCGTCTTCGGGCAGGATGGTATTGAAGACAAGGCGCTGCCCATCCCAGCGGGCGCCGCCCAGCGACAGGCCCAGTACGGTGTCGTCGTTGTCCTTGCGGTGCTGCCCGAGCAGGTACGCCCGACAGTTGACGAAACGAACGGAGACGGCGAAGCAACCGCCGGGCTCTAAAGCGATTCGCTACTCAAGCGGGGTGGACGTCACCACGAAGGTGGCGATGAGCTGCCACCACGGGCCTGGAGCGCTCGTCTCATCTAGGGCACGGCCAACCATCCACCCCGTGTGGATTTGGGTAACGGCGATGTCCCACGGCAAGCAAGGATTGTTGTCCGGCATGCAGTCACGCCCAGCCTTTCGGCTCCCAAGCGGCCCGCCACGCCTCGGCGGTATCGAACACGGACCGCTCAGGCGACGATTCAGAAGTTGGCAGCAGCGTAGATCGTGAAGATTGGCCACCGCCGCGCTATGTCGTTGGCGCGCTCGTGATTGATCCAGAGCATCACCGAAGCAGCGAAGACGCCCGCCGCGACGATGCGCCAGGGACGAGACGAACGAATCGCGATGCGAGCAAGGAAGAAAACGAGGACTGTGGCAAGCAGCGGCCAGAGCAGATATCCGATGATCCCGATGGTGCGATTGAATGCGTCTGGATGAAACACAAAGCCTGCGATGTAGAAGCCCAGACCGTAGAAGAACTCCCATGGGAGGTTGTGGACGGCCGAGGCGGAGAAAGGGTCGGAGTAAGGGTGCATGCCCACGCCAAGTACCGCAGCGGACGTCGCCATAAAGAGAGGCAGCCAGCGAAGCGAACCCCCGATCGCTCTTTTGCTCATACGTGGAACGCCTAACCAGCAGTGGGCCCGCGGCAGATCTCGGAGGACCTTCCGACGCTCGCAGCATAGCGCAGGACCGCGTCTGCTGGATCAGCACCCGAGCGTCTATCTCGTCCGTCGAACTGCCGCGCTGATCGCCAACAGGCTCAGCAACGGGATCAGTTTGGGGCCGACGCCTCGACGGCAACTCAGAATCGCGCGGTCATTACTCGAAGAACCCAGGGTACTCGCGCCGAATGAAGGTAGATAAAAACTTCTCGTCCAGCGTGCCAGCGTTCGAGGAACTCGACAGCATGGCTGCTACTTGTGGCGATATTGGTGTTCCAAACGTGCCAATTTTCTGGCTCGCCAAAGACCCCGTGAACTCTACGAAAAGGTCCGCTTGCTTGAGCCGGAATTGGATCGGTAGCAAGTAGAGTGCATCGGCACGATAACGGCCGAGGACCCGCGAGATGCGTGACTTTTCATCCGGATCCTTGTAAAGCACCCCCTGGAGGGGCCGTAGCTCAACAGAGCGGTCAGCTTCGACTACGGAGGCTCTCTTGACGGGGAGTTCGTTTTCATTCTGAGACACCGCCGTGACCAGAAGAACGGCAGCACCCATCTTAGAAAGTTCCTCCGGCGTGTGCGGGTACCCGATATCGTAGAGGACCGTGAACGGAACCGGGCCGCGTCGTTCAAGGAGCCCGGCCGCTTCCTCCAGCCGCTGTGCCATACGGGCAGGTGTGGCTGGGCGCGGTTGCCAGCGGTGTGGAAGCTCCTGCCCAGCGGCCCAGCCCGTTCCCACGCACCACGCGACCGCAATGATTTGAGATCGAGTCAGCTTCACTGCGCCCTCCATGAAGTGCGCCAAACTACTAGCAACCTGACCGGCCTATCCCGTTTTGTCCGCAAGGTCCGCAGCATAGCGCGGTACCGCCGCTACGGGAGCATCACACGAGTAGAGATCTCGGTCGTCGAACTGCCGCGAAGAATCGCCGAACAGGCTCAAAAGCAGGCTCGGTTGCGGTCGGAGGGCTCCGAGGCCCGGAGCCGACCACGCAGAATCGCGCAAATTGTTCGGTTTTGGTGCCGGAGGTCGGAATCGAACCGACACTCGCCGTTAAGCGAACGAGATTTTGAGTCTCGCGCGTCTGCCAGTTTCGCCACTCCGGCACGGAAGGGATCGCGACAGCACCGCCAATCTTATCAGGACCCTTCGGAACCGCAGAAGCCCCGCCGCTCTCGACGCGACGCTCAAACCCGCCGGCAGTCCTTGACGTCACAACGAATGAATTAGACTCAGCACATGCACGCACGCTGGCTGCCCGGATTCCGTCGCTCGGCGGTGGCGAAGACCGCCGTGGGGGTCGCGCTGCTGCTCGCGGTCGTGACATCGGTCGCTGCCGCGCAACGCCGCGGAGGAGGCGGCGGATTCGGCGGCGGGCGCTCCGCGCGCATCGACACGTCGTGGGTCTACGACGGCCGTTTCGTGTTCTGCCGAATCGCGTTTCAGAACTCACCCGATGGCGACGGCAGCGGATGGCAGGTCGACTACCCGCGGGCAGACATGAACTTTCCGTTCAGGCTCGGAGAGCTCAGCTCGACGCCCATCAGCCACAACGCGCAGGGCGAGCCCAACCACGTCGTGCTGACGCTCACCGACCCCCACCTGTTCCAATGCCCCTTCGTCATGATGACCGAGCCGGGCGGCGCGCTGATCCGCGACGACGAGGCCGTCAAACTGCGCGAGTACCTCGACAAGGGCGGATTTCTCTGGGTCGACGACTTCTGGGGCGAGTACGCGTGGGCGCACTGGGAGCGCGAGCTCCGCAAAGTGCTCCCCGCCGCCGAGTTCCCGATCAAGGATCTGCCGCTCGACCATCCAATCTTCAAGACGTCCTACGTCATCACGAGCATTCCGCAGATCCCTTCGCTCAACAACTGGCTGTCATCAGGCGGCCTCACCTACGAGCGTCGCGACGCCACGGTGCCACACCTGCGCGCCGTGGAAAACGCCAGCGGCGACGTCATGGTGCTGATGACGCACAACACGGATCTCGGAGACGCGTGGGAACGCGAAGGCTTCGACCGCGCCTACTTCGAAGAGTTCGCCGCTCGGGGCTACGCGCTCGGCGTCAACGTCTTCCTCTACGCCATGACGCACTGAGGGGGGCTCGGGGCTTGGGGCTTGGGGCTTGGGGCTTGGGGCTTGGGAATAGAAAAAGGCCGGCAGATGCCGGCCTTTTGTCGTTAGGCGAGGGGCGCGTCAGTAGATCTTGAACGCGTAGAGCGTGTCGTTGACGGCCACGAGCAAGTGCTGGCGGCCATCGACCATGTATGTCTGCGGCGCGTTCGAGATGTTGCCGATGCGCGTGTGCCACAGCAGCTTGCGGTTGGTCGCGTCGAATGCCACGAGGTTGCCAGATCCATCCCCCGAGAACAGGACGCGCCCGGCCGAGGTCAACAGCCCGCCGCCACCACCGCCCGGCCACGCATGCCGCCAGACGGACTTGCCGGTTCTGTAGTCGATCGCGTTGAGGAAATTGCCACCAGACCCGACAGGGGCCACAGACTTGCCGCCGAGCCCCATTGATCCGCGCGGATCGGGATCGGTGAGATAGAGGAGGTTGTAGCCGTTGCTCTCCTGCACGTAGAACAGTCCGGTGTCGGGCGAAAACGCTGGAGGCGGCCAGTTGACGGTGCCACCTTCGGTCGGCGACACGAGCGACCCGGCGATGGTCGCCTGCGAGACGAGCTTGCGCGGCTGGCCGTTGATGACGCCATCAATGAGCACGGGCGTCTGAGCCGAGTCCCAATCGTGCGTGTCATGGGCCGACGTCTGGAAGTACCACGCCATCTTGCCCGTGTCGACGTTGACCGCCACAAGCGAGCAGGTGAACAGGTTGTCGCCCGGCCGGCCCGCACCCGTATAGCCAGGCGTCGGGTTGCCGGTACCAAAGATATAGAGACGCGTCTCCGGATCGTAGGCGCCAGGAATCCACACCTGGCCGCCGCCATGACGCGCCGCGTCCAGACTCGGCCACGTCTCGAGCCGGGGGCTGCCAGGCCGATCAGCGCGCCGCAGGTGTGGATGCCGCGAGCGAAAACGGCGCGGGCTCGTGCTCGACCACCGCGCCGAACTCGGTCGCGAACTTCGCGGGCGGAATCCCGGCGGTAGCAGCAAGGCGCGCCAGTTCCTGCGGATTGGCCAGATCCTCACGCTGCAGCCGGATCATGTAGCGGCGCGCGATGCCGTAATGCAGCGAGTTCACTTTCACGCGGCGGACTCGCGTGCGCCCCGTCTCAGGGTTGATCATCGTCGCGAACGGCACGGGAACGAACTCGCCGTTCTGCACCGAGATCATGACGGCGTTGCCGCCGCCGATCAGATACTCCGCCGCGCAGCACCCGAGGTCGCGCGTGTATTCGATGTCGAACGGAATCGGATCGACGCACCGCAGCTCGTAGCCGATGTTCTTTGGCGCGATGGTGATCTTGATGCCCAACGCCTTGAGCCGCTCGGAGACCTTGGCCTTGAGGATGTCGCCCAGGTTCACGTCCGCCAGCCGGATGTGACCGTGCGCATCACGCTCGGCGTCGCCCAGACTCGCCACATCGTCGGGATCGAGATCGAGCGTGACGCCCTCGGCGATAACCGCCACGCCGTCTTCGCGACCTGTGCTCAACCGCTTGATGATCGCCGCCGCCAGCGTGTCCACGATGGTGCGCAATCGGACCGGCGCCGGAAATTCCTCGGGGATGATTGCCAGCGTGGCGCCCGCCGATTTCGCGATGCCGAGCGCCAGGTGCCCGGCGGTCCGGCCCATCGCAATGACGAAGTACCAGCGAGAAGTCGTCTTGGCGTCCACCATGAGCGTGCGGACGATGTTGACGCCGTGATGACGGGCCGTCTGATAGCCGAACGTGCTGACGTGCGCCGGCAGGTCGAGGTCGTTGTCGATCGTCTTGGGGACGTGCACGACGCGGATGCGACCGGCCGCCTGCTCCTGGAGCTTCATGGCCGAAAAGGCCGTGTCGTCGCCGCCGATCGTCACCAGTTGCGAGACATTCAACCGCAGCAGCGCGTGGACCGCGTTCTCGAGCAGCGCCGGATCCTTGGTCGGATTGGCGCGCGAAGTGCCGAGCACGGACCCGCCCTCGAAATGAATGCGGCTCACGTTCTCGATGGTGAGCGGCATCGTGTGGCTGCCGTCGTCCTTCATCAGCCACTGGAAGCCGTCACGGATGCCGACGACGTCGAGCCCGCCGACGCGGGCGCGGATGGTTGCCGCACTGATGACGCTGTTGATGCCGGGTGCCGGACCGCCGCCGACGAGAATCGCAAGCCGATTGTGCTGTTCCACGAACGTTCGTCTCCTGAAGAAAGCGCTCCGGATGATACACCGCGGCCGTTACTCGCCAGCCATGAACGGGTACTCGTAACGTTGCGGTGGCACAAAGGTTTCCTTGATCGTTCGTGCCGATACCCAGCGCGTGAGGTTCAGCTTCGATCCGGCCTTGTCGTTGGTACCAGACGCGCGGCCTCCGCCGAAGGGCTGCTGCCCCACCACGGCCCCCGTCGGTTTGTCGTTGATGTAGAAGTTGCCCGCCGCGTGGCGCAACCCTGTCATGGCCGCCTGCACGGCGCGCCGATCGCGGGCGAACACCGAGCCGGTCAGCGCGTATGGCGATGTCTGGTCGATGAGCGGCACCACCCGGTGCCACTGCCCGTCAGGGTAAACGTAGGCCGTGACGACGGGGCCGAAGATCTCCTCGCGCATGAGCCGGTGCGCCGGATCAGCGGTTTCGATCAACGTCGGTTCGATGAAGAACCCCTCCCGATCCTGCGCGCCGCCGCCCTGGAGCACCTTTGCGGTCTTCCGTGCATCCGCCAGGTAGCCCGAGATGCGGTTGAAGGCTTTCTGGTCGATGACGGCGCCGACGAAGTTACGGAAGTCGCGCACATCGCCCATTTTGAGTTCGCGCATCATCGCGATGACGCGGTCGCGCACTTCCTTCCAGAGCGAGCGCGGCACGTAAATCCGGCTGGCGGCCGAGCACTTCTGCCCCTGATATTCGAAGCCGCCGCGCACGATGGCCACCGCCACTTCACGCGGATCGGCCGACGGATGCGCCAGGATGAAGTCCTTGCCGCCCGTTTCGCCGACGAGCCGGGGATAGTTGCGATACCGGCTGATGTTGGCGCCCACCTCGCTCCACATGCTCTGGAACACCGCGGTGCTGCCCGTGAAGTGCACACCGGCCAGATCGCGCGATCCGAGCAGCTGGTCGGTGATCATCGTCGGGCTGCCCGGCAGGAAGTTGATGACCCCCGGCGGCAGGCCGGCCTCGGTGAGCACCTGCATGATGTAGTACGCACTCAACATGGCGGTCGACGCCGGCTTCCAGATACAGACGCCTCCCATCAGCACCGGCGCGGTCGACACGTTGCCGGCGATGGCGGTGAAGTTGAACGGCGTCACCGCGTAGACAAATCCCTCGAGCGGTCTGTAATCGATCTGGTTCCAGACACCAGGACTGCTGAGTGGTTGTTCGCCGTAGAGCTCGGCCGCGTAGCTGACGTTGAACCGCCAGAAGTCGATCAGCTCGCACGCGGCGTCGATTTCCGCCTGGTACACGGTCTTCGACTGGCCCAGCATCGTCGCGGCATTCAGGGTCGCGCGCCAGCGCGTGGCCAGCAGATCGGCGGCCTTCAGAAAGACCGCGGCGCGGTCGGCCCACGACCAGGCGCCCCATTCGCGGGCGGCCTCTCGGCAGGATTCGATCGCCTGCTGCACGTGGGGCGTGTCGGCCATGTGCCAATCGGCAAGGACATGCCGGTGGGCACACGGCATCACGGCTTTTTCCTGCTGACCGGTGCGAATCTCCTTGCCCCCGATGATGAGCGGGATGTCGAGCCGTTCGCCGGCCATGGCGGCCAGGCGAGCTTTGAGCTCATCGCGCTCGGTCGAGAGCGGCGCGTAGTTCTTGACCGGCTCGTTCACGGGCGGGGGCACGGCCGGGATCGTCGCCGCGGCAGCGGTATCGGGCATTGCCGAAACCTCCTGGACTGGGGAAATGGGAGACGCAGAACCGGGCCGGCGCCAGCCGGCACGCACCACAAGATGATGCGTACGTCCGGCATTCTATCAGCCCCCTCCGGCCAGCCAAATGGCCCGCGTGGTGCCCGCGTTTGCCGCTATCATGCAGAGGGGAGCCCGTGCAGATCCAGAACCGTGTCTTCGGCGACGTCACCCTCCTCACCCTCACGGGGCGGTTGACGGTCAACGAGCATCCCGGCCTGCTCAAAGAGGCGGTGGATGCCGCTGTCGGGGCTGGCACGCGGCATATCGTGATCGACCTGTCCGACGTGCATTACGTCGACAGCACCCGGCTGGGCGAGCTGATGGCGGCACAGGTCACGGTGAGTCGGCACGGGGGGCGCCTCAAGCTGGCGGGCACCCCGCCGCGCGTGCTCGATTTGCTCACCATGGCGGGGTTGGCCGACATCTTCGAGCGCTTCGACTCGGCGGAGCAGGCCCTGCAGAGCCTCGCCGGATAACAATTCCGTCATCCGCCCCCGGGGTGCCGTATGATCGGTCCCGAGCCGCCCCTGCGGCGGCAAAACCCATGTCCCTCGACGATGTTCCGCTGGATCGGGCGCCGCTGGCGCCCGACGTCGTGCCTCCGCCGGAGGCGCCGTCGCCCGCACGATGGATCGTGGTCGGTGCGAGCGCCGTGCTCGCCGGCGCGCTGCTGACGTTCTGGTGGATGAGCCGCGCCCAGCCTGTTCCGGCGGCTCCGCCGTCGGCCACGGCCAGGGACGTCGCCGCCGCGTCCAGCCGACCGAAGCGCCAGCCAATCGACCTGCCCAGCCTCAACGAGTCCGATTCGCTACTGCGTTCGCTCGTCGGCACCCTGTCGCGCAATCCGACACTGGCGCGTCTGCTCGCCACGCCAGGGCTCGTACGCGGCCTGACGCTGTCGCTCGTTCAGATCGGAGACGGCCGCACGCCGGTCCAACCATTGCGCGTGTTGCGACCCACTCAGCGGCTGCAGATCGAGGGCGCAGGTCCCGGACGCATCGATCCGCAGACGTACGCACGCTGGGACGCCGCCGCCGGAGCCCTGACGTCCGTAGACCCCGCCGAGGCGGCACAGCTGTACGTGAACATCAAGCCCTTGTTGGACGAAGCCTATATCGAGCTCGGCAGCCCGGACGGCGATATCGACGCGTCGATCACGCGGGCGATCCGGACCCTGGCCGCCACGCCCGCTGTCAGCGAGGATGTGATCCTCATCAAGCGGCCCGGCTACTTCGAGTACGACGACCCGGCACTGCGGGCCTTGCAGCCCGTGCAGAAACAGTTTTTGCTCCTCGGCGCCGATAACCGGAAGAGGGTCATTGCCTGGCTTCGGCAGTTTGCCGGCAAGCTCGATTTGAAGGTGGAATAAGGACTGGCTCGCGAACCAGCGGCGGGGCCGTGAAGGCCGCCAATGATACACTGGAACGATTGTGTGCCCGACTGCGCCTTGATGGTCCGGCACGATTCCTTGACAGAGATTCTTAATGGCTGTTGCTGTCCTGAAGCGTAAGCACTACGACCTCGGTTCGTCGATTCCCTTCCTCCTGCTCCACGCCTCGGTTCTGCTCGTGCTGACCGTGCCGTTCACTCCCACAATGATCGCGTGGCTGGCTGGATCGTACTTTCTGAGGATGTTCGGCGTTACCGGCGGGTACCATCGCTACTTCAGTCACCGCTCATTCAAGCTCAATCGGTTCTGGCAGTTCTGCCTCGCGTTCCTCGCGCAGACTTCCGGCCAGAAGGGCGCGCTCTGGTGGGCGGCCCATCACCGCGACCATCACCTCTATTCCGATCGCAAGGAAGACCTGCACTCGCCCGTGCACGAAGGCTTCTGGTGGTCGCACCTCGGCTGGATTCTCTCGGACGAGTACGACACCTACGACCCGAAGCGCATCGCCGACTTGAACCGGTATCCCGAACTGCGGCTCCTCAACCGGTTCCACCTGGTGCCGGCAATCATGTACGGCGCCGCCATCTGGTTCGTCGGCGGGCCGGCCGCGTTCATCTGGGGCTTTCTGGTCGCCACGGTGGCGCTCTATCACGGCACGTTTCTCATCAACTCGCTGTCGCACATCTGGGGCTCGCGCCGCTTCCCCACGCCTGACGAGAGCCGCAACAACTTCTGGCTCGCGATCGTCACGATGGGCGAGGGGTGGCACAACAATCACCACCACTTCATGTCGAGCGTGCGGCAGGGCATTCGCTGGTGGGAAGTGGACCTGACGTATTACATCCTCAAGATGGCGTCGTGGCTGGGCATCGCTCGCGACCTGCGGCCCTTCCACGCCACCGCTTCCGCAGACGACCACGGCGCCTGACGCGCCTCGTCCTGAGCTCGCCGCCCGCGTCAGCGAGTGGCGCGGGGCGCGGTGTAGGTGGTCAAGGCATCCCGCAGAGGCGCTCGTAGAATCAATGTAAGCGCACGGCCGTAACTGGCTGTCCCGTCCGGAACCCGGTTCGCTCGCAGATAGCCATCGTAGACCCGCGTGGCGGCCTGCTGCACACGAGGCTTCTGCTGCTGCATCCGTTGCGCAATGCGCACGAGGTCGGCCCGCACTCCCCCATCGAGCTTCGCCGATACCCGTTTCCAATCAGCTGGCGGCAGCGCGCTCCCCGCTTCCATCACCAGATACACGCTGGCGCTGTATGCCAGCGTCGGATCGCCATGCATGCAGGCGAGCCATCCGACCGCGCTGGCATCGGCTTCGTCGGCCTGGCCCGCCAGATGGGCCCACTCGTGCGCGAGAACGAACGCGCGTTCGGCCGGCACCAGGTCGGGCTGCACGATCGACTCGAGCACCAGCGGATCGATCATGCCGTTGATGCCGGCCCAGCTGAAATAGGGGGTGAGGAGCAGAGACGACTTCGGCACACCCGCACGCGAGAGGGGCGCACGGTGCAGCGCCCGCAGCGCGTCATTCATCGGACCGAACAGACGTTGCGCCAGCTCCGGGTACGGGACGTCGCGATTAAGGGCGCTCGCCGGACGAATGCGCCCCGCCAGGCGGTTGGCCTCGACGACCGCCTGCTCGAGCGTCGCAACGGTGATGGGATCAACCGGTCGCTCGCCGAGGGCCGATTCGAGCGGGAGCCTGCGGTAATTCATCCCCCAGCACAGCAGAAAGAGGATCAGCACGAGGCTGACGCCGCGTACCGTCCGCCGCAGGAGCTCGGACAGTGCGGCCAGCGGATGGCCCGTCAGCGCGCGGAGGACGCCGTACATCAGTCGAAAGAGGACGAGCACCACGGCGCCGGCGATCAACGCGTCGAGCACCGCGAAGGGGACCAGATTGCTGACCGCGGTCAGGGCATCCTGGATGTACGGATACGCGCCTTGCGAATACCAGCGGTCGACAACCTGAGGCGGCACGGGCACGAAGATGAGCAGCGCCGCCAGGAGAGGCGCCACGAGCCAGAGCCGCACGGGCTGTCCTAAGTGGGGTCGGGCCACGAGTGCGCAAGATCTATCACACCAAAGAGTCACCCTCGGCGCCGTTGCGCTGGTCAGAGCTGCACGGCCGAGAAGCGGATCCGGGGCGTCCGCGCTACGTGCTCACCGAACCGTGGGTTGGGTACCGTTTCTCGGGCGGAGACCCCTAACCATCGGCGTTGACCTGAAGTCCCATTGCCGTGAACGACCCGGGAGTCACCATGCCCGCGAACGCCTGGTCTTCGGAGTGAAGTGCGTTAACGCCCGACTGGTGGCGCATCCTGCCGACCCTGACCGCCCGGGCGACCTGCCGCGCCCCCTCGCACGGGCGGGCCTTCCACTTGCTGCCGCTTCAACTCGTTGTCGAACGCGGTTTCCTGGATGGTGACTTCTCGCAGGAACCCCGCCGGGTCGATGAACGGGTTAGGGCCGCCGGGGCGCACGCGCGGGTACTTCTCGGTCAGGCTGTACATCGCGGGATGCGAGCCCAGCGGGACGTCCACGTGCGCGGCTTTCAGGTAGGCGTAGCTCTTCTTGTATTGCTCCACCAGCGCCGCATTCCCGACGAGGTTCGTGCCGGGATTGACGCCGACGCTCCCGATGATCAGGACGCTATAATCTCGCCCGCCTTCTGACGCCTGGAGCGTCCACGTGGTGCACCCCGGCGTGTGGCCAGGCGTCCAATGCGCGGTGAGCGTCACGCCACCGAGCGTCACCACACTGCCGTCGTGGAGCACCTCGTAGGTCGGTCGCGCAATGCTTCCCGGTGACCGCATGTTCTGGAGTGCCGGCAAGTCCTCGGCCATGGCCATGGCCCGCGCTCCGGTCAGCTTGACGACGAGGCCGTCCCCCTCCTGGTGGTCGCCGTGCGCGTGGCTACCCAGGACGATCTTGATGTCCTCGAACTTGAACCCGAGCTTCTGCACCGAGTCCTGAATCGTCGGCACGTTCCGCTCGTACATCGTGTCAATCAGGATGTGACCCTGCGGTGTCGTCACCAGAAACGACGCGAGCATTTCCGTCCCCACGTAGTACACGTTGCCGATGATCCTGTGCGGAGGAAATTGCTGGTTCTGCTGTTCCGTCGTGCCGAGGTTTCGCCGGAACAAGTCCTGAATCGTGAGGACCGCCGGCGCCTGCTGGGCCAGCAGCGGAAGGGTAACGGCCGCGAAGAACGCAGGGGTCAAAACACGGTGATAGCGCACAAAACGCTCCCGGGATAGGTTCGGCGAGAGGCGATATTACCAGCAACGGTCTGCCGGCTTCTATTCGCGGCGCGACATGGGTCTAAGATGGTAGGCACACAATTGTGACCAGTCGCACTTTGGGTCTGGAGGAAACGAGGATGGCGATGAGGACGTTTCGTATCGTGTCAATGGTGGCGGTGGTAGGCGGCTTGGCCGTCTCGCTCGGCGCGCAGCAGCCACAGCCGGCCGCCCCCGCCCAGGGGCGCGGCGCCGGAGCAGCCACGCCGGCGGCCGCAGCGGTACAGGCGGGAGGTCGCGGTGGGGGCAGAGCGGCCCAGGCAGCGAACCCGAACGCGGTTCGCGTCTACATCTGGGCTGGGCCAAAGACACACCCCGAAGGGCTGCACGACTATCCGCAATTACTCGCCGACTGGAGCAAGAACCAGGGTGAGGGTCTGATGATGCGCGGCGCGATCGTCGACGGATCGCTGCATCCACCGACGGCCGCTGATCTCGTGAACACCGACGTGGTCATCATGTACAAGGGCGACGCCGAAGTCACGATGACGCCGCAGCAGCACGCCGACCTCGAGGCCTACATCAAACGGGGCGGCGGGTTCGTGAGCTTCCACGACTCGATTTGCGTGTCTGACACCGAGTGGTGGGCCAACACGGTTTCGGGCGGCGCCAAGAAGCACGGCGAGCAGAACTTCTCCGCGGGCCTGCTGAAAACCAAGATCGTCGACACGGCCAATCCGATCATGGCAGGCATGAAGGACTACGACACCCAGGATGAGGCGTTCATGCAGATGACGTGGGCGAAGACGCCGATCCACGCGCTCGCCACCGTCGCCATGCCCGGGGGCACTCACAAGGACGAGGTCGTCCCGCAGATCTGGACGTACGAACACACGTTGGCGGGCGGCCAGCCGGCGCGCGCGTTCGTGTGGATGCAGGGACACGCGTACAAGAACTTCAGCGAGCCAGCCATCTACACGATGCTCCAGCGCGGCATTGCGTGGGCCGCGAAGAAGCCGCTCGACTCCCTCACGACCGTCAAAGCCGCGCAGGGCGGCCGCGGTGTCGGCGGCTCCGACATCGTCGTGCCCGATCCAGCCGGCCGCGGCGGACGGCAGTAGTCCACGACGATCGCGAATCGGCCCGATACTCATGCCGGGTGTTGCCTCGCAACACCCGGTTTCGTTTTTGGACCTCGCGTTTATGAGAAGACAATGCCGTCCTGAATCGTACCGGGAATCTCGGAGGGCGAGTTAATTGAGTCAGGCCACTGCGGCCTGCTCATCGTACTGCGCTTCGTATTCCGCCGGCGGCACGTACCCGATCGGCTCGAGCCCGCACGCAGCGCTTGCTCTCATCCCTGCTGCTGCGCGCGGACGCGGAAGTACGTCGATGGGCCAATCGGCAGCACGGCGCAGATCGCTCGACCCATACGTCTCACGATAATCATTGATGTCACGGACCATCACTTCGGTCGGCGGTCGAGCGCCGCCTTCGCGAAATATGCAGATGCCGTTTGGAGAATCTCATTCGCCCGCCGGAGCTCGCGATTATCCCGTTCGGCACGCACCTGGCTGGCGGACACACCATTCAGTCGTGTGCACCGCCGGGCATCAGTCTGTAATTCGCAAGAAGCTGGGGATCACCCTGTAAGGCGTGCGGTGCGGGAAGGCGATGGGGCGGCTTCGGATCGAGAGACAAAAAAAAGCCCCCGGGCGATGGTTCGCACGGGGGCTCCAGAGTAACGGGTGGCTCGCCCAGCCAGAAGTCTACTGGCGCCGCCGACGGCGGAGCCCAGCGACTACGCCGACGAGTCCAAGGCCGAGCAGGCCCACGGACGCGGGTTCCGGGACGGCCGATGGCGTTGTCCCCGGTTCGATGAACCCGGAGGCCATCGTGACAAAGTCGCCGAACGTCGCACCGGCAGCCCCATTGGTCTGCAGGGCAAAGAAGCCATGGCTGGCCCAGAACGTGGGGGAATATGTCTGGTGCACGAAGCAGCCTTCGCTGTAAGACGGCTTGAAGCCGAACAGGATGCCGCTAGCGGTGGACACACCTGGATCCACGCACGTGGCGGAAGGCGCACCAGAGGTCACGCCGCCCCCGACAAAGCCCAACGCCGTGTTCCAGAAGGCGTTGGCCTGGTAATTACCCACGCCCAAGTTACCGCCCGCCGCCACGTAATTGGCGAGGTTGGTGCCGCCGCCGAATGCGGCCAGTTGCGGACCGGGATCGGAACAGCACGTTGAGGGCGAGTCGGCGTAGACCCCCGAATACGGCGTCAGAGAAACGCTCGACGTCAAGAACGAATAGGGCTTGAAGTCGAACGTCACGTTGCCGGCCGTGTAGTTCACGCTGCTGACCGAGTCGCTGAGGAAAAGAATCTTCTTTGTCCCCGTGTTGCCGAGCTGGTCCATCACCGGATTGATGAACTCCACGTCGTCATGGAACGAAATTACGTCGCTACCGATCAAGAAAATCGTACTTGCGTTTGCGGTTGCGACCCCGATGCTCAGCATCGCCAATGTCGCAATAGTTAGTCGTTTAATCATACGGACCATCCCCTTTGAGGCACAGCAGACGTACAGCCGGGCGGACCAGCCCTTTACACAATTCGTGCCGGATCCTAATGCCCTGAAATTAAGGCCTAAAACGTTTCAAAGCGCGAAGATAAATAGTTGATGCCCGATTCCTAGCCGAGGAAACTCTGCATGTAGACTGACTTCCAATTCGAATCCACCTGTGAGATTGGCGCGAGCGGGCCGATGTAGCGTGCCACCGGTCGGGACATCCGCCGGCAACGGACTGGCGGAATCGAACTCGCTCCAGCGGGCCACAATAGTCAGGTGTGCGGTTGACTTTGTGTTCGTGCGGCGTAACGACCACCAAGCATAAAGTCGTTCACCCGCAGCAACTTAATGATCGCCGTGCTCCGCCGCGACACACAGGGCCGCGCTTTGCTTTCTAGCAAGTCATGCAGACTCCCCGCCGCCTGAAAACTCCCCTGCTCTACGCACTCGGGATCTTGGTTGCCGTCTCGGGCGGCGCCTGTTCCAGGTCCAATCCCTCGGAGCACGCGCGGCGCGGCGACGCGTTCGTCGAGGCGAAGAAGCCGGCTGAGGCGGCCATCGAGTATCGGACGGCGCTGCAGCTGAACCCCAACATGGGCGAGGTAAGGCTCAAGCTCGGTGATCTGCACATGCAGAGCAACGAGTTGCCACAGGCCCTGGGTGAGTACCTCCGGGCGGCAGACTTGCTCCCGAACAACATCACCGCGCAAATCAAGGCGGGGGATCTCCTCCTGCTGGCACAACGGTGGGAAGACGCGAAAGGCCGCGCCATGAAGGCCATCGAGCTGGATCATGCGAATGCCGACGCGCAGGTCCTTCTGGGCAATGCGCTGGCCGGTTTGCGTGACGTGGATGCGGCGCTGAGCGGGTATCAGCAGGCCCTCTTGCTGAATCCCGACGAAGAGGTCGCCTATCGCAACATCGCGGCGCTGCAGCTGGCCAAGGGACGGCCCGCGGAAGCGGAGGCCGCATTTCGTAAGGCCATCTCGGTTGCCCCAAAATCGGTCAAGGCGCGCCTAGGGCTGGCGAGCTTTCTCTGGGCCGCGGGCCGGGCCGCCGAAGCCGAACAGGCGTTCAAGGAAACCTACGCCCTTGACCCGAAGGACCTGAGCGCCGCGCGCGCGCTCGGCATCTATTACGTCGGCTCCCAGCGGATGGCTGAGGCCGAGCCCTACTTTGTCCAGATCGCCAGATCAGAACGGACCCCGTCAGCCTCGATCGGTCTCGCGGACTATTACATCGTCGCGAAACGATTCGACGCCGCGAAGCCGCTGCTGAAGGACGCCGCCACCGACAAAACCGCCTACCCGGATGCGATGCTGCGCCTCGCCGCCATCGATGTCGCGCTCGGCGTTCGGGCCGAGGCGGAGATCAAGCTTCGGGAACTCCTCGAACGGCATTCGAAGCACATGGCGGCCAGGCTTCTGTCTGCGCGCTTGCTCTTGCTCGATGGCAAGCGACAGGAAGCCCTGGCGCAGGCGGAAAGCATTGCCAGGGACGATCCCCAGGCGGTTGTCGCAGCAGACGCGCAGGTGCTTGTGGGCGTCCTGCAGGCGGCACTTGATCGACCCGAAGACGCGATCAGGTCGTTCGAAGACGCCCTGCGACGCCGACCGCGACTGCTCGATGCCGAGCTGGAGCTGGCGAGGTTGCACTTCGTGAAGCGCTCGTTCGATGAAGCCGAGCGGTACGTGAACGACGCGCTCGAGACAGATCCGAAGAATCCATTCGCACGGGCCACTCGCATTCAGATTCTGCTCGCCAAGGGTGACGTCAGCAAGGCCAAAAAGGAGCTGGCGATCCTGACCGCTGAGTTCCCGCACACGACGGCGGTCTTGCACCTGCTCGCGGCGCAACAGGTCGCCGAAAACCAGTTCGGCGCTGCTCGAGCGACGTATGGGCGGCTCCTTCAAATCCGCGACACCGACGTCGACGCCATCGCGGGTCTCGTCCGGCTCGATCTGACGACCGATCGCAAACAGGATGCGGTCACGCGGATCGAAGCGGGCCTTCGAACGGTCACGAACAGGAGGCCGCTCTATGTCCTCGCCGCTAAGACCTACATGGCCGTTGGAGACCTCGAGAAGGCCGAAGACGCACTGCGGAAGGCCATTGAGTTGGACCCCGATCGCCTGGAGGCCTATGGCTTGCTCGGCACGCTCTACGCGCGCGAGAAGCGGTTGAACGAGGCCAACGCGAACTTTGAGGCGATCGCCAAGCGAAATCCTTCGAACGTGTCGGCCGCCCTCATGTTGGGCATGATTCACGAGGTGCGCGGCCAGACGGCCGAAGCCGAACGTCGGTATCGGGGCGTGCTTGCAGTCGATCCGCAGTCACCAGTGGCCGCCAACAATCTCGCGTGGCTCTATGCCTCAACCGGCCGCAACTTGAACGACGCCCTCGAGCTCGCCAAGATCGCTCATCGGCGGCTACCCGATGAGTCCCACGTCAACGACACGCTCGGCTGGACCTATTACAGGCTTGGCCAGTTTTCCCAAGCTGTCACCCACCTCGAGGTCAGCGCGACGAAGGATCCGGAGGCCGCGATGACGCATTACCACTTGGGCATGGCCTACGCACAGTCCGGCGAGCCTCTCCTCGCGCGCCAATCCCTGACGCGCGCCCTGGCCTTTCACACCGAGTTCGACGGTATCGCTGAAGCCCGAACGACCCTGGCGTCCTTGCCCAAGTAACGCCGCCGGCACCTGACACAGGACGCCCAACTCACCGGCGGGCGTCCCTAAGTCCGGTCGCGCCATGAGTCATCGCCAGTGATGAGCCGCACCGCCCGCTGATACGTGAAATACGAGTACGCCCACTGCGTCATCACCGAAATGCGGCTGCGGAATCCGATGAGCTTCAGGATGTGCACGAAGAGCCAGAACAGCCACGCGAGGTAACCCTTCATGCGCAGGCGCGGCAGATCAGCAACGGCGGAATTGCGGCCGATGGTCGCCAGGTTGCCCAGATTGCGATAGACGAATGGCGTCGGCGGCTGACCGGCCTGGACACGGAGGATATTTCGCGCCGCGTGCGTCGCCTGTTGAATGGCGACCTGTGCCACACCGGGCAGCCATTGGCCGCGCGCGTCTTTGAGCGCTGCGAGGTCGCCCACGACGCTCACCTCCGCATGGCCCGGCACGGTCAGGTCGTCCTGCACCAGCACACGGCCCGCTCGATCGAGCGGCACGCCGAGCGACGCGCCCAGCGGCGACGCCGACACGCCGGCTGCCCACAAGATGGTGCCGGCTTCGATGACCTCGTTGCCGACGTGCACGCGCCCGTCCTCGATGTTGGAGACGATGCTCTTGGTCCAGACGGCGACGCCGCGCTTCTCGAGCGCCTTCCGCGCGAAATTCGACAGCTCCTCCGGGTAGCTCGACAGCAACGCCGGCCCCCCTTCGATGAGGATGACCCGCGCCGATTCGGGATCGATCGCGCGAAAGTCGTGCAGCAGCGCATGCCGCGAGATCTCGGCCAGCGCTCCGGCCAGTTCGACACCGGTCGGGCCGCCGCCAACGACGACGAAGGTCAGCAGACGTCGCTGCCGATGGGTGTCGATCTCACGCTCCGCCTGCTCGAAGGCGAGGAGGACGCGGCGCCGGATCTGAAGCGCGTCCTCGAGCGTCTTCAAACCGGGCGCGGCCGAACGCCACTCATCGTGCCCGAAGTAGGCGTGCGTCGCGCCAGCCGAGACGATCAGCCAGTCGTATGGAACTTCGCCGTCCTTGAGATCCACCACCCGCCGCTCGGCGTCAATCGCGACGGCTTCGGCCAGCCAGACCTGCAGATTGCGCTGCTTCCGCAGGATGTACCGGATGGGCGAGGCAATGTCGCCGGGCGACAGCGCCGCCGTCGCGACCTGGTACAAGAGCGGCTGGAAGACGTGGTGATTGCGCCGGTCGATCAAGAGCACGTCGACGGCCGCATCCCCCAGAGCCCGTGCGGCGCTCAGGCCGCCGAAGCCCCCGCCGATGATCACCACGCGCGGACGGATCTTGCTTGGCGACGACGACTCGGCCTGGCGACTCACCACCGCTCCTGACGCATGAACGGGTCGCCAGACCAGCTAGAGCTGCACCAGACCATCACCCGCGTATTGTACGCGTGCCGTGGGTCGAAGCCCTCCGTGGCCTGGAGATACACTGGGCCGATGGAAGACCTCAAGATCTCCCCACCGCGCACGTGGGGACGCGCCACCGTGCAGACCGCCTGCCCACTCGATTGTCCCGACTCGTGCAGTCTGAACGTCACCGTCGAGCGCGGACGTGTGGTGGAGATCGGTCCGGGTGCCGGTGCGCCATCGACCGATGGCTACATCTGCGGCAAGGTGAGACGCTTCGATAAACGGCTCTACAGCGATGAGCGCGTGCTGCACCCGGCCGTGCGCAAGGGTCCGAAAGGCCGCTCGAACTTCGAGCCCGTGACGTGGGATGAAGCGCTCGACCTGATTGCCACGAAGATGCGCGAGGCCAGGGATCGGCTGGGCGCCGAGTCGGTTCTGCCCTTTCATTACGGCGGGTCGAACGGTCTGCTCACCAACGACCTCGAAGACGCTCGGTTCTTCCGGCGCTTCGGCGCGTCGCGACTCGACCGCACGTTCTGCGCGGCGCCCACCGGCGCCGCCGCGGCGGCCCTCTACGGCCGCATGGCAGGAGTCGCCTACGACGACTACGAGGCCGCACGCCTGATTGTCATCTGGGGCTGCAACGCCTCGGCCACGGGCATTCACCTCGTGTCGCACATCAAGCAGGCGCAGAAGGACGGGGCCCGGCTCGTCGTCATCGACCCGCGCCGGACGCCCCTCGCCCGCATCGCCGACTTGCACCTGCCGGTACGCCCGGGCACCGACCTGCCTGTGGCGCTGGCGCTCATTCGTGAGCTCTTTGCGCGGGGCTGGGCCGATCTGGAGTTTCTGAGCCGGCATGCGGATGGCGTCGAGTCGCTCAGGGCCGCGGCCGGCGACTGGACGATCGAGCGCGCGGCCGAGGAAGCCGGCGTCGATCCGGCTGCGCTCTCGATGCTGGCGGAATGGTACGGCACCACGAGCCCGGCGGTCATCCGCTGCGGCTGGGGTCAGGAACGCAACCGCAACGGCGGCTCGTCGTCGCTCGCAATTCTCGCGCTGCCGACGATCGCCGGAAAGTTTGGCGTCCGGGGCGGCGGCTACACGATGAGCAACTCATCGGCGTGGGGCATCACGGCCGAGACATTGATTGACGAGCCCAAGCCGCCCACGCGTCTCGTCAACATGAATCACCTGGGGCGCGCGCTGACCGAGTACGCCGATCCTGCCGTGGCCGTGCTCTATGTCTACAACTGCAATCCGCTGGCGACAGCGCCCGATCAGAATCGCGTGCGACAGGGCCTCATGCGCGACGACCTCTTCACCATCGTCCACGAGCAGGTGATGACAGACACCGCGCTCTTCGCCGATGTGCTGCTGCCAGCCACGACGTTTCTGGAGCAGTACGACATCGCCAAGGGGTACGGCGCGTACCATCTCCATCTGGTCCAGCCAGTGATCGCTCCCGTCGGCGAAGCACGGCCGAACAACGAGGTGTTCCGCGATCTCGGCGCGCGCCTTGACCTCTACGCCGGAGACGACGATCTCGGAGAGACCGGCGCGTTGCTCGAGACGGTCGCGCGGTTACCCGAAGCCCTATCAGCGGCCTTGATGCAGGGAACTCAACCGGTGGCGCCGGGAGGGGGTCGACCGGTGCAATTCGTGGACGTCTCGCCGCTGACGCCCGACGGCAAGGTGCACCTGTTTCCCGCGTCGATCGAGGCGACGCACGGCCTTTACACGTATCAGCCGGATCCGGCCACCGCCGAGTATCCGCTGGCGCTGATCTCGCCCGCGAGCGAACACACCGTCTCGTCGACGCTGGGTGAGCTTCGTCCGGGCATCGCGCGTCTCAAGCTGCATCCGGACGATGCGCATCCACGCGCGATCGGGGACGGCGATCCCGTGCGCGTCTTCAACGCCGGAGGTCATGTGCACTGCGAGGCCTCGGTGACACCGGAGATCAGGCAGGGCACCGTGTCCCTGCCCAAGGGCCTGTGGGCGCGCAGCACGTTCAACGGCTCGACGTCCAATGCGCTCGTGCCCGACACGCTGTCGGACATCGCAGGTGGCGCCTGTTACAACGACGCGCGCGTCCAGGTCGAACTCGCGGGCCGGCACTGAAGGGTAAGTCGTAAGCCGTAAGCCGTACGTCGTCAGTCGCCCCCTCACTCCCCGATCACATGCACGACCACCGAGCGTTGATGCGGGCGCGTGCGGTGCTCCCACACGTAGATGCCCTGCCACGTTCCCAG
>JBDSZL010000065.1:0-81547 GCA_039925145.1 Vicinamibacterales bacterium | reverse complement strand
ACCGTGCCGCGGTCAGGCCCAGCGCCCGGGCGCTGGCCGCAGCGACGTTCGAACGCGCGTCGCCGCGGCGTCAATAGCGACAGGCCAGCAATCGTGGGATAGTGGGGCAGTCTCGACTTCCAAGAGGAGCCCCGAATGATGCGTCAGGCCGTTGCCATTGTGCTTTCTGTGATTTCTGGCGGCACCATCACCCTCTTGGCCCAGGCGCGACCTGCCGCGCCGCCGGCTTCCGCGCCGAAGCCTCCCGCGCCGAGCGCGCAAGCTCAGACGGCCGCGAAAGCGCCGGGTCCGGTCGCGTTTCCAGCCGACGCGCGTGTCGCACTCGTCGACATGTCGGCGGTTCTGGCACAGTCCAGCATGGGCAACACAAGCCAGGCGGCGCTCAAAGCCGCTGGCGATCGGTGGAGTGCGACGCTGCAGGCGCTGGGCAACCGGATGCAGACACTCCAACAGGAATTGCAGACTCAGCAAGCGACTCTGTCATCGTCTGCCTTTGCCGCAAAGAAGGCCGAAGGCGACAAGATGCAGCTCGAGCTGCAGTATCAGCAGCGCCAGCGCGACGCCGAGATGCAGCAGTTGAGTCAACGGCTTTCGGACGAGTTCGACGCCAAGGTCCTGCCGATCATCGCGGACATCCGCAAGGAGCGGAACTTGTGGATGGTGTTCGAGGTGGGTGAGACGTCGGTCGCCGCTTCGCACCCGGGCATCGACATTTCCAGCGAGGTCGTTCAGCGCGTCAACGCCGCGAAGTAGTCACATGCGATTCCTCGCCCGGCTGCTCCTGAACGGCGTGGCCTTACTGTGTGCCGCGTGGCTGGTCCCCGGTCTCCACCTGGCCGATCCCACCTCGGCATTCATCGCGGGAGCGATCCTGGGACTGGTCAATGTGCTGGTGCACCCCGTCCTTGTCCTGCTCACGCTGCCCCTGACCATTCTCACCCTCGGCCTCTTCCTCTTCGTGGTCAACGCTCTCTGCCTTGCACTGACGGCCGCGCTCGTGCCCGGCTTCAGCATTGCCGGGTTCGGCTCGGCCCTCCTCGGCGCCCTGGTCGTGAGCGTGGTGAGCTGGATTCTGAACCGTCTCCTCGTTCGCGCCAGACCAGCACGGCGCGGAACACCCTGGTCATAAAAAAAGGCCCGCTTGCGCGGGCCTTCTATTGAGTGTCCTGGCTCCCCAGCTCGTGTACGGATTACCCGCCCACTTCAGTGCACTCGCCCATGGAGAGAGCAAGCTCTGTGCCGCCTCGGTGAGTGACATTCTGAATCTCAGATGTCGAATTTCTCACGCGGTGAGAAACGGGATGCCGATCTCGCCGCGTGGGGTCGCCTCACATTCGGCATTCGACTCCCCACTCGCCACGGCTCGATGCCGAGTCGCGGGTTTTAGTGTGGCGGTATCATGGACGGACAGTCACGAAGAGATGGAGCAGCCATGAGTCAGGTGGACGTGTCAGCGGAAGTTGAAATCGCGGCTTCGCCAGCCGACATCGCGGCAGTCATGTTCGATCCGGCGCGCGAGCCCGAGTGGATGAACGAGGTCACGGGCGTCGAAATCGTCGATCCGGCGCTGGCGCCTGGGGCCAGGGTCAAGCACATGGGGCAGGTGCTCGGCAGGGCCATCGACTGGCTGACTGTGGTCGAGGCTGTCCACTTTCCCCACGTGCTCACGTTGCGCATCGGTGACGGGCCCTTTGTCGGGACCGTGCACTACCAGATTCAACGGTCCGGTACGGGATCGGTGGCCAGGATGCGGAGTGTCGGCGAGGCGCCAAGTCTCGGCTTCGTCCCGGCCGCGATGATCGCCGCCGGCATGCGCAGCGCCCTCGGAGCCAACCTCGCGCGCTTGAAGGCGCTGGTCGAAGTGTAGGGGCCCGGTCGTCCCTGGCTGGATACCCTTCCGATGCGGCTGGCCATTGCCCAGTTGAATTTCACTGTCGGTGCGTTCGAGGCGAACTTCGCGCTGATGGCGAATGCCGTCGCGCGTGCCACCGCTGCGACCGCCGATCTGCTGGTCTTCAGCGAACTTGCTGCAACGGGATATCCGCCTCGCGACCTCGTCAGCCACTCACGGTTCGTCGACCTCAATTTGGAGCTGGTGGAGCGGCTCGCCGGGCTGTCGACCGATTGCTTGGCTATCCTCGTCGGCTTCGTCAGTCGCAACCCTAACGCGGACGGCAAGGGGCTCTACAACGGCGTCGCGCTCTGTCACCGGGGCGTTGTCGCCGATCGCCGGTACAAATCCCTCCTGCCCACCTACGACGTGTTCGACGAGGACCGCTATTTCGAGCCCGCCCGAGACGTGTCGCCCATCGCAGTGCATGGCGTCGCCGTGGGCGTGACGATTTGCGAGGACGTCTGGAACGATCGTGACTTCTGGCCGAAGCGGTTGTATCACCGCGATCCGGTCCGCGAGCTTGCCGAGCAGGGTGCCGAGTTGTTCGTCAATATCTCGGCGAGCCCGTTCACGCTCGACAAGTCCGATCTGCGCCGACGGATGATTCGGCAGAACGCGATGCGGCACCGGCGGCATTTCTTCTACGTCAACCAGGTCGGTGGCAACGACGAGATCGTGTTCGACGGACACTCCATCGGCATCGATCCGGATGGGCACGAGGTCATGCGGCTGGCCGAGTTCGACGAGGACTTCGCCGTCTGCGATGTACCCGTGGGGCCTCGATCTGCCGCTGCCCCCGTGGCGCCGGTGCTCCGACCGTCGACCGAATCGCGCGAAGAGGCCGCCTATGGTGCACTCGTGCTGGGGCTCGGCGACTACGCGCGTAAGTGCGGCTTCCGTAGCGTGGTGCTCGGCCTCTCGGGCGGCATCGACTCGGCCCTCACCGCGTGTCTTGCGGTCGGGGCGCTCGGGCGCGCACACGTGACGGGCATTGCGATGCCGACGCGCTATTCGTCGGCCGGGAGTCTCGACGATGCCGCCGCGCTCGCGGCGAATCTGGGAATCGACTACCGCGTCGTGCCGATCGAACCGGTCTATCAGGCCTATCTCGACGCCCTCGCGTCGACGTTTGCCGGCCACCCGAACGACACGACCGAGGAGAACCTGCAGGCGCGCGTTCGGGGCGCGGTCTTGATGGCCTTCTCGAACAAATTTGGATCGCTCCTGTTGTCGACGGGCAACAAGTCCGAGCTGGCGGTGGGCTACTGCACCCTCTACGGCGACATGTGTGGAGGACTGGGCGTCATCAGCGACGTGCCGAAGACGCTCGTCTACCGCATCGCGCACTTCATCAACCGCGATCGCGTCATCATCCCCGGGCCGACGTTGACGAAACCACCGAGCGCCGAGTTGCGGCCCGATCAGAAAGATGTCGACAGCCTGCCTCCGTACGACGTGCTCGACCCCATTATTCAGGCTTACATCGAAGAGGGACTGGACGTCGATCTCATCGCGGCGCGAGGCTATGCGCGGCAGCTCGTCGAGGAGATCGTGGGACGGATCGACGCGAGCGAATACAAGCGCCGACAGGCAGCCCCGGGTTTGAAGATTTCGACCAAGGCGTTCGGCCTCGGTCGGCGCTATCCGATTGCGGCTGACTACCGCGCTGCCAGAGTGCCTGACGTGTTGGTGCCGCCGCGCGATTGAGAGGGCCGGCGCACCAAGTCCGGCCGATCTGGCGGTTGCGCCCCATCGTCAGGTGCGCCGCGGGTTTGAGTCGCGGAGCCCCAAGCTTCAGCCCGTGAGAGGGCGCGTCGGCCATGGTAAGTTGATGCGTCTGAACATAGCGGCGCGGGTGCCTGGCGGCATGGGGCCGGGCGGGTGCAATGAGGTTGTTGATGATGCGCAAACGTGTGCTCTTCGGAGTGTCAATCACCGCCGCTGTTCTGGCTGCGGCCGGGTGGGTGGCGGTGCTCGGCGCTCAGGCTGCGTCTCCGGCGCCCACTGCCGGGCGAGCCGCCGGACAGGGTGGACAGGGAGCCCGCGGTGGAGCCCCTCAGGCGCCGGCTGCGCCGGCAGGTGGCGGGCCCGGTGCCAATCTCGGGCCCGACGACAAACCTGCCGTCGATCCCGCAGCGGCCGATCGCGGACGGACGGTGTGGGCCTCTGAGTGCATCAACTGCCACGGCTCGCAGGCTCGCGGCACCGACACCGCACCCAACCTGGTCCGGTCGGTGCTCGTTCTGCACGATCGCGCTGGCAACGAGCTCGGCCCCTTTCTTCAAAAGGGCCATCGGCTTCAGAGCGGCAGACCGGGCAGCAGCCTGACCACCGAACAGATTCAGGACGTCGCGCAGTTTCTGCGGCAGCGCGTCAATGATGGCCTGCGGAGCTCACCCACGTTTCGCGCGCAGAACGTCCTCGTGGGCGACGTGAAAGCGGGCGAGACATTCTTCAACGGAGCTGGTAATTGCAAGAGCTGCCATTCGCCCACCGGCGATATGGCAGGCGCGGGCGCGCGTTACGACGCCGTCACGCTGCAGCAACGGTTCCTGTTTCCGAACGTCGGGGGTCGTGGCGGTGCCCGATTCGGCGGCGCAGGCGGTGCGGTCTCGCCGACGGCGGTGACCGTAAAGGTCACGCCGGCAACAGGCCCCGCCCTGTCCGGCGTGATGGTGCAGATGGACGACTTCACCGTGACGTTGCGTGAGGCGTCAGGCACAGTGCGCACGTTCCGCCGCGGACCGACGGTGAAGGTAGAGAAGACGGTGCCGCTCGCGGCCCATTACGCGCTGCTCGACACCATCACCGACGCGCAAATCCACGACGTGGTCGCCTATCTGGAGACTCTCAAATGAAGCGCCTCGGTCTCATCGTCGCTGTCCTCGCTGTCGCGAGCGCGTTGTCCGCTCAGGCACCCACTGGCGTCGACCCATCAGCGCTTGGCCGTCCGGCCACGACGAGCTGGCCCACGTACAACGGGGATTACTCGGGCCGCCGGTTCAGCACGTTGACCCAGATCAACACGAACACCGTCAAAGGGCTGAGTCTTGCGTGGTCGTACCGCGCCAGCGCCGGGGGCGCCATCAAGGGAACGCCGCTCCAGGTCGACGGCGTGATGTATCTGACCAATCCGGATCATGCCTGGGCCATTGACGCCCGCACCGGCCGGGAGCTGTGGCACTTCGCCTGGACCTCCAAGGGCGGTATCCACATCGGGAACCGGGGCGGCGCGATCGTCGGCGACGCGTTTTATTTCGAGACACCCGACTGCCATCTGATTGCGCTCAACATCAAGGATGGAACGGAGCGGTGGCACAAGGAGATCTGCGACCTCGACCAGTTCTACTACGGCTCGGTAGCGCCTGTGATCGTCAAGAACCACCTCATTACCGGTGTCAGCGGAGACGACCTCGACGTGCCGGGGTATCTGGATGCCCGCGACCCGGCCACTGGGGAGCTTCAATGGCGCTGGTACGCGGTGCCACTGAAGATGGGCGATCCGGGATCGGAGACGTGGCCGAACGAAGACGCCATGAAGCACGGCGGCGGCATGACGTGGCAGCCGATCACCTACGACCCGGAGCTGAATCTGATCTACGTCACGACTGGCAACCCTCAACCCGTCATCGCGCACGCCAACCGCAAAGGCGACAACCTGTTCACTGGGTCCATCGTCGCCCTTAACGCGGACACCGGAAAAATGGCCTGGTACTTCCAGTCGTCTCCGCACGATACGCACGACTGGGACTCCACGCAGACGGCCGTCGTGTTCGATGGTGTCTTCAACGGCCAGCCGCGTAAGCTCATCGCACAGGCGGCGCGCAACGGACACTTCTTCGTGCTCGATCGGACGAACGGCAAGGCCCTGATCTCCACCGAGTACGTGAAGACCAACTGGGCGATGGGCTACGACGAGAAGAGCGGGCAGCCCATTCCGAATCCGGCCAAGATGCCGCAGATTGCGGGCGCGCTCGTGTCGCCGAACCAGGGAGGTGCGACCAACTGGCCGCCTCCAAGCTTCAGTCCGGCCACCGGACTGTTCTACGTCAGCGCGTCGCGCGCGTTCAGCGTCTATTACGTGTACGACCCGAGTGACAACCCACAAGGCTGGGGTGGGACCGACCGCGGCAGCTACACGGAGTCGATGATACAAGCCATCGACTACAAGACCGGCAAGCTCCGCTGGACCCACCGATGGGAAGGCAACCCACGGTCTGGATTGCTGAGCACTGCCGGCAATTTGCTCTTCGCAGGCGGTCCGTCGTCGGACATCGTCGCGCTCAATGCGACGACCGGAGACGCCATCTGGCATGCGGGGCTCAACGCCTCGGTCAGCAACGGCCCAATCACGTACGAGCTCGACGGGCTGCAGTATCTCGTCGTCTCGGCCAGTGACACGCTCTGGGCGTTCGTGCTCAACAAGTAGCGGCTGACGGTTGGCGGCAGACGTCCGCCGGCTCAGGGCCGGCTATTACGTGGTCACAGGGCTCACCACGCTGGCCACGTCCTACTATTTCAACTACCTGTTCTTTCTGCTGAGGGATCGCTTTGCCTTCGGCGATCGACAGAACCTGTGGATGTCGGCGCTTCACGGCGGCATCTACATCGTCGCGGCGTGGCAATGCGGCAGGTTTGCAGAGCGTCGCGGGTACCACACGAGTCTCGTCGTCGGGTTGAGTGGCCTGCTCGTGTGCATGATTGCCGGAGGGCTCGTCGCGACCGCGGCCCTGCAGGTGGCCGTGCTGGCCGGCTACACGACAGTGCTGCTCTTCATCTGGCCCGCGCTCGAGGCGCTGGTCACCGAGCACCAGGCGCCCGAGCGCATGCCGCATGCGATCGGGCTGTACAACTGCACGTGGTCTGGCGCGGCGGCCGTGGCATATTTCACCGGCGGTACGCTCTACGATCACGTGGGAAGCGCGTCGGTGTTTTGGGTGCCGGCGCTTCTCTTCGGCTCACAGCTGCCCCTAGTGGCCTGGCTGGCGCGGACCGCGCGATCGATGCCGGCGGTCGTAGACGCATCTCCGCCGGCCGAGCCGGTCGATCCGGGCAGCCGCCCGGCACGGGTGCACGCCCCCACATTTCTGAGACTCGCCTGGCTCGCCAATCCGTTTTCGTACGTCGCTATCTATACGCTCTTCGCGGTCATGCCCGGTGTGGCTCAACGACTGGGGCTTTCGCCCACTCGGGTGGGGCTCTTCTGTTCGATCTGGCTATTTGGACGGTTGGCTGCGTTTGGCGCGTTGTGGAAATGGACCGGCTGGCACTATCGCTTCCGATGGATGCTCGGGGCCTACGTCGTCCTGTCCATCAGTTTCGTGGCCATCGTGGTGGCGAGAAGTCTGAGCATGCTCGTCGCGGGAGAAGTCGGCTTCGGCGTGTCAGCCGGTCTCATCTATTACTCGTCGCTGTTCTACTCGATGGATGCGGGCGCGGCAAAGGCCGAGCACGGCGGACTGCACGAAGCGGCGATTGGCCTCGGCATCTGTGCGGGACCCGCAGTGGGCGCTTTGTCGCTCAGCTTCTTTCCGACATATCCCAGGGCGGCAACCGTAGCAGTGACGGTCCTGCTCGCCACAGGTCTGGCACTGCTGATTACGATGTGGCGCGGCGCCAGTCGGCGACTGCCCGCCGCTAGGACGTGATGCTCCTTCTCTGCGACTTCGACGGCACAATCACGACGACCGACGTCACCGATCTCCTGTGGGACCGGTTTGGGACGCCCGGTTGGCGCGATCGTCTGCTTGGGCCTTACAGACGCGGTGAGACTACGATTCTCGAGGTGATGGACACCGGCTGGGGCGAAGTGGCCGAATCCGAGGCGGAGCTGCTCGCCTATGCCCGGCCACGTGTCGCGCTGCGGAGCGGGTTCGAAAATCTGCTGAGCGTCTGCCGCCAGCGCGGCTGGACGTTCCATGTCGTCAGCTGCGGCCTCGACTGGTACCTGAAGGCGCTTCTGACCGCAGACGTACCCTTCGTGTCGTTCGAGGCGACCCGCGATGCCCGATGGCGCGTGACTCTCCCGCGCGGATGTGTGCTGGTCGACGGCACCGATTTCAAGGTGCACGCAATGCGCCGCCTGCAGGCGCTCCATCCGGGCCAGCACACGATTTTCATAGGGGATGGTCGTAACGATCTGCCAGCCGCGCGCGCGGCGAACCGGCGATTTGCGGTGCGAGGCAGCACCCTCGCGCGGCTCTGCACCAGACAGGGTCTCGAGTGCGAGCAGTTCGACACGTTCGACGACGTGATCGCGCGGTTGTCTTGATGAGACCCCGTATCAGCCGCGATCAGTGCTCGATGACGAACGGCTCGCCTTCGGGTTTGGGTTGAGCACCTGGCAGAAAGCCATGCTGCAGTTCGGACGGCGAACCGAAGCGCCCCTCCAAGTAGGTGATGGCGGAACTGAGCGCCAGGGGTTCGCTCGTCGCGTGAATTTCGACTCGCTGCCCCGTGTTGAAGACGAGCGGATGCACCGTTCCACCGTCGGCATCGAGCAGTGCGACGTGGGCCGTGAACGGAGGCATTTCGGGGTGTTCTTCGATCTCGATGCGACACGTGCCGCGCGCGAACGTGATCTCGTGAGTCGTCATAAGCCCTCCTGCGAATCCTCCATTGAGAGTGCAATTTGCGTGCCCCAGACGTCTGGAGAACCGTCGCCCAGAGCGCCGTCGAGACGCCTGGGTGCAGAAACTGCTGGTTGCCGTCGACACTTTACGGGTATCTTCTGTGCACCGAACATACGTGACCCGCGCGTTCACCGAGCGCGCTGAGCCGATCGAGAGGACCGCACCTGGCGGCCACCAGGCGTCAAACCGGAGTAGGATTCGCTCCCGATGTCCTCCCCAGTCTCCCCGCATCCCGTCACCGGCACCATCGTCGTCGTCGACGACCTGCCCGCAAATCTGCAGCTGCTCAATGACATTCTAAGCGGGGAGGGGCATCGCGTCCTCCAGGCCAGCGATGGTGATGAAGCCCTGTCGATGATCTGGAAGGAAGAGCCGGATCTGGTGCTCTCTGATGTTCGGATGCCGGGATCGGATGGCTTCAGTCTGTGCCGCGCGCTCCGCGATCGTGCCGCCACCCGGCTGCTCCCGATCGTACTGATGACTGGCGCAGCGGAATCGCACGATCGGATTTCCGCGATCGAGGCCGGCGCCAATGACTTCCTGACGAAACCCATCGACCAGGCAGAGCTCAAGGCCCGCGTCAGGTCGCTGCTCCGGCTCAAGCGGTACACAGACGACCTCGACTCGGCGGAAGCGGTGCTGCGCAGCCTCGCCTTGATGATCGAAGCGCGCGACGCCTACACGGACGGCCATTGTCAGCGGCTCGCTGCTTATGCCACGCAACTCGGACGGCGGCTTTCTCTCCCCGACGACGACCTGCAGGTGCTGGCCCGCGGAGGGTATTTTCACGACATCGGCAAGATGGCGCTCCCGGACTCGATTCTCCTCAAGCCAGGCTCGCTGACAGCCGAAGAGTTCACCCGAGTGAAGGCGCACACCGTGATCGGCGATCGGCTCTGCGGCGATGTCCGCGCGCTGCATCAGGTGCGCGCCATCGTACGGCACCACCATGAACGGCTCGACGGCAGCGGCTATCCCGACGGCTTGTCGGGCGACGGCGTCCCTCTGCTGGCGCAAATCATCGGGATCGTCGACGTGTACGATGCCATCACGACCGATCGTCCGTATCGCAGTGCGCTTCCGCGGGCCGCCGCGCTCGATCAGCTGCGGCAGGATGTCCACCGCGGCTGGCGACGTGCCGATCTGGTGGACGCCTTTGTCGCGTCGTCTCAGCCAACAGGGGGCGAGCCGGCCGACGGACTCTTCAACTGGATGTCCTGATCACCTGCCCTCGGTTCCAGTCGGAGCCAATGTGCCCGCTGTCGTTGCACACGCACATTCGTCGTTTCAGCCTGCAGATCCCTGGATTTCTGGAGATACGGCGCGTGCAGCCACGGCATGGGCGGGCGGATCGTCCTTTGCATTGAGCCAAGCTGTCGGCGGATCGGAGCTGACAGAAGCGAGATGCGACCATGGATCAGTGGGACTCTCTGGCAGTCGATCATCACCAGGCGCTGAGGTTCTTCTTCGAACGGTTACGCGACGTCAGCCAGGACGATCCGCCCACCGCCGAACTGCTCTATAACGCCAGCGTGCTCGCGCACTTTGCGACGACGTCGACGGCGTCACTGCAGGAATTTCCGGCAACACCCAACAGTCTGACCAAACTGTTCGACGTCTTCGTGCTCGACCGCAGCCAGCAGGCTGATCCGCAACTGATGGAAGCGGCCGCGGCGCAATGCCTGCTGCTCACCGGGTTCTTCCGAGACCAGTTGAAGGAACGTCACAACGTCGCCTGGTTCGCGATGCTGGGGGCGGGATTCTACGACTCGGCCGCCCACCTCGGCGGAGACCAGTCCTGGACACGCATGATGGGGCAGATGGCGGTGCGCTTCGACTTCTGGCGGCGCCAGATGCATCGGCTGGCTCACGAGCTGCGCGACACGCCGTTGCTGATCGTGCGCGGCTCTGGCGACGTGAGTTGGAACTGACCTCGGCGTACTCAGCTGCGGTCGTCGGCAAGCAGCGCCATCAGCTGTCCGTGTGTGACAACCACCTCGGGCCAGTCCTGCAGCGCCCGCCGGTACTCGACGCGAAATGATTCGGGCGCTCGATCGACATGGAGGAGCGCCGTGATGTGCCCGCGGATCGTCGCCACTTCGGCAGGGGAGATCGGTTCCGGGCTGGCCAGACGCTCGTCGATCTGCACGATCCGATCGGCCATCGGCCGAAGCCACGCGAACCAGGGGTCGTGAAGCACCAGACGCAGCGCTTCATGCGCGCTGCTGATGGGTCCGTATATTCGCTCGTACCGGGCGCGTTCCGCGTCGATCAAGGTTTTGTGCAACGCGAGGAGCCCCGTGCGCCAGGCCCGTACCCGCGCCACGGCCAGTGCGGCAACCAGGGCGGCGTTGTGGGTGGCGTTGGACATATTCGCGTTAGACGGCGGCCTGATGAGTCGGTCCCGCCGCGCCTCGGGTCAACCTGCCACGACGTGCGCCGTTCAATGACGAATGGCCGGTCCCTGGTTCTGCTGCAGCGTCGCAATGCGCAGCACGCGACCCGGCGCGCGGAACTCGCGCGGCAACTCGCAGTACGGACAGGCGAACCGAACCGTCTGCCGCCCGTTCGGGTCTTCGTCGAGCTCACAGGCAACGCCCACTGCGCCACCGCAGCGATGGCAATTGAGCGGCAGAACGACCGGTTGCTGCTGCATAGGATTGACCGGAACATGCTGCACATCGAATGCCACAGTCGGCCCGGCGCCCAAGGATCCGTCGTCCGGTGCGGGAAGGCAGCAGCTCATCTCGTCGAGCCGTGCGTCACCGTGATTGGTCAAGCGGCTGCCAGCGGAGGGCTGCTGCCGCTCCGGATTCACGACGGCGTTGGCGCGAATCCCAAAATGACCGGGTGCGCGAGGCTCGACGTGTAAGAACGTCAATGCACCGCCCTTATTGGATCTCCGTAGCTGTCTTAGAATGAGGGGCCGCCACGAAAACACGGCACTGGAACAGACATTGCTGACGCTGACCGCATTGGAGGCCCCATGCCACCCGTAGCTTTTCCCCGCGATCCCACCGAGGGTGCCCGCAATTGTGTTTACGTGGCACACGCCTCCGATGCAGCGCATGCCGATCCCAATCGCCGACCGCAGCACGACACCCGTGAATCCGCGAACCGCGCGGCTCGGCGCTTGTCCTGGTGATGCCCACGAGCCGCGGCCCAAAGCCGACGCAAGGCCATGCGTATCCGCGACCGCAACTGTGCCGCGACACCTGGATTTCTCTCAATGGCACGTGGGAGTTCGCGGTGGATACAGAGGGGCGGCTGCAGCATCCGTCGCAGGTTGTCTGGGCCGACCGGATCGAGGTGCCGTTTTCACCGGAGACACCGGCGAGCGGCGTGGAGAACACCACGCTCTTTCACGCCTGCTGGTACCGCCGATCCGTCACGGTGCCAGAGCTGGGGCCGAGCGATCGTGTGCTGCTGCACTTCGGCGCGGTCGACTACCACGCAACCGTGTGGGTGAATGGCGGGTTTGCCGGTCACCACGAAGGCGGTTACACCCCATTCAGCTTCGACATGACATCGTACATCGACGAGTCAAGGACACTCGACATCGTCGTTCGAGCTGAGGACGATCCATCCGACCTGGCCAAGCCGAGAGGCAAGCAGGACTGGCTTCGCGACCCGCATTCCATCTGGTATCACCGCACGACCGGTATCTGGCAGACCGTCTGGCTGGAGGTGGTTCCACGCGTGTGGCTTGATCGCATTCGCTGGACCGCCAATCTCGAGCGCTGGGAGATTGGACTGGCCGCCGTGCTGCAGGGGGATGTCCACGAAGATCTGCGTATTGCCGTGCGCCTCTCCCTGGGAGACGAGATCCTCGCCGACGATGTGTATATGGTGACGTACGGCGAGGTCCATCGCCGCATCGCGCTATCCGACCCAGGGATCGATGACTACCGCAACGGGCTGCTCTGGAATCCTTCCTCGCCCACGCTGATTCAGGCGGAGCTCCGTCTGCTCTCGGCGGCCGGAGCACTCATCGATCGCGTGACGAGTTACACGGCACTGCGTGCCATTGCGGTCGATGGCGATCGCTTCGTGCTCAACGGTCGCCCCTACCAGTTGCGGCTCGTACTCGATCAGGGGTACTGGCCTGCCACCGGCCTGACAGCACCCGACGACGCGGCGCTGCGCAAGGATGTGGAGCTGGCGAAGGCCATGGGCTTCAATGGGGTGCGCAAGCATCAGAAGATTGAGGACCCGCGCTATCTCTACTGGGCCGACTGCCTTGGCTTGCTGGTGTGGGAGGAGATGCCGAGCGCGTACCGTTTCACGACCGACTCGATTCATCGCGTCACGAAGGAATGGATGTCCGCGATCGCGCGCGACTACAGCCACCCGTGCATCGTGGCCTGGGTGCCGTTCAACGAATCCTGGGGCGTACCGAACCTGCCCATGAATGCAGCCGAGCGCCATTACGTGCGGACGCTCTATCACCTGACGAAGACCCTCGACTCGACCCGACCGGTGATCGGCAACGATGGATGGGAGAGCGTTGCCACTGACATCATCGGCATCCATGACTACGACTCCGACCCGGCACGGATCGCGGCCCGCTATCACGCCGATCAAATCCTGCCGAGGCTGTTCAAACGAGAGCGTCCAGCAGGTCGCCTGCTCGTGCTCGAAGGTGAACGGCACGCCGACCAGCCGGTAGTCCTGACCGAGTTCGGAGGCATCACGCTCGCCGCCGACGAAGCAGGCACCTGGGGCTATTCCAGGGCGACCTCCGGCGAACGTCTGGCCGAGCAGTACTCGAAACTCCTCACCGCGATTCACTCTCTCGGTCTGTTCTCCGGCTTCTGCTACACCCAGTTTGCCGACACATATCAGGAGGCCAACGGGCTCCTCTACGCCGACCGCACGCCGAAGATGCCACTCGACATCATCGCGGCTGCCACGATGGGGCGTCCCGCCCCGACTCCATTGCCGCGGGAGTTATCCGACGTCGTCGAGCGTGGCGACGACGCGGAAGAGGTCGAGCGGTCGTCCGACGTCTCGCCTCCGTAAGCGGGCGGCGGTCATAGAGCCCGTCGAGTTTCGTCGGCCCTCACGGCCGCCCCTTGCCCAGCGTAGTCACCAAGTGGCTTACTGCGTGCCACTTGGGCCGATCCTCCAGACGGTTCCTACTGTCATCTTCGTGGCACGACTCTTGAAGTTTCGTTGGCCCCGAGGACACCAGTGCCAGGACCCACGACACGCCATTCGCAGTTCGTACCGACGCTGTCCAACGCCAACGGACGCGCGGCAGATCTCATCTGTTTATCCCATCTGCGGTGGAACTTCGTGTTTCAACGGCCGCAGCACCTGATGACCCGCTTCGCCGCCGAGCGCCGCGTGTTCTTCTTCGAAGAGCCGCTGTTCGACGCCGAGACGTCGCGCATCGATGTGCAGGTGAGTCACGGCGTGCACGTCGTGGTGCCGCACTTGCGTGCCGGCACCGCGCCAGGCGCCGCAGAACTGGCACTCCAGCATCTGATGCGAACGCTCTGCACCGGCTGGCATATCACCAAGCCCGTGGTCTGGGTTTACACCCCCATGGCCCTGCCCCTCGTCGACGACATCGACACTTCGGCCATCGTGTACGACTGTATGGACGAATTGACCGGCTTTTCCGGAGCGTCACCCGAACTCTGCGAGCGTGAGCGCGAGTTGTTCAGCCGCGCGGACGTGGTGTTCACCGGGGGGCACAGTCTCTACGAGGCCAAGCGGCGGAGTCATCGCAACGTCCATCCGTTTCCGAGCAGCGTCGACGTGGCACACTTCGCCCAGGCGAGACGCATCGCTGCCGAACCAGCCGATCAGCAGTCGATTCCACGCCCGCGCCTCGGGTTTGCGGGTGTCATCGACGAGCGCATGAATCTGCAGCTGGTCGGTGAGGTCGCATCGCTGCGGCCCGACTGGCAAATCGTCATGATTGGCCCGATTGTCAAAATCGATCCGGCCACGCTGCCTCAGGCGTCGAACATCCACTACCTGGGGATGCGCAAGTATGAGGAGCTGCCGGCCTATCTGGCCGGGTGGGATGTGGCCATGCTGCCCTTTGCGCACAACGCGGCCACCCGGTATATCAGCCCGACCAAGACGCCAGAGTATCTCGCGGCTGGCTGCCCGGTGGTGTCGACCTCGGTGAGCGATGTCGTGCGGCCATACGGCGAGCAGCAGCTGGTGCAGATCGCCGACACGCCGGCGGACTTTGTGCGGGCCGCGGAACTGGCGATGGGTGAGGCCGGTCGTCAGTCCGTGCGCAAGGCCGGAACGTTACCCGGGACCATGTCGTGGGATCGCACCTGGGCCGCCATGAAAGCGCTAATCGACGATGCACAGTCGCGCCGGTATGCCGCGCGGCCGGTCAGAGCGCACATCGCATTCGAATTTGGCCACACGCGCCCTGCGACGTCTGCGTCGTAACGACAACCATTCGCTTCGCGCAGCCCGGCTCGCTGCAGCCGTGGTGCCCGGGGTCCAGGAGAGCTTGCATGTTCGACTACCTCGTCGTCGGCGCGGGGTTCGCCGGCAGTGTCATGGCCGAGCGACTCGCCAGCGACGCGAACAAGAAGGTCCTGCTCGTCGATCGGCGGCCACACATCGGTGGCAATGCGTTCGATCATTACGACGAGGCGGGCATCCTCGTCCACAAGTACGGTCCGCACATCTTCCACACGAACTCGCGCGAAGTGTTCGAGTACCTGTCGCGTTTTACCGAGTGGCGGCCCTATCAACATCGTGTGCAGGCCTGGGTCGACGGCCAACTGGTGCCCATGCCGATCAACCTCGACACGATCAACAAGCTGTATGGCTTGAACCTCACGTCATTCGAGCTCACGGCGTTCTTCGAGCGGGTGGCCGAACCGCGCGAAAGCATCAAGACGTCCGAAGATGTGATTGTCAGCAAGGTCGGCAGGGAACTGTACGAGAAGTTCTTCCGCAATTACACGCGAAAGCAGTGGGACCTCGATCCGTCGGAGCTCGACGCCACTGTGGCCGCGCGGGTGCCGGTGCGCACCAACCGCGACGATCGGTACTTCACCGACACGTACCAGGCCATGCCGCGTCATGGGATGACACGGATGTTCGAGCGCATGGTGATGCACCCGAATATCAAGGTACTGCTCAATGCTGATTATCGCGAGGTGCGAGAGGCCATTCCTCATCACGAGGTGATCTACACCGGGCCTGTGGACGAGTTCTTCGACTACCGCTACGGCCGACTGCCGTACAGATCGCTGGAGTTCAAGTTCGAGACGCTCAACACCGAGCGCTATCAGCCGGTGGCGGTCATCAACTATCCGAACGAGAACCTCTACACGCGCGTCACCGAGGTGAAATACCTCACGGGGCAGGAACACCCGAAGACGACCCTCGTCTACGAGTACCCGCGCGCGACCGGAGACCCGTACTATCCTGTCCAGCGTCCTGAGAATGCCGAGCTGTACCGCAAGTATCAACTGCTCGCCGCGTCGACGCCGCGCGTGCACTTCGTTGGTCGACTGGCGACCTACCGGTACTACAACATGGACCAGGTCACGGCACAGGCGTTGACGCTCTACGCGAAGCTCACCGGTCAGTCGCGGCGCGAGGTAATGGCAAGTCCGGCGTGACGGCCACGGGCCGCGTCCCGAGCACAGCAATCAGCGACAACGGGTCCACGCGTGCCGTGCCCACCCGCAAGGTCCAGTGCAGGTGAGGGCCGGTCACGCGTCCAGTCGCCCCAACCAGACCGATGATCTGACCACCGGTCACCTCATCGCCCGCGCGTACGTCCACCTGGGAGAGGTGCGCGAATAGCGACACGACGCCAACGCCATGGTCTATCACCACCGTGTTGCCGGTGTAGTAGAGCTCACGGGCGAGCAGCACGCGGCCGCCACCGGGCGCGTGGACGGGGGTTCCGCTCGGGCTGAGGAAATCAGCTCCACCATGTGGGCTCCGAGGCTGCCCGTTGAAAATACTCCGCGTGCCGAATGCGCTGTTGGCTGATTGTGGTACGGGCCTCACGAAGGGGCCACTCCACAAACGGTCCGAGGCCGAGCTCGTCCAGAGCCGTTCGAGTTCCTGCGCCTCTGCCGCGATGCGGCCCTGCACGTCAACTGGAGGCGTGACGAACCCTTCTGCAACCGTCAGCCGTCTGGTGGCGAATCGGTGGGGCGCGACCTGAACCGTCCGCTCCAGCCGCTGTGCCTCTGGTCCCTGCCCGAGATCGATGTGGATGGTGTGAGCCCCCGGTGCCACGTCGAGGTCGATCCCGACCAGGACCTGCCACTCATGGGTGTCGATTCGTGCGGCAGCGAAGCGGCGTCCCTCGAACTGGGCCGTCACAACCGACGGCACCAGAGGAGTCCTCACCGTGACGAGCACCAGCTCGCCGGGCTGAAGCGCACGAGAGTTCAGGGTCAGTGTCGGGCGCACGGCCTGCGCAGCAGGCAGCAGCCCGAAGAGCACTGCCAGCACGATGAATCGCACAGGTCCATTATCGCCCGTGCGGCCGATCGTAGCTGCCACCAGTGACCGGGGGCGCGAGAGAGACAGAGGAGTGGCAGGGAGGCACGAGGGTGTCCAGACTCTGTAGCTCGCGGGCTACCACCGATGCGGGGCCGTGGGGTACGCCCGGTCCATCGCCATGGTTCGTGGTATTCCGCTTGCAGCCAGGGCACCCCTATGCCAGACACCGTGTCACACGGTGCAATGAGCGTTCCCACGGCCCACAGCGCAACGGCTGGTGGCCGCGCCATGCCGTGTTTAGAGCGAGTAGCCCGCTCTGTAGGTGCGCGACAGAAAGTCGTTGGCCGCCGGATTATTCGTGACCCGCATGTTCGCGCCGTCGTAATGGAGCTTCGTGTCGGCCCGCAGAGAGGCCACGCCGAGCAGCATGATCTCCACGAGGTGTGCCGCGTAGCTGAAGGGACACGAGATTTCGTCCCGTCCTCTGATGGCGTTCACCCAGTTCATCTCATGGGACTCGTGGGGAATTCGGCGCAGGCGCTCCTTCGGGGCACCATAGCTGTTGTGACGCTCGGCCGGCAGCAGGCGCGTTCGCGCCCCATAGGTGTTCTGGAGCATCTTCCCCTTGCTGCCGATGTAAATCACGCCACCATCGGGCAGCAGCTTTTCTTCGCCGAGCTCGTCAGGACGAGCCGGCAGCAGGCCACCGTCGCTCCACGTGAGCTTGACGGCCGGCTGCTTGCCGCGAGCCGGGAAATCATAGTACGTGGTCGTTGCCGTTGGGTAGCTGACCTTGTTGAACGGCGACGCGACCGTCTCGATTGACGTCGGCAGCCCGAGATTCAGGCCCCACACCGGATGATCGATCAGGTGGGCACCCATGTCACCCAGGGCACCCTGACCCCAGTCAACCCATCCGCGCCAATTGAACGGGTGATAGATCGGGTGGTATGGCACCTCCGGTGCGACGCCCAGAAAGAGGTCCCACGACAGCGTATCGGGCGGCTGATAGTTGCCCTGCATCATCGCTGCAATTCGATCGTTGAGGGCGGCGTTATTCCACGACCCGCGATTGGCGCCGCTGTTGGGCGCCATTGGCGCCGGACGCGGCACGCCCTGCGGCCAATAGCCGAGCGGCCGGTTTGTCCAGACGTGCACTTCGCGGACGTCGCCAATCGCGCCGGCCATCAAGTACTCCTGGCCCCGCCGTGCGGAGTCCTGCGAGTGTCCCTGATTGCCCATCTGGGTGACGACCTTCGTCTCGATCGCGCGCTTGGCGAGGTGCCGCGCTTCGTGCACCGACCAGCACAGGGGCTTCTGCACGTAGACGTGCTTGCCCGCGTCCATGCAGGCCGAGGCAATGACCGCGTGCATGTGATCGGGGGTGGCGATGATCACCGCATCGATGTCCTTCTGCTTGTCGAGCATCTCGCGGTAGTCGCGATACTTCTTCAGCCGTGGCGCTTGCTCGTCGACGAAACGCTTCAACCGCTCCGACTGTGGTGTCTGCGTCCATTTCTGATTGGCGGCGAGCTGAGCCTTGGAGGGGCCGAAGTCTTTCCACGGCGAGGGCTGTTGCGGCGTCTGCGGCGCCTGCGCTCGTGACGTCGGCGGAGTCGCCGGATAGACCGTGTCGTGCCAGCTCTTCAGCCGCGCGTCGAGCAGGCCGAAGTCGCAATCGCAGATCGCCACCACGTTCTGGCTCATGATGGCCTGCGTGTTCGTGGCTCCCATGCCGTTGATGCCGACCGTGGCGATGTTCACCAGGTCGCTCGGGGGTGTCAGGCCCTGGCCCAGCACGTGGCGCGGTACGATCATCGCCGACGAGGCGACAGTGGCCGCCGTCTTGATGAAATCGCGGCGCGTCACGCCGGTGGGCGAGTCAGAGGGTGTGCGCGTGGGATCGGTCGCCATGGCCACTCCTGTCGTGCAGCCGGCGCGAACGCCGCCGGCAGTGTCTCGGATGGCTCACCGTGACACGTGGCGGTGGATCGGGTCAAGGGTGGGGATTGGCTCGGGCTCGGGGCTCGGGGCTCGGGGCCAAGCCCGCAAGCCGCCAAGCCCGCAAGCCCCAAGCCCCAAGCCCCAAGCCCCAAGCCCCAAGCCCCAAGCCCCAAGCCGTGCTAAGTGAGCAAGTCCTCGAGCGCGCGCCGCACGGCTTCAATCGCTTCGCCCTCTGACGCGGCGACTCGGGCGATGTGGGCGATGCGCTCTGCGGCGCCCGGATGACTCGCGGCTGCTCGATCCGGCAACGGATCGGAGATCATGCCGGCGCCGGCCGTGAAGTTCGTCGTCGGCTCGATCAGAATGAATGCTCCCGTGCCGCGCTGCTCGGCATAGCGATCGAAGATGAGCGCGCGTGAGGTCTCAACCGTCACAGGACCGATGTCGTTGAGCAGGAGCCGCGTGTCGACTTGCGCGGTCGTGGTGCCGGAGGAGTGCTTGAGCACGTAGAGCCGGTTGGGCTCCAGCGGGCGCTCGTCCATCCACACCATGTCGGCGCGGAACCGTCGGCCCAGGTTGATGTGGCTGTCGACGATCATGTCGCCACGTGAGATGTCGAGCTCGTCTTCGAGCACCAGCGTCACCGACATCGGGGCATACGCCACCTCGAGATCGCCATCGAACGTCACGATGCGTTTCACGCGGCTGGTGCGCACCGAGGGCCATGCCGTGATCGTGTCGCCGACCCGGACCGTGCCCGAGAGGATCTGCCCTCCGTAGCCCCGGAAGTCCTGGTTGGGCCGGATGACCATCTGCACCGGGAACCGCAGCGGTCCGAGCGCCACGTTGCGATCGGCGTCGACCGTCTCGAGATATTCGAGCAGGCTCGGCCCATCGAACCACGGCGTGCGGCTGCTGTTCGTGATGACGTTGTCGCCGAGTAACGCGCTCATCGGAATCGGGTAGAGCGACGCGCCGGCGAGCAGCGGGGAGAACCCGGCGGCAATTCCCTCGAAGATGTCGCGGTCGAAGTCCACCAGATCCATCTTGTTGACGGCGAGCACGAAGTTCGTGATGCCGAGCAGCCGCGCGATCTTTGCGTGCCGGCGTGACTGGTCGAGGATGCCGTGCCTGGCGTCGACAAGCAGAATCGCCACGTCCGCGGTAGACGCGCCGGTGGCCATGTTCCGCGTGTACTGCTCATGCCCCGGCGTATCGGCCAGGATGAACTTACGGCGTTTGGTCGCGAAGTAGCGATACGCGACATCGATGGTGATGCCCTGTTCGCGCTCGGCTTTCAGCCCGTCGGTGAACAGCGAGAAATCGATGGGTCCCGCCGATCGGTTCTTCGAAGCCTTCTCCACGGAGAGCAGCTGATCTTCGTAGACCGACTGCGAGTCGTAGAGCAGCCGCCCAATGAGTGTGCTCTTCCCATCGTCGACGCTGCCGGCCGTGCAGATGCGCAGGAGCGAGGAGTTCAAAAGTAGCCCTCCCGCTTCTTCACTTCCATCGAGCCATCCTGGTCGTGATCGATCGCCCGCAACTGGCGTTCCGAGTTGCGGACGCTGACGAGCTCCTCGATGATCTTCGGCACGGTGTCGGCGTCCGAGCGGATGGCCCCCGTGCACGGTGAGCATCCGAGCGACCGCATCCGGCACATGACCATCTGGGGCTTCTCCCCAAGCAGGCGCGGCACGAACGGCTGCTCGATCGGAATGAGCGATTCGCCCCGCACGATGACCTCGCGCGGCTTGGCGAAGTAGAGGGGCACGACAGGGATGTTCTCTTCGTGGATGTATTGCCAGACGTCGATCTCGGTCCAGTTGGACAGTGGGAACACGCGAATACTCTCCCCCGGTCGCACGCGTCCGTTCAGCAGGTGCCACAGTTCGGGCCGCTGCCGCTTCGGGTCCCACTGTCCCTTTTCGTCGCGCAGCGAGAAGATCCGCTCCTTGGCCCGCGATCGCTCTTCGTCGCGCCTGGCGCCGCCGAACGCGGCGTCGAAATGACCGGCCTCGAGCGCATCGAGCAACGCGCGGGTCTTGAGCAGGCCGCAGCAACGCTGCGTGCCGATCGCAAAGGGCTGCGTCCCGCTGGCAATCGCCTCTGTGTTGGTGTGAACGATGAGCTTGGCCCCAATTTCGGCGATGTAACGGTCGCGGAACTCGATCATCTCGCGGAACTTGTACGTCGTGTCGATGTGCAGCAGCGGGAAGGGGATGGGGCCGGGGAAAAAGGCCTTCTGCGCCAGTCGCAGCAGGACCGACGAGTCCTTGCCGATGGAGTAGAGCATCACGGGCCGCTCGAACTCGGTCACGACCTCGCGCATGATGGCGATGCTCTCCGCCTCGAGGGCGCGGAGGTGGTCGAGGCGCGGCGGTAGAGCGGCGGCGGTGCGCGCAGTATTTGAGACGTGAACGCTTTGCATAGAAGCCTGCAAAATAAAAAAGCCCGGAACATTTGGTCCGGGCTCAATCCTGTCGCGCGGGTGCGGGCGCGTGTGTGCTAGGCGAATGGCCGGACCGGCCGCGTGCGCCCCTCTGGGGCGGTGCAACAACAACACGCGCAGGTGCGAGAGACAGCCAGCATCCTTCTAGATGTGTATCAGGGACGCTCAGGCCAAGTCAATCCGGCTCGCCCTCAGCGCGTCTCACCACGCGCAATGGGCTGGTTGTGGTGTCGCGCCGCCCGCGTCGGGAACAGCCGGCTGATCACGCCCAGATTCAGGTCGCGCGAGGGGCGTGCCGGACGTCGCACACGAAGGTGCCGACGTCTGCGCCCGCGGCTTCGAGCGTGAGCCGCGCCCTCTCGAGTTCTTGGGGCGTGCGAGACAACAGGGACAGACGCGCGCCCTCCGCCGCAGCCGGGCGGCAAGTCCGGTGGCGGGGTCAACCGGACGGCTCAAAGAGTGCCTCGCACTACTGATTTCGGACCATTGCGCACCATTCCCGCAACCGGTCGACGTCCCAGCAGTTGACGATCCGATCGCGGGCAGCCGATGCCAGCCGCGCGTGTGCAATCGCCCAGTCCGCGTTGGGCAGCTCTGCCGTGCTGTGGGCATCGCTGTCGAGCGCGAGCAGGCAACCGGCGTCGAGGGCTCGTGCGGCGAGCGCATAGTCGAGATCCTGGCGAGACGGGTCGCCGTCGATTTCAATCGCCACGTGGCGCGCCGCCGCGACTGCAAACACGCGATCCCAATCCGCGATGATCCCTGCGCGCGACCCGTACATGCGTCCACGTGGGTGCGCGAGCACGTGCACGCCGGCGAGCGACACCGCACGCACCATGCGGGCGGTCTGGTCGTCGGCGATGCGCAGCTTCGAGTGCGGCGCTGCGAGCACGATGTCGAATCGCGAGAGCTCGCCCGGAGGGACATCGAGCGAGCCGTCGGCTGCGATGTTGGTCTCCACGCCCTTGAAGACGTGAAACCGGCCTGCGCATTCGCGGTTCACCTCGTCGATTTCCCTGTGCTGCTGGACGAACCGCTCGGCCGAGACCCCGCGCGCGATCGGCAGGCCGGCCGAGTGATCAGTGATGGCGCAATAGGTGTAGCCACGATCCACGCAGCCTGCGGCGAGCTCCGCGATGCTCTCGCCGCCATCGCTCCAGGTGGAGTGCATCTGGAGGTCGCCACGGTAGTCGGCGCGGCTGGGCCCGCGCGGTAGCCGGCGCGCGAGCGTGGCCACGACGACGGCACGGCTTAGAAAATTGTGGCGCAGTGTGCGCCGCCGCGCGATATCCGCGGCCTTTGGACTGGCGGCCACGGCGCGCTCGACGCGCTCCGATCCGCCTGTCGCCAGCACTTCGAGGATGACCTTGCGTGACGACGGGCCGATGTTCGGTACCTGCTCGAGCGCACCGTCGACCTTGACCAGATCTTCGAGGGGCACCTCGAGCTGCAGGACGGCCGACGCGGCCCCCTTGTACCCCCACTCGCTGCCGCGCGTGGTCTGGACGACCGCCAGGTCACGAAGGAGCGCCGCGACGAGTGCGTTGGTGTCGACGAGCGCAGGCTCCACGTGCCGAACCTCTCAGCAGAGAAATTCTTCTTCGTACCCCGAACGGTCGGCTTTCAAACGCCACGACCGTGCCTCTTTGGGCTGTCCCTGCCGGACCGAGATGATCAGGTAGCTGAGGTTCGGCCACGCATGTTCCAGATCGAAGACCGAGGGCTCGGCCGGGTGATCCGGATGAGAGTGATAGAAGCCGAGCAACTGGAGACCCGCCTCGGTCGCGCGGGCCTCGGCGCGACGATACTCGTCTGGGCCGACGAGAAACCGGCGGCGCTGGGTCTCCGGAAACGTGTTGTCGAGCGAGTAGGCTTCAGTGACATGCCCGGTGGAAGGACCAAGCAGCGCACCGCAGCATTCGTTCGGGTAAATGCGGGACGCGTGCCGCCGGATGGCGAGCATTTCTGATTCCGGTAGCCGGACGTGAATAGGGGCGTCTGCGGGCTCGGGCACGGCGTCTTCCTCTTCGGTAATTTCCCACAGCGAATCGGACAGGTAGCGATCGCCGCGATCCGGGAACACCGTCACGATGATGCCAGACGTGAGCTCGCGAGCGACCCTCAGGCAACCGGCCAGTGCCGCGCCGCACGAGGGACCCACGAACAGGCCCTCCTCACGCGCCAGCCTGCGAGTGAGCGCATGCGCCTCATCGGTCGAGACACGCAGGTCGAGATCGGCCAATGCCGGATCGTAGATGGACGGCACGATGGCCGACGACATGTGCTTGAGGCCTTCGAGGCCGTGGAGCGGCGAGTCGGGCTGGACCGACACGAGCGTCATGTCTGCACGCTCCTGCCGCAGTCGTCGTCCGGTGCCCACGAACGTGCCGCTCGTGCCAAGGCCGGCCACGAAGTGCGTGACGCGGCCCTGCGTCTGCTCCAGAATCTCGGGGCCCGTGGTGTTGAAGTGCGCCTGCCAGTTGGCGGGATTGCTGTATTGGTCTGGGTAGAAGTATCGATGCGGGTCGCGTGCGTAGATCTCGCGCACCTGCCGGATTGCGCCGTCGCTGCCCTCCATCGGGTCGGTAAATACCAGGTCCGCCCCATAGATGCGAAGCAGGCGCTTACGTTCGGGTGTCACATTCGCAGGGATGCAGAGGCGAACGCGGTGTCCGCGCGCGGCTCCGAGCATGGCGTAGGCGATGCCGGTGTTTCCCGATGTGGCATCGATGAGAATCTTGCCGTGATCGAGGGCGCCCGTGCGCTCACCCTCGAGCACCATGGCCAGGGCCGCTCGATCTTTGACCGATCCGCCGGGATTCTGCATCTCCAGCTTGGCGTAGATCTCCACACCGCACCGCGGCTCGAAGCGCTCCAGGCGGACCAGGGGCGTGTGCCCGATCCGGTCGACCAACGAGGCGCCGATCACGTGACGAGACTCCACAGAGACGGACATGAGTGCCTCAAAAAACAAAAAGCCCGGAACCGAGGGTTCCGGGCCTGAGAGGGCGCCTTTGTGGCGACCTGTACCTTACTTCGTGCTCACAGTCGCGCGCGCCAGCTCGTCAGGCCCATGGTGGGCCGACAACAGAGGCAGGCCGCCGTCTCGCGCATTGTGAACGACATTCGAGTCATTGATAACGCACCGGACGAGGTCAAGTCAAATCAACGGTCCACGACGGGGCCGATAACCAGATCTGGTCGCCTGCTGCACGGCGGGTCCGACATCACCCCGTCTTCAGGTCGTAGCGGTTTCCTGTTACACTCACTGCGATGTCGCTCTGCACGACCCCGTGTTGTTGTTGCGCGTGTCCTTGTCACAACGAGGACGTGGGTGCCACGCGGGTGTATCGAGCGGACTGACGAGCACGGTCGGTCATTTCTGAAGCCCGCGGATCGCCACCGGTTCGCGGGCTTTTCTGTTTCTGGTGACTCATTGAGCCTTGTGCGGAATTCGAGACACGACTGTGGGCGCTGACACCAGCCTGTTCCCAGTGTTCCTGAAGCTCGAGAGTGTGTCGGTGCTCGTTGTGGGCGCGGGCCCTGTCGCCGCGAGCAAGCTCGAGGCACTTCTGGCTGCGGGCGCGCGAGTCACTGTGGTCGCTCCGGATGTCTGTGCCGAGATCGAGAGCCGCCCGGTCACGATCCTCCGCCGCGAGTTTCAGGAATCGGACCTCGACGACGTCTGGTTCGTGGTCTCCGCTGCCACGCCCGCGGTCAATCGCGCGGTGTCGCTGGCCGCCGCGACCCGCCGGCTCTTCGTGAACGCGGTCGACGACCCGGGGGCGGCGACCGCATATCTCGGCGGTGTCGTGCGCCGCAGCGATCTCACGATTGCGATCTCCACGAGCGGTCGTGCACCAGCGCTCGCGGGCTTGGTGCGCGAGGCGCTCGACGAGGTGTTGCCGGACGATATGGCCGTGTGGTTCGCACGAGCGGACGAGCTCAAGCAGACGTGGCGGGCGACTGGCGTGCCGATGAGCGAGCGGCGTCCCCAGCTTGCGGCCGTGCTGGCGCGTCGATACTGTGGCACGCTGAGTTGCTGCCGGGAACTCAAGGACGAACCTGCGTGACCGACGGCGAAAGTAAGCGGCCGACCGCGACGGCCCGCGGGATTGTCTCACTCGTCGGGGCAGGACCAGGCGATCCAGAGTTGTTGACCGTCCGGGCGCTGCAGCGGCTGCGATCGGCCGACCTGGTGCTTTACGATGGGTTGACCCCCGACGCCGTGGTCGCGCTGGCCGCGCAAGCCGACCGGGTGTCAGTTGCGAAGCGTGTCGGACGTAAGGCGCTCACCCAGCAAGAGGTGAGCGAGCGCATGATTGCGGCCGCCTTGGCAGGACGGCGCGTGGTCCGGTTGAAGTCGGGCGACCCGTTTGTTCTCGGGCGGGGCGGCGAAGAGGCACAGGCTCTGCGAGCGGCCGGAGTGCCGTTCGAAGTGGTGCCCGGCGTCACCTCGGCAACGGCGGGCCCTGCGGCGGCTGGGATTCCGGTAACCTATCGCGGCGTCGCGTCGGCGTTCGTCGTGGTCAGCGGGCACGAGCGGGCGGCCTACGAGCCGGTGTTGGCCAGCATCTCGCCAGTCACGACGATTGTCGTGCTCATGGGCATCGGCGAGCGGGCGCGAATCGCGCAGTGCCTCGTCGCGGCAGGCTGGCTGCCAGAGACGCCCGCGGCGGTCGTGGTGAACGCATCGCGGTCGGGCGAGAAGATCTGGACGGGATCCCTGGCCACCCTCGGCGTGAAGGACGGCATTGGTTCTCGCAGGCAACCCGGGGTTCTGGTCATCGGCCACGTCGTCTCGCTCGCGACGGTGCCGGACGCCGGCGATCGATTTCGGTAAGAGGAGCACACATGGCACCCCAAGACGATCTGAAGACCCTCGGCCGCGCACGTCTGTCATTCGCCAAACAGTCGGACATCGACGAGTTCGCCGACATGCTCGCGAAGTTCGAGACCGGCGAGATCACGGCCGATCAGTGGCGGGGTTTCCGTCTGCTGCGCGGCACGTATGGTCAGCGGCAGATGGACGACGCGCAGATGATGCGCGTCAAGATTCCGCAGGGCGTGCTCACCGCCGAGCACATGATGGCCATGGCAGACGTCGCCGACCGCTACAGCCGGGGTTTCGGCCACATCACGACGCGCCAGAACATCCAGTTCCATTTCGTCAAGCTGCACGACGCCGAGCCGGCGATGCGCCGCATGCTCGAGGCCGGGATCACGACACGCGAGGCGTGCGGTAATTCCGTGCGTAACATCACGGCGTGCGCGTATGCGGGCGTCTCGGCGACCGAGCCGTTCGATGTGACCCCCTTCTCGGAGGCGATGACCCGCTACTTCCTCCGGCATCCGCTGAGCTCCTCGCTCCCGCGCAAGTTCAAGATCGGTTTCGAGGGCTGCACGGAAGATCACGTCAAGGCCACCATCAACGACATCGGCTGGCTCGGCCGTGTACGCGATGGCCGTCGCGGTTTCAGGGTGCTCGTCGGCGGCGGCACGGCGACGATGAGTGTCAGCGGCATGGAGCTGTACGACTTCCTGCCGGTCGAAGAGATGTTCAGCGTGGCGGAGGCCATCGTTCGCGTGTTTCACGAGTTCGGTGACTACAAGCACAAAGCGCGTAATCGGATGAAGTTCCTGATCAAGTCGCTCGGCTGGGACCGTTGGCGCGCCGAGTTCGACCGGACGCTGGCTGAAGTGGAAGCCGAAGGCGGCGTGCCGCTGCCGTTCGATCCCGAGGCGCTCGCCGCCGAACCTGCGCCGGATTGGCCGCGCCCCAATGCTCCGTCTCTCGAGGAAATTGCCGTGCGCGTGGCGGCCGGTGACGTGCGGGGGCCGGGCATTCGTCCCGAGCCGGTTCCGGCGGTGCACGCGACCGAGGCCGATTTCGCGAAATGGGCGGCGACGAACATCCGGCCGCAGAAGCAGGCCGGCTACGTTGCCGCGATTGCGACAGTGCCGCTCGGCGATCTGACCAGCGCGCAGTTTCGCGTGCTCGCCGACCTCTCGCGCAGCTACAGCGAGGGATCCGTTCGTGTGACCCCCACGCAGAATTTGGTGTTCCGCTGGGTACCACAGGACGAGGGATTCGCCCTCTATTCACGTCTGGCCGCTGCCGGGCTCGCGCTTGGCGATGCGGACACCATTGCGGACGTGACGAGCTGCCCCGGCGCCGAGTCGTGCAAGCTGGCCGTCACGCAGTCGCGCGGGCTCGGCCGGTTGCTCGAGGATCACGTGCGCGCGAATCCCAGACTCATCCCGCTGGCGCCGTCGCTCGACGTCAAGGTGAGCGGCTGCCCGAACGGATGCGGGCAGCATCACATCGCCGCAGTGGGATTCCAGGGGAGCCTGCGCAAGGTCGAGGGTCGTCCGGTGCCGCAGTACTTTGTCATGGTGGGTGGCGGCGTCAGCGTCGAAGGTGCGACGTTCGGCCGGCTCGTCGCGAAGATTCCGGCCCGACGAGGGCCAGTTGCGCTCGAGCGGCTGACAGACTTCTATGCGCAGGAGCGGCGCCCGGACGAATCCGCGGCGGCATTCTTCAACCGGGTGGATCTCGCCGCCGTGAAGACATTGCTGGCTGACCTCGAGCCGCTCACTCCTGAAACCGCTTCCGAGCAGGACTTCATCGATCTGGCCGAAACGCATGCCTTCGCGCCCGAGACGATGGAGGGCGAGTGCGCGACGTAGCAGGCAGCCCGGATCTGCTGCTCCTCGGCAGAAGCCACCGCGTGGCCGGCGTCGCCGAGCGTGAGTGCCTGGCCCGATCGGTGGGTCAGGTGCCGGCTTGGCTGTCTCGCGCGCGTGAGGCAGCGCCCAGTGTCACTGAACTGCTGATCCTCGCGACCTGCCACCGGCTCGAGCTTTACGCTGTCACCACCGATCGGCAGGCGGCTGAATACGAGCTGCGCCAGTTGCTCGGGCAGGGCCCTGCCGCCGACGTCTTTGCCTCCTCTCCGACACCTTGCGTGAAGTCGGGGATCGACGCGATCCAGCACCTTGCGCGCGTGGCATCCGGTCTGGAATCCGTGATTCTTGGCGAAGCCGAGATCGCGGGTCAGGTTCGGCGGGCCGCGACGCTCTGTCGGGCCAGTGGCAGCGTTGGACCGTATCTGGATTGCGTGATCGCGGGAGCCCTGCGCGCAAGCGGTCGCGCCCGATCGGAAACACAGATCGCGAAAGGGGTGATGTCGGCCGCGTCGGCTGCAGTCGCGCTCGCGATGCGTGGCGCTCCGTCGCTCGGCGGTCGGACGGCGCTCGTGATCGGTGCGGGGCAGGCCGGGCGTCAGGCGCTTCTGCGGCTGTCCAGGCTGTCCCCGGCGAGGTTGTTCCTGAGCAGCCGATCACCCCACCACGCACAACAGGCTGCTGCCGGGACAGGCGCACAGGTCGTGCCGTTGGAAGCGTTGACCGAGACGTTGAGATCGGTAGACCTGCTCATCGCAGCGGCCGCGTCCCCCGTCGTGCTCGTCGAGGTCTCTGCGGTCGGCACTTCACGTGCCGAAAAGCCGTTGACCATTGTCGATATCAGCGTCCCGCGCGTGATCGACCCCGCCGTTGGCGCCCTACCGGGCGTCAGCCTGCGGTCGATCGACGATCTCGGGGATATTGCGCGAGCGTCCGTCGCCCGTCGCGCGCGAGAAGTGCCCGCCGTCGAATCCATCGTCCGCGCAGAAGCCGAACGCGCCTATGGCAAATTCCGCGCGCGTAGCGCCGCTGCACGCCCCGGCACCCGGGCTCGCGTCGGGTAGATGCAGATCCGCACGTCCGGCGTCGCGGCGGTGCTGGCGGCGAGCCTGACGCTCGGCGCAAGCGATCGGCTGGTCGCTCAGCGACCGCCATCCGATTGGCTCACGTACAACGATCCGCAAGGCCGTTTTTCTTTTGCCTACCCTCCGTCATTTGGCGCGGCCTCGGTTGGGATGGACGACGGGTTTCAGGAGCGCGCGGCCGCTGTGCATCTGCAATCGATCAATGCGGAAGCGGTGTTGACGCAGGGCGCCGTACTCGTCGACAGGCAGGCACTGGGTGGTCTGTACGACCACCTTGGATTGCAGCTCCTGCCCGATCCGCAGCGTGCTCGCGTCGTGGCGGCGTTGCCGCCTCTGACGCGCGAGAATTTCTGCGCCATGCTCACTGCGGCAGACCACGTGGATCGCCGACCCGTGCCGGCCGACGTGCTCGCAGCGGCACGCAAGGTCGACAGGTTCGGACATACCGACCCGCAGGTACAGGTGTGTGACGGAACGGACGCGTCGATCCGCTTCAGTGTCGGCTCTCTCGTCGATGGTACCGCTGGATCGCCCAGGCGATTCGCATTTGGTTCCGTCCGCTTCCTGGGCGGTCGCTATTCGTCATTCCAGGTCGTTGCAGGCGGCAGCAGCACGCCCGGCGCGTCAGCGCTCGAGACCTTCACCCACGTCACTGAATCGTTCTCGCTGCGTTAGATCTCGGCAAGCCCACGGGGGAGCTGTCGATCGGTCACGGCCGACTGGTTTGCCGCGAGCCGTGCAGCGTACGTTAAAAGAGCGTGTGACCGTCTGGTCACACGCTCGTCCGAAACGCGCTCGTTCGACCGGCTTCTTAGAAGCGGCCTTTGGCGAATCGCTTCACTTCGTCTTCGGCTTGCTCGCGCGCGTAGCCGTACCGCTCCTGCACCTTGCCGATGAGCTTCTCGCTGTTACCCTCAACCTGGTCGAGGTCGTCGTCGGTCAACTTGCCCCACTGAGTCTTGGCTTCGCCCTTGATCTGGTGCCATACGCCTTTGATCTGATCTGTATTCATCGCTGTCTCCTTTGTGCGTGTTAACGATCCGAAGGGCTCGCGGACGTCGTGAGCCGCTTCAGGGTCTCCATCCATGTCGATCCTCCACCCGGCGCGCCCCGTGTACCGGTGCCCCGCACGAGTTCGCGAAGACTGACCGGACTGCCATAGAAGGCCTTGTTGGCGTTGTCGTCGGCGTGCAGCGCCGCTCCCTCGAATGTGGCGCCTGCAAACAACCCGCGCGATCGGGAGTAGGCGAGAATCGGTGCATTGACCTGCGCGTTGACCGCCGCGTCGCCACTCCGGCCAATCGGTCCTGCGGCGAGCGAGAGATTGCCGCCGATGGTGAACTTGTCTTCGAGCAGTGGATCGATCCCAGTCGGGTTCATGACGAGCATCACGAGGTCTACTGACTCGATGCCGATCTGCCAGCCGATGCTCCCGCCCGTAAGGTTGACGAACGCGGGAGCCGACCAGACGTTGGTGGCCGGGTTCTTGGCGCTCAGCACGCCGCGCCCGTGCTTGGCCCCAACCACGAAACCGCCTTTGATGAGTGAGGGGATCACGACGATCGCCTCAGCTCGGGCGAGAAGGTGCTGCGGAATGCGATCGTCGGGTGTGCTCGTGAGCTGTCGAAGGACGTCTGTCGAGTTCTGCAGGCGCTGGGCTTCGTCTGTGGCACCCTGGGCCGTCTGTCGAGCTCCGAGTGGGCTGCCGAGCGTCACCACCACAGCAGCCGCGACCATTGAGCGAACAGCGTTCATAGGTCCCTCCGCCGGAACAATCTCGCAAGGGTGGTGCCAAGCCTCGGTGAACCGAAGGCGCAAAAAGCGCCCCGCGATGGGGCGTGGAAAGGACACCAGAACTCTCATTCCCACCGGCGGGTTTCTCCGGCACCTACGCCGCGGCCGAGACGGGTAAGCGGAGTCAGAGAAGTGGAGAAATCGTGCTCAGTGGAGGAAACCGCACACTGACAATGAGCGTGTCGCGCAGGGAGTGAATCTCTGCGGATGCGTTGCACTGACCTGCAGCCCGCATCAGCTGGCGCGAATCGAAGGGCGCGCGCGCGCCAAAGCCGGTGGCAGTCATTGTGAGTGCGACAGCGGCGCGGGCTGGCTGCGCGGTGGAGAAACGACCGCTGGTGGTGCAGCAAACGATGCCGCCCATCGGCAACACCTCACGAGCGGCTACGGCCAGCGCAACGAGCAGGTGCTCGAGGTCTGATCGGCTGACCACCACTGGCACATCGGCGTCCAGGTTGAGCTCGAGGCTTACGTCTGGCCCGAGGACGCGGGTCAGCAGAGGCTGCGTCTCGCGCAGGACCTCCGTCAGGTCGAGGCGTAACAGTTCGGCCGTCTGCCGTCGTGCGAAGCCGGCCAGCTGGCGGGTGAGGGCGTGCAGTCGCGCAAGCCGATTCTCCGGCTCAGGTCCCAATGCGTCAGGCGATGGCGGGATGCCCGTCAGCGCGCCCGTAAGCGTCTCCAGCGCGGGTGCCATGGACACGGCGAGCACACCGACATCCTGCAGCCGCCGGGCCATGATGGCTTCCAATCCCTCGGGCGCTTGCATCTGCACGAACAGACGTTCCACGAGCGGCTGATCGTCGATCGTGTCCGGCAGGCGTGTGGCGGATTCGACAACGGCTACCGGCTGGCCTTGCAGCGTGTGAACGATGGACTGCAGCCGGACCACTGAACCCGATCGCTGCAACGCGTCATCGATGCGGTGGCGGCCAGCGAGCGGCGCGAAGGGTTTTCCGGCGGCGTGCGCAAGCGCGTCACGGGCGTCCTGATACCCGAACATCGTCGCAAACGTGTCATTGCAGCGCATGAGCTCGCCGCTGCCGGCGGTCAGTGCATATCCGAACAGCGCCGACGACATCAGTCGATCCCGATCGGCCGACGTGCGCGTGAACGCCTCCTCGAAGATGGCCTGCAGCCGTTTGGCCTCGCTGCTCCGTGCCTGCTCCCGTGCAACCTGGTCACCGAGAGACGCCAGCTCCGCCCGCGTGTCGTCGAGCGCCTGCCGGAGCTCGCGCAACTGCACCTCCCGGCTTCGCAGCTCGGTGGCCTGTTGCGCGAGTTCAGCGCGCAGCGTCTGGCGCACGGCCTCTTCACTCTCCAGCCTGGCTCCGAGAGCCGTCTGCTGCACTTGGGCTTCGTCGACCTCGCCGGTATGCCGATCGGCGCCGACGACTGGTGACAGCGCGGCCACCACGCCTCGTCGGCCCGCACCTTCGCGCCCAAGCGGATTCGCTCGAAGGGTGCACTCCACCAGCTGACCCTGCTCGGTTCTCACCCGAAGTCGCACGGTCGCCGCGCCCTGGTCGGCATCGGCGCGCAATGCGTTGGCCAGCTCGTCCGGATCGTCGGTCTCGACGAGCGATTGAAAATCTCGGCCCACGATCTGTCGTGGACTCGTCGCGCCGAACAGGCGCATGGCGGCCTCGTTGAGCGCGAGGACTACGGCATCGCAGCCGAGCACCACAATTTCCGTGGGCACACGCTCGACGATCTCGCGCAGCCGTTCTTCGCGGGTTCTGGTCTCCGCTTCACGCAGTCTCAGTTCGAGGTTCTCGTGCAGCTTGCGCAGCGTGCCGACCAGTTGGTGCTGAAACAGCCCGGTCTTCACGAACGTGCTGTCTACTTCCAGATCGAGCGCCGGTGGCGGCGCGCTCTGTCCGGTCCACGGGCTCAGGAGGATCGCGGGGGCGTCTGGCGCGCGCGTCCGCACCCGATGGAGAATTTCTGCGGGCACCGGGTTTTCCGGGTCGTCGTCGACCACCACGACATCGCAGGGCACGGTGTCCGCGACGTCCAGCTCGGAGTCCGTCAGCTGCCGTGCCGCAAGCCGCGTGGGGGTCACGAACGATAGCTGATCGAGCAGGTCCCATACCGAAGGGTCGTGCCCCACGTAGAGCACGTGCAGCCGGCGGCTGAGTGGCGGACCGGGGAAGTGGGGACTGTGGCTCAGGCGAGCGAGGGTTTCAGGGATCCTGAGCACGCGATGGTCGTGCATCGTCAACACGACATCGGCGCCCGCCGTGAGCGAACGAATGAGGGCGTCCTGATCACCGGCGTCGAGAATTGGAATCAGTGCCACCGGCAGGCGATCGCGTCGCACCGTCGAGATCAAGGCGGTGGTGTCGGCCGTCGCCACCGAGGGTGATACAAGGATGGCCTCCCACCCGAGCATCCGGCGCAGCTCGTCGAGCGCATCGACGGCGGCGCCGACGGGCGTCAGCTCCATCTCCGGGGCGGCGGTCAGCAGTTGGTGGAGGACCTGCCGATCGACCTCGGCGTCCGTGCCTTTGAGGTACAGCACCTTCATACTCGCGGTCGAGTCGAAGTCTCTCACGTTCGCGGGCAGGCCGAGTGTCATAGCCGTGGGCCACTCTATCGCACGGCCGGCGATGCAGTCGCCTGCGTCGATCGCTCAGGGATGCACCACGCGAAAGACGAGGAACGCGGGGATGGAGAGAAGTGGCCTCAATGACTGCGGGTCGAGCGCCGCAAGCCGATCCTCGAACTGCCGTGGCACGACGATGACGGCGGCACCTTCGGCCACGACGCGGCGCAGGTCCTCAGGCGGCGTATCTTCGTCTAGCAGCCAGCCTCGGTGATCCAGGCAGAAAAGAATGTCCGGGCTCTTGTAGCCGATGAACGCGACGAGATCCCGATTGCCGAGCTGCGGACCCAGATCGGTGCACACTCGCACGCGAGCCTGATCCACCGAGTACCACGAGTGGAAATTGACACTGCGCACGAACGCCGTGAGTGTCGTCAGACTCAACAGTACCGCCGTCAGGTAGAGACGCCGCTGCGCTGACCATCCTCGGCTGGCCGTCCGATCGAGTAGCGCTCCGACGCCTGCGGCCGCGAGCGAGACCGCGACCGGCACAATCTGCAGCTGGTAGTAGTTGTGCGCGAGGTTGCCGCCCGTCACGATGACCAGGTAGAGCGCGAACCCTGCGAGCCCGGCGGCCTCGGCGCGTTTTCCCTGCCGAATCGCGCTCCAGAGCCCCAGACCAGCCAGCGCGAGGACCACTGGACCCAGCACGTCGCGGGTTAGACGGTCGCCGAGCACATGGGCGTAGTCGGCCGTTAGCAATGTCGCGTCAAAGAGCTTGTCGGTGGTGCCGAAACTGAAACCGGTGTGCAGAAACAACGTGTGCGCATGCGTGAACCAGAGCATGACAGCGACCAGATTCAGCCCGATGCCGACTGGCAGCTCCCAGCCGATCAACCCTCGGCGCGCTCGCTTCTCCACGAACAGCGCAGCGACCGTGGTCCACACGATCAGGTATGGCGGCTTGACGAGACCGAGCAGGGTCGTGGCCAGCAACAGGACGATCAATGCGTTTCGACGCCCGGACAAGTACTGCTGCGCGGCTCGCAGAGTCACGATCGTCAGGAGGGCCAGCAGCGATTCGTTCAGGAAGGCGCGATCGACGTAGATCGTCAACGGCAGCCCGAGCGCGTAGATCCAGACCCCTGCCAGGGCCGCCTCGCGGCCGTGCCGGTCGCGGATGAACAGAAACAGCAGGAGGCCTGCGGCCGGAAAGGACAGGGTGCTCACCAGGCGGCCGAGCACAGGGGTGAAACCCGTCACCCGTGAGAGAGCCGCGACGACCCAGGCCTCGAGTTCCAATCCGGTTTCGACGTAGCCCGCCGTGCTCGTTCCGCGCGCGTCAATCTGCGGATACCTGGGGTCGAACCGCTCACGTGCGAAGTTGCGGGCGATGGTGGCCGTGTCAGCCTGCCGCCAGGAGTGAAAGTCGAAGAGCGGCGACTGGAATGTGGACGCACGCACCAGGAAGCCCAGCAGGAGAGCGGCAATCAGTGCCACTCGGCCCAGGGCGCGGCCGAGGTCGGGGGAGGGCGGCTGGCTCGGCATCATGTCGCGCGACGGAGTAGTCTAGCAACAGAGGTCCGATGCGCCGTACGACCGCGATTGTTGTCTCCGTAATCCTGGCTGCGACGCTGTTCGGCGTGGTGCTGACGCGCCGGCTGATCAGCACGTGGCATCCGGAGGCGAGCGTCAGCAGCGGCACGCCAGCCCTGTTCCCCGGTGCGGGCCTCACACTGCAGTTCTCCGACAAGCCCATCGACCTGCCCCGGCTCACGTTGACCGATCTGGACGGACACCCGATTTCAGCGGCCCAATGGAAGGGCAAGGTGCTGCTGGTGAACTTCTGGGCGACCTGGTGCGGGCCCTGTCGCGAGGAGATTCCGGCGCTCGTCGCGCTACAGAAGCGCTACGCCGATCATCTTGTGATTCTCGGCCTGTCCATCGATACCCGGCCAGTGGCTGACGTGAAGCAATTCGTCACGAAGTACGCGATCAACTACCCGGTGGCGATCGTCGGCGACGACGTCGTGCACGCGTTTGGCGGAGTGCCTGCGCTGCCGTCCACGTTCATGGTGGATCCCAACGCGCGCATCGTGCAGCGCCACATGGGGATGCTCGATCCAGCTCGTACCGAGCACGAGGTGCGTGCGCTGGCCGGTCTGCCGACCGAGGCGCGTGTGGCCATTGTCAAAGACACGGGACAGGTACTCCTCGGGAATGCCGCCTACGCGACTGAAATCCCCGGGGTCGATCTGACGGCTCTGGGCACCGCACAGAAGGAAGCCGTTCTGACGCGGATGAACACCGAGACGTGTACCTGCGGCTGCGGGCTCACTGTCGCGCAGTGCCGCATTAACGATCCGTCGTGCGATGTCAGCCTGCCGGTGGCGAAGAAGATTGTGGCCGATGCCGCGGTTGGCGACTCGCGGCGATAGGCCGCGGCATCGGGAGGGGCGCAGACTGCATGCCGTGGGCGGAGCGCGATCCCAAGCTGGATGCGCTTCGCAAGGTCCCGAGGTTTCAGGAGCTGATGCGTCGCATGGGCCTCGGGGCGCAGTAGGATGCAGCGATGCGTCGCCTGATCATCGCCGCCGCCGTGATGCTCGGAGGACTGACCCTCACCGGTACCTTGTTCATGGTGAGCAATTCGGCGCCCAAGGTGCCGCCCGTGTCCGCGCGGCAGGTTCAAGACAACCGGCCGTACGTCATCAAACTGCACGCGCGCTGGTGCCCCGTCTGCATGGCGACCCGCGATATATGGGCCAAGGTCCAGGCGACATATGCGGGCAGGGTGAAGTTCGTGGTCTTCGACTTCACGAGCGCGGCGACAACCGCCGCCAGCCGTACGGAGGCGGAGCGGCTCGGTCTGGCGCCGGTGTTCGACGAGTACGAAGGCGAGACAGGCAGCGTCCTCATCGTGAACGGCACGTCCAGGCAGGTGACGCAGAGGCTCCACGGGAACCGGGATCTGAACGACTACAACGTGGCCGTCGATACTGTCTTGCAGACATTGCTCAACAGCGCGCGCTCGACGCGATACCCTTGAAAATACCCCAGCATGCGGAGTAACCCGATCATCGAGTCGTTGGTGTTCTGGGCGGTCGTCGCGTGCGCGCTCTACTCGATCACACATTTCCGTTGATCGGCACTGGTCAGTCAAATATGTTTTTTGGCTGTTGACCCGTGTGCTGCGAGGGTCTATCATTAATCCGGATATACGGATTGATGCCGGTTGCCGCTCTTCCTCTTCTCGATTCCTTCTCCGCCCTGGCCGATGCGACCAGATGCCGCATGCTCGCGCTGATCGATCAGCACGAACTGACGGTGTCGGAGCTGTGTGCCGTGCTGCAGCTCCCGCAGTCGACGGTCAGCCGGCATTTGAAGACGCTTGCCGACGCGGGGTGGGTCATATCGCGGCGCGATGGAACCAGCCGTTATTACACGCTGGCGCTCGACGCGAACGAAGGGACGCATCGCCGGATTTGGGAACTGACCCGCGCGCAGCTGGCCGGCCGGCCCGGTGTTGAACAGGACGGTCGCCGACTTCTCGGGGTGCTCGCGCAGCGCAGCGAGACGTCGCAGCAGTTCTTTGCGACATCGGCAAGCCAATGGGATCGTCTGCGCGCGGATCTCTTTGGCAGCGACATCTCGTGGCGTGCCTTGCTGGGTCTGCTGCCCGACGACTGGACGGTCGGGGATCTCGGCTGCGGCACCGGTGTGGTGCTGAATGCGCTCGCGCGGCACGTCCGCCAGGTCATTGGCGTCGACGCATCAGAAGAGATGCTCGCCTCGGCCCGTACGCGGCTCGGCGACCTCTCCAACGTGGACCTGCGGCGCGGCATGCTCGAGGCGTTGCCGATCGCCGACGACAGTCTCGACGCCGCTGTGATGATGCTGGTTCTCCATCACCTCCCGTCCCCGGTGCCCGCCCTCCTGGAAGCGAGGCGGGTGCTGAAGCCCGGCGGACGGCTGCTCATCGTCGACATGGCGCCGCACGAGCACGAAGAGTACCGCCAGCAGATGGGACATGTGTGGCTGGGGTTCTCCGACGACCAGATGCAGCGCCTGCTCGAGCAGGCCGGCTTCGCGTCGGCGCACCTGGCCCGTCTGGCCCCCGCGACGGAAGCCAAAGGTCCGACTCTATTCACCGCCACCGCGCGCAAGTCCGCCGGTCCGGCCCACGCTCATTGATCCCGTTCTGACCCGTAATTCTTCAGGAGCCGCGAATGCCTACTTCGACGTTGACCCCACACGCATATGACCTCGCCCGCCAAGCCGGGCGTCAACCCCATAAAGTGGCCGATCTTGGCCTGGCTGAGTGGGGCCGCAAGGAAATTCGGCTGGCCGAGCAGGAGATGCCGGGCCTGATGGCGCTGCGCGAGCGGTATGGCAAGAGCAAGCCTCTCGCCGGTGCGCGCATCATGGGATCGCTCCACATGACGATTCAGACCGCGGTTCTCATCGAGACGCTCGACGAGCTCGGTGCTGATGTGCGCTGGGTCTCCTGCAATATCTTTTCGACCCAGGATCACGCGGCCGCTGCCGTCGTCGTGGGCCGTCCCGACACGAAGGGCACACCGGAGCAGCCGCGCGGCATCCCGGTCTTTGCCTGGAAGGGCGAGTCGCTCGATGATTACTGGTGGTGCACGACTGAGGCGCTGCTGTGGCCGGATAATGGCGGTCCGTCACTGATTGTCGACGACGGCGGCGACGCCACGCTGTTCGTGCACAAAGCGTATGAATTCGAGAAGGCCGGCGTCGTGCCCGAGTTCGACGAGGCGAAAGATCCTGAAGAGTGGGGCGTCATTCTTCAGACAATCCGGCAGGAATTGAAGGCGCGTCCGGGTGTGTGGTCGAAGGTGGCCAAGGGCATCCGCGGTGTGTCCGAGGAAACCACCACAGGCGTGCACCGGCTCTACGAGATGATGAAGAGCGGCACGCTGCTGTTTCCTGCCATCAACGTCAACGACTCGGTTACCAAGAGCAAGTTCGACAACATCTACGGCTGCCGGCACTCGCTGCCAGACGGCCTGGCGCGCGCGACCGACGTGATGCTCGGCGGCAAGCTGGCGCTGGTCTTCGGGTACGGCGAAGTGGGCAAGGGATGCGCCCAGGCGCTGCGTGGGCAGGGCTGCCGCGTGATGATCACCGAAATCGACCCAATCTGTGCGCTGCAGGCGGCCATGGAAGGCTACGAGGTCGTTCGCATCGATGACGTGCTCGAGAAGGTCGACATCTTCGTCACAGCGACAGGCAATTTCAACATCATCACCGTCGAGCACATGGCGCGGATGAAGGACAAGGCCATCGTCGGCAACATCGGCCACTTCGACAACGAGATCGACATGGCCGGGCTGAAGAAGCTCACGGGCATCAACAAGGTGAACATCAAGCCGCAGTACGACGAGTGGCAGTTCCCCGACGGGCACAGCGTGCTCGTCCTCGCCGAGGGCCGTCTGCTCAACCTCGGATGCGCGACGGGCCACCCGTCGTTCGTCATGTCTGCCTCCTTCACGAACCAGGTGCTGGCGCAAATCGAGCTGCACCAGAATGCGGAGAAGATTGGGCTGCAGGTGCTCATGCTTCCGAAGAAGCTCGACGAAGAAGTGGCGCGGCTGCACCTCGAGAAGCTGGGCGTGCGATTGACGACGTTGAGCGACGATCAGGCGAAGTACATCGGCGTGGACGTGAACGGGCCGTACAAGCCGGAGCACTATAGATACTGACGGCTCGGGGCTCGGGGCTTGCGGCTCGGGGCTTACGGTTCGGAGGACGGGCGGTGCGATTATTCGTGCCGCCCGTTTTTTGATCCTCAGCCGTTGGACGCAGGCCGATCCCATCACGGGGACGGTCGGCGCCGGCGCCAGTTGCACTGCGACGGCTCAGCGCGGAGTTGGTCTGCCTTCATTCAGAACCGCATCCCGAAGGTCCGAAATGATCGCAGGAGATGGTCTTCCGAACCTCGGGGTCAGATCGCCAAGCCGATCGAAGCTCGTGACAATACCCAGTTCGTGAGGCAACGGATAGGGCTCAGGTTCCGCCTGCTCGCCGGCCTGGTGGATCTGGACCTCGAGCGAAGTGTTCATTGTGCCCCCTCGTGCTCCAGCCTCGTACGCACGATCTCCGGGTGCCATTGGGCGCGAGACCCAATACTCAGCAGACCCGACAACACGGCCGGTTCCAGCGGCTGCTGCCAGATCGGACCAATCCTTCTGAATTGCCACTTGGCGATCGGTAGGAAGGCTGAAATACAGATATCCACGCTGCGGCGGGGGCGTGCTGCCCGCTGGAGACCGGAACCGGAATGACGAAGGTTCCGGAGATCCGGATGCGTTCGGGTGCGCCTTCACGAGGTTCGAGCGTCACCCCGTCGATTTCAACGATCGTTATACGGCAGGCGCATCGATATTGACCTGATCACAGGAAGGGCGCGAGGACACTATCCGTCACGAGTTTGTTCAACAGCACGGCGCCGCCTTCTGAATGCGTCATAACGACGATCCCCGCCTTGTGGGCTGGCGCCATTAACGAAAGACAATGGAATCCATCGTTATCACCGCCGTGGCCGATGACCTCGCCGTTCTTCGTGCGATAAATCGCAAACCCGAGGCCCCAGGCAGTGTCAGTCTTGTCATGCACCTCGACCTGCGGCCGCACCATTTCGGCGACGGTTGACGGTTTCAGTCTGAACTGGTCGGGACCCGTCGGAGCGATGATTTCCAACATGAACCGGGCGTAATCCGTCGGCGTCGTCAGCGGCGCTCCCGCTGACGCGTATCGGGCGACATCGGCCGGCGTCGATCGCTTGTTCTCCATCGGCTTGCCGTCCTTGTCGTGAGGCCGCGCCATCTTGCGGGCGAAGGTGTCGTTCCAAAGGTACCCGCTCGACGTCATGCCGAACGGGTCGAAGATGTTCTGGCGCATGTACTCGTCCATCGGTTGCTTCGTCAGCTCGGTAATCACCGACTGCAGGTAACTGTATCCCTCCCCCGAGTACGACCATCGCTCGCCTGGGGTAAACGCAAGCGCCAACGGTTGCGCCTTCGAGCGCCAGTTAGGCAAGCCGGTAGTATGGGAGAGAACTTGCCGCGCCGTAATCAAGTCCAAGCGCGAATCATCTTGAAGAAGCCGCGACGAGGTATATCGAGTGAGCGGTGTGTCGAGATCGAGCACTCCACGCTCGCACAGCTTCAGCACGGCGTAAGCGAATACCGGTTTGCTCATCGACCCTGCTTCGAACATCGTCCTGTTGTCCACCGGCGCCTTGACCGAGGCGTCCTTCACGGCTAAGGCGCGTCGCTCCGCCAGCCTTCCGTCGCGGATCACCGCCACCGATACGTCAGGGCACGCGATGCTCTTTCATCAGCGACGCAAGTTGTTTTTCCAGGTCCGCAATCGGGTTAGTCGCGAGTCGGCGCAAGCCGTGCGGAAGCATGACAACGCCGAGCATCAGTTCGCCGTTCTGTCTCAGGAAGAGTCGTCTCGTGATCCGATGGGTCATCGATGGGTCCTCGGTGGCTAAGGTATTGCTGTGATGTCTTCCAGTTCGCTTCGGAGAGGACGAGACTCGCACACCGATTATCCGCGCGCCGATAGATCTGAGCAATGGACCCGGCAGACGGAGCGTTCGGTCAAAGCCAAACTTGCACTGCCGCGGGGCGTGCCGCCGTATAAGATCACGCGTTCAGCGGCGGAGCGCAAGCGCCGTCCGCTGCAACGCGCGTTAGCCGGCCTCCCGCAGTCCAAAGTGCTCAGGATCCCGTAAGTAGCGCTCGAAAAATGCTTCCAACGACGCGAATGAGTCCGGGCTTCCATCGACCGTCACCCTCGTCGCACCACCTGTTGGTCGAACGCGAAGGCAATGGGAGTAGATAAGGAAGTCAGCGAAGGCAAGACTGTCGTTCGCGAAATCCTTTTCCTGCAGGACGCGCTCGATCGACCAGAAGCTCAGGTGCCAACCATCTGTGACGTAGTCGGGCATCCCATTCGCAAGACTGTAAAAGCGCTAGAGGTCATCGGGGACGGGGACATCAAGAAGCTCCGCCAGCGTCGAAAGCGACGCCGCTGCCGCGGGCGGATTCAATGCCACGCCGGCCCTTCGCCACATGTCGATAACCCCGCTGATCACATCCATCGTGCAGTCCGGCTAACGTCAGGCTTCAGCCGCGGCGGCGCCAAATGGTTTCACTTGCCGCCGTCGGCTGCAAGCCGTGTTAGGGCTCAGTAGTGCCACAGTGTGAATTGTCGGCCCCCGGTCACTTCAGGGCGCCAATCTCCTTCAGCACGAAGCAGCCCCAGTTCCTCCCGGAACTGACGACCACCAACCACTTGCCGTTCTCGGGGAAGACGATCATAGTGTTGAAGAAGTAGCCATTCTCGTTCTTGACGACTGACGGCAACGTCCAATTGACCGTCACGTCCGGCGCGTCGATCTTCACGGCGCGCACCTCTAGCGGAGGCATGGTGGCCGTGGCGGAGTCCATGGGCGCCCACCAGACTTTCCGGCGCCCGGACCCGGCTATGGTCACGTATTGGTCGAACGGTCCAGCAACGAACTCGCCAGACTTCGCCATGGCATGTGTCTCGGCGTCAACACATCGACGTTCGCGCGATCCGAATGCTGCGGCATCAACGGCCTTCTCCACGCCTTCAGCCGGCTTCGGATGCTTCGCGCCCTCCACCTCTGCCGCCTCCACGCTTCTCGGCGGAGCCTGAGCGTTCGTGACGACGGCGGCGAAAAGTAGAACAGTACACCCGACGTGCGACGCCATACCTGCCTCCTGTCTGTGTTTCACACTCAGACACTACCTAGCGCTCGAGTCACTACGACTCACGTCTAAAGTCTTGCTTGCGCCGCGTCGAGCATCGAGAACTCCTTGCGAGCCCGATAAAGTGGAACGCTCACAGGGGAGGCGCAACCTTTGTAGCCCTAACGTTGCGGTTCAGCCGCGGCGGCTGCAACCGCGGGTTAGGCCGCTCAGTTCCGTCGTGACTAACCTCGAATGATCTGCGACTTGTGTGTAGCCTGTGAATTGGTGAAGTGGTGGTACTCGTACTGGCCGAGCCGCTCGCGGAAGAAGAGAGTGCCAGCCACCGTAGGCATCGCGGCAAAGACGCCGCCGTGCAGTTCGTGCAGGACATGATGCACCTCGAAGGGCTCGATTGGAGCCGTAAACTCGCCAAAGAGGGCGACAACGTATGGAAGGTGCAGTTCGGCTGCAAGTGACGCGTACGCGTTGGCCTTCTCCCGAAGCTTTTCGAACAGGCGATCCGGGGATGTCGAGACCCACCCGACCCACGGCCGGTGTGAGGATACCTCCCCGGCGATCGCGCTATCGACGACGCGACGTTGATGCAGCGTCACGACATCGAGAATCTCAGCCACTTGGCCGCCCTCATCGATCAAGACCCAGTCCGGTGTCTTGCCGCCAAGGCTCTGCTCATACCGGAGATTCCAGCCACACGCTCTAAGGTGGACCCCCAAGATCAGTTCCCGGTACGTGTGAAAGCAATGCTCATCAGGGTCGCGGCGGAACTTGCGCACCAAGCGCGGCACATCTTCCGGATGAAGCGTGCCAAGCATTTCGTGGATTCGGCTGTTGATGGAATCGTTTCCGGCTAGCGTTCCGAATTTCATCGTTGTCGGCATAACGTCAGCGCTTCGGCCGCGGCGCGCTCACAATGCCATCGCGCGCAGCCGGCTGCAAGCGCCTGTTAGACGGCATTCGGGCTCACAATGCAACTCGTCGCATTCCTGAATTCTTCGGCGACGAATCACCGTGTTGAGCCTGCGACGACGTACTTGTTGATCGCCCACTGCAGGTAGAAGATCGAAAAGAAGAACGTCATCATCCCGGACAGCTGGACATGGTCGACGAACCGCTGATCAGGATCTGGCGGCGGCGTGGCGTGATCCTGGATGATGTCCCTGATGCGAAAGCACTGGATGATCATTGCAATGCCGGCGACCAACTGAACAACAGTCATTACGCCGCTGCCGACCGGTCCGATCACATCCGGCACCGCCTGGGAACCCGCCACCACGCCCAGCACGAACTGCGCGCCTAAGAAGGCGGCGGTCAGCAGCAGCGGCCACACCGGAAGCTTGCGCGGCGAATTAAGACGGTTCAGACCGGGCCGGCGGCGGAAGAACCAGATCAGGTAGTAGAGGCCGAAGCTGATAAACAGAAACACGATCATCAGCCACAGGCTGCGGTACTTCAGGCCATGTGTGTCTGGCTCGCGATCGGCCACGTTCGTCGTCGGCGGTGTGTAGGGATTGGATTCCATAACGGTGGCAGTCTACCTGACGGTCGTACCCCCCTCGGGCAATTCGCTGTCGAAACGGGGGGCAGAACCATCCACCCGAGGGGCAGTTGCGACAAGCAACGAGACGACTGTAGCCACCATTTCAGTCCGTCTGACGCTGGCGTTCACCAGCCGCGGCCCATGATTGCACTGGCCGCCGTCTGGTGCAACGCAAGGTTGGGCTGCCTATCTGACGTCAGTCGGGAACTCGCGCGTGCCGCGAAACACGGTGACGATTTCAACTACCGAGCCCTGAAACCGATAAACGATGCGGTGCGGCTTGACGATGACTTCGCGAACAGAGGAACCCTGACGCTCGGGAACAACGCGACCGGACTCTGGAAAGGTGGAGAGTTGTTCGACGCGAGCCACGATGCGGCCCACAACCAATTCGGCGTACTGAACGGAGTCCGCGCTGATGTAGGTTTGGATCCCCACGATGTCGTCGGCCGCCTGGGGCGACCAGATGATCGGGGTCACAGCCCGAGGCGCCGTTTTACCTCGTCGTGCGGAACTCCCTTGCCGGCGTCGAGCTCCGCGAGCCCGGCCTGGATCTTGGCCAAGAACATGAGCCGCTCGATGGCGTCTTCGAACGTCGCATCCGGCGGCAACCGGTCGATAGCCTCTCGAATCTGATCCCGCGTTGTGGTTGCAGGCATACCCAATCCTAACGGATCCAACCCTGCCCTGATTGTCCGGCTGGGTCCCGGTCAGCCCAACGACCGCGGCTCAGCCGCGGCCCTCGATGCACACACAGAGGAGACCGCTGGGGCCGTCGGCTGCAGCCGCTGGTTAGGCGGCTATTTCGCTTGCAGGACGATCTCACCGCCGGTCTGACCACCCGTGCGGTGCACAACGTACGTTCCGATGTGTCCGACTGTCGTCCGATCGACCTCGCGAGCGATAACAGATGCTCCGTCGGCCGCCTTGCGAGCTGCGATCAAGGCCAACTTCTCAAGCGCGCCCGAAAAGCTGATGACCTGCTCCGTTTGAGAGCGGCCGAGGAAGATGGCGAGGCGTGTGGCGTCCTTTCCCGATCCGGCGACCACCAATCGCGAAGTCACGAACACCTCACCGGCGGCCACGCGTTGGCCCGTCCAATTCCCTTCCGGGCCAGGCGAGGTCCGCGAAGTCAGTTCGACACTGTCATCAGTCGAATCGCGCATCCAGACCGTGAGGAACGCGCCGACATTGCCTTCGAACATGCAGCGCCACCTTCGCACCGACACCGGCCGACGAGGGGTCAGCGAACTTCTCCCCGCGGCTGTCTTCGAACCAATAGTGCACTCCCACCAATCCCACGCCACCAACGTCGAAGAGGGCCTTGGCACCAGTTTGTGTCGATGCGAGCAGGCTGACGGACAGCAGCGAAGCGATGAGGAAGTAGCAGCCGTGGTTCAATGCTCCCCTGGTCATGAGTGCGTCCTCATCCGACTTGTCCGCCTAGAGGCTGCCGTAGAAATCCCATGTCTGCTTTATGGGAACAGCCACGAGCGACGGTCGAAGTATAGAGCCGATAGCGCGATGGTATCGACGATCGCGTGACACACAATGACGGCCCAAAGGTTCCGCCGGCTGGCAAAGTACAGCAGCGCCAAGATGCTCCCAATCGTCCCCGTCGCGATCATCCCAGCCAACCCTTGATAGCCGTGCGCGAGACCGAACAGTGCACTGCTCGCTGCGATGGCGATTGCCCTCCCGATGGGCGTGTCACCAACGAGATCGCGAAGGCGGTTAATCATGTAACCGCGGAACACCATCTCCTCTCCAAATGCCGCGAGCGTCCAAGCCTGGCCCAGCCAGAGCCAGAAGGCCCGTGCGTCACCCGGTTCGCCCAACGCAGACCAGTCAACGGGAACGCCAGCGAGCCAGACGGACGTCGGCACGATCACGATTCGGACGGCGACGAGGATGAGGAGTGCCGCCACGAGAGCCTGCAGCAAGGTGCGCGGAATCGCCGCAGGGCGTGTGAGGCCGACGTGCGACCAGCCCAGGTGGCGCACCCACAGCGATTGCGACGCAAGCAGGAAGAGGAGAGCGAGCCGATAAACAGAGAACGAGCCGTACCCGACAAGTAGCCCCACGAGCGCCAGCTCAGCGACGAGTGCCTTCCTGGAACCGATTGACCGTTCTTTAGTAGTCACAGTCATGAAGAGAGAGGCCACCGTTCAGCAACTCTTCGATGATAGAGGCTCCGGCGGTCCCAACTTCTCCTGCGGTTTTCCGGCAAGGGCGGGGAGTGCCCAACGTAGCTTGTCTTGATTACAGCAGTACTCCGTTGATGGGATTATCCCGAGGGTCACAAAGCGCGAGACGGTGAATCCAGCCTCGATGTCGTTGTACCAAAGCACGCGATCTTCCATCACCGCGACCACCCAGAAGCCGCCGCCGAGATCGCCCCAGGGAGACAATTGCCACTTCACGGGCGCCACGGCGGCACGAGCAAACAAGGCCAGGTCCTCGGGCGTGACCTCTGCGATCTCCTCGGCGATGAGCTCGTCGAGCGACTCTCGGGCGATCGGTTCCCAGTCCATGCTTGTCCGTCCAACGATACCGGCGTCCAGCGGAACACCCCCCGAGCGAAGCGAGGAAGGTTGGTCGTCCCCTGTGGCGCCATGTTAGCCGCTCCACCGCTCGCTTCAGCGCCGCAACGAGTTCTGAACTACCCGAAACCAGCGTCCGTCGAATCGGTTCCGTTCGTGTCGCCCTGACGATGAATGATTAGACGTGCGATGTGGGGGATTACTTCGTCATGGCGAAATGAAGGTTGCATTGTTTCGTCACGGTGTCCCTAACGCCCCCGTTGAGCCGCGGCGCGCTCGTTCCGTCGAGCTCTAAGCGGATGACTTGCGCGCCGCCGGCTCCAGGCGATGTTAGACGGCATCCCGAACGTGAAGTGTCGACTACCGCTTCCTTTTCGGTGGGAACTCGGCCAGCAGCTTCTTCGCGTCCTTCGGCAGGTTCTTCGCGAGATTCGACGCGTTGACTTCGTCGTCCAGGTACGTGCCGTGCCAGACCACCCTGGTCGTGCCAGCCTTCGTCATCTCGATGACGAGCGTGCCCACGCTGTGGCTGACGGCCTTCATGTCGCGGATGCCGCGTCCGGTGACGACGCGCTGCGGCTCCTCGGCCACGCTGAACGTGACGATCAGATCGGCACGATCTTGGATCTCCGTAAATCCTCGGGCTGACAAACCGGCGCGGATGGCATCTTCGATGGTCTTGAGCGTCAGAGCGTTGTTGATTTCCGCCTTCCGACTCGTCGCCCGCCCTTCTCGTAGGACGAAGGTCTTGAAAGTCGAGAAGTCGGCCTTTTCATCGGCCTCGACATGATGACTGTCGGCGGCGAGACTTGGCGCAATGAGCAGGAGCAAGATGAACAGGTCGGCGGGCCTCATTTCTTCTTCGGTGGAAACTCAGAAAGCAGTGTCTTGACGTCGCTCGTCAGCTTCTCAGCGTGCTTCGCCGGGCTGCTCTTCTCGTCCGTGTAGACGCCCTGCCAGATCAGCTTGTTGCTGTCTCTCGCCGTGACGTCGATCACCAGCGTGCCCTGGTTGAAGATGACAGAAGGACCGTTGGGCCGGTCTTCGCCGACGACGAAACTGACGAACACGTCCGGGTCGTTGGACGATTCCTTCAGGCCTCTCATGGCCAGCTGAGTCCGGATGGCGTCCTCAATCTTGCCGAAGATCAATCGATTGTTGAGTTCGGGCCGGGCCGTTGTCGCGCGGCCCTCTCGCATCGAGAACGTCCTCACGTTGGCGAAGGCCGTCGCGTCGACGGATACGACATGGTGATGGTCCGCCAGGGGGAGTGGTGTGAGAAGCAACGATGAGGCGAGTGCCGCCGCGAGTCTCACGAGACCTCCACGGCGGGAGTATGGCCTGTGTACGCCCGAGCGTCAACGCTTCCCGTAGCACGTTCCCCCGAGGTACTTGCCCGTGTTCTCATCGCGCACTCTCGTTGCTCGTCCGGCCGTCTAACGGGAGCGCTCAGCCGCGGGCGCTACCGTGATGATCACTGACACGCGCCCGTCGGCTGCAGCGCATGTTAGACCTCAGGAGCGGAAAGGCCCAACCACAACCGCACTACCGCCTCGACTCGCTCAAATGGTGGCGCATTGAGCCTGCCCAGCAACCGAAGCAGCTTCGCGTGCGGAATGGTGATGAGGTTTTGCGCGTCGAACGCGCCGGACTTCAAGAACCCGACCGAAACGGCCGCCTCGAATCGAGTGCCTCGGACGCTCGTGGTGTGCGGCACGAGTGTGGCGAGCGCCCGATCTTCGTCCTGGGCGGGAATACTGAAAATAAGGGCGGGACGGACTTTCGCGGCCATACCGAGGTCGACAAGCCAGACCTCGCCGCGCTGCGGTTGAATCACTTGGGCTGCTCGCGCCGATCCAGTTCTTGAAAGATGGCGTCGGCCGTCGCGACCAAGTCCGCCTCGGCGGGCAAGTCGTGGGGCTCGGTCTGCGCGCGCTTGAGCAGCGCAACGAGGACTTCCTGGCGCTGCGCTTCCGGCAGGCCTTCAACTTCGGCCACGAGCTTCTCAACAACCGGTGTCATGACGACAGGTTACTCCAAAGGACTTTCGAATCAAGGCCCACGTTGATTCTGAGGTCTAACGCCCGGCGTTCACCAGCGGCGGCGCATGATTCCACCAGCGGCCGTCTGGTACAACGCAAGTTCGACCTCAACGCTTCGACGTCCACACGGTGGGATCCCGGTGTCCGTGCGCGACGCCTACGACGACTACCTGATCGCGAACTAGGGCGAAGTACAGCCCGTAGGGAAATCGCGGCACCAGAGCGCGATGCTTGTCGCCATGAACCTTCGGAAAGCTGAGAGGAAGCACCGCCACTCTGGCCAGAACCTCGTCGAGCGCCCGACGAAAGTCGCGACCGAGCCCGGGTTTGCGGTCTTCGTACCACCGTTCGGCATCGAGCAATTCCCGCTCCGCTTGAGGGCGGAAGACGACCGGTCGATTGATCGATCGCCGCTAAGCTTCTTTCGGACTTCTTCCCAGGGAATTGCCGTCGACGGGTCGGCCTGGTGTTCGGCGAGGCGCCGGTCGAACTCATCAGCCTGTTCAGGGGTCAGTTCGAGCGCCGCCTCTTGGTCCGGCTGGTCGAGACTCTCCCACAGGGCCAACGCCAGATCCACGCGTTCGTTGGCGGGGAGTTTCAAGAGTGCGGCCATCACTTCCGGAGCCATGGGCAGATCCTGCCACGAGTTGCCCGAGGCGGCAATCTGCTCGCCGTAGGCATGGTCCAGTCATGAATGCGACCCGAACCGGCTCTTGGCATTGTCGATCACCATCTCGGCGAACCCCAACACGTCTCGGCGTCGCGCTACCGGAGTCCGGTACGGCGAACCGCCCTCCGCGGCGCGTCGGATTCGAAGGTCGAGGATGATCTCGGAAAGCGCGCTCGTCATTGCCGGGCGTGCACGGTTGGCCCGACGAATGCGCAAGGCTTCGTTCAGCGCGAGGTGCCACTGTTGCGGAAATGTTTGAAGGCCGTAAGCGCCCGCCGCGGTGGCAACGCCATGTTAGGCGCCTGATTCTCGCTCGAACGTTCCGGAGACGGCATAAAAACCCGGCCCGAAGTGTTCGATACTCAGCGTAACGCCGTAATGCTGTGCCCAGCGTGCGATGTCGTCCCGATCGCAGTAGCGTTTGTAGATCTCAAAGGTCGTTCCGTCATTCAATCGCCGGGGCTGACGTTCCACCTTGACGTTGACCTTCGACCGCTCGGGACTCCACGCCGAATCAAGCACGAGAAATCGGCCGGCCGAATCAAGCATCGTCCGGAGCGCATCGAACAGGAGACGCTCTTGAGCCTCGGTGAGATGGCTGAGAAACAAGCCGACCAGCGCGGTGTCGTAGGCATTCTCCTCGAAGTGGTGCTCAAAGAAGTCGCCCGTCACGAAGGTGCATCGGTCGACGATCCCGAGTCGGTCTGCTTTCGCTCGGGCCTCGGTCAACATCCTCGGCGACTGGTCGAACAAGGTGATACGGGAACAGTTCGGCACGTAGTGAGGTAGCCAGTATGCCGTGCCGCACGCAAGGTCCATGATGCGGCCATGTGCTGTCCGACCAACGATGCCAGCCAGCACCCGAGCCTCTGTCTTGAACACCTCTGGGTCAGGTATAGAGGAAGTCCCCGTCCCCAGCGTGTAGGCCTCCTCGTATTCTGGAGCCCGCTCGTCGTAGTAGGCGAGCATCCGTTGGCGAAGGTCTGAATCCATGTCCGGCAGCATGTTGCCCTCTGGTGGTTCGATCAGCGAGCGCGGCTAACGGGCCAAATGAGCCGCGCACGCTCGACGCTTGATCCTACGGACAGGTGCGCGCCTCGGCCTCTATGTTGCGTAGGCGACCGCGCTACAGGGCCACTCCCACTCGCTGCATGAGCGCGTGAACGGCGGCTCGATCTTCCGGCCTGACCTTTTAAACAATGTGCCGCCCAGCCGGGCGGCGAACTCAGCGTCGATCTGCCAGTCGCCGACCGCAGCAGGGGTATGGACGGCCCTCAAAAAAAGACAACGGCTGCAGCCGAATAATTCAGAGCTCCAGGACTAGCTGGATCTCGCAAACGTGGTCCCGAGGGGGTGGCAGGGTGCCGACTTCGCCGCTGGGGACGAAACCTTGAGCGCTATAGAGGGCGATCGCAGGCTTGTTGGTCTCTCCGACATCCAGTAGCAAGCGCTTCATTCCTTGGGTCCGAGCCCAGTTCACGACGGCGTCAACCAAGACTGAGCCGATGCCGTGGCGTCGCGCTTCGGGCGCCACCCACATCGAGATCAAGTAGCCGGCATCCGGGACTTGATCGTCGGCCGAGCCACGCACGAGTCCTAGATCGTCGCCGCTTGCGACCGCAACGAAGGTGGCAAGCTGATCGAGTTGGCATTCCCAGTCTTCGGAAGGTTGGGCCGTTGCTTCCTCCAGGGTGGTACCGAAGGCATCCGGCGCCTCGCGGAGTGCACGAAGGCGTATCGCGCGCAGGCGTTCACCGTCACCCACCCCGAGGCGCTCAATCTTCGTGGGCAGCGCACCGATTCTCGTCGGCAATCTCTCGTCCCCTCTCTGCGCACCTGTCGTCCGTTCAACGCGCGGTTTCAAGCGCGGCGCCTATGATTTTATCGGCCGTCGCCGCCTGCAAGGCGGAGGTTACCCGGCCGTTCATCTGAAGTCACCGGCCATTCCCCGATCTTCCCTGTTTCTCAAGACCCCCCATCCCGGCCTCGTCTTCGTCGGTGCACGAGGGGACCATGTCATAGCCAACGTAGGAGTTGCCGTGCCAGCGCGGGCGGCCCTGCGCCGGGGACCCGGTCCAAACCATGAAGTGTACGGTCTCAGTGCTGTTGCAGACCCGAAACGACTCCTTCGCGCCATCTCCATCGAGGTCGGCTTCGACGTGTCCGTCACGCACGACGAGAGGACCCGGTGGATCGAGAATCGCGAACACGATTGCGGCTGATGGCGCCGCGCCGTCGGCCGTGGCGACCTCATAGAAGGACGGGGCAACACCCTTGCTGTTTGGATATGACAGCCCCGCGTCACACGCCTGCGGCAAGCGCTCGACGACACTGCCTTCCCTGACGCTGGGCGGTTCCGTCGACGGAGGCTGGTCCACGAGCGCGACTCTGGTCCCCGGCGTGATGGAGGCATTGAACACGGCCAGACAGCCTCGATTCTCCTGCCACTTCACGAGGCCCATGCGTTCCTGGTAGAGAAAGGAGTGCTGAGGTTCCTGACCCATCGGTCCCGACGACCGGGCGCACCCGCAGACGATCACCCAGCCCTTTGGGTGGTTCTGCCCTTCAATCGCAGTCACCGCGGGACCCGCGCCTTGTATCGGAGCCAGTTTGCACCATGCGCACGGCTGAGCCACGGTTCCTCGTAGAGCAGGACACGCGAGTGAAACGCGACCATGACAGCGAGGGCATAGATGCTCAACGGCCATGAGCGAAATCCAACGGCCCAACCCCACAGCACCAGCAGGACGGCGATGTACATCGGATTGCGTGAAACCTGGTACGGCCCAGTCATGACGAGCGTCTTGGGAGGTGCCCAGGGCGCGAGGGTGCCCCGTCCCGCCAAAGATCAATGGCGTCATTCTCGAGACGACGAGTGCTTTCTATTGGGCGACAACCGCCGAAATGCGTTTGACTCGCGCTCATGGGGTCTGGTTCGCCGGGGGGCAGTCTGGGCGAAGCTGGTCATCCGCTGATGGGTGCGCCGGGTCGTTGGTGCCAACGCCCGCCCCAAGCCCCAAGCCCCAAGCCCCGAGCCCCCAGCCCCAAGCCCCGAGCCCTCCTCAGACCGGCATCACGGCGGGCGAGACGAGCGCGTCGCGCACCTGTTGTTCCAGGATGAAGCGCGGGCACACGTAGTTCTGCATGAACGTGAGCAGTGACGTTGCGACCCCACGCAGCGCCGTCTCGGCATTGGGGTCGATACACGCGCCCGTCGCGGCATCGAAGGCCGCTTGCACGCCGGACACGGACATGCTGCCCGGCACGACCAACGCACCGACGTGGGCGAGTACACCTTTGAGATGCTCGAGCGCCTTGATCGCGCCGATCCGGCCCGAAGCGACGCCGATGAGTGCGGCAGGCTTCTCGGCGAGCGCTGACGGGAACCCGAGGTTCTCGATGATGAGCTTGGTCATGGCGCAGAACGTGCCATGGTATTCGGGGGTTGCCAGCACGACCCCGTGGCACGTTCGAATCGCCGCCTGGATCCGCCGGGCATCATCAGTGGCGGGGAACCCCGGAAAGGCGAGCGTCAAGTCGCGGGCCTCGATCACGTGCACGACGTGACCTCGGGCGCGCAACTCGTCGACGGTCACGGCGAGCGCGTGAGAAGTGTAATTGCCCGGACGGCTCGTTCCATTGACTGCGACGATCTCGTGAGCACTCATGCAGCGACGCTAGCACTGCTATTCGCCAGTCTGCAAACCGGCGAGGTGCCTTGGTGAACCGATGGTCTCGCGGTTCTCGACATGCGACGATTCGTCTAAAGGGAGTGTCTCGATGCGACTCGATGTCTATGTGAACTATCGCGGCTGTTGCGAGGAGGCGTTTCATTTCTACGCGCAACATCTGGGCGGCCGGATGACGCCATGAGGAGGCTCAGCGGCGTCGTCATGCTGGTCACGACCGGCGTGATGAGTGTGAGTTTCGTCGTGGCGCGAGAGCAACGCCCGCTCCGGCTCGAGGCGCTCACAGTGCCTCCCCAAAGATTGCCACGCGGCTGTCGACTGGCCACAGGACCGGGCTTTGTCGGATACCCCGGAGTCACGAAGAATCCATGGATTGGCACCGATGCAACCGCCGCGACCATTCGCAGAGTGGTCGACGGTTCCCTGCACAGATCCGATCGTCTTTCCGAGGTCCCGGCGCACTCCAGGGATTCGGAGGGAGTCATCGGAGCGTATCGCGCCGTGTACGTGCCGACCAAGGGCTCGCCGATTGACGTGTTTGCTGTCCGGTTCACCGATCCGAAGCTGACCGTGCCGGCTTCGCTGAGCCGGCTTGGCAACCCGGCTCGACGCGTCATCGTGAAGGGGTCGACCGCAATCGTCGTGGTTCCAGGGAGTGGTGGTGACTGCGTGCGAGCCGTCACGGACCACATCGCGTCGCTCGAGTAGAACCGGGCTCATTGTCGCAGCCCGGCCATCTGGCCTATGCTCCTGCCGTGTTCATCTATCCTGCGCGCCGCCGTTCTCTTCTTTCGACCCTCGCTCTCTTCTCGTGTCTCGGCCTGCTCTGGTTGGGCGGCTGCAGCAAGCGAGCGGGCAACCCCAAGGTGCCTGCCGGCGCTGTCAGCTCCGGAGGCACACACGCGATCATCCAGACCGACAAGGGAGCCATCGAGCTCGAGTTCCTGGCGGCAGACGCACCGAAGGCGGTCGAGAACTTCCGGCTGCTTGCCGAGCATGGCTACTACGACGGCGTGACGTTTCATCGCATCGTGCGCGGCTTCATGATTCAGGGCGGCGACCCGGCTGGCAATGGCACGGGGGGCGAGAGCGCGTGGGGTGGCACCTTCGCGGACGAGATCAATTCCGAGTCTCCGTTGTACCGTGGAGGCTACCGCCGGGGCCTGGTTGCGATGGCCAACGCCGGGCCGAACACCAACGGCAGCCAGTTCTTCATCCTGCATCAGGACTATCGCCTGCCACCGAATTACGTCATCTTCGCGAAGGTGACGGCCGGCATGGACGTCGTTGACGCGATGGCAGACACGCCGACGACGATGGGGCCGGATGGGGGCATGAGCGCGCCGCGCACGCCGCCCGTTATGAGCAAAGTCACTATTCGTCCGTAGCCCCGCCCGGGCGATGGCGGGCGGTCGCGCTGGACGCTTCTTCGATAGACTCTGCCCATGCCCGAAACCGGCGATCGCGATTGGCGGAGCAGCGCATTTCTCGCGGCGGCCGTCGCGCTCCCTGTTCTCGTCGTGCTCGTGTTCCTGGTCGCATCCGCCATTCCGCGCTGGACGACGCCGCCCCCGACATACGATCTGCTACTGCGCGCCGATGGTGGGTACCAGCCGGCGGCCGGGCAAGTCATCGTCACGTTCCGTGTCCGCGCCGGGCGCCTCGAGGCTGACCTGCAGCCAGCGACGCCGAACAGCTATCCTCCACAACCCGCGCTCTTTCTGTTCGACCATCGCACGCAGGATGTCCGGGAAGTGCGGGTTGATTTGCCGCCGCATCTCGAGCCCGGCGAGACTGCTCGCACTGTCGTTCTCGACGCGTTGAACGGCCGTCGTGTGCTCGACGGCCCTGCCGCACCAGATGGGTACGCGTTCGACTATCGGTATCGGCGCGGCCCCGGTTTGGTGGGCGACCTGTTCGGCATGAATCGCTACGACGGGCGCGCCGCCGTCGTCAAAGGGAACCGGGTCGTCCGGCTCGTGATCCCAGCAGAGAATCGCTACGCCATCGAGCCGATCGGATGGCTGCAGGGAGAGGAACGTTGAGCCTGGATCCACGGGGAGCGGCTCTGGCCGAAATCGCCCGCCTCGCCGATCAGCACCACATCACGGCCGAGGAGCTCGCGGCTCTGGCAACCGAGTCGGCGACGCCGAGTCCAGCGGCACCGTCGGAACCGCCGGCACCGGCGCCGTTGCACGCGCGTGGTGTGCTGGTCAGAGTGCTCGGGTTTCTTGGCGGCACGTTCGTCTTTGCGGGTCTGAGCGTATTCATTGGCTTGCAGTGGGACGCGATGAGCTCGGCGGCGCGCGTGGTGATTACGCTCGGCAGCGGCGTGACCGCGTTCGCGCTGGCGAGCCTGGCCAGACGGGAGCGGCGATTCCAACCCGCCGCCACGCCGCTCTATCTGATCGCTGCCGTGCTGGAGCCGGTGGGGATGCTGGTCGCGTTCGAGGAGTACGGATCCGGTGGCGACTGGCGATGGGCCAGTCTCGCCACGTCGGGTGCCATGGCGGTGCAGTTCGGGCTCGCGTATGTCGTCGCGCGCCGCTCCACCGTGCTCCTCGTCGCCGTGTCATTTGCCGCGGTGGGCCTCTGCACGGCTCTCGATCTCGTGGCTCTTGACGATGGCGTGATTGCGATAGCGACGGGCGGCAGTCTCGTGCTCGCTGCTGTAAGGGCCGACCGCCTGGGACATCGCGACATCACGCCCCTCTGGTATTTCGTCGGGACGGCCGTGTGTCTGGCTGGCGTGTTCGATCAGGTCAAATCCACGCCGTTCGAAGTCGTGTTCATCGGCGCCGCGGCCGGGTTCGTCTATCTGAGCGTCCTGCTGCGGAGTCGCACGCTGCTCGTCGTCTCGACCCTCGCCATTTTGGCCTACACGGGATGGTTCACGTCCGAGCACTTCGCCGATTCGATTGGATGGCCGCTGGCGCTCGTCGGCTTCGGTCTGTTCATGATCGCGCTCAGCGGGCTGGCGGTCCGCATCGATCGCGACTACGTGCGGGCCAGCCGCGTCGTGTAGGCAGCCACCCGTGTCAAGGCCAGGGCGCATGAATGTCTTGCGTCGATTTACCGCCGCCGTTACTGTTCGTCCAACGGGGCCAGCGACCGCGCCAGTGACGGGGCCAACCGCACATCGCGCTGCCGCGCTGGTGACCGCTGACGGAGGCCAGACATGACACGCATGGCGACTATGGGCTTACTGCTGCTATTGCTCAGCAGTCTGTCAGGTGACACCACGGCCCAGGGTAACGGCGTAATCGTCATCGGGCACGAGAAAGTGGTGCAGCGGGGCACCCTCGTCACTGCGCCCAATCTGATCATCCAGATGACCCAGCGAACCGCCACCGGCATGTCGGAAGTGCACCTGAAAGAAACCGACACCATCCACGTGCTCGGCGGATCAGCGACGTTCGTGACGGGCGGCGAGATGATCGCCTCGACGCTGACCGCGCCGGGCCAGTACCGAGGGACTGGCCTCAGGGGCGGCGACGAACACCACCTGGTGAAAGACGATGTCATCGTCGTGCCTGCCGGCGTGCCGCACTGGTTCAGAGAGGTGCCCCAGTCCGTTGACTACTACGTCGTGAAGGTTGTCGCGCCGTGAGACCTATCGACGCGGTGACTGGGCCGTGGCGGATGGATCGACGCGATTTTCTCCGTGCGTCGAGCGCGTCGCTCGCTGGGCTGGCGACCATGTCTCTTGGACAGGCCGCACCGGAGCCGCCTGGGCCGCAGCGGCCCAGACTCCGTTTCGGCATGCTGACCGATCCCCACTACGCGGATGCGGAGCCGCTCGGCACACGTTTCTACCGCGAGTCGCTCGGCAAAGTACGCGAGGCCGTCGGTCGCCTCAACGGCGAACGGGTGGAGTTTCTTGCCGCGCTCGGCGATCTCAAGGACATGGCGCCGCGCGAACCGGATACCCGTACCCAGGCGCACTTGGCCGCCATCGAGGCGGAGATACAGCAGTTCAAGGGGCCAACGTTCCATGTACTCGGCAACCACGACATGGACAACCTGTCGAAGCCGCAGTTCCTTGCCGGCATTGTCAACACTGGCATCCCGAAGACGAGCGCTTACTACGCGTTCAGTCGTGGAGCGCTCCGGTTCCTGGTGCTCGACGCGTGCGTCACTGCCGAGGGACGCGACTACGACCACGGCAAGTTCGACTGGCGCGACAGCTACGTCCCGGCCGTGCAGATCGACTGGCTCCGCAAGGAACTGACTGCCAGCGCCGAACCGGTTATCGTGCTCTGCCATCAACGTCTCGACGGCACCAAAGACGAGTGCGTCAGAAACAGCGCAGACGTGCGTGCCGTGCTCGAGGAGTCACGCAAGGTGCTCGTGGCGTTTCATGGCCACGATCACCCAGGCGGTCATACGCTCATGGGCGGCATCCACTACTACACGTTGCGGGCTGTCGTCGAAGGGTCTGGACCCGAGCAGAACGCGTACGCCGTCGTGGAGGTCGCACCCGAACTTGACGTGACTGTCACGGGGTTCCGCCGCGCCGTGAGCATGACCATGGAGCATGCCGCACTCGCGGGTACGCGCTGAGGGGTTGGTGCGTCGCCGTCGGGCCGTGCTGCCCGATCGCGTGAGTCCACCGGTCGATCTGCTGCTCGTCGGCATTAATCCCGGCATGCGGTCCGCCGCCGTCGGCCATCACTTCGCGGGGCCGTCGAACCGATTCTGGCGTCTCCTCTACGACGCTGGTCTTGTCTCTGAACGCCTCCGACCCGAGGATGATGCGCGACTGCCCGAGTGGGGCATCGGCATCACCAATCTGGTGCCGCGTGCGACGGCCGGCATCGACACCTTGATGAAGGCGGAGTACATCGCGGGGCTGCCCGTGCTGCGTCGCAAGGTCCGTCGGTGGCACCCCCGCATCATCGCCTTCGTCGGAGTGACGCTGTATCGATCGGTTGCTGGCCTTCGCGCAAGCGACGCCGTGGCGCTGGGCCGGCAGGGCGTGACGTTCGAGGGTGCCGACGTGTACGTCGTGCCAAACCCGAGCGGACGCAACGCCCACTTCCCGTACGGGACGATGCAATCGACGTGGCGCGAATTGGCGGCGGCGGTCCGAGGGGGCGGCGGGGCAGAGGACGTCCGGTCTCGGTGGGAAGGAGAGTCGGCGAGACCTGGTGTGATCGAACGTCCCCCGAGGAGGCAAGTGACCGAATGAACCTGGCCCTCTTCGACTTCGACGGCACCATCACGAGCAGTGATACCTGGACGCCGTTCATGCGCTCGGCTGTTCGGCCGGTGCGGCTCCTTGCAGGTCGTGTGCTTCTCTTGCCGGTCGTCGTCGGTTATCGGCTCGGCATCATTTCGGCGAGTTGGGGTCGGCAAGTAGCCGTCATGGTCGCGTTCCGAGGCGACGATGCCGCGCGCGTGCGCCGACGGGGCACGGCGTACGCCGCTGATGTTCTTCCCTCAACGCTTCGGCCGGAAGCGCTCGACCGTATTGCGTGGCACAAGGCCGCGGGGGACGAGGTGGTGATTGTGTCTGGATCGCTCGACGTCTACCTCGCGCCCTGGTGCGAAGCGCAGGGGCTCCTCTGCATCTGCAGCACGCTCGAGGAACGGGCCGGCAGGTTCACAGGCCGTTATACCGAGGGCGACTGTGCGGGGCCAGAGAAGGTTCGCCGCGTCCGGAGCAAATACGATCTCGACCGCTACGAGGTGATCTACGGGTATGGTGACAGCCTCGAAGACCGTGAGCTGTTGGCACTTGCGCACCGGAAATTCTATCGCTGGAGCGAAATCCGTGATTGGACTGAAGTGATGGCGCACGGTCATCCGCGCGCGGCACCAGGAGCCACGCGCCCCGAGTGAAGCCTGCGCCGGGCCGCGCGACCTGTGTCATTGGCCGTCGCTGGCCCGTGAAAGTTGTGGGCGAGTCGCCTCTCACCGGTCCGTGACAGCTTCCCGTATCATGTCCACCTATGTCCGGACGTGATTTGACTGGCAAAGTGGCGCTCGTGACCGGGGCCTCGTCGGGGATCGGCGCAGCGACGGCCTTGGTGTTGGCCGCCCGCGGTGCGCGCGTGGCTGTGGGGTATCACGGCAATGAAGCCGGCGCGACGGCGGTGACGGATGCGATCCGCGGCGCGGGTGGCGACGCCGCTTCCTTCAGAGCCGACATGCGGCAAGTCTCCGAGATTCGAGCGATGGCTGCCGATGTGGTGAACAAGCTGGGGTCAATTGACATCCTCATCAACAACGCTGGTTCCCTCGTAGGGCGGCAGGCGCTCGGAGAGCTCACCGAGGCGTTCTGGGATGAGGTGCAGGCGCTGAACCTGAAGAGCGCGGTCTTCTGTACGCAGGCCGTCGCCCCTTCGATGATCGACCGACGCTCGGGCGCCATCATCAACGTCGTGTCGATTGCAGGCCACACGGGTGGCGGGGCCGGCGCCGGAGCCTATGCGGTCGCGAAAGCGGGACTCACCGCGTTCACCAAAGCAACCGCCAAGGAACTGGCGCCGAAGGGCATTCGCGTCAACGCTGTCTCACCGGGTGTGATCGCGACGCCGTTCCATGAGCGGTTCTCGACGTCTGAGATGATGCGGACGTTCGTCGGGATGATCCCGATGGGACGCGTCGGCACGTCCGAGGAATGCGCGAACGTTGTCGCCTTTCTCGCCTCCGACGCCGCGTCGTTCATCGTCGGCGAAACGATCGAGGTCAACGGCGGTCAGTTGATGCGCTGAGCCTCGAGCCCCAAGCCCCGAGCCCCAAGCCCCGAGCCCCGAGCCTCGAGCCTTACTTCCACCCTTGAACAAAGCCGTCTTCGTCGCAGTCGGCATCCTCCTCAGCCGCCTGGCCGGGCTCGTCCGGATTCGCGTCTTCGCGCACTACTTCGGGCTCTCACCGGTGGCCGATGCCTTCATGGCCGCGTTTCGGATTCCGAACGTCCTGCAGAACCTGTTCGGAGAGGGCGCGCTGTCAGGTTCGTTCATCCCTGTTTATGCGGGCCTGGTGGCGTCATCGGATCGCGAACAAGCCGATCGTGTCGCCGGGGCGATCGGCGGCCTGCTTGCGGCGGCAGTCTCCATCCTCGTCGCCGTTGGCGTACTCGCAACGCCGATCCTCATTACAGTCATTGCGCCTGGGTACAACGGTGAGACCCGTGCGCTCACCATCACGCTCGTCCGGATTCTGTTTCCCGGAGCCGGCCTCCTCGTGCTCTCGGCATGGTGCCTCGGCATCCTGAACAGTCACCATCGTTTCCTCCTCTCGTACACGGCACCTGTGCTCTGGAACGCTGCGATGATCGCCACACTTGTCGCGTTCGGCGGTGCGGTGGCGCCCCCCCGCCTGGCCGTGCTCCTGGCGTGGGGCTCGGTGGCTGGCAGCCTGCTGCAACTCGCCGTGCAGGTCCCGAGCGTTCGCCGCGTGGCGCGCGCACGCCTGCGTTGGGACGTGACGTCGGTCCACGTACGGACGGTCGCGCGCAATTTCGTGCCGGTGTTTCTGAGCCGGGGTGTCGTGCAAGTCAGCGCATACATCGACACGATGCTGGCCAGCTGGTTGCCGGCCGGCGCGGTCGCGGCGCTCTCGAATGCGCAATTGATCTACACACTGCCTGTGAGTCTGTTCGGCATGTCGGTCGCGGCTGCCGAGCTGCCTGCGATGTCGGGCGAAGCCGCGGCGGCATCTGGCATCGACGCCGTGCGCATCCGACTCCAGGCGGCGCTCCGCCGGGTCGCTTATCTGGTCGTGCCTTCCGCGGTGGCGTTTCTGGCGCTCGGCGACCACATCACGGGCGCCCTGCTTCAGACGGGGCGATTCACGGCGAGTGATGCGCAATACGTGTGGGGGATCCTGGCGGGGTCTGCGGTCGGGCTGCTGGCCTCGACGCTGGGTCGTCTCTACTCCTCCACGTGCTACGCATTACGAGACACGCGCACGCCTCTGCGGTTTGCCATCATCCGGATTGCGATCACGACCAGCCTCGGCTACGTGTGCGCGTTTCCGCTGCCGCGCTGGCTGGGCATGCCGCCCGCGTGGGGCGCTGCAGGTTTGACTGCATCAGCGGGGCTTGCGGGGTGGGTTGAGTTTGCCTTGCTCCGCCGTGCCGTAAACGAGCGCATTGGATGGACGGGCCTGCCCGGCGCTCTCGTGACAAGCCTCTGGGGCGCAGCTTTCGCCGCGGCGCTCGTGGCGTGGGCCGTCAGCTCGCGGCTGCCGCTCGAGACGCCGCTCGCGCGCGCCGTTCTCGTGTTGACCGTGTACGGGCTTATCTATCTGGCCGCGACGGCCGTCCTGGGCGTGGCTGAAACGACGACAATGCTGGGGCGGCTGCGGGGATCACGGCGTCGCTGACTGCTGACTCAAGAGACGGTCACCTTCTTCACGCCACGCGCTGTGAGCCACGCCGGAAGCGTGCGGCGCTGATCGCCCTGCAGGACGAGCGCTTCGCCGTCGACGGTACCGCCGCAACCGAGCGCACCCTTCAGCGCCTTCAACCAGACCTCGCGTTCGGCGGGAGGCAGGCCCAGATGCTCCACCACCGTGACGATCTTGCCGCCGCGTCCGGACCGTTCCATGCGCACGACAGCGCGAGCGACCCGCGCGGGCAGGGGAGTCGATGGCGCGGGAGCGGGTTGGGGCGACTCAGGCGGCGTGGGGCTGTCGGGTGAAGGGCCGCGCAGATCGCGCAGCACGTCGAACGGGTTGTGGAACGGCATGGGCCTGGGGGCGGCGCAGACGCGTGCGCCGCCCGGAGTGATGCCTGTGCGCGCGTTACTTGACGGCCATCTTCAGCGCTTTGCCCGCGGTGAAGCGAGGGACGCGCCGCTTTGGAATCTTGATGGCGGCGCCGGTCTGCGGATTACGCGCCGTGCGGGCCTTGCGGTTGCTGACCTTGAACGTGCCGAAGCCGACGAATGACACCGACTCGCCCTTCTTCAGCGACTTGGTGATGCTCTCGAGCACCGAGTTGACGGCCGTGGTCGCATGGCTCTTGGTGAAGCCTGTACGAGTGGCGAGGACTTGAATCAGTTCTGATTTGTTCATGCTGCCTCCAGAAACAACGGCCGGAAGAATTCGCGGTGCGTGGCCGGCCGATTGCGCGATCGAGTGATCGTGCGTTGTCGTTATACGTGCCGCACCGAAGAAGGTCAAGGACAAAGCAGACGCGATCGGACCATGTTTCAGGCCCCTCGACGCCTGCATGTCAGGTAAACTCGTGAGTGGCTTCCGGTGGGCGATCGTCGCATCAGACGACCGTCCCTCCGGTCTGCGCCATGGACCTCACCTCCTCGCCGCCGCATCACCCGGCTCCCGGCGAGCCCCATGACAGTGCGGGCCAGCTGCGTTCCGACGACGCTCGGCGCATCGCCATCGAGCTCGACACCATCATCGAGAGCATGCGCGAAAGCATCTGCGTCTGCGACGCGGACGGCTCGCCCATTCGCATGAATCGCGCGGCCCTCGCGCTGCACGGCTTCTCGTCGTTTGCCGAAGGGCGCGAGCAGCTGCGGACGCTCGACCTCTTCGACATCCGAAGCGCCACCGGCGAGCCGATTGCTCGAGAGCAGTGGCCCGTCACGTTGGCGCTGCAAGGCAGCGCGGTCATCGACACAGAACTGCGGGTGACACGCCGCGATACCGGCAAGTCCTGGCTGGCGACCTATTCGTGCACGCCGGTCCTCGACGCCGATGGGCGCGTGATGCTGGTTGTCGTGACCGCCCACGATGTCACCGCGAGGCGCGAAGCCGAAGCGCGCGACAGAATTCTGCGCGCTGCATCGGCCCTGGCGTTGCACACCCTCGATGTCGACGAGATCTTCGGCCAGCTCGGATCCCTCGTCGTCGGATCGCTCGCCGACTGGGTCCTCGTGGATGTGATGAACGATCGCGGCGAAATCCAGCGGTTCTCCGCGGCCCACCGCGATCCGGCTCGACAACCGCTCGTCGATCGCCTCACGAGTTTCCCCGTGCATCCCAGGATGTTGAGCCCCGAAGTCATTCGCACCGGTGTGGCCGTGCTGGTGCCGCAAGTCTCAGCGTCGTTCATCGCCGAGCGATCCGGTACCCCGGAGTACAGCGAAGCGCTCCAGGCCCTCGAGCCGCGGTCGATTGCCGTGGTGCCTGTGCGCGTGCAGGAGCACGTCATCGGGTCTTTCATCTGCGTGCGGTCGACCCCGCAAAATCCCTTCACGCGCGACGATCTGGATCTGCTCGAGGTCGTCGCCCAGCGCGTGTCGCTGGCCATTCAGAATGCGCGCCTGTTTCATCAGGCGCAGGAGGCCAATCGGTTCAAGGACGAGTTCATTGCCACGCTCTCCCACGAACTCAGAACGCCCTTGAACGCCATCCTGGGATGGACATCCATTCTCAAACAGGGCGGCCTGCCCCCTGAACAGCGGGAGCGCGCGCTCACCGTGATCGAGCGCAACGCCCAGGCGCAGGCGCAGCTGCTCGGCGACATCCTCGATGTCAACCGCATCGTCACCGGCAAAATCACCCTCGACACGCAGGACGTGATGCTCGCGCCGCTCGTGGAGCGCGTCGTCGAGACGATGCGCCCCGGCGCCATTGCCAAGAGCATCCGGCTGCACGTCGTGCAGAGGGCTCCTGAAGCCGTAGTCCTCGGCGACCCGGCGCGCTTGCAGCAGATCGTCTGGAATCTGCTGTCGAATGCCATCAAGTTCACGCCGCTGGCTGGGCGGGTGACGATCATGCTCGACGCCGTCGACCGCGACGTTCTGTTGTCGGTCTCCGACACGGGGGCGGGTATCAGTCCGGCGTTTCTGCCGCACGTGTTCGATCGATTCCGTCAGGCCGACTCGTCGAGCGCCCGCCGCCATACCGGTCTGGGCCTGGGTCTCGCCATCGTCAAGCACCTCGCCGAGCTCCACGGCGGCGTCGTCAGCGCCGAGAGCCAGGGGGACGGACGAGGCGCCACCTTTGTCGTCCGCCTGCCGCAGGCGGTCGCGCAGCATATGGCGCCGGCCCTTCCCGTGGAGGCGCTGCCCGATCGCGCGCTGGCCGGCACGAACGTTCTGGTGGTCGACGATCACGACGACAGCCGAGACGTGATCCGTGCCTTGCTGATGCAGAGTGGCGCGCTGGTGACAACGGCGGCATCGACTGCCGAGGCGGTGCTGCTGTTCCGCAATCAGCCCGTGCCAGTGGCCCTGATCGACATCTCCATGCCGGGTGAAGATGGGTATGCGTGCCTGCGTCAGTTGCAGGAGGCGGCTGCCGCACTGGGCGTCAGGTTCGCGGCCATTGCCTTCACCGCACACGCACAGGAGCAGGATCGTCAGCAGACGATGGTTGCCGGGTTTGCCGCGCACCTGGCGAAACCTGTGCAGCCCGAGCAGGTGCTGCGGGCCATTCTGAACGTCAAACCGTCCGACAAGGCTCCGATCCCCCGCTGAACGCCCGCCCCGGGGCCGTTACTCGCGGTAGTTGCCGAACTGCAGCTCCACGCCGAAGTCATATCCCTTCAGCAGCCGGATGGCCGTTTGCAGTTCGTCCTTGGAGGCCGACGACACTCGAAGCTGATCGCCCTGGATGGCGGCCTGCACCTTTCGCACGTTCTGATCTTTCAGGTACTTGACGATCGCCTTCGCAGCTTCCGTGGGGATGCCCTGCTGGAGCGTCACGGTCCGCTTCACGAGTCCGCCGCCCATCGGGATCACGTCCGAGAGCTCCATGTTCTTGATGGGCACCCCGCGGCGCACCATCCGTGTTTGCAGGATGTCCCAGACCGCGTCGAGTTTGAAGGCGCTCTCGGCCACCAGTTCGAGAAGATTCTCGCCGCGCTTGAAATCGAGCGAGGCGTTTGCGCCCTTGAAGTCGTAGCGTTGTCCGATCTCCTTCTTCGCCTGGTTGACGGCGTTGTCGACTTCCTGCAGATCCACGGTCGAGGTGATATCGAATGATGCCTGTCCGGCCATGCCGGGCATCGTAGCATCCACCGGCGGCAGAGGCAGCCGTCAACCCGCTTTACAGCGACGGGGTGTGGCGGTATGGTGACCTTCTCTCCACTTGTTGTCTCGACGGGCTCCCCGCATTTCCGGAGGTAGTCATGACCGTCCAGGACCTGATCGGCCCTCGCTCGCAGGTGTTTTCGCTCGAGACCAGCATGACGGTGCACGATGCCGCCCGCTATCTACGCGATCGGCAGGTCCGCGCGGTGGCGGTCGTCGACGAGGCCGGCGGTGCGGTCGGCGTGGTGTCGCAGAGTGATATCTCGGACAAAGTCGCGGCAGAGAACAAGTGTCCCGGCTGGATGCGGGTGGATGAAATCATGAGCAGAGCGCTCGTGACCGTCACGCCCGACCAGTCACTGCAGACCTGCATGCACCTCATGGAGAGCAACAGCATTTACCACCTGCTGGTGGTCGATTCGCGCGGGCGCTATCAGGGCATGGTGTCCATTCGCGACCTGTTGAGCGTTATCGCCCTCGACGAAAAGGCGCGCGCCGACATGCTCGAAGCCTTCGTCATGGAAGGACGTCCCGCCTAAGCCGTCCGGCTCGAGGCCTGGCAGCCGACCTCGTCGATGAAAGCGATAGAGATCTCAGCCCCCGGCTCGCCGGAGGTGCTGCGACTCGTCGACCGGCCCGATCCGGCGCCGGGCCCGGGCGAGGTGCAGATTCGCGTGGCCGCTGCTGGCGTGAACCGCCCGGATCTCATGCAGCGCCAGGGGCGGTACCCGCCCCCGCCGGGCATCACCGACATCCCAGGACTCGAAGTGGCCGGGCAGATCACCGCGTGCGGTCCCGCCGGCCGCGACGGTCCCCCGGCGTCGGCCTCCGGCCGCGTGTGGCGCGTGGGCGATCGGGTCTGCGCGTTGCTGGCCGGCGGTGGCTATGCCACCTGCTGTGTCGCGCCGGGCGTCCAGTGTCTGCCCGTGCCCGACGGTCTCGACATGACCGCCGCTGCCGCCGTGCCGGAGACGTTTTTCACCGTGTGGACCAACGTCTTCGACCGCGGACGGCTCGCCGCAGGCGAGTGGCTGCTCGTGCACGGGGGCACGAGCGGGATTGGCAGCACCGCTATTCAACTGGCGGTCGCGATGGGGGCGCGGGCCATCGCCACGGCGGGCAGCGACGTCAAGTGCCGCGCCTGCGAACGCCTGGGGGCTGTTCGGGGTATCAACTATCGCACCGAGGACTTCGTCGCCGTGACCCGTTTGGTGACCGACGAGCACGGTGCGGACGTCGTGCTCGACATCGTGGGGGCCCCCTACACCGTGCGCAACCTCGACACCCTTGCGGTCGAAGGCCGCCTTGTGCAGGTGGGCGTCATGGGTGGATCGACCGTGGAGTTCCCATTGTCGACGTTGATGCAGAAGCGCCTGACGATTACGGCGTCCACCCTCCGCATTCGATCGCCCGAACAGAAAGGCCGCATCGCCGCGGCGCTCGAACGTGAGGTCTGGCCGCTTCTGGAACGTGGACGCGTGCGCCCGTGCGTGGATCGCGTGCTGCCACTGGCCGAAGCCGCAAGCGCGCACGCGCTACTGGAGACGGGCGACGTGATCGGAAAGATCGTGCTGCTGGTCGACGGGTAAGTCGTCGGATCGCGCCGCGACGTCCGTCGCCCAGTCAGACGGACCACGGACTTTTGTAGCCCTCACATAATTTTTCTTTTCGATGGGCGGGCCGTGATTCAAAGCGTTCATCGGTCAGTGTCGACTGACATGACGGCATGCGCCTTGCCTTTGCTGCCGACGTCTCTCCACTGAAATTCCCGTGGCCGACCAGCGACGCCAATCAGCGTCCGCCCTCGAGGGAGTCGTATGTCGATTCGTCGCGTTGTCGTGTGCGTTGCGCTATTGAGCGCGATCGGCCCGTGGGCCGATCCCCTTCTGGCGCAGGATCTGGCCGCACGAGCGGCAGAAGCGCCGAGCACGATCCGCACGGCGTCCGATGAGCCGCTGCCTAACGAGGCGGCGACACCCACTCCGGGCCCGAAGCTCGACATCAATATCGAAGCAGTTGCTGGGGCGGCGGTGGCGCCGGCGATGCCGGTCCGGCATTCGCGGGCCCTCTGGTCCCTTTACGCGGCCACGGTGGTGACGCAGGCGCTCGACGTGCACTCGACACGCAATGTTCTGAACAGCGGAGGGCGCGAAGCCAACCCGGCGCTGCGCGGTATTGCCGGCAACACGCCGGCGTTCATCGCCATGAAAGCGGCCGTGGCTTCCGGAACCATCCTGGCGACCCGGCAGATCGCCCGCACGCACAAGACCGCTGCCATTTTGGCCCTCGTGGGCATCAACAGCGGCTACGCCATTTTGCTGGCGCACAACTACGCGGCCATGCGCCGCGTGCAGTAGCGCGCTCCCTACACCTGAGCCGGCGTCATGTTGTTCTCTGCCTCGAGCGCGAGCATCAGCGCGTGGGTGCCCTTGCGCCCGTAGCCGAGCGCCTGCGCCCGTTCGTACAGCCGCCGTACCAGCGCAAGGCCGGGAAGTTCGAGGTTCATGCGGTGGGCTTCGTCGAGGGCCAATCCCATGTCCTTCACAAAGTGGTCGACCATGAATCCTGGCTCGAAGTTGCGCTTGAGCACGCGCGGCGCCAGGTTCTCGAGCGTCCAGCACGCGGCAGCGCCGCCTCGAATCGACTGAAGCATCGTCTCGAGATTGAGACCGGCGCGCTGTCCGTAGATCAAGCTCTCGCACACGCCGATCATCGTGCCGGCCACAACGATCTGGTTGCACAGCTTGGCGTGCTGGCCGGCGCCGGCCGCGCCCTGGTGCACGATCGTCTTGCCCATCAGTTGCAGAAACGGCAGGGCCCGGTCGAGGTCCGCCGTTTCGCCGCCGACCATGATCGACAACGTCGCGTTGCGCGCGCCCACGTCGCCGCCGGAGACCGGCGCGTCCAGAACGGCGACACCGCGGGTCTGACCGTCGCGATAGATCTCTTCGGCGAGCGTCGGCGAGGTGGTCGTCATGTCGATCGCGAGGCTGCCCGATCGGGCGGCACGCAGAATTCCGTGATCGCTGAGATATACGTCACGCACGTCGGCCGGCAGCCCGACCATGGTGACGATGACGTCGGCGGAGGCCGCCGCTTCGGCGGGGGAGGATGCCCAGACGGCGCCGCGGTCGATCAGCGGCTGGGCGCGCTCACGAGTACGGGAGAAAACAGAGACGTGATGGCCGGCCGTGAGCAAGTGCCCGCACATCGACAAGCCCATGACGCCGGTGCCTACCCAGGCCACATGTGGTGACTGATCCATCCGCGCAGCGTAGCGAGCCTCGCGGGCAAAATACAAGCCCGAACCCGCCATCAGGGAGAAGTTGCGATAATAGAGGGGAGATGCCGTCTTGCGGCGTCGTCTACACTGAAGCCGCTTTCATCCGTCCTCTGGAGGACCCCTGAACAATGCGTAAGACAATCGCTGAGCTGCTGGGCAAAGACGCGGATTCGCTCCTGTCCTACAAGGCCAAGGTCGCCTCATCCCTGCTGCACCTGCCCGGTCCTGACTTCGTCGATCGGATTTTCGCGCTGTCCGATCGGCCCACGCCGGTGCTGCGGAGCCTGCAGCAGCTCTTTGATCACGGCCGGCTCGCTCACACCGGCTACGTATCCGTCCTCCCGGTGGATCAAGGGATCGAGCACTCGGCCGGAGCGTCATTCGCTCCCAATCCGGCCTACTTCGATCCCGAGAACATCGTGAAGCTGGCGGTTGAAGGCGGATGCAACGCTGTCGCCTCCACCTTCGGCGTGCTCGGATCGGTTGCCCGCAAGTACGCCCACAAGATCCCCTTCATCGTGAAGGTGAACCACAACGAGTTCCTCACCTACCCGAACAAGTTCGACCAGATCATGTTCGGGCAGATCCGGCAGGCCTGGGACATGGGCGCGGTGGCGGTTGGCGCCACGGTCTACTTTGGCTCGGCGGAGTCGGCTCGGCAGATTGTGGACGTCGCGAAGGCCTTCGACGAAGCGCACCGGCTCGGGATGGCGACGATTCTCTGGTGCTACACCAGGAACAACGCGTTCAAGAAGGACGGCATCGATTACCACGTCTCTGCGGACCTGACCGGACAGGCCAACCACCTCGGCGTCACCATCGAGGCCGACATCATCAAGCAGAAGCTGCCGGAGAACAACGGCGGATTCAAGGCCATCTCGTCGAAAGAAAATCCGTACGGCAAGACGAGCGAAAAAATCTACACGGAGTTGTCGTCCGACAACCCGATCGATCTGACGCGCTACCAGGTGCTGAACTGCTACATGGGGCGGGCCGGACTGATCAACAGCGGCGGCGCGTCGTCAGGCGCCGGCGATCTGGGGGAGGCGGTGCGTACGGCCGTGATCAACAAACGAGCGGGCGGCACCGGCCTCATCTCCGGCCGCAAGGCCTTTCAGCGCCCGATGGCCGAGGGCGCCTCTATCCTCCAGGCCATTCAGGACGTCTATCTCGACAAAGACGTCACCATCGCCTGAGCACCGCTGCAGCACGCACGACAACGGGGCCCTCACGGGCCCCGTTCCTTGTACGCAGAACGCCCCGGACACTAGCGTCCGAGCAAATCCGACACTCGTTCAGTTGTCGAGATGCTGCTGCCGCCTCCGCCAAAAATGCTCCTGATAACCACGGCATTCGGAAGCCGCGGCAGCCCATTCAAGTTCGCGAGGAAGCGTGGAAAGCTACCGTCACGCTGCAAGTAGAACTCGACGTTCGAGGTGTAAAACGCAGACACGCGCTCGCGCTTTTCCTGCAGGAACCCCGCGACCGCACGCAGTGCCGACGGGCCGCTCAGGTTGCCGACGATGGGGATGATGAGATCTTTGGCTTCGAGTCCCTTGACGAACTGAAAGGCCTCTTCTGACGCGAGGTAGTTGGCGTGACGACCGGTTCCATCGGTCGCCAGGATCAACTGCCTGAGGGTGGGATAGCCCGCCTGCGGCGCGCGCCCCGCGCTCTGGAACCTCAACCCGAGCCCCGCGTCGATGAACTGGCGATGAAACCGATCGATGGTGGCCAGGTCGCTGGCCGACAGCGGCACGCCGAACGCGCGGATGTCCGCCGTCAAGCGGATCCTCAATGCCTGTACATCGGCAGCGTTGAGTGCTGCCGTCTGATCGATGGCTGAGACGAGCTCCTCGATCGGTCTGGTGCTCCAGTCGGCGGGGGGTGTTGGCAACGCGCGCCCGGTGAGCAGCGCCATGTACTCGAGCCTGGTGCGCGATGTGGCAAAGAGCGCCTTGAACAGCAGGTGCAACAGCATGTTGTCGCGACGGATGTCGACGATGACAGCCACAGCCGGTCTGATGGCGGCGATGTACGAGAAGTTCTGATCGGGTCCGACCCCCAGATACGCGCCCCCCTGCACCCCTCCGCTCTTCAGCGTCGGCACCACTGTGAGGTACGCCTGCTCGTTGGAGATCAGATTGTCGGTGTCGAAGTAGCCTTCGGGCTCCGAGAGGGCCGCGATGCGCTCGGCAAAGGTCGCCGTCGCACGTGTCGGCGCCTGTGTCTGGGCCGCACCGGCGGGCGGCCGCCCGACGGACACTGTGACGAGCACCGCGCACAGCAGTCGGGCGACGGCGGAGAAGGAACGGCGGTCAGCGGTCATGCGGGGGGTCTGCGCGATTCTACGCTACACGAACACTGCTCGCGGCGCTGGCCGTAGACAGGCCGCCGCAGCCTCGACTCCGTCCGCGACGGCGGGATCGTGGGTCCCGCTGACGCAGAAGATCGGTCAAGATGTAGGACTGAACAGTGGCCCCAGGGGGCACGACTCAGGAGACTCATGCTCTCTATTCACGTGTACGTGCATGTCACTCGAGATGCCGTCGAAGACTTCAGGGCGGCGACGATTCAAAACGCGCGGCTCAGCCGCACGGAGCCGGGCGTCGTCCGCTTCGACATGTTTCAGCAGGCCGATGACCCCACCCGCTTCGAGCTTGTCGAGGTGTATCGAACGGCCGACGCGGTCGCGGCCCATAAAGAGACCCCTCACTATCAGACGTGGCGTGACGCGGTCGCCGGCATGATGGCCGAGCCGCGGCGAAGCACGAAGTGTCTCACCGTGTTTCCGGCCGACACCGACTGGTAAACCCCCACGTGTTCTGCCCGCATGACGTCATTTGAGTTTGCGACCGCGGCGTGCGTCGTGTTCGGCGCCGGTTCCCGACGTCGTGCCGGCGAGCTGTGCAGCACGCTCGGGCGCCGCGTATTGATCGTCACGGGGACGTCCCTGGCCCGTGCTGATTGGCTGCTTCCACTCCTGGAGGAGCGCGGCATCGCCGTTCACCAGATGGCTACCGCCGGCGAGCCGACGATCCCGCTCGTCACGAGAGGGGCAGCCACCGCCCGCGAGCACGGTTGTGACACGGTCATCGCCGTCGGCGGCGGCAGCGCGATCGACGCCGGCAAGGCGATCGCGGCCCTCGCCACCAACCAAGACGATGTGTTCGAGTATCTGGAAGTGATCGGACGGGGTGCACCCCTCCGCGAGGCGCCGCTGGCGTTCATGGCCATCCCGACCACCGCGGGTACCGGGAGCGAGGTGACGCGCAATGCCGTGCTGGCCTCACCGGAGCACCGCGTCAAGGTCAGTCTCCGGAGTGCCGCCATGCTGCCGCGCATCGCGCTGGTCGACTCCGAGCTCGCGCAGGGCGTGCCGAGTGGCGTGGCCGCTGCATCGGGCCTCGACGCGCTGACCCAGCTCATCGAGGCCTACGTGTCGCGCCGCGCGAACCCGATGACCGACGCGCTCTGCCTGGCCGGCATCCCTCTCATCGCGCAGTCGATCCGAGCCGCGTGCGCCGACGGGGCACACGCGGAGGCGCGCGATGCCATGGCGCTCGGGGCCCTCTGGAGCGGGATGGCCTTGGCCCATGCTGGGTTGGGCGCGGTCCATGGACTGGCCGGCCCGATCGGCGGGATGTTCGATGCGCCACACGGCGCGGTCTGTGCGGCGTTGGTGCCGCACGTGGTCGCCGCCAATCTGCGTGCGCTCTGCGCAGAAGACGCGGGGTCGGCGGCAGTCAGTCGCTTTTCGACGCTGAGCCGCTTGCTGAGCGCCGATGGAAACGCGACGCCGGCCGCAGTCGCCCCCTGGCTGCTCGACCTGACGCACGAGCTCGGCATTCCGGCCCTGCGCACCTACGGCATGGCCGCCCGCGATGTCCCGCCGTTGGCCGCGCGCGCGCTGCAATCGAACAGCATGAAGACGAACCCGGTGAGCCTCACCGAGGAACAACTCGCCCGCATCGTCGAAGCGGCGTTATAGGAGGATTCTGCATGCCCGCGTTTGCCGCCAACCTCAGCATGATGTTCCCCGAGTTCTCTTTTCAGGAGCGCTTCGCTGCGGCGTCGAGCGCCGGCTTCGAAGCCGTCGAGTTCCTGTTTCCGTACGATCACTCGCCTGGTGACGTCGCGGCATGGCTGACCGGCGCAGGGCTCAAGAACGTGCTCTTCAACCTGTCACCGGGTGACTGGGCCAAGGGAGAACGCGGCCTCACGTCGCTGCCTGGCCGACAGGCCGAGTTTCGCGCCAGCGTCGCGCAAGCACTGGAGTACGCGCGGGCATTGGGCACGCCTGCACTGCACGCCATGGCTGGATTGATGCCGGCCGGCGCCGATCGGGCCGCGCACCGTGAGGTCTATCTCGAGAACCTGCAATTCGCCGCCCGCGCGCTGGCCGAGGAAGGGCGCCTGCTGCTGATCGAGCCGATCAATCCACGCGACATGCCGGGCTTCTTCCTCAACACCCAGGCCGAAGCGCACGCCATACGCGAGCAGGTCGGCGAGCCGAATCTCAAGGTGCAGATGGACTTCTACCACACGCAGATCGTAGAGGGAGACATCGCCACGAAGCTGCGGAAGTACATCGCGCACATCGGCCATGTGCAGATCGCCGGTGTCCCCGAGCGCCACGAGCCCGATGAGGGCGAGGTGCACTATCCCTACGTCCTTCAGCTGCTCGACGATCTTGGTTACAGCGGCTGGGTGGGCTGTGAGTATCGTCCCCGCGGCGGCACGGTGGAGGGCCTCGAGTGGTTTCGCCATTGGACGTCGTCCGGTGCGCGCGTGGGCGATCGGCGATGAACGTCCTCATTACAGGTGGGGCTGGCTTTCTCGGTCAGCGTCTCGCTGCGCGGCTGCGAGAGCACCCCGTGCTCCTGGGGACGGACGGCCGTGAGGAGCGGGTGGACCGGATCGTCCTGCTCGATGTCACTGTCGCGTCGGGCGCCGATGACCACCGCGTTGTAGCGGTGGCGGGTGATGTTTCCGACCGACGGCTCCTGGAGGAGTTGATTCAACCGGACACCACGGCCATCTTCCATCTGGCCGCCGTCGTCAGCGGGGCAGCAGAAGCCGATTTCGATCTCGGCATGCGCATCAATCTCGACGCCTCCCGTCAGTTGCTCGAGGTCTGCCGGCAGCGGGGCCATCGTCCGACGATGGTGTTCACCAGTTCCGTCGCGGTGTTCGGCGGGGACTTGCCCGATGTGGTGCAGGACTCGACGGCCGTCAATCCGCAGTCGTCATATGGCGCTGAGAAGGCGATCGCCGAGCTCCTCGTCAGTGATTACTCCAGACGCGGATTTGTCGACGGTCGTGTGCTGCGACTTCCCACGGTGAGCGTGCGGCCGGGTCGGCCAAATGCGGCGGTGTCTTCATTTGCCAGCGGTATCATCCGCGAGCCGCTCAACGGCGAGCCGGCCGTGTGTCCTGTTGCAGCCGACACGCGCCTCTGGATTCTGTCGCCGAGCAGGGCGGTGGACGCCCTCGTGCGCGCGCAGCAACTCCCGGGCGATGCGCTCGGGCGGCAGCGCGTCGTGAACCTGCCTGGTCTGTCGGTGACGGTCGCCGAGATGGTCCAGGCGCTCGAGCGTGTGGGCGGGCCGCAGGCCGCCAGTCTCATCCGCTGGGAGCCCGACGCGCGCATCCAGCAGCTTGTCAGCAGCTGGCCGGGCGCGTTCAGCACGCCGCGTGGACGTGCGTTGGGCTTCGAGGCCGACTCTGACATCGACGCCGTCGTTCGCGCGTACATCGCCGAGCAGGCGACATGAACGAGACGAGGGCAGATGCGTCTGCCTCGGCCAGAAACCTGATCGTCGAGGCGCTCGGGGTGTACACCGCCGCCCGCGGCGTGGGGCTGCTCGTGCTGTTCATCGCGGAAGACCGGTTGAACCGGCTCCACGCGGTGCTGCCCCAGAAGTTCCGCACCTGGAACCAGTTACTGGTGCGATGGGACGGGATTTACTACCAGAACATCGTCACCCGCGGGTATCCGCGCGTGCTGCCGACCGACGTTCACGGCAACGTACTGCAGAACTCCTGGGCGTTCTTTCCGGTGTTTCCGTTGGTGACCGGTCTCCTGATGCGTGTCACCGGGCTCAGCTTCGCGACGGCCGCTTTCATCATCAACCTGGCCGCAGGCGCGGGGGCAGCGGTGGTGCTCGCGCTCGTCGTGCGCCGCGTGGCCAACGACGCCACGGCCTTGCGGGCAGTTGCGTTCTGGATGTTCCTCCCGACGGCGTTCGTGCTCCAGGTGCCGTACTCGGAAGCGATTTACGTGCTCGTGGTGAGCACGCTCTTTCTGCTGCTGCTGCGGGGGCAGTTCGGGCTGGCTGCCGGCCTCTTGATGCTCTCGGGCCTCTGCCGAGGCTACGTGCTGCCTCTATCGGCGGCGGCCGCCGCCGCCGTTGCGGAGTACGGGTGGGCGACCCGCCAGCATGCCGCTCGCGAAGGGCGCACCCCGCCCGGCTGGCTTCGGATCATCGTCGACAACCAGGCGGCAGGCTGGTTGCTCGTCGCGGCCATCGCGGCGCCGTTCCTGTGGATGGCGGTTGCGGGGCTCGTCACCGGCAGGCCGGATGCCTACAAGCTCACGCAGCAGGCCTGGGGCTACGCGCTCGACCCGGTGCTCTGGCTGGAGCGATGGCCTTCCACGCTCCGCACCGTCGGCGATTCGATCGTCGCCACGACCGCGCTGATCGTGCTCGCGTTCAGCGTGGCGCTGACGCTGAAGGGGCTCGCGCTGCGCATCCCGTTGGCCTTCAAAGCGTACATGGTGGTGGCGACCCTGCTCCTGTTCGCCCTGGCGCTGCCTGAATCCGTGCCGATTGGATCGCTGCCGCGCTTTGCGTTCGGCGTGATCACCGCGCCCATCGTCATGGCGCTGCTGGTCCGCCGGACGTGGATGGTTGTTGCCGTCGTCGTCGGATTCACGCTGCTGCAGTATTGGTGGGTGCTGAATGTGTGGAGCGGCCGCGCCGGCGTGGCGCCGTAAATCACTGGCCCGAGGCCGTCGACCAGCCCACCGCGCTACGTCAGGCTTCTTCCCACGGAAAGCGGAGCAGCGGTCGTCGTTTTGCCCGCGGACGAGCAGGAGGGTAGCACGGCCGTTACAATGGCGGGATGACTCCTACCGTGATGGACGCGATTACCCGACAGATTGGCGCGGAGTTCGGCGCGTCGTTCTCCTACCTCTCCATGGCCGCGTGGTGTGAGCATCATCAGTTCATGGGCGCGGGCCGATGGCTGCGGGCCCAGAGCGCGGAAGAGCACGGCCATGCGATGAAGTTGTTCAACTTCGTGCTCGCCCGCAACCACGCCGTGCGTCTGCCGGGCATCCCGCAGCCGGCGAGCGACTTCGCGTCGATTGTCGACGTGTTCGAACGCGCGCTACTGCAGGAGCAGGAGGTCAGCCGTCAAATCGACGCGCTCTACGAGCTGGCGTTCGGCGAAAAGGTCTTTGCGGCGATGGCGGAGCTGCAGTGGTTCATCACCGAGCAGGTCGAGGAAGAAAAGACCGTGCGCGAAATCGTCGCCAAGTTCCACATGGTGAAGGACGATCCCGCGTCGTTACTGGACCTCGATCGTGAGCTCGGCGGTCGCCCGGGGCAGGCCGAGAGCTCCGGTCCGGCCAGCTGAAGACAAGCGAATCGGCGAGCCGGGCTGACGGCCTCGTCACCTGACCTCGACGCCGCCGACGCAGGACTTCGTCAGCGGCCTCCCCTGCGATCGCCTCTCTGGCAGGCGGAGGCCGCTGAATGCATGCCCGTCCTGGCTCAACCCGCCGCGACTCATCCGTTCGCGCGCGTCAGGCCGAGGCGTGGGTCAGCGCAGCCGGACGGTAAACGGATTGCTCTCAGGCGTGCGATTCGATTTTCCGATCTCGACTGACTGCGGTCGCGCCTGCCCCTGAATTTTCAGATCGAACGTCAGCGCCCGCACATCACCAGCCTTGAAGTCGAACCCATCGATGTCGTCGTCGGTTCGTGTCGTCCATCGAATCAGGTGGTCGTCCACCTTCTGGATATGATCCTCGGTCTTCGAGGCGACCACTGGACCGCGGCCTGGGGCCACTCCGCGAACGCGGCCCGCGGGACCGCGGACAACCCGCGCCGGCCTGCCGGGGCGGATGACCTTCAGCTCGCTATCGACATCGATCCGTTTGAGGTCGTCCAGCTGTCCGCCCGTTGAACGGACCGTCCCGGTAAACACACGCTCTGTGCCCATTGTCGTCCAGCGCACATGCCACTTGTCGCCATCGCGCCAGACGAAGTACGACCTGTCCGAACCTTCCTTGAAGGTGGGGCGACCATCGAATGGGGCGGGTGCCTGGACTGCCGGAGGCACAGCGCTGAGCGGAACGGAAACGGCGCAGATCAGAAGAGCAGCAAAGACGGGGAGCGAACGGGTCATAAGACCTCCTGCGTAGTTAGACTGCAGATTCCTCGAAAGGACACATCTCACGCGAACGTCATTCAGGCGCATCGAGTGTCGACGCGAGCGCCGCCGCTGCCACCCGGGCCGACGACCATGCCCACTGGAAGTTGAAGCCGCCAATCCGGCCGTCGACGTCGAGCACTTCGCCGATCAGATACAGGCCATCGCACTTTCGCGATTGCATGGTGGCCGGATCGATTTCGGTGAGCGCCACACCCCCGGCCGTCACTTCTGCGTAGTTGTAGCCTCGCGAGTCCAGCACGTGCAATGGCCACTCGAGCATGCGATGCAGGATGAGCCGCCGCTCGTCGCGGCTCCAATCAGCGAGGACGCGCGTTTCTGGAACGCCGCTGACCTGGAGTATGGCCGAAGCGACCGAGGCGGGCACGGTTTTCGCGAGCAGTCGCTGCACGGCGGCGCGCGGGTGCGTGCGCCCGGCCTCGACGAACGTCGCGTCGAGCTCCTCGAATCGTTGCGCCGGGGCGAGACTCATGGTCAGGCCGGCACCTCGTCCGTCACGACGGGCCCGCAGCCAGTGGCGCGACGCATCGAGGGCCGCGGGTCCGCTCACGCCGAAATGCGTCCAGAGCAACGAGCCCGCAACGCGAGCGGCGATCGCGTCATCCACTCGCACGTCCAGCCGGACGGGGAGCGCCACTCCACTGAGTTGGCGGTGCACATCGCCGGCCTGACTGTCGAGCACGAGCGGCACGAGCGCCGGGGTCGTGGGCACAATCGTGTGGCCGAACGATCGGGCGAACTCGTATCCGGCGCCGTCGCTGCCGGTCTTTGGCAGAGAGAGTCCTCCGGTGGCGATCACGATGGCGCGGGCGGTGAAGTCGCCGCCTGGCGTCGTGACGATGAAATGAGAGTCGACCCGGCAGATGTTCGTGACGCGTTGCCCGAATCGAAGCTCGACACCCGCGCGGCGCGCGTCAGCCATCAGACCGTCGAGGACGTCGCGGGCCCTGTTCGAATCTGGGAAGAGCTTGCCACCCGGTTCTTCGTGCAGCGGCACGCCGATCTCCTGGAAGAACCTGAGGGTCTGCGGCACGGGCAACGCGCGCAGGACGCGGCGGACGATTGCTGGTCTGCCGCCACTGAAGTCGGCCTCCGTCACTTCGACGTTCGTGACGTTGCAGCGGGACCCGCCGCTGACCAGAATTTTCGCGCCAGGCGAGCGGGCGCCGTCGACGAGCGCGACTCGAACGTGGCTGTTCAGCCGCCGGGTAAAGATGGCGGTCGCCAGGCCTGCGGCGCCGGCGCCGATGATCGCGACGTCGAAACTGGGTCGGTCTGGATGATTGGAGCTGTCGGTGGGGTCGGTTGAAGCACTCATGCGAGCCGCAGCGCCGGCGTTGTCCGTTACACCTTCAAATCCAAATCGGTCACCGCGCCCAGTGATGCGGACGTGACGGCGCTCGCGTATTTGGCGAGCACGCCGCGCGTATAGCGTGGCTTGATCGGCTTCCAGGCGCGTTTGCGCGCGCTCAGTTCGCGAGCCGGGATGTCGAGCGTCAGCGCGCGAGTCTCGGCGTCGATGACGATCCGGTCCCCGCTCTTGACGAACGCCAGCGGGCCGCCGACGTACGCCTCAGGCGTGATGTGTCCCACGACGAAGCCGTGCGTGCCGCCCGAGAAGCGGCCGTCGGTGATGAGGGCCACATCCTTGCCGAGGCCCTGGCCCATGATGGCGCTGGTGGGGCCGAGCATCTCCCGCATGCCTGGTCCACCTTTCGGACCTTCATACCGAATGACGACGACATCGCCCTTCCGAATCCGCCCTGCCAGGATGGCCTTCATCGCATCGTCTTCGCTATTGAACACGCGCGCGATGCCCTCGAACCGAAGCCCTTCCTTGCCGCTGATCTTCGCCACGGATCCCGCCGGCGCCAGGTTGCCGTAGAGGATGACGAGGTGACTGTTCTTCTTGATCGGGTTGTCGAGGGGTCGCACGATCTGCTGCCCCTTGGGGTAGGGCGTGACACCCGCCAGATCCTCCGCCAGCGTCTGCCCTGTGACGGTGCGACAACTGCCATGGAGCAGGCCGGCGTCGAGGAGCGTCTTCATCAGCGGCCGAATTCCTCCAATCGCCACCAGCTCCGACATCAGGTACTTGCCGCTCGGTTTGAGATCGGCGAGGACGGGCACGCGGCGCCCGACGCGCGTGAAATCATCGAGCACGAGCTTCACGCCCGCCGCATGCGCAATAGCCAGCAGATGTAACACCGCGTTGGTCGATCCCCCGAGCGCGACGACGACGGTGATCGCGTTTTCAAATGCCTTGCGCGTGAGGATGTCGCGCGGTCGGATGCCGGCTTCGAGCATGCGAACCACGGCGGTGCCAGCACGGCGGCAATCATCCAGCTTGGCGGAGGACACGGCGTTCTGAGCCGAGCTGTTCGGCAGACTCATGCCGAGCGCCTCGATCGCCGAGGCCATCGTGTTGGCGGTGTACATCCCGCCGCACGAGCCGGGTCCCGGAATCGCGCACGACTCGATGCGCTGCAGTTCCGCATCGTCGATGCGCTTGTTGGCGTGCGCGCCGACTGCTTCGAACACCGAGATGATATCGAGCTTGCGGGTCTCGCCAGTGATGCAGCCGGGCAGGATTGTCCCGCCGTAGACGAACACCGCCGGTCGGTTCAGACGGGCGATTGCCATCAGCGCGGCCGGCATGTTCTTGTCGCACCCGCCGATCGCCACCAGGCCGTCCATCCCCTCGGCGCCGATCACCGTCTCGATGGAGTCGGCGATGACCTCGCGCGAGACCAGGGAGTACTTCATCCCTTCGGTGCCCATGGAGATCGCGTCCGACACCGTGATGGTGTTGAAGACGATCGCCTTGCCGCCCCCGTCGTTGGCGCCGCGCTCGGCTTCGGCGGCGAGCTTGTCGATGTGCATGTTGCACGGCGTCACGTTGCTCCATGTGGAGGCAATGCCGATGATGGGCTTCTTGAAGTCCTCGGCAGTAAATCCGATTGGATAGAGCATGGCGCGGCTGGGCGCGCGGTCGGGGCCGTCGAGCACTGGGCCGGAGAACGGGCGAAGGGACGGGCGCGGCTTTGCAGTCTTCATCGTCCGGGCAGTGTGCCTCAAATTGCCAGGGCCGACAAGCGAGCCGCTGGGGCGCCCGCGGCTGAACGCCGGCGTGCGGTCACGGCCCGTAGCGACGACTAGAAGACGCCAAGGAGCCGGAGGGCGGCGACCCCGGCGAACGTCAGGAGCAGCAGATCGAAGAGCCGTTGCGGCACGCGGTGAATCAGCCATCGGCCGGCGAACAGTCCCACGACAATCAGTGGCGCGAGCGTGAGGTTGAGTACGAGCGTGCCCATGTGAATCAGGCCCAGTGCCACGCTGAACGGCACTTTGAAGGCGTTCAGGATCAGGAAGAACCACGCGCTGGTGCTCACGAGCTCGAGCTTCGGCAGGCCGACCGCCAGCACGTAGAGCGCGATGATCGGCCCGGCCGCGTTGGCCAGCATGGTCGTCATGCCGGCGAGCAAACCCATGCCCCAGGCGAACGACCGCGCATGGGGCACGTCGCCGAGCCAGTCCGGCCGCGCGATGCGCGCGATCTGCAGACACGTCAGCACCAGAATGATGCTGCCGATGAGCGGCTTGTACGCCGCCTCGCTGATATGGCCCATCAGGAGCGCGCCGAGCACCACGCCGATGCAGGCCGGGGGAAGCATGCGTCCGAGGTAGTCCCACCGCGCGTGTGGACGGTAGGCGGTCACCGCTCCCACGTCGCCAACGAGCAACATCGGCAGAATGACGCCGGTCGACTCCCGTGCGCCGAACAGGAACGCGAAAACGACGACGTGCAGCAGGCCGAGGCCGGCGAAGCCCGCTTTCGAGACGCCCATCGACAACGCGGCGCCTGCCGCGAGAAACCATTGCAGTGACGAAAGGTGTGGCATGTGTGCGGACCGGATCGAGTGTCAGCGCACACACCGGCGCCTCACGCTGCACCAGACGTTGCCGCGTCGTCAAGTGCGCGCGCGCGACATTGCGCACTGGAAACGGACGAGCGACGCATGTATCGTGTGACGCAACACAGGCCGCACGCGCTCGTGGCGTGCGGTGTGGAGATCCCCAGCGTGACTGACTTCGATACGAATCTGATTCGCTCTACCACTCCGTCCGTCGAGTTCGATGACGACGAGACCGACACGGCCGCTCCGATCAGCGATAGCCCATCGAAAGGGCGCGAGGGTTTACCGAGCGGCTTCCGCATGCGCGCCGACGCGCACTACGTCGATGAACTGACGTCCACCTCCGCGCGCCTGCCAGGGCCAGCCGCGCCGAACGCCGATGCCGAGGTCCAACGCGCCGAGCAGATGGACCGCATGCAGCGCCTGCTCGAGCGGCTCTCCGCCGATCTGGCGACCATCCAGTCTGTGGCCGGTCTGATTGGCGACGCGGCGTCACCGCTCGCGCGTCGGCTGCATCTGGATTTGATCCAGGCCGAGGCGTGGCGATCGGCCTGGCTCATCGAGGCCCACCGGCTGCTGAACGGCGACCGGCGCAGCGACGTACGCCCCAGACCGATTGGGCCGATGCTCGAGCGGCTCCGCCAGGGCTTCAGTGCCGAGTCTCGGCTGCGGGGCACTTCGCTCCAGGTGCGCACGAGCGACTGGAACGCGACGGTGGCAGTGGACGAGACGGTCATCCTCACGGCGATTGCGGGCGCCCTGTTGGCCACGGTCGGTCTCGTCGGTGATCGTGACTGCCACGCGCCGTTGCGCGTCACGGTCGAAGCGCTCGCCGGCCAACTGCGCACGGTAGAGGTGGCACAGGACGAGGTGGAAGCGCCCGCCATCGCGGGCGTTCGGTTCTTCGACCTGGGCTGGACCGACCGGCCGGGCGGCTGGCTGGCGGCCGTGGGAGCTGCGACGGCCAAGGCTGTCGCCCGGCAGCACGGCGGCCACGCAGCCCTGCTCGTCGGCGAGCCGCGCGGGACGGTGGTCCGGCTCAACCTCACGCCGGCGCACTGAGGGGCGGCTCGAGGCTTACGGCTCGAGGCTTGCGGCTCGGGCTTGCGGCTCGGGCTTGCGGCTCGAGGCTTACGGCTCGGGGCTTACGGCTTGAGGCTTACGGCTCGAGGCTTACGAAAGAGCGGCTTG
>JBDSZL010000064.1:0-58220 GCA_039925145.1 Vicinamibacterales bacterium | reverse complement strand
CCCAAGCCCCAAGCCCCAAGCCCCAAGCCGTCAGTCCTCGCCGCCCACCACGATCACATGCACTTCACCAGGTCCGTGCACGCCGCGGCTGAGCGTGTGCTCGATGTCGGCCGTCCGGCTTGGGCCGGTAATGCAGAGAAAGTTCGAGCCACTGGTGACGAGGTCTGCGCGCTCGCGGAGCAGCGTCGCGAGGGAGGGCACGATGTCGCGGCGTCGGAGCAGCGCGATGTGCACCTTGGGCAGCAGGGACGTCAGTCGTCCTCGGCCTGGCCCAGACACCAAAACCACCGATCCGGTTTCGGCCAGCCCCGCGTCTGCGCCGGTCACTCCGACGATGCACGACGCGAGTTCAGTCCGTGATTCCACCGAGGCCATGTCGTCGCGCGTGTGGGTGGTGACGGTCATTCCCAGCGCGATCATCGCCGCGCCCAACCCCTGCACCGGCAGCGCCGCGTCGTCCCACATCAACACCTTCGCGATCGGCTGGGCGACCACGACCTCCTGGATGATTCCGAGGACGTCGCGGAACGCGGCTGCTTCATGCACGATGCCGCCGAGAGCCGTGAGTTCGGCACGGAACCGTGGGAACAAGTCATCGTTCGACTGTGCAGATTGCAGCTGCAGTGGGCCAGGATGACCGAGGCTGGCGTCGGGCAGCAGCGCGCGTCCGAGGGCGCTGCGAAGCGTGTCGCGCATGCGAGCTCGCTCGTCAGGTGTCACGGCGCGACTCCTGCCGACGTTTCCATCGCGCCTGAAAGGACTCGGCAGGCATCACGGGGAAATCCCGTGACTGCGTCCAGCCCGCCATGTGGAAGGGCAGACGCCGCACCCAGCCCTCGCGCGCGATGAGCCGGGTGGCACGCGCAGCCAGATTGCCGGCCACCCTGAACAGCGTCGGACGAGTCGCCACGGCACGAAAAGCCTTGAGGCCGAACGACACCCACCAGAGCGACTTGCCGGCGTCGTGCGCGTCGGCGCGCAGCTTCAGCAGCATGCGGGGAATATCGATGCGCACCGGACAGACTTCGCGGCACGCGCCGCAGAGCGTGCTGGCATGTGGTAGTTCGTGAAACTGCTCGATCCCCTCGAGCCCTGGCGTAAGGACTGACCCGACGGGACCTCCGTAGACGCTGCCGTAGGCATGCCCGCCAATCTGCTGATACACGGGGCACGCATTCAGACAGGCGCCGCACCTGATGCAGTACAGAATCTCGGCCAGTTCCGATCCGAGAATCCTGCTGCGTCCGTTGTCGAGCAGCACGACGTGCAGCTCCTCGGGGCCGTCGGCCTCGCCGGTCGCATCAGGCCCCCGCCGTGGACCGGTGATCACGTTGCTATAGACGGTCAGATTCTGGCCTGTGGCGCTGCGGCCGAGCACCTGCAGCATCACGCCCAAATCGTCCACGGTGGGCACCAGCCGCTCGATGCCCATCATCGCGATGTGCACCTTGGGCATCGTGGTCACCAGCCGGCCGTTCCCCTCGTTCGTGCAGATGCAGATGCTGCCGGTTTCCGCCACGCCGAAGTTGACCCCGCTGATGCCCAGGTCGGCCTCGATGAATTCCTGGCGCAGGATGCGTCGTGCCAGTTGCGTCATGGCGCCCACGTCGGCCACGTCGGCGTCTGTCGCTCCAAGCTTCTCGCGAAACACATCAGCGACCTGGCCCTTCGTCATGTGGATGATCGGCATGACGATGTGGGAGGGATGGTCGTGGTTGATCTGCACGACGTACTCGCCGAGATCCGTTTCGACCACCCGGACGCCATCGGCCTCGAGGTGTCCGTTCAGCTCGATTTCCTCGCTGATCATCGACTTCGACTTGACCGCGCGCCGCAGCCCGCGCGAGCTGGCCAGTTCGCGTACGTATCGAACCGCGTCGTCTGCCGTCGCGGCGAAGTGGACGTGACCGCCTGCCGCTTCCACGCTGGAGACGAACTGATCCAGGTACTCGTCCAGACGCGAGAGCGTGTGTGCGCGGATCCGGCGGGCGTGGGTGCGCCATTCGTCAGACTCGGGCAGCCGGTCGAGGGCCGCGCTTCGCGAGTTGAGGATCCGGCCGGTGATCCGCTGCAGCGTGCTGCGGAGCGTCCCGTTGGCCAGCGCGTCTTCAGAGCGCCGGTAGAACGACGCGGGCGACGTTGTCATGATCGGCCGGATGTCTCCGCGAGCACCTCGGCCAGGTGTCGCACTCTGATCGCGCTGCCGCGGCGGTGAAGACCGCCGGCCATGTGCATGGCGCAACTCACGTCCGTGACCACCACCGTGTCGGCACCACTGGCGACGATGCTGTCGAGCTTGCGATCGAGCATGGCCGACGAGATGTCGGGCATCTTGACGGCAAAGAGGCCGCCGAAGCCGCAGCAGACGTCGGCTTCAGCGAGCGGGCAGACGGTGGAGTTGTGTACGTGCGCGAGCAGCGTGGTCGGCTGGTGCAGCAGGTGGAGCCCTCGGAGGCCGTGGCAAGAGGCGTGATAGGTGAGCGTGCCCGGGTGCGATGCCTGGACGTCGGTCACACCGAGCACGTCGACGAGAAACTCTGAGAACTCGTACGTGCGCGCCGCGACCGCACGTGCCTTCTCTGCGTAGATCGCATCGTCTCTCAGCAGGGCGTCGTACTGGTGGATCACCATGTCGCCGCAGGAGCCCGACGGAATCACGATGGGGGCGTCGGATTGGCTGAGCAGGTCGACCGTGTGGCGCGCCATGGCGCGCGCGTCGTCAAGCGCCCCGGCGTTGAAGGCTGGCTGTCCGCAGCAGGTTTGCGCCGGCGGGCACTCGACGGTGAGCCCCAGACGTTCGAGGACGTCGACCACCGCCATGCCTGTGTCGGGAAAGATGCGATCGACCAGGCAGGTGACGAGCACCTGGACCCGTGTCGGTCGGGCGACGAGCGGCGTACGCGGTTTCTCGGTCGACATCGGCGTGCTGGTAGCCCGTACATTATCCGACCGGGCGGCGAGGCGCCCCTTTTTGTCGCGAGCGCTCGTTGTAATATGTCTACGCTCGTGGTGAGTCAGATGAATGGGGTCACCGGCCGAAGGCTGGAGGCGGGCGGTTTCGCCGTGTTCGAATCGGAGGATGTCCATGCGAGTAGCGATGCACAACTGGATGAGGGCCGAACCTCTGGAGGTGACGGTCGCGGCCCGCGCCATGTTCGGTGAAGTACGTGCGCGACACCATCACGATGGTTAAGGAACTGGGCGGCGAAGAGATCACCGTAGTGCCCGGTACGGTGGCCAAGCTCGTGGCCGACGCGTCGGCCGAGGAGGAGTGGCGCTTCGCGGTCGACAGCCTGAAGCAGCGCGACGAGCCCGGCATGAAGGAAGGCGTGCGCATCGCACTCGAACCGCTCAACCGGTTCGAGACCTACTTTCTGAACCGTCACGATCAGGCGCTGGTGCTGGCGGAGGCCGTGGGGCCGATGTGCGGCATCTGTCTCGATGCGTTTCGTATGAACATCGAGGAAACAGACATGTACCAAGCCATTCGTGCCTGTGCGAGCCGCGCATGAAGTCCGTTCTGCTCATCGGCACGCTCGACACGAAGGGACCGGAGATCGCGTACGTGCGCGATCGCCTGAAAGCGCTCGGCGTCGGGGTGATCGTCGCCGATTCGGGCATCCTGGGGGAGCCGCTCGACATCACGCCCGACGTGACGCGCGCCGAGGTGGCGGTGCTCGCCGGGACGACGATCGACGCGCTTCGTCAGGCCGGCACGCGCGGTAAGGCGGTCCACGGCATGCTGCCGGGGCTGCGGCGGCTCGCCCTCGATCTCTACCGTGACGGACGGCTGCAGGGCGTGGCGACGCTCGGTGGTGCCGAGGGCGCGGTGCTCGGCGCGAGCGCGATGATGGGGCTGCCGCTCGGCGTGCCCAAGGTCATCGTCACGCCGATTGCGTCGGGGCACCGCCGGTTCGGGCCGCTCGTCGGCACGAAGGACGTGATGGTCGTGCACTCGGTGGTCGACATCCTCGGCCTGAACCCCATCAGCCTGGCCATTTTCGACAATGTGGCCGCCGCCCTGGCGGGCATGGCACAGCATGGCCATCCGATGCAGGTCACGCCGGGCCAGCAACGGGTTGCCATCACCATGCTGGGCAACACGACCACGGCCGTGATGATGATTCGCGATCACCTGCTGCGAGAGGGGATCGAGTCGGTGATCTTTCACTCGAACGGCGTCGGCGGGCCCGCGATGGAGGAGCTTGCGGCCGAGGGGCTCTTCGCCGGTGTCATCGACTTCACCACCGACGAGCTCACCGATGAGCTGGTCGGCGGGTTCCACGCCGCCGGTCCCGATCGGCTGCGGGCCGTCGGCCGTCTCGGGCTGCCGCAGGTCATCGTGCCGGGCTGCATCGATTTCTCGGTGCACGGTCGGCCGGAATCGGTGCCACCGGCGCTGCGCGATCGGCCCAGCTACACGCACAATCCGGAGTTCACGCTCGTGCGCACGCGCGCCGAGGAAATGGCACGGCTCGGTCGGGTGTTCAGCGAGCGTCTGAACGATGCGACCGGGCCCGTGGCGGTGATGGTGCCGACCGAGGGGCTCTCCATCCCCAATGTCCCGGGCGGGGTCTTCTGGGATCCCGCGGCGGACGCACGCTTTCTCACCGAGCTTCGTGCCACCATTTCGGCAGCGATCCCCGTTTCCACGCACGATGCGCACATCAACTCGCCGGAGTTCGCCGCCGCGGTGGCGGATCGATTCCTGGCCTTCATGACCAATCGAAAGAAGTAGCAATGCCCGTTCCTGTACCCGTGAGCCTGCGTTCGCACAACATGGCCGATCTTGCCTATCCGGACATCCAGGCCTATCTCGAGCACTGCGATCTCGTGCTCGTGCCAATTGCCAGCACCGAGCAGCATGGGCCGCATCTGCCGCTCTCGACCGACACGGTCACGGCGGTTCAGGTGGCGTCGCGGGTGGCGGCCATCAACAACATGCTGCACACGCCGGCGATCTGGACCGGCTATTCGCCCCAGCACATGGCCGGCCCCGGCGAGGGACGCGGCACGATTACGGTACGGGCCTCCACGTTGCAGGCGCTCATGTACGACGTGGCGCGCAGCCTCATCCATCACGGCTTCAGCAAGATCATCTTCATCAACGGCCACGGCTCGAACGTGAAAGTGATCGACCCGGTGCTGCGCAAGATCCGCTACGACACCGGCGCGCTCGTGGGCTGGTGCAATCCGTACATGGAACGCTATGTCGGATTGCTCCAGGGGCTGATGGAGAATCCGCCGGACGAGACAGCAGGCTGGCACGCGAGCGAACTGGAGACGTCGCAGATGCTCGCCAACGACGAGTCGATCGTGCGGATGGATCGCGCCGTCAAGACGCTCACCCATATTCCCGAGTGGCTGCCCCCGCAGTTCGGCAAGAAGGACGGCGCTCCCGACATCCAGTTCGAGGGATTCAGCTATTTCACCTTCCCGATGGATCATCACGAGTTCACGCACACGGGCGTGATTGGCAATCCCGAGCGTGCCACGAAGGAGAAGGGCGAGGAGGCGTTCCGGCGGTATGCGGAACATTCCGCGCGCGCCATCGCGGCGCTGCTCTCGGTCGAGACGGTCGTGCATACGCGTGAGTTCCGTGACCGGGTGTAGCACGTGCGCGGCTCAGCCCTCATGATTGCGCAGGAATCCCATGACTGTTGACGTATCGCAGACCCTGGTCGCGGAGCTCGAGCGCGCGGTGGGCGCCGAGCACGTGTCCACGAGGGCAACCGACCGGCTGATCTACTCGGTAGACGCCTATTGGCTGCCGCAGATGTGGCTCGACCGCGGCGCCCGGGTGCCCGCGCCCGGCGTGATCGTGCATCCGGGCTCGACCGCCGAGGTCGCCCGCGTGCTCGCGATCGCGAATACGGCGGGTGTCCCGGTCGTGCCCTGGGGCGGCGGGTCCGGCACCCAGGGCGGCGCGTTGCCGGTGACCGGTTGCATCACCCTCGATGTGAAACGTCTCGACCAGATTCTCGAGATCAACGAGAACTCACTCTACGTGCGCGCGCAGGCCGGCATCAACGGCGGTCAGCTCGAGCTGATGCTCAACGAACGAGGCTTGACGCTGCCGCATTACCCGGCGTCGGCCAATTGCGCCACGCTCGGCGGCTATCTCGCGCCTCGCGGCTCGGGAACCATCAGCACCAAGTACGGCAAAGCGGAAGACCTCGTGATGAACATCGAGGTGGTGCTCCCCGATGGGCAGATCCTGCGCACGCCGGAAGTGCCCCACCACGCCTCGGGTCCTGACTTCATGCGGTTGTTTCTCGGATCCGAAGGCACCTTCGGCGTGATTACCGAAGCGACCATGCGCATCACGCGCCTGCCCGAGACGCGGCTCTTTCGCGCGATGCTGTTCAAGGACGTGGCGAGCGGTCTCGAGGCGGGCCGCCGCATGATGGTCGATCGGCTCGACCCGCTCGTCATCCGCATGTACGACCCGCACTCGACCGGCCTGCTCGTGAAGAAGGTGCTGGGATACGAACTGCAGGGCGCCTACATGATCATCGGGTTCGACGGCTGGGCCGAGATTGCCGCGGCGCAGGAAGCCAGGGCCCTCAAAATCTGCGCGGCGTTCGATGCACGCGACCTGGGCCGCGAGCCGGGCGAGCGCTGGTGGAATCATCGCTACGACTTTTACTACCCGCCGCACACCCTGCACCTGCCCGCGATGTACGGCACGATTGAAACCGTGGCGACGTTCGACCGCATCGAGCCGCTCTACCACGCGAAAAAAGCCGCAATCGAGGGCACATTCGGTCCCCTGGGGGTCGAGTACATCGGCCACTTCTCGCACTGGTTCCCGTGGGGCGCCAGTCTCTACGACCGGTTCCTCCTGAAAGAGGCTCCAGCCAGTCCGACCGAGGCCGAGGAGCTCCACAACCGGATCTGGGATGTGGCCATGACCACGTCGCTCGAACACGGCGGCATGATCAACGAGCATCACGGCGTGGGCTTGAAGCTCAGCCGGTTCATGCGCGCGCAATACGGATCGGCGTGGCCGCTGCTCGAATCGATCAAACGAACCATCGATCCCAACGGCATCATGAACCCTGGCAAAGTGGGATTCGGGACGACACCGCAATGACCACACCACGAGAAACGAGCGGGCCGCCCACCACGGAAAACTGCCGGTTCTGCTGGATGTGCCGGCACGCATGCCCCGTCGGGCACGTCACGCACCGGGAGACCTACACGCCGCATGCGTGGGCGCTGACCATCGAGTCTGTCAAGCGGGGTCAGCTCGAGTGGAATGCCGAGACCGTCGACGTGATGTATGCCTGCGCCGATTGCGGCCTCTGCCAGGCCCACTGCGCCACCGATCAGCCGCTGCCAGACGCGATTGCCAGTGCACGCGCCGGCATCGTGTCGGCCGGCATGGCTCCGGCCGTGGTTTCCGAGCTGGACCAGCAATTTGCGCGGTTTGCGAGTGCCTACGGCACGGCCGCACCTGTGCGGGGGACCCTGACGGGGCCCGTGGCCGTGTATGTCGGCGACGCCGCGCATCACCTCACGCCGGCCGCGGCGGAGGCAGCGGTGAGGCTCTTGCAAGCAGCGGGGCTCAATCCGTTTCCGATTGGCATTGGCCGGTCCTCGGGCTGGCTCGCCAGTTCGGTCGGGTTGCAGAGCCGGGCTGTCGAGCTGGCTCATGCGGTGACCGAAGAGGTGATCGCGTCTGGCGCGCGCGAAGTCCTCGTCTTGTCCGCTGCCGACCGTTGGGCCTTCGAACATGTGTATAGCGCCCGGCTGGGCGTCACATGGCCCGAGGGTGTAGTGGTCAGGGAGGTGGTCGACGTGCTCGCCGCAGCGCTCGAGAGCGGGCAACTGCGGCTGCGGGGCCCGGCGACGGAGGTCCCCTTCGCGTACCACGACCCCTGTCACGCACCCCGACTGGAACGGGACACGGCAGCGCCGAGAGCCCTGCTCAAGGCGGCCCTTGGCGAGAATGCCGCCCGTCCGTTATTCTGGCGTGAGGGGAGAGCGCACCCGTGTGGGGCGATTGGCGGACTCGAACTGACGCATCCCGCCATTGCCGCCAGCCTAGCGGCCAGCCGTTTCACAGACGCGAAGTCGGCAGGCGCCCGCTGGCTGATCACCGAGGATCCGGCGTGCTTCCACTACCTGAGCACAAGGGCTCCAGAGGGTCTTGAAGTTCGGAACCTGTTCGAACTTCTGGTCGCGCGGGCATGAGGCCGGCGGCGACCGAAAGGATACTGTTCATGAAACGCGCCTCGTTGATACTGCTCCTCGCGGCTGCCGCTGTTGCTCCCATTTCGATCGGTGCCCAGGGCGCCGCGACACCCGCCAAGCCGGCGGCCGGTGCACCGGCCAAGCCCGCGGGGAGCACGCCCGCCAAGCCCGCTGCCTCCGCGGCCGCCGGTCAGGGGCAGACCATTGAGATTGGCGCCACCGACGCCATGAAGTTCACGGTCGAGAAGATCACCGCGAAGCCCGGCGAGAAGATCAAGGTCCGTCTCAAGGGCACCGGCACGACGCCCAAGGTGGCCATGGCCCACAACTTCGTGCTGTTGGTACTGACAGCCAATCCGACGATGTTTTCCAACGACGCCATAATGGCGGGCGTGGCGGCCAACTACATTCCGGCCGCGCACAAGGCCCAGGTGCTTGCCAGCACCCCGCTGATTGGACCGGGCGAAACAGCGGAGGTCAGCTTCACAGCGCCGACCAAGCCGGGCACCTATACCTACCTCTGCAGCTTCCCGGGGCACTTCGCCGCCGGCATGAAGGGTACGTTGGTGGTTAAGTAAACACGGCTCGGGGCTCGCGGCCCAGCCGGGGCTTGGGGCTTGGGGCTCGCGGGGGGCTTGGGGCCCAGCCGAGGCTTGGGGCCCAGGCGAGGCTCGGGGCTTGCGGCTCGAGGCTCGGGGAAGACCGGAACGACATACGGGGCTGGGGTGCACTTAAACTCCGGCCCTTGCTCTTTCAGGCTCGTCGCACGCCGCACGCCGCTATCCTCGAAAACGCTTCCAGTCGATGCCGAGCTGTCGCACCTTGTAGTTGAAGATCCGGTCGGTGGTTCGGACCAGCCGTGCGGCTTTCGCGCGGTTGCCCCTCGCGCTCTTGAGCGCGTCCTGAATCAGATCGCGTTCGTAGGCGGCGGTCGCGTCCGCCAGCGAGACATTCATCACCGTGCCTGACGCTTCGGCGGTCTGGAGCGTCGGCGGCAGGTGGTGCGCGTGAATGACCTGCCCGTCGCAGACGAGCACGGCGCGCTCAATGACGTTCTGCAGCTCGCGGACGTTCCCCGGCCAGTGATAGGCAGTCAGCATGTCGATGGCCGGTGTTGAAATCCGGCGGATGTCCTTGCCATGCTCCGACGAGAACTTCTGCAGGAAGTGGTCGGCGAGCAGCAGTACGTCGGGCTTTCTGTCGCGCAGCGGCGGGATGAAAATCACGAAGACGTTCAGGCGGTAGAAGAGGTCTTCGCGAAACGCGCCCTGCGCGATCGCCTGTTCCATGTCCTTGTTGGTGGCCGTGACGAGCCGCACGTTGACTTTGACGACTTCCGTGCCGCCGAGCCGCTCGAACTCGCGTTCCTGCAGCACGCGAAGCAGCTTGACCTGTGTGGACAGGTGGACATCGCCGATCTCGTCGAGGAACAGCGTCCCGCCCTGCGCAACGTCGAAGCGTCCCTTCTTCCGGTCCTGCGCGCCGGTGAAGGCGCCCTTCTCGTAGCCGAACAGCTCGGACTCGATCAGCGTATCGGGCAGGGCCGCGCAGCTCACCTTGACGAACGGCTTCTTGGCGCGCAGCGAGTTGTAGTGAATCGCCTGGGCGACCAGTTCCTTGCCGGTGCCGGATTCGCCGCGGATGAGCACCGTCGTGTTGGTGCGTGCCACCTGCGCCACGGCTTCGTAGACGCGCTGCATCGGCCCGCTGTTACCGATGATGTTCGAGAAGTCGTAGCCTTCGCGCAGCTCCTGCTTGAGTCGCGCGTTCTCGGTGACGAGCCGCCGGTGCTGTGTGGCCACCAGCCGCTGTACTTTGACCGCCTGGCCGATCATCGAGGCCACGACGCCAAAGAACTTCGTCGAGCGTTCGTAGTTGCGGCCCGCCTCGAACTTGAGGCACACGCCCAGTGCGCCTACGGGATGGCGGTCGACGACGATGGCGACGCAGCAGAAACTGCGGTCTTCGGCGGAAGCGGTCGTCCGCACGCCGAGCTGCTGGGCGAGCGCGGGCTCCAGGCTCAAGCGCGGCACGACCACCTGTTTGCCGGTCTCGGCCACCTTGCCGATCACGCCAGCGCCAAGCGCCTGCTGGTGCTGATGTCCAGGTTTGCCGAGCCCCTCGGCCGCCTCGACGCGGAGCTCGTGCGCCTCCTTGTCAGCGAGCAGGACGAGGCAGCCCACCGCTTCGTGGTGCCGCGTCAGCGTGTCGAACACCTCCTGCAGAGCCGATCGGAGATCGAGCGTGCCCGACAAGGCCTGGCTGACCTGCAGGAGAGACGTGAGCTTCTGCAGCTCGCGCGAGCGTCGCTGCTCCAGCCGATCGTGGAGTCGACGTGTCTCGGAGGCGAGCGGCCCGGACAAATCTGTTGCTTCTCGTGCCATTCCTTGCAGGATTGTTGCAACGATCGAAGTTCAGGTCAAATCCGGTGCGAGGCAATCAACGCGGGAGGGACGAGGGCGGACTAGCCGCCTGGTCTGGCCCCGGTGCGGCACTCGACGTGCTGGCAGCCGCAGCGCAGCTCGGTGATGCCGTGCGCGTCCTTGCAGTGCTCGCTGCAGAACTTGCCGAAAGGACCTTTACCCGAGACCGTGCAGTCGCAGGCGGGATGGGCACATTTGGCGGAATCAGCCATGGGGCACCTCTTCCTTGCACTCTACGCCCGCCTCCCGGCACCAGCAACAGTCTTTCTCTCGAATGTCGTAGAGCCAAGCATCTGCCGGGCGCCGGGTGAGGTCCGCGTCAGTTCAGCGCGCCTGGCTGCCCAGCCATGCGGCACGGAAGGCACGTTGCGTCTCGCTGACGGCAAGACCCAGTGCTTCGTTCGGCGCCAGTTGCAGGCCAGGGTTGGCGGCCAGCGTCAGCGTGACCGCGGTGCGGGCGCCGTCGCGCCGCTCCACCTGCAGTTGCAAGCGGTCCCCCGGAGCGCGTTGCGCCACGGCGGCCCATGCCTGTTGCGTCGCGGGCTGCCCGTCGATGGTCAGGATCAGATCTCCCGAATCGAGCCCGGCGTCGTAGGCTGGCGTGCCGAACGGCACCAGCGTTCCCGGGCCCCCGTTCGGGCCGGTGCCGATACGAAGTCCCCGCGCCTCGGGCGACACGAGCACGTTGCCGGGCCATCCGCGTGTCGGTGCCCCGTGTCGCAGGGTGTAGCCAGCCAGGCCCAGCAGGTGGGCGTAGTCGGCGACGTCGCGCCCTTCGACATAGCGATCGAAGAAGCTGTTGGCGAACGCACTGTTGCCAGTGAGGTCGCTCAGCGCCCGACGCAGATCGGCGAGCGTATACGGCCGCGCGACATACCCCGGGGCGGCGCTGACCTGACCGAACTGCTGCCACAGCCGGCGCATGTAGTCGTCGAGCGTCAACCGGCCCGCTGACATCTCGCGCAGCGACAGGTCGAGCGCCATCGCGACGGCCGCCCCATAGGTGTAATAGGAGATGAACGTGCGGCTGCGATCGTCCACGTCATTGGCGACGGCCGCGTCGTCGAACGGCCCATGCTCGCTCATCTGGACTGGTGAGCGCACGAGCCGGCCGCTGCCATTGATGACGGCACCCACCATGCCGAGCGGCACCGCTGTCGTCAGGCCGGCGCGCCGGAGGAGGAGCGGGCCGTAGTACTGCGTGAAGCCTTCCGCGAGCCAGAGACAGCAGGTGATGTTCTGCCGCGTGAAGTCGAACGGCTCGAGACCGGCCGGGCGGATCCGCTCGACGTTCCAGTGGTGGAAGAACTCGTGTGCGACGGCGTCGAGCACCTGCGCGCGACCATCGGCCGTCGAGAGCGCCAACCCGGGAATGGAGATGTAGGTGCTGTTGCGATGCTCCATCGAGTCTTCCTGGGCCCACGGCACCAGGTCGAGGATGAACGTGTAGGTGCCCGGCTCATACGGGGCCAGCGCGCCGAACACGGCGCGCTCTTCGCGGATCAGGCGTGCCACGACCACGGCCAGGTGATCGACCTCGGCCTGCCCGCCTCCGCCGTGAACCATGAGCCGGAATCGTCGGCTGCCGCCGGCACCATCGGACTCGTCGAACGTACTCGTCACAAGGCGCGCCAGCTCGACCGGACTGTCCATGAAGTACTGGAGGTTCGGCGCGCTGAAGTGCAAGGCAGTTGACGCGGGATACAACTGCGTGGCCGCCGTCCATTCCGAGCCGGCTGGCGGCACGAACGTGATCTCGATGGCGCGTCGCTCGAGGCCGACCGCCCACATGAACGTCGCTGGCATGTTCAGGTGCGCGTGTGTGGTGTCAACGGCCATGTACGTGCCATCGGCGAAGTCACCGAAGATCCGGTAGACCAGCCGCACCGTGCCATCGTGCCCCGTCACCTGCCATTCGTCGACGTCGGGCCGGCTGATCGCCAGCGGATGGGCCGCCGAGTCGAAGGCGTCGACCACGAACACGTTCTTCGCGAACTCGTGCATCGCGTAGCGGCCCGGCGATGACCGGCTCATTCGAGCGCGCAGCGGCGTTAGTCCGAGACCGGCGAACGTCACATCCACCTGCAACCAGTGGTGCTCGGGCGCCGGGAAGGTGACGACATAGGCGACTGGCGTCTCCTGGGCCCAGACGGGGCTGCACGGCCAGAGGACCATGGCCGCGATGACGAGCCAGCGTCCGGGGCTCGTCATGACACCGACTTCGATCCGCCAATGAACCGCTCGCGTGCGAGCTTCAGGGCGGTGAGGGGAAAGCGGAGCAGCACGCGGCGGCGCACGGACGAGTAGGGCAGCTCACCCCGCGTGTATTGCAGAATCAAATCGGTCAGCCATGGCGCGCGTGCCGCGCCGCGGAGGACCCGCGCCACACGGGCGTGGCTCGAGAAGAGGTATCGCTGAAGAACCGTCGCGTCCCGAAGTTCCGTGCCCAGCTCGGCGCGCCACAGCCGCTCGTACGTGGGGCCTGGCCGCTCACCGTCGACGCCGCGTTGGGCCACGATCGCCCGCGCCGCCAGATCGCCAGACACCATGGCGTAGTAGATCCCCTCTGCGGTGATGGCGTTGACGAAGCCGCCGGCATCGCCGGCGAAGAGTACGCGCCCCACAGACGTCCGGCGCATGGGACCGCCCACCGGTATCAGAAACGGCGTGAAGCACCGCCGGTCGGAACGTCCCTCGAGCACCTGTCGATCGACGAGCGACTCGACGAACTCCTGTTGCAGCTCGTACGGGCGGGCGTCCACGGCGTCGTCGTAATGCGAGAGCAGGCAACCGATGCCGACGTTGACGTGGTTCGTCTTGGGGAACACATAGGCGTAGCCGTCGAGTCCCCGGTGCGCGTAGGCCACCCACAGGACATCCGGGCGGGTGGCTCGCAGCTGGTCCACGGGCGTCTCTTCCATCATGTCCAGTGCGAGGTGCGTGCGGGGCCACCGCGCGTTCACGCCGAGCCGCTTGGCGACGACGCTGTGCACGCCGTCCGCGGCGATGACCATGCGGGCCGCGCGGCGCCGGCCGTCCCGCGACTGCAGCACGACGGCGTTGTCGCTCACCTCGACCTGTGTGATCTCGAATGCCTCGTCCTTCCTGGCGCCGGCCCGCTCGGCCTCCTGCACCAGGGCGTGATCGAACTCCACGCGGCGCACCAGCATCACGCAGTCGCGCGGACTCTCGAGGGCCATCACTGCGCCCATTGGTCCCTCGAGGTGCAGGCGCGAGATTGTGTGCACATCGATTCGCGACAGCGCGCCAGCCAGCCACGGGAACCGGGCGGTGGCACGGGTGCTGATGCCGCCGCCGCACGGCTTGTTTCGCGGAAACGCAGCGCGGTCGAGCAGGAGCGTGTCGATGCCGGCGGCCGCCAGCGCGCGCGCCGCGACCGCACCGGCTGGGCCGGCGCCCGCCACGATCACCTCGGCGTCCAACGGCGGTGTCATGGCACGTCGCCGCGGCGGGTCACTTTCGGATCCATCGGAGCAGTTCTGGCAGGTTGGGTGCCTTGCCTTGCATCAGCAACCCGACACGGAAAATCCGCGCCGCCGCCCACACCACCGCCACTGTCGTCGTCATCAGAATGGCAACAGACAGAAGTGCCTGCCACAACGGAGGACCGGGAGGCATGGATAACCGCAGCAGCATGGCGAACGGGGTCAGCACGGGCACGAACGACAAGCCCACGGCCAGCGCCGAGTCAGGGGCGCGAAGGACGAGCATGGAGGACAGGTAGGCCATGATCAGCATCATCATCGCCGGCTGCAGCAGGCTCTGTGCGTCCTTCAGGTCCGAGCAGGCCGAGCTGAGTGCCTGGAATAACGAGCCGTACAGCAACGCGGCGCACAGCAGGAACACGACGAACCATCCGAGCAGCACCGGGTCAATCAGGTCCGGCCGTCCCAGCGCGAAGAGGGTGTAGGCACCACCAATGAGGTAGACCGCCGCCAGGAGCAGCGACACGACGACTACGCCGACGAGCTTGCCCGCGAGCAGCTGGAACGAGGAGATGGATCCGAGCAGCACCTCGCTGATCTTGCTCATCTTCTCTTCGATGATCGTGTTGATCAGGTGCTGTGCGTTCGACATCACCGACATGAACATCAGCACCAGAAAGAAGATCGGGATGCCGAACCGCTGAAGTTCGTCGACGCGCCGGGCCTCAGTCGTGCTGCCGTCGGCACGTCGCTCGGTGAGCCCGAACGATGCCAGCTCGGTCCGCCGGGTCAACTGTCGCACCAGTCGCGGGTCCATGCCAGCGCGCTTCAGACGCTCCTGCTGGACTTGGCCGTCGAGCGTGGACGCCAGCCATGTCGACAGCCGGACATACGACGTGTTCTGCGTGTAGTACTTCACGGCGGCGGTCGAGCCTGGATCCAGGGCGCCCGCGGGGATCTCGACGAACGCGAACAAATCGCCTCGCCGCACGCGATCGGAGAGGCCCGCAAGCAACGCCGCGTCGTCCTGGCCTGCGGTGTCTGCCACCGGCTCGGGAAGAAAATGCGGCCCGCTTCGTTCGGCCCCCTCTCCTTTCTCACGGTTGTACTGCGCGGCCGCCTCCTGCACGGCTGGGTACAGCACGCCCGTCCGATCGAGCACCGCGAAGCGGCGGTCGGCGTGATCGACGCGGCTCGACGCATAGCCCAGAAACGTCATGAGGACGCCGACGCACACCGGCATCACCAGAATCCCGATGATGAAGAACTTGCTGCGCACAAGTCCCAGGACTTCGTTTTGCGCGACGATGAGGACGCGTCTCATGCCGCGCCCTCTCTTCCGTCAGGTTCCGGCCGTGCGATGCGGACGAAGATGTCGGCGAGCGACGGCTGCATGATCTCGAAGTGCCGCACCTCCGTACGGGCGATCAACTGCTGGAGGAGCGCGCCCGGCGATCCTGTCGTCCGGACGTCCTGAAAATTGCCGTGGTCGGTCACCGACTCCAGTCCGCTCACGCCCTGCAGGGCTGACGCGCCGCCGGAGAGTCTCACCCTGATCGTGTCGTGGCCATACTGCGCCTGGATGTCCGCGAGGGAGCCGTCGAGGACTTTTCGTCCCTGAAAGATCATGAAGATGCGGTCGCACATCTTCTCGGCCGTGCCCATGTCGTGCGTCGAAAACACAATCGTCGTGCCCTCACGACGCAGGTCGAGGACGGCGGTTCGCAGGGCATCGGCATTGACCGGATCCAGTCCCGAAAAGGGCTCGTCGAGGATTAGCAGTCGGGGGCGAGCCACGATTGAGGCGATGAACTGGACCTTCTGGGCCATGCCTTTCGACAGCTGGTCGACGCGCTTGTCTGCCCAGGCGCCGAGTTGCAGGCGATCCAGCCAGCGGGTGATCGCTGGTTCGAGCTCGCCGAGCGATCGGCCTTTGAGGCGGCCGTAGTACCGGAGCAGACGCCGCACCTGCATCTTCTTGTAGAGGCCGCGCTCCTCGGGCAGATAGCCGATCTCGTCGCGGGCCGAGCTCGCGGCTGGCTTGCCCAGCACGTCGATCTCACCCACGTCGGGCTGGATGATGTTCATGATCATCCTGAGGGTCGTGCTCTTGCCCGACCCGTTCGGTCCGATGAACCCGTAGATGGCGCCTTCGGGCACCATCAAGTTCAGGTCATCGACGGCCGCCTGCGTACCGAAGTGCTTCGAGACGTGGCGGATTTCAATGGCGGCTGTCACGTGCTCACTCTCCTGGGGCGGCTGCCGATGGTGCGTCATTGTCGATCAGCTGATGCAGCCACGGAAGCGATAGTTATTCGATTTGACAGGATTGTGAAATGTTTCACATCATAGTGTTCGCCATCAGGGTCGTCGCCCGCCTGATGCCATCTCGACAGCCTGTCTGGACGAGCGGTCGCGGGGTCGCGTCAGCCTTCGTGGTGGGGTGACGCGCGAACGGCTGTGCCGCTCGCCCGGTAATCAATGTAGGCTTAGGGCGCTTTCGCCTCCTTATGAGCCAGATCTTTTCCCGCAGTGCCAATGCGCTGGCCCGATTCACCCTGGCCGGTGCGCTCGGCCTAGCCCTGATTGCGGGCGGGGTCGTCTACTCGCTCATGTATTCGTCGTGGGCCACGAAGCAGAACGAGTTCGTCGAGCAGCCGCTCCAGTTCAGCCACGCGCATCACGTCGGCGGCGAGGGCATCGACTGTCGCTACTGCCACACGTCGGTCGAGAAGTCGGCGTTCGCCGGCATTCCGCCCACCAAGACGTGCATGAACTGCCACTCGCAGATCTGGACCAACGCGCCCATTCTCGAGCCGGTGCGCGCCAGCCTGCGCGATAACAAGAATCTGACCTGGACGCGCGTGAACGACCTGCCCGACTTCGTGTACTTCAACCACAAGATCCACGTGCGGCAGGGCGTGGGCTGCGTGACCTGTCACGGCCAGGTGGACCGGATGCCGCTGATGGTGCAGGCCGCGCCGCTGCTCATGGGCTGGTGTCTCGACTGCCATCGCGCGCCCGAGAAATACCTGCGTCCACGCGACGCCGTCTTCGCCATGGACTATCAGGTGCCGACCGAAGATCACCCTGTCGCCGTGACGGCCTCCAACGGCACGCCTCATACGTTTCGCAACCAGCTCGAGCTGGGTCAGTTCCTGAAAGCCGAGTACAGCGTGACCAGCCCCGGGCATCTCACGAGCTGCTCGGTCTGTCACCGCTGATCCGTTTCGTGACCAGACACCCATGACTCTCTCCGACATTCGTTCGCGACTGGATGGGCTCGAGGGCCGCACGTATTGGCGGAGTCTCGAAGAGCTCGCCGATACCGCTGAATTCCGAGACTACGTTCAGCGGGAGTTCCCGGCACAGGCTGGAGAGTTCACCGACCCGGCCGGACGCCGGCAGTTCCTGAAGCTGATGGGCGCCTCGCTCGCGCTCGCCGGCGTGAGCGCCTGCACGCGACAGCCTCCCGAAGCGCTGGTTCCGTATGTCCGCCAGCCCGAGGAACTGATTCCGGGGCGGCCGCTGTTCTTTGCCACCGCGATGCCGCAGGGTGGCGTTGGCATGCCGCTGCTGGCCGAGAACCACATGGGGCGGCCCACCAAGCTCGAGGGCAACCCGGAGCATCCCGCCAGCCTCGGCGCCACCGACGTGCTCTCGCAGGCGTCGGTGCTCACGCTCTACGATCCGGATCGGTCGCGCACGATTGCCAGCCTGGGTGAGATCCGGACCTGGAGCAACTTCACGGCAGCCCTGCAGCTCGCAGTCGGCGCGCAGCGCACGTCGGGAGGCGCCGGCCTTCGCATTCTGACCGAGCCGATCTCGTCGCCCTCGCTCCTCGACCAGATCGACACGCTCAAGACCAACTTCCCGCAGGCGAAATGGCATCAGTGGGATGCGGTCTACGGCACCGTGCAAGGGGGCGCCCCCGGCTCGCTGGCGCTCTACCGGTTCGACCGGGCCGACGTGGTCGTGGCGCTCGATTCGGATTTCCTGAACTCGGGTGGCGGTTCGGTCCGCTACTCCAAGGACTTCTCGTCGCGACGCCGCATCGGTACCCCCCAACAGGAACTCAATCGTCTCTACGCCGTCGAGCCGGTGCTGTCGGTCACGGGCGCCAACGCGGACCATCGCCTGGCGATGAAGGCGGGTGAGATTCACGCATTCGCCTCTGGGCTGGCTGCCGCCGCCGGCGTGCCAGGTACGAGCGGCGCCGCGTCGGGTGAGGCGGGCAAGTGGCTGCGCGTGCTGGCCGACGACCTCAAAGCCCACGCCGGGCGCTCGGTGGTGGTGGCCGGCGACACGCAGCCGGCGGCGGTGCACGCGCTGGCCCGGGCGATGAACAGCGCGCTCGGCAACGAGGGCAAGACCGTTCACTACACGGCTCCCGTCATTGCGAGCCCGGCCGACGGCGTGGCATCTCTCGCCGATCTGGTCACGGAGATGAACGCCGGCGCGGTACAACTGCTGCTCATCGTCGGGACGAACCCGGTGTTCACGGCGCCGGCGGACATCGACTTCCGGGCCGCGCTCGAGAAGGTGCCGACGCGCATCCATGTCGGTCTGTATCACGATGAGACCGCGGAGCATTGCCACTGGCACATCCCCGAAGCGCACTACCTCGAGTCGTGGGGCGATGTGCGCGCGTTCGACGGCACGGTCTCGCTGATACAGCCGCTCATCGCTCCGCTCTACGACGGGCACAGCCCCATCGAGGTCCTAGCTGCGATCAACGGCACGACCGGGCAGTCGACGATGGAGATCGTCAAGGGCTACTGGACCCGGGCATTCGGCGGCCAGACCAAGACGACTTGGACGCTGCGCGACGCGTCGGGCGGCGCCTATCCGAACGTCGATACCTTCTGGCGACATGCGCTGCACGATGGCTTCATCGCGAGCACGTCCATGCTCGCCGATGGCGCGACGATTCCCGCTGCGCCCGCGGCGGTGGCCGCGACTTCCGTTCCGGCCGTCCGCGGAGCCGACGCGGGTCAGCTCGAAGTCGTGTTTCGGCCAGACCCGTACATCCTCGACGGGCGGAACGCGAACAATGGCTGGCTGCAGGAGTTGCCCAAGCCACTCTCGAAGGTGACGTGGGACAACGTGGCATACATCAGCCCGGCCACGGCCTCGGGGATGGGCATCGCCCTGAGCCGCGCCGGCAACGCTGATCAGGATTTGCTCGAGATCGAGTATCAGGGCCGCAAGGCGCGCATCCCAGTCTGGGTCATGCCCGGCACGGCCGACGGGGTCGTGGTCGTGCACTTTGGCTACGGGCGCAAGAATGCCGGCCGCGTAGGCAGTGGCGTGGGGCACGACGTGTTTGGCCTGCGCTCATCTGCCACGCCCTGGTTCGGATCGGGCGCCAAGCTCACCCGCACGGGCGAAGGCTACTTTGTAGCCTCTACCCAGAATCACTTCGTGATGGAGGGGCGTCACCCCGTCCGGGTCGTGGACGCCGAAGAGTATCGGGCCGATCCCAAGGTGGTCGCCGAGATCGGACCCGAGCGTCCGGCCGACGAGGAATCGCTGTACCGGCGGGAGCGCGGCGATCACGTGACGCCCACGCCGTTCGAGTACCTGTCCTATCGCTGGGGCATGGCCATCGACCTGAACGCCTGCACCGGATGCAGCGCGTGCGTCATCGCCTGCGTGGCCGAGAACAACATCCCGGTGGTTGGCAAGACCCAGGTGGGCCGCAGCCGCGAGATGCACTGGCTGCGCGTCGACACGTATTTCGACGGCGATCCGGCGGCTCCGTCGGCCACCTATCACCAGCCGGTGCCGTGCATGCAGTGCGAAGCCGCCCCGTGCGAGCCGGTCTGTCCCGTGGCGGCGACCGTGCACAGCGATGAAGGCCTGAACGACATGGTCTACAACCGCTGCGTAGGCACGCGCTACTGCTCCAACAACTGTCCGTACAAAGTGCGCCGCTTCAACTTCATGCTGTACGCGGATTTCACGACGCCGGAGCTGATGCCGCAGCGCAACCCGGACGTGACGATCCGCAGCCGCGGCGTGATGGAGAAGTGCACGTACTGCGTGCAGCGAATCAACTCGGCGCGCATCGACTCGAAGACGGAGAACCGGCGCGTCCGTGACGGAGAGGTCCAGACGGCGTGCGAGCAGGTCTGCCCGGCAGACGCCATCGTCTTCGGCGATTTGAACGATCCGGCGAGCCGGGTCGTGAAGCTCAAGGAGCAGCAGCGCAACTACGGGCTGCTCGAGGACCTGGGGACGCGTCCACGGACGACGTACCTGGCCAAAGTGCGCAACCCGAACAAGGCGCTCGCGTAGCGGCGGCGGGGATCAAGTGAAGCAATCAACCGAGACGTACGTCGAACCCTCACAGTACCCGGCGGGTGATTTCCGCGAGCCGATCGCGGTCATCGCGCCCGGCCACAGCTACGACAGCATCACCGGCAAGCTGACGGGGATGGTGCTCACGAAGCACACGCCGCTTGCCTGGTTCGTCGTGATCGGCATCAGCTTCACGCTCGTCATGGGCCTCATGATGGCCCTCACGTATCTGCTCGCCAAAGGCATCGGGATCTGGGGCAACAACATCCCGGTCGGCTGGGCGTTCGACATCATCAACTTCGTCTGGTGGATCGGCATCGGGCATGCCGGCACGTTGATCTCGGCGATTCTGCTGCTGTTCAAACAGGACTGGCGGACGTCGATCAACCGGTTCGCGGAGGCGATGACGCTCTTCGCGGTGGCCTGCGCCGCGATCTTCCCGATCTTCCATACCGGCCGGCCGTGGCTCGCGGCCTACTGGCTGTTCCCGTACCCGAACACGATGAACCTGTGGCCGAACTTCCGCAGCCCGCTCATCTGGGACGTGTTCGCGGTCTCGACCTACGCGTCGGTGTCGGCCATCTTCTGGTTCGTCGGGCTCATTCCCGATCTGGCCACCTTCCGCGATCGCGCGGAGCATCCGGTATTGAAACGGGTGTACGGCATGCTGGCGCTCGGCTGGCGCGGATCGGCCAAACACTGGTACCGCTACGAGACCGCCTATCTGCTGCTCGCCGGCCTGTCGACGCCGCTCGTGCTCTCGGTCCACACGGTTGTGAGCTTCGACTTCGCCGTGGCCGTGCTGCCGGGCTGGCACGCGACGATTTTTCCGCCGTACTTCGTCGCGGGCGCGATCTACGCCGGGTTCGCCATGGTGCTGACGCTCGCCATTCCGCTCCGGGCGCTCTATGGCCTGCACGACTTCATCACGATGCGCCACCTCGAGAACATGGCGAAGGTCACGCTCATCACCGGGCTCGTGGTGGTCTACGGGTACGGCTGCGAGGCGTTCTTCGGCTGGTACAGCGGCAACGAGTACGAGCGGTTCATGATGAAGAACCGCGTGTACTACGGCCCGTACGCCTGGTCGTACTGGGCGCTGCTGCTCTGCAACTTCATCGTGCCGCAAATGCTCTGGTCCAAGCGGCTGCGCCGCAACCTGGCGGTCGTGTTCACCGTGGTCATGTTCGTGAACGTGGGCATGTGGCTCGAGCGGTTCGTCATCATCGTCACCAGCCTGCACCGCGACTTCCTGCCCTCGTCGTGGCAGATGTACTACCCGACGGTGTGGGACTTCATGACGCTCTTCGGCACGATCGGGCTGTTCCTGACGTTGATGTTCGTGTTCGTCCGGATTCTGCCGATGATCTCGATCTTCGAGATGCGGACGCTGCTGCCTGAATCGCGGCCGCATCACCCGGAAGGAGGGTCGCACTGATGGCTCATCTGGGCGAGTCACCACAGGGACTCTACGGCCTCATGGCCGAGTTCGACACCGCGCAGCAGTTGCTCGACGCGGCGCATCGCGTTCGCGCCGCCGGCTACCATCTGGCCGACGCGTATTCGCCGTTTCCCATTCACGGTCTGGCCGAGGCGCTCGGGTTCCACGAGCACAAGATTCCCAAGTTCGTGCTCGCCGGCGGCATTGCCGGGGCGTTGGCGGGGTACGGGCTCGAGTACTGGACGCAGGCGATTGACTACCCGATGAACATCGGCGGCCGGCCCTTCTTCTCGTGGGTGTCGTTCATCCCGCCGGCCTTCGAGACCACCATTCTGTTCGCGGCGTTTACGGCGGTCATCACGATGATCGCGCTCAACGGCCTGCCGCAGCCCTATCACCCGGTGTTCAATGCGCCGCGGTTCAGCCGCGCCTCGCAGGACAAGTTCTTTCTCGCGATTGAAGCGGCCGATCCCCGGTTCCATCTGGAGCAGACCCGTGCGTTTCTGGCGGGGCTCGACGCGCGTGAGGTGGTGACCCTTGATGAGTAGCGCAGGTGCACCGCGCCGGCCCGCGGGATCGATGACACGGATCGGCTCGGCGGTGGCGCTTGCGGTCGTGCTGACCGGATGCCGCCAGGATATGCACGACGCGCCTCGTTACGACCCGCTCGAGGCGAGCACGATCTTCCGCAATGGCGCGTCCGCGCAGCCGTTTGTCGACGGCACCGTGCCGCGCGGATTCCTGAACGCGGACGAACTGCTCACGACGGGCAAGGTCAACGGACAGGTGGCAAACGAGTTCCCGTTCGCGATCACCCGGGCCGACCTGGACCGCGGTGAACAGCGCTTCAACATCTACTGCGCGCCCTGTCACTCCCGAACGGGGGAGGGCAACGGCATGGTGGTGCAGCGGGGCTATCGACAGCCGCCGTCGTACCACGTCGACCGCCTCCGCCAGGCGCCGGCAGGCTATTTCTTCGACGTCATGACGAATGGCTTCGGAGCGATGCCCGACTACCGCGGGCAGATTACGCCGGACGATCGGTGGCGCATTGTCGCCTACGTGCGTGCGCTGCAGTTGAGCCACCAGGGCACGACCGCCGATGTGCCGCCGGCTGAGCGGGCGCGTCTCGAGAGTGGCGAGGCCGCCGCCCCGGCCCCGGCAAGTGAAGGACAGGGCACGACCGGGGGACAGCACTGATGGCAACGCATTCCGGGTCATTCGACGAAGCCACCCTGATGGCGCGGCCGACCACCGAGTTGAGCCGGTTGGGGAGCCGTTCGCTCATCGCAGGCCTCGTGGGACTGGTTCTGACCGTCGTCGGGTTCGTGACCTCTCGCGACACATTTCTGCAGTCGTACCTGATTGCGTTCATCTTCTGGATGGGGCTGACCATCGGGCCGCTCGCGGTGCTGATGATTCACCATCTGTCCGGGGGCGCCTGGGGCATGCCAGGCCGGCGAATCTGGGAAGCCGCCACGCGTAATCTGCCGCTGATGGCGCTGCTGTTCATTCCCATCGCCCTCAATCTGCCGTCACTCTACAAGTGGGCGCAGCCTGGCGCGGCGGCCGACCCCATCATCCACGAGAAGGCCGCCTACCTGAACGCGCCATTCTTCCTCGGGCGCGCTGTGCTCTTCTTCGTGGTCTGGGGCGTGCTCGCCTTCGTGCTGAACAAATGGTCGAGTGAGCAGGACGTGCAGCCAGCCGTGCTGCCGGGGCCCCAGGATCGACGGTCGCGCGTGCTGTCCGGGCCCGGGCTCGTGCTCTACGTGCTCACGGTGACGTTCATGGCGGTGGACTGGGTCATGTCGCTCGATCCGCACTGGTACTCCACGATCTTCGGCATCCTGATGATCGGCGGTCAGGGTCTCTCGACGCTCGCCTTTACGCTGCTGGTCCTGTCGAGTCTCGTGAAGTTTCAGCCGATGGCCCGGGTGGCCGATCCCGAGAAGATCCACGACCTGAGCAAGCTGATGTTCGCGTTCCTCATGCTCTGGGCCTACTTCTCGGTGTCACAGCTGATCATCATCTGGTCGGCCAACCTGCCTGAGGAGATTCCCTTCTATCTGCAGCGGCTGCACGGCGCCTGGGCGCCCGTCAGCATCGGGCTGCTGCTCGTGCAGTTCGTGCTCCCGTTCATGCTTCTGCTGTCGAGGAGCCTGAAGCGCAATCCAGCCCGCGTGAAGTGGATCGCCATCCTGATCCTGCTCATGCGCGTCGTGGATATCACCTGGACGATTGGCCCGGTGTTCCGCCACGACGGCTCTGCGTTGCACTGGCTTGATTTTGCGGCGGTCCTCGGCATGGGCGCGCTCTGGCTGCCGCTCTTCTGGCGCCATCTGGCCCAGCGATCGCTCGTGCCCGCGCGCGACCCGTACTTCAAGGAAGCGATGGCCAATGGCGGACATTAATCACGTGCACCCGGCCGCTCCAGTCGAAGAGGACAGCATCAGCTACAGCGGCATCGGCTGGTTCCTCGCCGTGCTCGTCGGCACCACGCTCTTCTGTCAGATCTTCGTCTGGGGTCTGTTCCGGATCATGGAATTCAGAGCCGACAAGGCTGAGCCGCAGCGCGCTGCGATGGCCGAGCCGGTGGGCAGCCGCACCCTGCACGACGGCCGCGTCGTCACTGGCGCCGCCAAGGCCCCTGCCGTGCCGCTCCTTGTCAGCGAGCCAGCAGTGCTCCGCGCGTTCCGGATGGGCGAGGACGCGGCTCTTCACAACTACGGTTGGGTGGACAAGGCGGCGCAAACCGTGCAGCTGCCGATCGACCGGGCCAAGGAACTGCTGCTCGAACGTGGTCTGCCGACGCGGCCGCCGGTGTCCGAGGCGCAGAGTCCTGCGGCACACGCTCATGCTGCGGCCGTCCATCCCTAGTCGACGACTATTTATATGAACGTCCGCATCATGTCGCGCAGCCTCGTTCAGCCGAGCGTTCTCGGTCTGAGCCTGCTGCTTCTGACCGCTACGGCCAGCGTCGCGCAGATGAGCGCGCCGATGTCGGTTCCGCCGCCAGGCCTGGCGGCGACGGCGCAGATTCCGATGCTGCGCGACGTGCGCATCGATCAGAAGCTCGACAACCCGGTGCCGCTCGACGTGCCGTTCGTCGACGAGAGCGGCCGCACGGTGAAGCTCGGCGACTACTTCCTCAAGCGGCCCGTGGTGCTGGTGCTGGCCTACTACGAGTGCCCGATGCTCTGCACGCAGGTCATCAACGCCACTGTGAGCTCGATGAAGCCACTGACCTTCAACGCCAACGAGGAGTTCAACGTCCTGGTCGTCAGCTTCGACCCCGGCGAGACACCCGCAATGGCTCGGGCCAAGCGCGACGATTTCCTGAAGCGCTATGCACGACCGGGTCATGACGACGGCATCCACTTTCTGACGGGGCGGCAGAGCTCGATCGATGCGCTGACCGACGCGGTGGGGTTCCGCTACGCGTACGACAAGGCCATCGATCAATACGCGCATCCGGCCGTGATGACCGTCCTCACACCGAAAGGGCATGTCTCGCGATACCTGTTCGGCATCGAGTTCGCGCCGAGGGATCTGCGGTTTGCGCTGATCGATGCCGCCAGCGAGCGCATCGGCAACATCGTCGATCAGGCGATGCTGTTCTGCTACCACTACGACCCTGAGACGGGCACCTACGGATTCGCGATCATGACGGCGGTCCGGATCGCGGGCCTGCTGACGGTGGGCGGTCTGGGCACTTTCATTTTCGTGACCCTGCGGCGCGATCGCCGGCAGGCCAGAGCGGTCGCGTCGACCGCAGCGGGTACTCGCTAGATGTCCATCCCCTTTCCCCTGCTCCCTCCGAGCGCCTCGTCGGTGTCGACCGAGGTCGACCTGCTCTACCTGTTCATCACAGCTGTCAGTGCGTTCTTCACGATTCTGGTCGCCGCCCTGGTGGTGATCTTCGCCATCAAGTACCGCCGGCGGCACGCCGACGAGGTGGGCGCGGATATTCATGGCTCGCTTGCCCTCGAGCTGACCTGGACGTTCATCCCCTTCGCGATCGCGATGGTGATGTTCTTCTGGGGCGCCGACCTGTTCTTCCGCCTGGCCCGACCGCCCGTCGACGCGATGGAAGTTTTCGTGGTCGGCAAGCAGTGGATGTGGAAGGTCCAGCACCCTGAGGGCGTTCGCGAGATCAACGAGCTGCACGTGCCGATTGGCCGGAACGTCCGAATCACGCTCGGGTCCGAAGACGTGATTCACGATTATTCGATACCCGCGTTCCGCGTGAAGATGGACGTCGTGCCTGGCAAGTTGACCACGATGTGGTTTAAGGCCACCGTGCCGGGCACCTATCACCTGTTCTGCGCCGAATATTGCGGCACGAAGCACGCGGGGATGATCGGACAGGTCTTTGCGATGGAGCCGCAGGCCTACGAAGCCTGGCTGGCTGGCGGCACCGGTGCGTCGTCGGTGCCACCGGCCCAGGCGGGCGAGAAGCTCTTCAGCGAGTTCGCCTGCATCACGTGCCACAAGGGCGATTCGTCCGGCCGCGGTCCCATTCTGTCTGGAGTCTACGGATCGAATGTCGAGCTTGCCGACGGCCGCAAGGTCGTTGCCGACGACAACTACATCCGCGAGTCGATCATGGTGCCTACGGCAAAGGTGGTGAAGGGCTTCCAGCCCATCATGCCGCCCTTCCAGGGTGTGATTGGCGAAGAGCAGATTATGCAGCTCATCGCCTACGTCAAGACCCTGAAGCCTGCTGACGGGCAGGCAGCGAGGTGAAGCTTTATGAGTAATGCAGTGCAACCGCGCAACAGCTACCTGGACGCGCCTTACGGCGTGGCCGCGTGGCTTCTGACCAAAGATCACAAGCGGATTGCGATCCTATACCTGATCTCCATCACGCTCTTCTTTGCCGTCGGCGGCATGTTCGCGGCCGGCATCCGGATGGAGCTCCTGACGCCGCGCGGCGACCTGTGGACGCCGGACCTCTACAACAAGCTCTTCACGCTGCACGGCGTCGTGATGGTCTTCTTCTTTCTGATTCCCTCGATCCCGGCGGTGCTCGGCAATTTCCTCATGCCGATCATGTGCGGGGCCAAGGACCTGGCGTTTCCGCGAATCAACCTGCTCAGCTGGTACATCTATCTACTCGGCGCAACGGTGACCCTCGCGGCTGTCTTCAACGGCGGGCTCGACACGGGCTGGACGTTCTACACGCCCTACAGCTCCGTGTCCTCCCAGACGTCGGTGACGACCGCCGCCGTCGGCGTGTTCATCACCGGGTTCTCGTCGATCCTCACCGGGCTGAACTTCATCGTCACGGTGCACCGCATGCGCGCACCTGGACTCACGTGGTTCCGGCTGCCGCTTTTCGTGTGGGCGATCTACGCGACCAGCCTCGTGATGATTCTCGGCACGCCGGTCATCGCGATCACCGTTCTGCTGGTGGGCGCCGAACGCGCACTGCACCTCGGCTTTTTCGACCCCGCGCGCGGCGGCGATCCGGTGCTCTTCCAGCACCTCTTCTGGTTCTACTCGCACCCGGCCGTCTACATCATGATTCTGCCGGGCATGGGCGTCATCAGCGAGCTGGTGGCCGCGATGTCACGCAAGCAGGTGTTCGGTTACAGCTTCGTGGCGTTCTCCAGTCTCGCGATCGCGATTCTGGGCTTCCTCGTCTGGGGCCACCATCTGTTCGTCAGCAGCCAGTCCATTTACGCCGGCCTTGTGTTCTCCATCATCTCGATGCTGGTCGCGATTCCCTCGGCCGTCAAGACGTTCAACTGGACCGCAACGATGTACAAGGGATCGGTCAGCTGGGAGTCGCCCACCTGGTGGGTGGTCGGCTTCATGGGGCTGTTCACCATTGGCGGACTGACCGGCCTGTTCCTCGCGACCATCGGGCTCGATATCCACCTGACGGACACCTACTTCGTCGTGGCCCACTTCCACTACATCATGGTGGGCGGCGCGATCATGGCCTACATGGGCGGCCTGCACTTCTGGTGGCCGAAGATGACTGGCAAGCTGTACTCCGAAGGCGCCGCCAAGACGTCCGCGGTGCTCGTCTTCGTCGGATTCAACCTGACCTTCTTTCCGCAGTTCCTGCTGGGCTACATGGGCATGCCGCGGCGCTACCAGGCCTATCCCGACGAGTTCCAGGTGCTCAATGTGCTGTCGAGCGCCGGCGCCGGCGTGCTGTTTCTCGGATACGTGCTGCCTGCGTTCTACCTGACCTACTCGATCTTCAAGGGCGCCCAGTCACCTGCCAACCCGTGGGGCGCCACAGGACTCGAGTGGACCATCGCATCGCCGCCGCCAACGTTCAACTTCGACGAGGAAGTGATCGTCACCGAGCCGGCCTACAACTACAAGCCGACACGGGAGGTGCACGTTGGCTAACCCGCACGAGCACGCCCTGCCGGCTGCCGGGCTGACCCATACCCCCGGCCACGACGCCGCCCATGCGCACGAGCACAACCCGAACCTGCAGCACCACTTCTACAGCATGGAGCAGCAGCTCGAGGCGTCCACGCTGGGGATGTGGGTGTTCCTCGTCACCGAGATCATGTTCTTCGGTGGCATGTTCATGGTCTACATCGTGTACCGCATCGCGTATCCAGAGGCGTGGGTCCACGGCAGTAACCACCTGAAAGTCAGCCTGGGTGCCCTGAATACCGGCGTGCTGATCTGCAGCTCGTTGACGATGGCGCTCGCAGTGCGCGCCGCGCAGATCGGGTCGCGCAGGGGGCAGGTGCTCAACCTCCTCCTCACGATTGTCCTGGGGACGGTGTTCCTGGTCGTGAAGTACTTCGAATACGCCGAGAAGTTCGAACTCCACCTCGTCCCAGGCCCGGATTTCAATTCCACTGGTGTGATCCCGCTGGCCAACGATCCCACGCACCAGCAGCTGTTCTTCTCGATCTACTTCATGCTGACCGGTGTCCACGCGGCCCACATGATCGTCGGCATCGTGCTGATGATGGTCATCCTGGTGATGGCGATGCGGGGCCGGTTCGACTCGAGCTACTACACGCCCGTTGAGATCTCTGGCTTGTACTGGCACTTCGTCGACATCGTCTGGATCTTCCTGTTCCCGCTGCTCTATCTGCTGGGCGCGCACCTGGGCGCCCACGGCGGCTGAGGCTTCGCATGTCTAGCGCTCACGTCACTCCCGTTCGAACCTACGTCCTGGTCTTCCTGGCTCTGCTCGTGCTGACCGGCGTGACCTACCTGGTTGCACTGCAGGACTTCGGCTGGATGAACACGCCCATCGCGATGGGCGTGGCACTACTCAAGGCAGGCCTCGTGGTGATGATCTTCATGGGGCTGCGCTACAACACGCCCCTCACGAAAGTGGTGGCCATCGCGGGACTGTTCTGGCTGCTCATTCTCTTCGGTCTCACGTTGAACGACTACCTGACGCGCGGCTGGCTCGGCGTGCCGGGCCGCTGATCGCGCCGCGGGCATCGCGCACACTCCGGACGCGCCAGCGTCCGGTGGAACTTTTCCTACCCGCCACCCGTTGGTACACGCGTGCTCCTGATGCCTCATGACTCCACTCGACGATGACCTTGCGGCTTTGCGGATCGATCGAGCGGATGATTCCTCGCCCGCGAGCCCCTGGTTGAAATGGACACTGGTCGTTCTGATCCTCGTTGGAGGATCAGTGGCGTTCTGGCTCTGGTGGGCACGCGACCGGCCGATCGAAGTGCAGGTGACGACCGTGAGCGCACGGGCCGCCGGTACGCCAGCCGCGGTTCTCAACGCCTCCGGCTACGTCACCGCGCGTCGTCGTGCCACGGTGTCGTCCAAAGTCACCGGCAAGGTCGTCGAAGTGAACGTCGAGGAGGGCATGGCGATTCGCGAGGGGCAGGTGCTCGCGCGTCTCGACGACGCGAACGCACGGGCTGGGCTGGGGCTCGCCGAAGCACAGGTGGAGGCGGCGCGCCGGTCCGTCGTAGACAGTGAAGTGCGGCTCGCCGAGGCAAAGCTCACGCTCGGCCGTGTGAGCGAGCTGGTCCGGCGCGGCCTGGCCACGGCCGCGGATCTCGACGGATCGCGGGCGACGGTCGACTCAACGCTGGCGCGGATTTCCGCGCTGCACCAGCAGGTCGTGGTGGCGGAGCGCCAGCGGGATCTGCAGCAGACCGACCTCGACAACACGATCATTCGCGCGCCCTTCAGCGGAATCGCCATCTCGAAGGACGCGCAGCCCGGCGAGATGGTCTCGCCCGTGTCGGCGGGCGGCGGGTTCACCCGCACGGGGATTTGCACGATCGTCGACATGCGATCGCTGGAGATCGAGGTGGACGTCAATGAGAGCTACCTCAACCGTGTGCATTCCGGTCAGCAGGTGACGGCGGTGCTCGACGCATATCCCGACTGGCAGATACCCGCCCACGTGATTACGACGATCCCCGCCGCCGACCGCCAGAAGGCGACGGTCCTGGTGCGCATTGGATTCGAGGCGCTCGACCCACGGATTCTGCCGGACATGGGCGTCAAGGTGACATTCCTGCGCGAAGCTGACACGCTCTCTTCGGCCACGGCGGCGTTGCAGAGCACGACCCTGGTCCCCAGGTCCGCCGTGCGCACCGAGGGGACAAGCACGGTGGTGTTCGTGGTGCGCGGTGATGCCGTCGAACGACGGGCGGTCAAGCTCGGCGGCGCGGATGGCGATCGCGTCGAGGTCCACGCCGGCCTCCAGGGCGGCGATCGCGTGGTGATGAGCCCTCCGCCCGCTCTCGCTGACGGGATGAAGGTGGTGGTGAAGTGACGTCCGCTCTCGTGTCCTTCGTCAGGAGTGTCTGCCGGTGACCATGACCGAACCGCTCGTTCGCATTCGCGATCTTCGAAAGCACTTCACCCGAGGGAATGAACGCATCGACGTGCTGTCGGGGGTCAATCTCGAGATTCCGTCCGGCGACTTCGTTGCCTTGATGGGTCCGTCAGGGTCGGGCAAGACGACGCTGCTGAATCTGCTGGGCGGGCTGGATGCACCGAGCGGCGGCGCGATTGAAGTGGCGGGCACCCCGATCGCCGGTCTGACGGGCGGGGCTCTTTCCAAGTGGCGATCCCGCCACGTTGGGTTCGTCTTCCAGCTCTATAACCTGCTGCCGGTGCTCACTGCCGAGCGCAATGTCGAGCTGCCGTTGCTCTTGACGTCGCTGTCCAAAGCCGAACGACGCAAACGCGTGGCCGTGGCGCTCAAGGTTGTAGGCCTGTCCGATCGGGCGCGCCATTATCCACGGCAGTTGTCGGGCGGCCAGGAGCAGCGCGTCGGCATCGCGCGCGCGATCGTGACCGACCCCACGCTTCTGCTCTGCGACGAACCCACGGGCGATCTGGATCGAAAAGCCGGAGACGAGATCCTCGACCTGTTGCAGGCGCTCAATCGCGACCATGGGAAGACCATCGTGATGGTCACGCACGATCCGCACGCCGCCGACCGTGCCAAGCGCACGGTCCATCTCGAGAAGGGCTCCTTCGTCGGAGCGACGGCGTGAGATATCTTCCGCTCGTCTGGAAGAACCTGTGGCGGCGGAAGATCCGCACGCTGTTCACGCTCGCGTGTATCTTCGTGGCGTTCGTCCTGTTCGGTCTCCTGATGACCATCCGCACGGCGTTCACTCTGGGAGTCGAGCTGGCTGGCCTCGATCGCCTGGTGCTGATCCACAAGGTCAGCCTGATCAGGCCGTTGCCCATCGCGTACCAGGCCCGGATTGCCAGTGTCCCCGGCGTGCAGGCCGTCACTCATAACACCTGGTTTGGCGGCATCTATCAGGAGCCGTCCAACTTCTTCGCGCAGATCGCGCTCGAACCCGAGCCGTACTTCCGGATCTATCCAGAGTTCCGTCTTCGACCGGAAGAAATGAAGGCGTGGCTGGCTGATCGCCAGGGCGCCGTGGCCGGCCGAGACCTTGCCGCCAGGTTCGGTTGGAAGGTGGGCGATCGCATCCCCATTCAGGGCACCATCTGGCATCCCAAGGGTGGCGGCAACGACACCTGGGAGTTCAACCTCGTCGGGATCTACGACGGCGAGCCGGCCGTGGACAAGACGCAGTTCTTCTTCCGCTACGATTACCTCGACGAAAACCGATCCGGAGGCGAAGGGCAAGTCGGCTGGTACATCGTCAAGGTCGATGATCCGGCGCGGTCGGTGGATCTGGCGCACCGCTTCGACGATATGTTCGCCAACTCGTCTGATGAAACGAAGACCACGACGGAGAAGGGATTCGTCGAGAGCTTCGCGAAGCAGATCGGCGACATCGGAGCGATCATGATCTCCATTCTGGTCGCCGTGCTGTTCACCATTCTGCTCGTGGTCGCGAGCACCATGGCCCAAGCGGTGCGAGAACGAACGAGCGAGCTCGCCGTGCTCAAGACGCTCGGGTTCTCGAGCGTCACGCTCCTGACGCTGGTACTTGCCGAGTCGCTCTTCATCGCGATCCTCGGCGGCGGACTCGGGCTCCTGTTCGTCTGGGCCGTGGTCCAGAACGGCGATCCGACCCATGGTCTCCTGCCCATGTTCGTGTTGCCCACACGGGATGTGGCCGCCGGTGCCGGCCTGATTTTGCTGCTGGGGCTGCTCGCGGGCATGCTTCCCGCGCTGCAGGCGATGCGGCTGCGTATCACCGACGCCTTGAGAAGGAACTGACGTGAACTGGCTGTCACAAACCGTCGCCGTCACGCTGGTCAACCTCCGGACAATTCCGCAACGTCTGAGTTCCTCAGCTGTCGCGATCATCGGCATCGCGGGCGTGGTGATCGTGCTCGTCGCCGTACTGTCGATTGCCGAAGGGTTCAAAGCGGCCATGCGCGGTGCCGGCTCGGACTCTCGCGCGATCGTCATGCGCAGTGGAGCCGACGCCGAGATGACCAGCGGCCTCACCGGGCCCGATACCGACATCGTCAAGCAGGCGCCGGGCATCAAACGCGATGGCCAGGCCGTGGTGGCGTCGGCCGAACTGTTCGTCATCATCGACCTGCCGAAGAAATCGACTGGCACGAGCGCCAACGTGCCGATGCGAGGGATCGAAACAACCGCGTTCAAGGTCAGAAACGAGGCATCCATCGTCTCCGGCCGCATGCTGCAGTTCGGCACCAACGAGGTGATCGTGGGGCGGGCCGCGTCGGGTCAATTCGCGGGCCTCGATGTGGGATCGGAAATCAAGTCTGGCCAGGTGACGTGGACCGTGGTCGGCGTGTTCGAAGACGACGGCGGCGTGCCCGAAACAGAGATCTGGTGCGACGCGAAGACACTCCAGGGCGTCTACCGTCGGGGCAACAGCTACCAGTCGGTTCTCGTGCAGCTCGAAGGCCCAGACTCGCTCGGGCCCTTCAAGGATTGGCTGACAGCCAACCCGCAAATCAACGTCGGCGTGCGTCGTGAGTCGGACTACTACGCCGCGCAGTCGCTGACGTTGACGACGCTCATTCGATCCGTCGGTTTTGTGATTGCCGCGCTGATGGGGATCGCGGCGGTGTTCGGGGCGATTCTCACGATGTACACGGCGGTTGCGACGCGAGCGAGGGAAATCGCGACGTTGCGCGCTCTTGGCTTCAACGCCACGGCCGTGCTCGTCTCCGTGCTGGCCGAGTCGATCGCCCTGGCAGCAGTGGGCGGCGTCATTGGCGGCGTCATCGCCTATCTCGGGTTCAATGGGTACCAGACTTCCACCATCAACTTTCAGACATTCAGTCAGGTGGCGTTCGCGTTTCGCGTGACGCCCGAGCTGTTGCTGATGGGCCTGGTGTGGTCGCTCGCGATGGGCCTGCTCGGCGGATTGCTGCCCGCGGTGCGCGCCTCGCGCCTGCCCATTGTCACGGCGTTGCGCGAACTGTGAGCATGAAGACGTTGGCCCTCTGTGCGGCTGTGGCGCTCGCGGGCGTCTCGCTGGCCGCCCAGCAGACGCGCACGGTCCCGCAGACCGAGGCCGAGATCACTCGCGTGACTCGAGGCGAGTTCGAGCCGCTGTACTCGCGTCATGAGGTCCTGGTCGTGGACGTGCGCGACGTGGTGGCTTTCGAGAGCGGCCGCATTCCCGGATCCGTTCACGCACCCGTGGCGGAAATCACGCGCCGCGCCGCGTCACTCCGAAAGCTCGCCGGTTCGCGCCTGATCGTCACGTACTGTTCGTGCGCCGCCGAGCACACGAGCGCGGAGGCGGCCCTCCTGCTGGTGCGAGCGGGCGTACTTCACGTGGCGGCCCTGGTCGGCGGCTACCCGGAGTGGGTGCATGCCGGCGGCCAGACAGAATCCGGCCGATCGCCTCGCTGACGTTCGCCAAAGCCTCCCTGGTCCACTGACCGATCGGCGTCGTCGCACCGCGGTCCTCCGCGTCGTATATGCTCCGCTGATGGCCCTTCCGACCGGGGCGAAATCCGCCTCCGACGACACCGCGCCGCGAGTCCGCACGTTCGTGCTGATTGTGCTCGTCGAGGTCGTCACCCTGGCCAGCCTGTACTGGTTCGGCGTTCACTTTTCCTGATGAGCTGGGTCGACTGGTCGATCGTCGGCGCCTATCTGGTGTGGGTCGTCTGGGACGGCTTGCGGATGAGCCGGAACACGGCGGAGGTGGAAGGCTATTTCCTAGCCGGTCGCAGTCTGCCGTGGTGGGCGGTCGGGCTTTCGGTGATGGCCACGCAGCTCAGCGCCATCACCATGACGAGCACCACGGGGCAGGGATACGCCGACGGCATGAGATTCGTGCAGTTCTACTTTGGACTGCCCGTCGCGATGATCATCCTGTCGGTCACGGTCGTGCCGTTCTTCTGGCGTGCGCGGGTCTACACGGCCTATGAGTACCTGGAACGCCGCTTTGACCTCAAGACGCGGACTCTCACGGCCGCGCTGTTCCTCATCTCCCGTGGGCTCTCCTGCAGTGTGATTGTCGCGGCGCCGGCCGTCATTCTGTCGATCGTGCTCGGCTGGAATCTCACGCTGACGGTTCTGCTCATCGGGGTGCCGACCGTGATCTACACGATGATCGGCGGCGTTCAGGCGGTGACGTGGACCGACGTCAAGCAGATGGCCGTCATCGTGCTCGGCATCTCGGCGGCGGTCGCGGTGCTGATCGTCAACCTACCAGAGGGGGTGAGCCTCGGTACCGCCCTGCACATCGCGGGCGCAGCAGGGAAGACCAAGGCCATCGACTTCACGTTCGATGTGAGGCAGACGTACACGTTCTGGTCCGGGCTGATTGGCGGGCTCTTTCTGTCGTTGTCGTATTTCGGGTGCGATCAAAGCCAGGTGCAGCGGTACCTGACGGCTCGATCGGTCGACGAAGGGCGCCATTCGCTCTACATGAGCGCGTTCGTGAAGATTCCTCTGCAGGCGATGATTCTGCTGACCGGCGTGCTGATGTTCGTGTACTTCCTCTTCCACCAGGGGCCGATGCTCTTCAACGCCGCACCGCTGGCGAAGATCGAAGCCAGTGCCCGCGCCGATGACTACCACGCGCTCGACGCCGAGTACTCGGGTGCTTACCTCGTACGCAAGGAGGCCGCCGCGGCACTGGCGGCGAATGATGACGAGGTGTCGCGCGCCGCATTCATCAGGGCGGACGGAGCGGTCCGGGACGTCAGAGGCAGGGCCGTGCGGCTGGTGAAAGACGTCACCGGAGACGCGGCTTGGACGGACGTGAATTACGTGTTTCCGACATTCGTTACCAAACACATGCCTATCGGATTAATTGGCCTGATCATCGCGGCCATCTTCGCGGCCGCCATGTCGAGCATCGCTGCTGAGCTGAACTCGCTGGCCACGGCTTCCGTGATCGACGTCTACAAGCGTCTCATCCGTCCAGAGGCATCAGACCGGCACTATCTCAGCGTGTCCAAGTGGGCCACAGCAGGCTGGGGACTCTTCGCGTGTGTCATGGCCATGTACGCTGCCCGACTGGGATCGCTGATCGAGGTGGTGAACCGTTACGGATCCTATTTCTACGGCTCCCTGCTGGGGGTGTTCATCCTGGCACTCGGGGTAAAGCGGGCCAATGGACATGGCGCGTTTGTGGGGCTGGTGGCCGGGATGGCGGCGGTGGCCTATGTCGCGACAACGTGGGGCGTGGCGTATTTGTGGCTCAACGTGGTCGGCGCCGTCGTCGTGACCACCGTGGGGCTGGCGGTCAGCCTCGTCTCGGGTCCGGCCCGGGTGCGCGACTGACTCGATAGGCTGGCGCTCCGCCGAGGCGTTCGGGTGCTCATTGTCGGCAGGCGCAGCCCGCTTCAGCGGCGCAGGGTTCGCGATCCTTCTAGCAAGGTTCTTGCTTGAGAGCATTGCCCGCCTGCTCGATGCCCGCTCCGGGGCCCGCGAGGCAGGTTGCGATATGCGCTAAGAGAAGGATGCCCTTATGAACTGGAAACTCGTTGCGGCGGTGAGCGCCGGCCTGGCCACGTATCTTGCCGTCAAAGCGGCACGGCAGCGCCGCGACCGCTTTTCGATGGCGGAGAACCTCGACAGCCAGGTTCACACTGCCTCAGACGACTCGTTCCCGGCGAGCGACCCGCCGTCGTACACGCCCACCGCCGGTTCGAAACTGGCTTATTGAGCGCCTCTGTGGAAACCGGGTTCGTGGGGAACCCGGTTTCCGCCAGGCTCAGTTAGAAGCCCGGTCGCAGATTGAACACGAACAGCCATCCGCGGTCGGGCCGGCTCAGCGGCCGGGCCATATTGAATTCAGCAATCGCGTAGCCGAATACGTTGACCCGGGCCCCGACGCCGGTGCTCGTGACCACGTCGCGCGAGCCTCCCGCAAATGACGGCCGCGTCGTCTTATCCCAGGCCACGCCGGCGTCGAAGAAGCCGAACAGTTCCACCGGAATCGGTCCGTAATCCAGCTTGCCGTTGAACAGACCGACCAGCGGCACTCGGGCCTCAGCATTGAACACGCCCAGCCGGCTGCCGATGAGCCGATCGAATTCCGGGCACGACCCATCCGCGGTGAGCGTGCACTCGTTCGCCTGGAAGCTGTTGACGTCATACCCTCGGACCATGTCGGGATAGCCGAGGAACAGGGGCGTGAGCCGCTGATCTTCCGAGCTCCCCCCGTAGCGGCCGACGTGCACCGCCCTCGTGGCAAACGTCACCGGCCTGAACGGCATGAAGTAGCGCCGGTAATCGGCGGTGAGGTTGAACATGTGCAGGTCGCCGAACGTGGGCGCCCCTTCGATTCGGAACCGCTGGCCCAGAATGGGGCCGACAGCGCCGTTCGCGGTGGTGTCGCCGACGAGCGCCATTGTCGTATCGAAGAGCGTGAGAGACGCCTCGCTCGGCAGCTTTGTTCGGTCGTCCGAGATCAACGAGCCATTGAAGGCGTCGTAGACCTGCGTCTGAATCCTGTGCGAGAAGCCGATTCGTTGAACTGACGAGCCGAGCTCGAGGCGCAGCGCGCGGCTGAACGGGTAAGCCACGACGCCACCCACCTGCGATGCGGTCTGCGTGAACAGGTCCGTCGATTCGACGTACACCGATCGCCCATTCAACACACCGGTGCCTGCCTGGACGCTGCCGCTCTGATATGGCACGCGGGCGCCGAACACGCTCCAGTTCCACCGGTGCGCACGATTGAGATACGCCACCTGGAAGGCCACGTCCGTGGACAGATCGTGCACGCTCCCGTTGACATCGACGGTGGTCGAGATCATGTGGTTGTTCAACATGTCGCTGAACAGGAACGAGATGCCGCCGCTGACGTAGGTGCCAAAACCGCCAGTCGAGACTCCGCCCACCTGCTGACCCACATCCACGAGCGACATGTGCGATGAGGACTCCTGCTCCGCGAATTCGGTGCTGGCCGGGACGCCGGTGCCCGGTTGCTGCAATTCGCGCGTGACCAGGCTTGCCGGCCGATCGACGGGTGGGAGCATGCCGAGGTCAGTTGTGGGTTCGGCACCGAGGTCTGCCTGTCTGGAGGCGGTTTCGATGAATCGGATTTCGTAGCCACCGTCGCGAAACACCGTGTAGGCGGCGCGGCCCGTCGGGGCGACCGACAGCGCGCTGCTCAGTGCCGTGATGCCGCTGACCCCTGTCACTTCGACGGCGATGCGCGTCGATTGCTTGGTCGAAAGATCGACGCGATAGACCTCGGGGCGCCCGGTCTGATCCGAGATGAAGTAGAGCCCGGTGCCTTCGCGCGTCCATTGTGGATTGACCGCATTGCCTTTCAGACCGGTCTGCACCTGGACAACGGCGCCGCTCGTCACGTCGATGAGCGCCAGGTCGTAGTTGCCGAACGCCAGTGTGTTCAGATCGCTCGAGAACCGCTCGGTGACGAAGGCCAGTTGATGACCATCGGGCGACCACGCTGGTTGCAGATCCGCGAACGCATCGGTAGTGATCTGGCGCGTCTTGGCCGTGGCGAAGTCGTACACGAACAGATCGGTGACTCCGCCGACCTGCGCCGAGAACGCCAGCAGGTTCCCGTCTGGGGACCAGCTGGGCTGGAAGATCTCGCCGCGTTGACCGAAGGGGATCTCCTGGACGATCTTGCCGTTTTCCACGTCGAAGATGGCCAGCTCCGGACGCCCGGCTCGCACGGCGGCCACGGCCAGCCGGCGGCCCTGCGGATCCCACGTCCCCGATGAGGCGAGGAACTGCAGGCTCTGAAAGTGGGGATCGACCTCTGTCTGGGTCAGCTTTCGCAGCACCTTACGGGTGGGGACGTCTGCCACGTAGAGATCGATGGCCAGGCGGCTGCGCTCAGACAGGAACGCGACCTTGCTCCCATCGGGGCTGAGCGATGGCCCCACATTGAGGGCCCCGCTGCCCGTGCGGGCGCCGATGATGAGGTCGTCGCTCGTGGCTCTGCGGCGCTCTTCCTTCGGCAGCGGCGTCAGTCCGTAGGCAGAAAGGATCGATTGCTTCCACTGCTCAGAGAGCTCGTCCTGCTTCAGACCGGTGGCGGTTTCGATGGCCGAGACCGCGGTCAACGAACGATAGATACCCGTGTCATCACCGGCCATGCTCTTCAAGACGGCCCCGACCGTCTGGTCGCCCCATCGGCCTCCGATGTAGGCCCAGAGTGCCTGGCCGAAACGGTAAGGGAAGAACCTTGGGTCGTCGAGGTCCTTGATTGCCGGCAGCCGGTCCTGGAGCACCGCGTCACGCAGCCACATGGCGGTCTGCGGCGAGTGCGGGCCCATGGACAGATATTCCGCCATGCCCTCGATGAACCACAGAGGAACGCTGCTTGCGTTGGCGTTGCCGAGGATGTCGTACTGGAAGGTGTGGACAAGCTCGTGTCCGAGGACATGATCGGTTTCGCCCAGGGTCGCAGCCAGCGGGAGCACGACCCGGCGTCGTAGTCCCTCGGTCACGCCGCCGGTGCCCTCGTCGATCATCCCTTCGACCACGTTGGTCTGCTCGAACTCGGGATGGCTGGCATAGAGCATGACGGCTTGGCGCCCCGTGATCTCGTAGCCGATCAAGCGCGTGAGGCGGGCATGCCACCGTTCGGCCATCCGCGCTACCTGCTTTGCCGCGTCGGCCTCGGACGGGTAGTAGTAGATGTCGAAGTGCGGGGTCGCCATGACCTTGAAATCGAACTTGTCGTACTGAACCTTGTTCTGTCCGAAGTACTGCGCCTGAGCTGGGATGGCGAGCCCGAGCGTGAGCAGTGCCGTGGTGACGAGCAGGCGGGTGAGACTGCGATGAATCATGGGGGACATTCGGCCGCTCCGTGGAGGTGAGTAGATAGCTTCACGGCTGCAAGCGAAGTACCAGCTCGTTTGGCGCCCAGACCTTCGTCAGATGGCTCTGGCGCCCGCAACCGATCCCGGAATCGTCCTCAGCCCAGGCATCTGAGGACGGGTCCCTACTTCAGCATGGTGGCTGGGTCGACGACGGTGACGGGCGCGAGGTTGGCGCTTCGCACGGGCTGTTCGATCTTGGAGAGGTCTCCTGCCACGACCACGATCATCCGGTTGGTGACGAGATACTGCTTAGCGGCCCTCTCCACGTCGGCCACTCGCACGGCCTGGATTTTCGGCACGTAGTCGTTGAAGAACGACTCAGGCAGGCCATAAATGACCAGATCCATCAGGTGCCCGGTCATGTCCGAGGTCGTCTCGAACGAGCTTGGAAAGCTCAGCGCCTGGAGGTTCTTCGCGCGTGTGACCTCATCCTCTGGTGGGGGAGCATGGATGCCGTCGAGCTCCTTGAAGAACTCGGTCAGCGACTCAACCGTCTTGTCGGTCTGGACGCCGGCCTGGGCCACGAAGGGGCCCGCCCCGAGGCGCATCGCGAAACCGGAACCGGCGCCGTACGCGTAGCCGTGCTCCTCGCGAAGGTTCTGATTCAGCCGCGACGTAAACGACCCGCCGAGCATCGTGTTCAGCACGTCGAGGACGAAGTAGTCGGGGGTGCTTCGCGCGACCCCGACCGCCCCGATTCGAATCTGCGACTGGGCCGCGTCTGCTTTGCCGATGAGATAGATCTGCCGTGACGCAGGTTGTGGGGCAGCCGGGAGCGTGATCTTGGGCACGGCTCCCGAGTTCTTCCAGCCGCCGAGCGCACGTTCGAGTTTCGGAAGAATGGCGGCGGCCCTGATATCGCCCGCGACGATGATGTGTGCGTTCTGGGGCTGGTAGTGGGTGGCATAGAACTGACGCATGTCGGCCTGCGACAGCGTGCGATTGACGGCTTCTCCTCCCATGATGACCGTGCCGTATCGATGCTGTCCGCCGTAGAGCAGCCCCGAAAACGCACTCGACGCCAGCTGCGCCGGGTTGTCGCGCATCTGCACGAGGGTCGTCAGGCGTTGCTGCCGCAGGCGGTCGATTTCGGTCTGAGGGAAGGTGGGCCGCAACACCACATCGGCCAGCAGGGGGAGCGCGGCGTCGAACTTCGATACCACGGTGTGGAGTTGCGCGAACGACGCATCGAACGAGCTCGACGTCGTCAACGTGGCGCCAAGAAAGTCGACGGCATCGGAGAGCTCGAGGGCCGAGCGCGCGCCGGCCCCCTCGTCGAGCATCGCGGCGGTGAAATGCGCCAATCCGAACTTGCCAGCCGGATCGTCATTGCCGCCAGACCTGATGAGCACGGCCACGTCGACGACCGGAACGCCGTGCATTTCGACGATCCACACCGGAAGGCCGTTGGACAGCGTGTGTTTGCCGATAGGCGGCACCTTCAACGTCGGCACCGGCCCGGGCGCCGGGGGTTTCGATCGGTCCGGTGCCTGTGCCGTGCCGGTGGCAGTCATCCAGCACGAGAGGGCCACGGTCGCCATCAGCAGCGCTCGACGGCAGGAGTAAGGGCCGTCCGGCGTTCCGGGCTGCTGGCGGGATGGCGCAAACGGGCGCGTGCTCATCATCGAATCCTCACTTGGTCCCGGCCGGAACGACCGACAGCTCGAGGCGTCGGTCCGCTGGGAGCCAGCGCCTGACAGTCGCGCGGACGTCTGAGGCCTGCAGTGCCTGATACCGGCCGAGATCTTCGGCGAAGTAATCGGGCTTGCCAGTGGCCGTGAAGTAGCCGTTGAGCTGATCCGCCTTAGAGGCCACCGTCTCCATCCGCTCCACGAACGACGCCTCCACGCTGTTCTTCACTCGTTCGACTTCGCGATCGTCGGGCGGGGTCTCACGCAGTTTGGCCAGCTCCTCATCCACGAGCGTGGTCAGTCGGGCCAGCACCTGATCGGGCGGTGTCTCCGACGGACGCGCGGTCACCACGATGGTGTAGATGGATCCGAACCGCGACGAGTTCTGCGTCGCCGTCACGCTTTGTGCGAGCTGGAGGTCGTAGACGAGCTTCTTGTAGAGCCGCGAGTTCTTGCCGCCGGCCAGAACGCCGCTCACCAGGTCGAGCTCGGCGTCGCCGGGCTGGTACAGGCCTGGCGTGAGCCACGCGAGGTAGATCCGCGGCAGTTGCACTTGATCGGTCAGCCGTTCCTCGAGCACGCCTTTGAGCTCGGCCTCGGGCACCCGGGGTGGCGTCACACTGGGGCCGGCCGGGACATCTCCGAACCAGTACTCCACGCGCTTGCGCGCCTCGGCCGGCTTGATATCTCCGGCAATCACGAGGCTCGAGTTGCCGGGCGCGTAGTATTTCTTGAAGAACTCCGACACGTCCTGGTGCGTGGCCGCCGTCAGGTCGTCCATGTAACCGATGACAGGCCAGTGATAAGGATGATCGGGCGGATAGAGGAGCTCCGACATTCGCAGCTGCGCCTTGCCGTATGGCGCATTCTCGTAGCTCTGGCGTCGTTCGTTCTTGACCACGTCGCGCTGGCCGTCGACCAGTTGCGGCGTGACGATGTTCAGCAGGTAGCCCATGCGATCGGATTCGAGGTAGAGCGCCAGGTCGAGGGCGTTGGACGGCACGAGCTCAAAGTAGTTCGTCCGGTCTTCCGTCGTGGAGCCGTTGTTGCTGCCGCCTGCGGCCTCGAGCAGCTTGTCGAACTCGCCTTCCTTTACGTGCGCAGACCCTTCGAACATGAGGTGCTCGAACAGGTGGGCGAAACCTGTTCGCCCCGGCTTCTCGTAGGCAGAGCCCACGTGGTACCACATGTTCACTGCGACCTGGGGCACGCTGTGATCCTCGTGCAGGATGACCGTGAGACCGTTCGGCAGCGTGAACATCTCGTAGGGGACAGCGAGCTTGCGCGCGGGCGCTGGCGATGCGGGAGCCGCCTGCGCTGGCCGTACGGGCGGCCGCGGTGCGGGCTGCTGCGCCACGACGGATGAGCCTAGAAGGGCGGCGCCGAACGTGGCGGTGAGCGTGAGTCTCCTGAACACGGGTGCGCTCCTTTTTTCCAGTCTCGACAGTCTAGTCCAGCCGCGCCACTTCGCGCCCGACCAAACGAGACGCTCGGAGCACCCAGTTCGTCTGACATGACTGCTAAGCTGGAAGCCGATGTTCTCGTCTCGTCTGCCCGCCGGTCTGGCCGCCAATGCCATCACTCGAACGGAAGCGGCGGCTCGGGCACGCGGCGCTGTCATTCTGGATTTGACGGCGACCAACCCGACAGCGGTCGGCCTTCCGGATCTGGACTGGGCCGGTGTGTTCGATGTGCCCGCCCTCGGACGTTACGACCCCCATCCCTTTGGTCTACCGGCCGCCCGCGCCGTTGTCGCACGGGATGGCGGCTGGGTCGGGGTGGATCCGGCACGCGTGGTGCTGACGGCGAGCACGAGCGAAGCATACGCCTTTCTGTTCAAGCTGCTGTGCAATCCAGGCGACGAAGTGCTGGTGCCTCGCCCGAGTTATCCGTTGTTCGATCTGCTGACGCAGCTCGATTCGGTCCGTCCGGTGCCCTACCAGCTCGATGCTGCTGGCGCCTGGTGCATCGATCGCGACAGCGTGCAGCAGGCTCTTTCCAGTCGCACCCGCGCGCTGCTCGTCGTCAGTCCCAATAACCCCACCGGATCGATGCTGCGGCGCGACGATGGCGAATGGCTGGTGACGATGGCCGTCGAGCGGGGCTTGGCGATCATCGCCGACGAGGTGTTTGCGTCGTATCGGCTCGCCGACCGTCCGGACACGCTCTCGCTCGCCGGAGAGTCGCGCGCGCTCGTCTTCACGCTTGGCGGGTTGTCGAAGTCTGCCGGCATGCCGCAGATGAAGCTGGCGTGGATTCTGGCCAACGGCCCCGAGCCGCTCGTGACCGAGGCCCTCGCGCGCCTGGAAATCATCGCGGATACGTACCTCTCCGTCTCGCTGCCCGTGCAGCGCGCCGTTTCGGCACTCATGCAGCGGGGCCGACAGATGCAGGCGGCGATCGCGCAGCGGCTGGCTGGTAACCTGGCCACGCTGCGTGAGGTGGTGGCCGCATCGCCGTGGCTGACGCTGCTCGAGCCTGATGGCGGCTGGTCAGCGGTGCTGCGCGTGCCCGCCATTCTGCGCGAAGAGGATCTGGTCATGCGACTGATCGAGGAAGCATCGGTGCTCGTGCACCCGGGCTACTTCTTCGATTTCCCCCGCGAAGCCTATCTCGTCGTCAGCCTCCTTCCTCGTCCGGACGTGTTCCTGAGCGCCATCACTCGAGTCGCACATCTCGCGGGGATGGAGGTGGTCACGTGAGCCGGCGTCATGCAGGTGTGAACGTCCCGCTGTTCTCGCTGCGATCGGCGGACGGCTGGGGCATCGGCGAACTGACGGATCTCACACCATTCGCGGGCTGGCTTCAGCAGGCTGGTCTCACGCGGCTCATGCTGCTGCCGCTCGGCACCATGTCGCATGGCGAGACGTCGCCGTACTCCGCAGCGTCGACGCTCGCGATCGATCCGATCTACATCGGCGTCCATCGGGTGCAGGATTTTCAGCGCGCTGGCGGAATCGAGGCGCTGTCATCGATCGCGCGGCAGGCGCTCGATGGCGTGCGCCGTTCGGCGGTGGTGCGGCACGATCTCGTCCGGCGTGCGAAAGGCGAAGCGCTAGGCCTCGCGTTCAAGTCTTTCCTCGAGGACGAATGGGCGCCGCGCACGGCGCGCGCGGCGCAACTCGCGGCTTATACCAGCCAGCAGCAGTGGTGGCTCGACGACTACGCCCTCTTCCAGGCGATCTCCGAGTCGCGCTCCTACGCGTTCTGGCGCGAGTGGCCGGCGCCGCTTCGCGATCGTGACGAAGCCGCCCTGGCCGAGGTGCGGGGCGACCTTGCGCGGGACGTGCTGCGCCATCAGTACTACCAGTGGCTAGCCGAGACCCAGTGGCTCGAAGCGAGGGCACAGGCGCGCAAAGCAGGCGTCGAACTGTACGGTGACCTGCCCTTCGTCGCCGGGACGAACAGCCACGAGGTGTGGGCGCGAGCGCATGAGTTTGCATTGGACGTCTCGGTGGGTGTGCCACCGGATGCCTTCAGTCCAACGGGCCAGGACTGGGGCCTGCCGATGTACCGCTGGGACGTCATCGCGGCCAGTGATTACGCGTGGCTGCGCCTGCGCGGTCGCCGGATGGCCTCGCTCTTCGATGGCCTGAGGGTCGATCACGCCATCGGCGTGTACCGCACCTACGGCCGCCCGGTCGGCGGCGGAGAGGCGTTCTTCTCGCCCGCCGACGAGCCGCGCCAAATCGTCCAGGGACAGGCCGTGCTCCGCGCGCTCGCCGACAGCGGCGTGCACCTGATCGCGGAGGACCTGGGCCTAGTTCCGGACTTTCTGCGTACCTCACTCGCGGAGTTGCAGGTGCCCGGCTGCAAGGTCATTCGATGGGAGCGCGACTGGCATGCCGCGGGGGCGCCGTTCATTCCACCTGAGCACTACATTCCGCGATCCGCCGCAATGACGGGCACCCACGACACCGAGCCGCTCGCTGTCTGGTGGGGCGAGTGCACGCCGTCCGATCGCGCGGCCATGCTGGCACTGCCGGTGTTCCGGGAGCACGACATCACGGATCCCAATCACCCGTGGACACCAGAGCTGCGCGACCTGCTCCTCGAGGTGGCGTTTCGCGCCGGCTCGGACGACCTGTTCGTGCCCATCCAGGACCTGTTCGGATGGCGCGACCGGATCAACGTTCCAGGCACCGTCACGGCGCACAACTGGAGTTGGGCCCTGCCGTGGCCGGTCGACCGCCTCGCACGCATTCCCGAGGCGAACGAGCGCGCGTCGTTTCTTCGCGAACTGGCGGCACGCACCGGACGCGCGCCGGTGCAGCCCCCTACAGCGTCCTGACGGCGCGACGATGGGACCGACGCGGCTTGCGCGGCGCGCGGGCGCGGGAATTGGACACGTCGGATTACACTAGGGTTCTCGCGAGCGGTGGAGCCCCACAATGACCACGATCAACTATTCGATTCGGGAGTATCCGCTCCAGCAGGGAGCACTCGAGATTGGCTACATCGAGGAGTACTTCAGCGAGTTTCCGGAGCGCAAAACGGCGACCGAGATTCTCCAGCGGCTCGAGGGTCGGGAGTGTCAGATTCTGATGGCCGAAGCCTCGCTGCCCGATGACTCGGCGACCGTCGTGCCCGTCTCCTACAAAGTGTCACACGAGCTCCGGGCAGAAGAATCCGATCCGAAGCTGGCGGACCTGGTGGACCGCCTCCGCGGCACCATCAGATTCGACGATCAGAAAGTGCTCTACAACTGGCTGGGCGCGACGAGAATGGATTGGCGCGGCCAGGGCCACTTTCGCGCCCTCACCGAAGAACAGGAAGTCTGGGCGGTCGCACAGGGGTACGGTGAAGTTGTCGTCAAGACCAAGAACCGGTACTACGACATGCGGGGAACACTCGACAGCCTCCAGTTCAACGTGGTCAAACTGGAGCCTGCGGGGGATCCGCTCGAATCGAAGGTGTATGTCAGCAAGCGGCTGGGGCCATTCGTCCTCGATGCGCACCGGAGCACGCGACAGGTGACCCGCGTCTAGAGGCGTCGATCGCCGGATCAGTACAGTCGTGGCGGTGCCCACCCAGATGTTCTCGCAATCCCGACGGTTGAGCGCGGTGCAGACCCCAGTCATCCCCGTCGTGGGGCGATGGACGGCCGACACGCCAGGTACCATCTCGCTTGGACAAGGGGTCGTCTCCTACGGCCCTCCTGCCGAAGTGGTGGCGGCGGCTCATCGGTTTGGCGAAACGCTCGCGGATCACCGCTACGGGCCAGTCGAGGGACTGCCCGCGCTCGTCAGCCTGCTCGAACAGAAGCTCGCGCGTGAGAACGCGATTGCCGTGCGGCCTGGCAGCCGTGTGCTCGTCACCGCCGGAGGCAATCTCGCATTCATGAATGCCGTCCTCGCCATCATGGATGTCGACGACGAGATCATTCTTCCGTCGCCGTACTACTTCAATCACGAGATGGCGATCGCAATCGCCGGTGGCCGTCCCGTGCCGGTGCCGACGCTGGCCGACTACCAGCTCGATGTCGAGGCCATCGCTGCAGCAATCACGCCGCGCACCCGCGCCATCGTCACCGTATCGCCGAACAACCCCACTGGCGCGGTCTACCCTGAAGCCGCGCTGCGCTCGGTCAATGAGCTCTGCCGCGAGCGGGGTCTGTTTCATATCCACGACGAGGCGTACGAGTACTTCGTCTACGGCCAGGCGTCGCATTTCTCGCCCGGATCCATTGCGGGCGCAGCCGGTTACACCATTTCGCTCTTTTCCCTCTCGAAGGCGTACGGCATGGCCAGCTGGCGCGTCGGGTACATGGTGCTGCCCGAGAGTCTGTGGGAGGCCATCAACAAGGTCCAGGACACACTGCTCATCTGCGCTCCCAGCGTGTCGCAGCACGCGGCGATTGCCGCCATCGGACTGGGGCGTGCGTTTGCCCGGCCTTATCTGGCCGACCTGGACACCACGCGGCGCCTCGTGTCGGAGGCGCTCAGCCGGCCCGACGTGCCCTGTGACACGGCCGCGTCAGAGGGCGCCTTCTATTACTTTCTGCGGGTGCACAGCACCTTGGACCCCATGGTGCTGTGCGAGCGGCTGATTCGCGAGCATCGCGTGGCGGTGATTCCTGGGTCGGCGTTCGGTCACACAGAGGGTTGTTCCGTGCGCGTCTCGTACGGTGCTCTCAGTCACGATCTGGTGTCGGAGGGGCTGACGAGGCTCGTCCGGGGACTTCAGACGTTGGCCAGCGTGTGCATCGTGTGCGCAGGTCTTGCGGCGAGGCTGATGTGAAAGTTCTCACCTGGAACGTCAACGGCATTCGCGCGCGCCAACAGGAAGTGGCGGAGCTGATCGACAGGGAGCAACCCGATGTCGTCTGCCTTCAGGAGATCAAGGCAGCACCGGACAAGGTGCCCGAATTGATTGTCGCGGCCGGCGGCTACTGGTGCTACTGGCATGGCGCGGGGGGCTACTCCGGAGTGGCGCTCCTCGTGCGTCACAGTTTTTTCACGGAACGCCCCGGGTTCGATCATCCGTCCTTCGATATGGAGAACCGGATCGTCGTGGCCGACCTTGGTTCTGTTGTGGTGGCGTCGGTGTATGTGCCCAACGGTGGCAAGGACTATCCCGCGAAACTGGCATTTCTGGACGGACTGTTGTCATGGGTGGCCGAAACGAAACAGGGCGGGCGGTCGGTACTCATCTGTGGCGACCTGAACGTGGCGCGGGAAGAGCGGGACGTCCATCCTCGCGAACGCAAACCGAATCAGATCGGCACTCGTCCTGAAGAGCGGGGCTGGATGGCAGGAATGCTGGCTCAGGAACTGGTCGATGTGGGCCGGGCGCTCGACCCCGACAACGATGAGCTCTTCACGTGGTGGGCTCCCTGGCGGAATCTGCGGCAGCGTAACATCGGATGGCGCATCGACTATATGCTCGCCAGTCCAGCCCTGGCGAAGACGGCGACGGCAATGACGGCCATGCGTGAGTTCGGCACCAGCGACCACGCACCGGTCGTGGCGACTTTCTCGTAGCGCGAGGCGTGGTGGCAGACGGGTGTCACCACGGTCCAAGGGAACGACATGAACCTACGCTTACGACTGATCGTCGCCTTCTTCCTGCTCTCCATCGTGCCGCTTGGCGCGATCACGCTTTACATGTATACGAGCAACGCCCGCGCGATGCGCGAGGCAGCCGGCCATGAAGCCCAGATGCTCGCGGGCGAGCTGACGCAGCGGATGCAGGTGGTCATGGCTCAGCTCAGCCAGGGACTCGATCGCCTCCTCGAGATGTCGAATGCCGAGACGGCGCCCGCGACGCCGGTCCCAGCCGCGCCGCGCGCGAGCGCCACGCCGGGGCCCGCGGCGCCCGCGCCTGCCGCGAGCCTCACCCCTGCACGAACCGAGGCCGAACAGATGGCAGCTGCGCTCGGCAACATGGCGATGCTGATCGACAACATCGAGATTCGAGGCGCCCGCCGTGGGGGGAGAGGTCGAGGTCCCGATGGCGGCGGAGGGGGTGGTCGAAACGGCTTCCCAGGCGGACGTGGGGGCCCTCCGCCCGACGGGCGCGGCGGTGGTAGCTCGGCACTGCCCACGACCACGCCCAGTGGGTTGCCGGGCCAGGCGCCCGCACTGGGCGATCGCGGGACGGATGCCGCTCGGGGCGGTCCCGGCGATCCTGGTGGCGGGCGACCGCGCTTTCCGGATGGGTCTCGAGACGGCGGGCCTGGAGGCGGATTCAACGGCCGCAGTGGTGCGGCCCCAGACAGCACCTCACGAGGGACGGGCACAGGACCAGGTCCCGGCCAGGGTCAAGGTCGGGGCCCGCGAGGCGACGGCGGTCCGCCCCCGCAGGATCCGAACGCCGACCCCAATCGTATCCGTATCGACCTCGCGCAGATCCGGCGCGAGCTGTTCGACGAACTGGTGCCCGATCGTGCCGAATTCGACAAGCTGTCCCCTGAGGAACGGCAGCGCATCTTCGCGGACATCGAACAACGGATGCGTGGCGTGAGCCAGGGCATCGAGGTGTTGAAAAAGGAAATCTCAGAACGCGCGGCGGAGGCAAAAATTCAGGAAGCGGCGCAGCAAGAAGCCGACGCCGCGGCCGCCAAGACGGCTGCACGCCGGACTCCCAAACCGTCTGCCAAGCCAGCACCGCCGGCCGCAGCGGTGGAGACGCGGGCCGCCGGTGCGCCTACTGGAACAGCACCGGCCCCGGCGCCCACCGCGCCAGTGCCGCCCACGGCACCTGGCGATCCAAACGCGGCTCCGGCCGCTCCCGCCGATGCGCCTGTATCGCGTCGCTCTGCCCTCTCGGGAAGCCGTTTGAATGTTCGCGTGGAGCAGAACGGCCAGATCCTCAGTCAGGCGAACGCCGAGGTGAACCTGCCCAACCTGCTCGCGACCGTCTTCACCACCACCCGGCGCGAGCGGGGTGAAGTGCCATTCGCGGTTGCAAAGGACGGGCAGATTTACACGCCGACCGACGCGGATCGGCTGCAAATTCAGGCCCTCGGCGGCAACGTCACCAACCCCAGCACGCCCCCCGGGACCACCGTGCTCGAGAACTGGATTGTCGTCACGACCTCAGACCCGACAGGATCGGGCCTCAAGTTCGGCATTGCCCGCCCCGTCGGCGAAGCACTTGGCGAGTTGCAGCGTACATCGGCGCGCAACGCCGGTCTGGGGCTCGGGCTCATTGGTCTGGCGCTCATCGGCATTGTGCCGATCTCGTCGCGGCTCACACGCAATCTGTCGCGCCTGAGCGACGGCGTGAGGCGCCTCGCGCAGGGTGATTACCACACGCGCGTGGAAGTGGGATCGAACGACGAAATCGGACGTCTCGCGCGCGCCTTCAATCAGATGGCCGCAGACGTCGAAAAACATCAGCGATCGGCCGTCGAGCAGGAGCGGCTGCGTCGCGAGCTGGAACTGGGCCGACAGATTCAACACGACATGCAGCCCCAGGTGCCATTGCGTCTCGGTCTCACCGAGGTCAAGGGTGTGTCCGTGCCCGCGCGAGAAGTAGGCGGAGACTTCTTCAATTACTTCCAGACCAGCACCGGCACCGTCGCGCTGGTCGTCGGCGACGTGTCGGGCAAGGGGGTGGGCGCGGCGCTGCTGATGATGAATATCCAGGCATCGCTTCGCACGCGTCTGGCGCTCGGGCAGGACCTGGCGTCCATCGCGCGCGAGCTCGACGATGAGATAGAAGCGACGACGCCCGGTCCTGTCTACGCCACGTTGTTCGTTGGCGTGTTCTATCCCGAGACACGCCAGGTGCGGTACGTCAATGCCGGCCACAATCCGCAGTACGTCCTGCGGCGCGGCGGCGGCCTCGAACGCATGGAGTCGACAGGGCTCCCCATCGGTCTGCTTGCCGGTCGCGGCTACACGGAAAACTCCGTGCAGCTGGCGGCAGGTGACCTGATCTTTTTCTACACCGATGGCTGTGTGGAAGCGGAGAACGCGCAGGACGAGATGTTCGGCGTGGAGCGCCTCGAAGCGCTCCTGCTGTCGGGGCCTGCCGCCAGCGCCGACGACGTGCTGATTCGCATCGAGAACGAGATCACCCGTTTCCGGGCCGGACGCGAGCTGTTCGACGATGCCACGATGATGGTGCTCAACGTCGGCTGAGCTCCCGGCCGGTGACCGCGATCGGTCTCTCGATCAAGAGGCGATGCGAACCGGCCCTTCGTGCGCTTCTGGCTTGCGCGCGCGGTCGCGCCGGAACAGCCGCCCCAGGCCCTCACGCCAGCTCGACAGGATGTCGTAGAACGTCGGAATCACGAGCAGCGTCAACAGCGTCGACGTGATGACGCCGCCGATGACCGCGCGACCGAGCGGTGCCCGAAAGTCAGCGCCTTCGCCTTCGCCGAGCGCCACGGGAATCATGCCCGCAATTAGCGCGAGCGTGGTCATGAGAATCGGCCGGAGGCGGGCGCGGCCCGCCTCGATGATGGCCTGCTGGCGCGGCAGGCCCTTCTCCTCGGACCATTTGGCGAAGTCGATGAGCAGAATCGCATTCTTCGCCACGATGCCCATGAGCAGGATGACGCCGATCATGCTCATGATGTTGAGCGTGTCGCCGGAGAGCATCAGGGCGCCCACCACGCCGATGAGCGACAACGGCAGCGAGAGCATGATCGCGAGCGGGTCGAGGAACGAGCCGAACTGCACGACGAGCACGAGATACATCAGCAGGACTGCCACGCCCAGAGCGGTCAGGATTCGGCCGAAGACTTCGCGCTGATCTTTCGTTTGCCCGCCTTGGGAGACGATGTAGCCGGCCGGCAGCGACAGCGTTTCCATCTTCTTGTTGATGTCGGCCACGACTTCCGAGAGTGCACGTCCCTCGGTGTTGGCCTGCACGACAATGACGCGTTCACGATCCAAGTGGTCGATCCGCGTGGGCCCGAGCGAGGAGTGGATTTCCGCGATCTGTCCGAGCGGGATGGAGGTCGGACCCGCCGCGCCATTGATCATGAGGGGCAGTGCGGCAAGATCGGCGGCGCGCGCCCGCGCTTCTGGGGCGAGACGCACCGTGACGTCGCGTGTCTTTCCGGTTGGGTCGACCCAGTCGCCCGCATCGACGCCGGCAAATGCCGGGCGCAGGGCCTGGGCCACGTCGCCCGCGCGCACGCCAAGCGATCCGGCAAGCGCGCGATCCACACGGATGTCGAGCTCGGGCTTCTGGCCCCGGGTCGAGATGCCCACATCGACCGCGCCCGGTACCTGCCGCACCAGCGTGAGCGCCTGGTCCGCAAGACGGCTCAGCGTCGCGATATCTGGTCCGCTGAGCTGAAGCTGAATCTGTTTCTGGTTGTCGATGCCGCTCGTCTGAACGGCGGCGGTCACGCCTCCGAGTCCGTTGAGCCTCTGGCGGAGGCCCCGGACAATCGTGTCCTGGTGATCGTGCCGTTCGGCCTTCGGTTCGAGACCGACGTACACCCGGCCTTCGTCGACCGCCCCTGAAGCCCCACCGACGGTGGAGTAGGTGTGCGACACGCCCGGCATGGAACGCGCGACTGCCGCCACTTCGTCGAGCTTGCGGCTGGTGTAGGCCAAATTGGAGCCGGGTGGCGTCTCGATGGCCACGAAGAACTCGGAGTTGTCGGATACCGGGAAGAACTCGCCGCCGAGATAACCCATGGCCGGCATGGCGAGCGCCCCCACGAACGATCCCAACGCGAGGATCACCATCGCGATTCGGTGCCGCAGCGCCCAGCTGATGATGGTCTTGTATCGATCGGCCTGTCGATTGAACCAGTCATTGAAGCGCGTCAGCTGCCGGGAGAGCCACCACCGCTGTTCGGGCCGCATGTGCGGATCGGGCCAATAGGCGGACAGCATGGGATCGAGTGAGAACGACACGAAGAGCGACACCAGCACGGAGCAGGCGATCGTCAGGGCGAAGGGGCCCATCCACTGCTGTGCCACGCCGCCCATGAACGCAATCGGCACGAAGACCACGACGATCGAGAACGTCGTCGCGGCCACCGCCAGGCCGATCTCAGCCGTGCCCTCGCGCGCGGCGGTGTAGTGATCCTTGCCGAGCTCGACGTGTCTGACGATGTTCTCGCGCACGACGATGGCGTCGTCGATCAGGATGCCGATAGCCAACGACAGGCCCAGCAGCGACATCGTGTTGAGCGTGAATCCAAAGGCGAGCACGGCGATGAACGACGCGATCACCGACACGGGCAGCGCCAGACCGGTGATTACCGTAGAGCGCCATGAGTTGAGGAACAGGAACACCGTGAGCACGGTGAGCAGGGCCCCCTCGATCAGGGCCGCCTGGACGTTGGAGACCGAGTTGGTGACGCGCTGGCCCGCATCGCGGACGACGTGCAGGCTCACGCCTGCGGGAAGTGTCTTCTTGATGGTCTCGAGCTCGGTACGGATCGAGGCGGCGACCGCGGTGGTGCTGTACCCCTTCGATTTCTTGATGTCGATGCCGACCGCCTCGCGTCCAGAGAAGCTGGCGCCGGTGCGAGGTTCCTCGGTGCCGACGTGCACGGTGGCGACATCTCCGAGCCGCACGACGCGGCCGCCACGGGTGGCCACGACGATGTTGGTGAACTCTTCGGCCGAGAGCACGCGACCGGCCAGACGGATGGTGCGCTCGTCGTTGACGCCGACCAATCGTCCCACTGGCGCCGCGACGTTCTGCACCGAGAGGGCGCCAACGACTTCGCCGATGCTCACGTTGGCCGCCATCAGCGAATCGGGGCGGAGGTCGACGGTCATCTCACGGGTGTTGACGCCCGCGGTCACGACTTCTCCGACGCCCGTCACCGACCGAAGCCGTCGGGTGATGCCTGGGTCGGCGAGCAGCGTCAATTGCGGCACGGTCAGGCTTTCGGACGCGATGGCAATCGAGAAGATCGGAAAGTCGACCGGGTTGACGCGGGTAAGGACCGGCTCCTTCATCTCTGGCGGCAGGTCGTTGCGGATGGTGCTGATCTTGTCTCGAATCTCCTGCGTGGCCTGCTGCAGGTCCTTCTCGTAGTTGAACTCCACGAGCACCGTGGCGTAGCCGTCGAGCGCATTCGATGAGACCTTCTGCACGCCGCTGATGCCCGAGATGGCTTCTTCGAGCGGCTCGACGATTTCACGCTCCACGCTGTCGGGCGACGCGCCCGGGTACGGCACGGCCACGACGACGAGCGGCACGGCGACATCGGGGAACTCGTCGGTCTGCAGCAGGACGAGTGAGACGAGCCCGAAGACCACCAGCGCCAGCATGCTGACGATGGTGATGACCGGGCGGCGGATGGCGAAATCTGAGATGAGCATGTTCGGTCCTGCGAGTCGGGCCGCTCTGGGCTACTGGGTGATCTTCACGGGAGTGCCGGCCGCCACGCCTCTGGCGGAGCCGAGCACCACGACATCGCCGATGGCAACGCCTTTGGTGACCTCTACCTGCTCGGTGTCGGCCTGCCGCGTGCCCAAGGTCACATCGACGCGCTCGGCCTTGCCCTCGCGAATCCTGGTGACGAACGGCACCGCGCCCGTTTCATCGACCGCGGCGAGTGGCACGACAATGGTGTCTCGCGACGAGGTCTTTACGCGGCCTTCGGCGAACAGACCGGCGATAAGCTTGCCGCCGGCATTGGGCAGGGACACGAACACCGCGACTTGACGTGTGACGGGATCGGCGGCTGCGTTCAGGCGCTCGACTCTGCCGACGAACGGATCGGCCACTCCGCGCACCTTGAACCGCACCTCGGCTCCACGCTTGATCTGCGTGACCTGATCGGCTGGCACCAGCGCTTCGAGCCGCATGCTGGACGGGTCGATGATGGTGAGTAACTCGGCCCCTGGCGCGACGACGTCGCCGCTGCTGGCCGGTCTGACGGTGACGGTGCCGGCAAACGGCGCCTTGACCGTCGTGTCGTCGAGCTGCTGCCAGACACTCCGCTCGCGGGACTTCGCCGCCGCCAGTTGTGCTTCCGCGGTCGACACGGCATTGCGCGCCTGTTCGAGGTCGCGCGTGGCGACCGCGCCGCCCTTGACGAGCGACTCTGTGCGTTGCGCCTCGCTCTCGGCCACGCGAAGCGCCGTCTCGGCGGACTTTACGGCCGCCTGCACCGACGTGTACGACTCCTGCAGATCGCGCGAGGAGATTCGTGCCAGTACCTGGCCGGCCGTGACCGCTTGCCCACGATCCACAGTGAGCTCGACGATCGACCCCCCAACCTGGGAGCGAACAGTGGCTTCGCGTGCCGGCGCCAACTGCCCCGAGATCATCGGACCCGAGGTGATGTGTCCCATCTGGACCTTGGTGACGTTCTCCGGCGCGAGCAGGACAACGGCAGGCGTCGCCGGCGCCGCTGCGGCGGACTCGGCCTTGCCGCCGCAGGACGTGCCGGCCAGAGCCAGGCCCAGCATCAGCCCTAGTGCACGTGAGACTTCAACGGATCGACGCATGACTACTCCTGAAGGGACCTGGTTATCGGCCGGTAATCGGCAAGGTAGGCAGCAGGGCGACGCGCGCGCGTGCGACCTGCAGGTCGTGCGCCGCCTGCGCACGGTTGGCCTGGGCAATCTCGAGGGCCAGGCGTGAATCCGCCAGTTCGAGCTGGGTCGACAGCCCCTCGCGGTTTCTGAGCTCGGCAATCTGATGGGCCCGTTCGGCCTGCTGAATCGTCCCGCCGCTCGCTTCCCACGCGGCTTCGGCCGCCGTCAGATCTTGCTTGGCCGTTGCCGTATCGAGCGCGGCGAGCTCGCGCGCCTGGGCCACCTGCGCGCGCGCCTGGTCGAGGTCGGCATGCGCCGCCAGCTCTTCGGCCTGCAGGCGCCGGCCGGTGAACAGCGGCATCTGCACGGTGGTGCTGAGCGACCAGTTGGTTCTGAAATCACCGGGACCGGGAATGACGCCGTCAGACGGATAGCCCACCCTTGCGTATGAGGACGACAGCCCGAGCGATGGGAGCCGTTGGGCGTGCGCCACGGCCACGGCGGCCTCTTGTATCTCGACGGCCGCCTGTGACTGCACCAAGGCCACGCGTTCGATCTCGCTGGTCTCCTTGGCCTTTATGAGGTCGACGGCAAACGGCTCCGGGATGGGCAGTGTGGGATTCTCGAGATCCACATCGAGCGTCAGCGGCGCATCGGCCGGCAGCTGGAGCAACTGGCGCAAACGGAGGTAGGCCACGTCGCGGTCCGCGCGTCGACGAATGACGGTCGGCCGCTGATTGTCACGGGCCACCTGGGCTCGGAGCAGCTCGAATTCGGGCTGCCGTCCGGCATCGAACGCCAGACGGGTCTGGTCGTACGCAGCGCCGGCCTGCGCGTACACCGACTCGGCGATGGCGAGCAGGCGATCGGTGAGCGCCGCCGCGTAGAACGCGCGCGCGACGTCGAGCCGCAGCTGTCCTTCTGTCGCCGTTGTCGTGAGTGTCGCGATTCGCCTCGACACGTCCGCCTGGCGCTGCTGCGCCGTGATGCGACCACCGGTATACAGCGCCTGCGAGAACGTGAAGCCGGCCTGATAGACGTTGCGCTGGCCGAAGGGGAGGTTGTTCAGGCTGAAGCTCGAGCCCAGGCCGCCGCATCCGGCTGCGCGTTCGATCTCCGAGACCCGATCGCTGAGCGGACGTGACGGGTCGACCCGCAGCGGATCGCAAGCCGGCGCGCTGCTGCTGAACGCGTTGCTGAATTCGGACGCAAGCGTCCGGCTGTACGTGCCCGCAAAGTTCACTTGAGGGAGCCGTTGACTCGCGATGCGCTGAGCGTCGGCATCGGCACGGACTTCACCCGCGCGGGCAATTTGAATGACCTCGCTGTGTTCGGCGGCCATCGCCAGCGCGTCGGCGAGTGTCAGTCGGGCGGCACCCTGCGCCGTCGCCGCAACGGGGAGCGCGAAAAGGATGGCGAGGCTGGCAGCAACTCGGAGGCTCGTAGGTCTCGGCATGATCATCTGGAAGTGCGTCCTCTGCTGGCGGGCGAGACGTCGCCCGCACCGATGGCGTTGAGCAGCAGGTCCACGTAGTGCTGCACCGCGGCCCGCATGCTGTAGGGATATCGATCGGGCATCGTGTCGCGCCCCAGGGCGTCTGCGAAAAGCGCGCCCATCAGCATGTTCGTGGCCGCCGCCTCGTCCCAGTCACCCGTCGCCAGACCCGCCTGCTTGAGACGTCGAAGATACTCGGTCAGTTCACGGGCGACCCGCACCGAGGCGCGCATGCCCTGCGCACAATGGCTCGGATGCTCTTCGTGTTCACCCATGGCCTTGCGGATCAGCGCGCTGCGCTTGTGGAGCTCGCGATGGTGGAATCCGCACCACGCGATCAGTTCCGATCGCGGGTCGGTGGGCGTCGGGGGCAGCACCCGTGTCTCGACCCGCTGCGCAAATCCGGCGAGCGCGGCCTCGATGAGTTCGTCCTTGCTGCGGAAGTGCCGGAAGAGCGTGACCTCGTTCACGTCAGCGGCCTGCGCGATCTTGCGGGTCGTCGCCCCGCGCATGCCGGCTTCGGCGAACACCTTCAACGCGGCTTCGAGCAGGGCTTCCCGCACGTCCATGGCGGTACGGTAGCGCGAACATGGGGATGGAAGCAAGTAGTTACTTGCACACACTCGCGGGCGGGCCACGCACGCCGAGCCTTGGCGGCGCCGTGTTCGTCGCGCACCAGGTGCCGGAAGCGTTGGTGACCAGGACCGGGGCATGAGAGCAGGTGTACTCTGGTGCCGTGCAACTGCGGCTGCCCTGGTCCACCACGACCTCGTCGGAACGTCCTTTGCGCCAACTGCACGCTGCCGGTCGCGTATTTCCGATCGTGGTGGCCCGCCACCGCTGGGCGCGCCGGTACGTGTTGCGCGTCACGCCCGCAGGGGCGGTGCGCCTGACGGTCCCGCCCTCGGCGTCTATCGCCGAAGGCCTTCGATTCGCGGCGAGTCAGGCAGCCTGGGTTGCGACCGAGTGGGGCCGACTACGCGGACGCTCCGAATGGCGCGACGGCACGCTCGTCTGGTTTCGCGGAGTCCGGCTACCGCTCACCCGATCAGACGGAAACATTCTGGTCGGCGATCTGTGCCTCGGGATACTGCCGCCAGACCTCGATGTTCGGGCAGCCGTCGAGCGCCACCTGCGAGCCCTCGCGGCCCGGGAGCTGCCCGCGCGTTGCGTCATGCTCGGCGCGGCGGCTGGTCTCGGTCCCGCTCGGGTCACCGTGCGCAATCAGCAATCGCGGTGGGGCGCCTGCTCCGGCAAAGGAAACATCACACTCAACTGGCGGCTCGTGCAGATGCCACCGCACGTCAGCGATTACGTGGTGCTCCACGAGCTGGCGCACCTGCGCCAGCCGAACCATTCGCCGCGATTCTGGCGCGAGGTCGCAGCGCTCTGCCCGGAGTGGCGCGCCGCAGAACGATGGTTGCGCCAGCACGGCCGCGAGCTGCTTTGAGTTCCTAGGAGACCGGGTCTCCTATGGAGGGCTTTTGAAAAGAGACCCGGTCTCTTGACTCTCGAGGAGACCGGGTCTCCTATGGAGTGCTCTTGAAATGAGACCCGGTCTCTTATGAGTCTCTAGAGCCTGTTATGAACTTCCGGCCGCCAGCGCGTGCGGAAGCATGAGGCACGCGAAGGCGAGATAGTGATAAGCGGCGAGCGTCGCCGCGAGGCGCTCATAGTCGCGCGCCAAGCGCCGGAAGCG
>JBDSZL010000063.1:0-8028 GCA_039925145.1 Vicinamibacterales bacterium | reverse complement strand
GCTCATGGTCGGACTCGCCGTAGCATCGGCTGGCCTCGGCCGTAGGTGACGGACCGCCAGATCCATTCCACCGGACCGAAGCGATACCGCTTCAGCCACGCCCAACTAAAGGCAAGTTGAGCGGCGTACAACGATAGACCGATGGCGGCAGCCGCTGCGGACCCAACCCTGCCGTACAGCCCAAGCCCGTAGCCGTAGAAAAGCACGCCGAGTGCGACAGACTGCGCGAGATAGTTGGTCAGAGCCATCCGACCCACTGCAGCGAAAAGGGCGGCGGTTCGAGGCGCGGCAGGCAAACGCAGAATCAGAACCAACCCGGCGGCGTATCCCATCGCCAGCGGCGCGGAGGACGCAGCGCCGAGCAACCTCGACGGCAGCGAGGTCGGAATCTGAAGCGTTGATAGGATCGTCGCCCCGCCACCGACCGCGATCCCGACCAGCGCGATGCCGATCAGAAGCCTCCCGTGCCGCTCGGGGCTGGTGAACACGCCGGCATTCCAGGCGGCCGCGCCCAGCGCCATCAGCCCGTAGGTCCGGGGCAGCACATCGACGAGCAGCGGCAGGATGAGCGTTCTGGTCTCGTGCCAATGGAACACGATGACGTCTTCCACTCGCCCGACTGTGTAGATCCGAGCCGCCTCCGTGGCTATTCCGCGCAGGATGTCCTCGGCCGGCAGGCCGACACCCCATGGAACGGCGTACGGAAGGGCGAGCGCCGCAACGCCTACCGCCGCCAGCCCGAGCGCGGGCAGTCGACGCAACGGTACGAGCAGCAAGCCGCACACGGCGTAGAGCGTCAGGATGTCGCCGTTCCAAATCAGTAATAGATGGCACAAACCTAACGCGAGAAGTACGAGCAGCCTGCGCGTGAGCAACCGAGTTGGGTTCACACCTTGGGCTGCAGCCCGTTGGCCGAACACGGCGAGGCCGGCTCCAAACAGGAGAGAGAACAGCGTGAATGCCTTGAATTGAAGAAGCCCGACGATGGCGAGGTCCACGGCATGGTCCACCCACAGGTCGCTCGTGCGAACGCCCAGAAGATCCGCGGCAAGAGGGATCTGGAAATCGCTGTGGATGTTTACCAGGAGAACGCCAATCAGCGCGAGGCCGCGGATAACGTCAAGTGACGTGCAGCGCTCGGCGTCGGCGATCGGGCGGGCCGGAGGTCGGTTCGTCATTTTGCCCATTGCCGCCCCTCGCTTCGGCCGTCGATAGCGCGGGGATGCTACCACTGCCGTTCCTGATCGGGCCCAAGCCTATGCCTGCTGCTGCCGTCGACAGTCCGGACGATAGCGTTCCCTCGTGCGCATTCGCTACGCTGACTCCCGCTGCTGCGTCTCGCTGCCCGGCAGTCCCGGAAGCGGCCCGTCGCCATCCACGAAATGGTCGGTCGCAGGGCCGTCGCCGTCGAGGACGATGCGGATGACGACGTCATTGGACTGGCGAATGGCAATGATTTCTGACGGTGACAGACCGAGCAGCGCGCCAGCCAGGGTGCGGTTGAAGAAGCCGTGCGCGACGACGGCGATGCGCGACCCAGGCGGATCGGCTACATCCGCGATGAACGATCGGGCTCGCGCGATCATGTCGACGAAGTTCTCGCCGCCCGGCGAGCGCTGGTGGTAGCGGTCCGCGGTCCAGGCGGCAAACGCGTCCGGCCACTTGGTGGCGAGGTCGCTGTACAACTCGCCAGACCATTCGCCTCCCGACCACTCCTTGAGTCGGTCGTCGAACGACGCTGGTAACGGCACGTCTTCGGCGAGAACGTCGAGCGTTTGGCGCACGCGTCCCAACGGCGACGCATACAGCGCGTCGACTCCGAGCCGCGCCAGGAGCCGGCCAGAACTCTTCGCGTGCTCCCGCCCGAGCGCTGTCAGCGGCGAGTCGAGCTGGCCCTGCATGCGGGCAACGGCATTCCACTCCGTCTCACTGTGGCGGACGAGATACCAGACGCGTGCAGACATCCGACCATTCTGGCATCGGACCTTGGTTCGCACAGCACCGGCGCGTCGAACGTGGGTCGAACCTCCTTCACCAGTTCGCGCGTCGGCAGGGACGTAGCGGTCCCGACCCACGCTGGTAGAATGCCGGCGGAATTCATGGCTGACAGCTCAGGTCTCGGTCCTCGTCACCAGTACCGCCTCGTGCTATGCGGCCACAAGGCAATCGAAGTCGGCGCGGTCTGCGTCCTCCTCATGGTGCAAGGGCATCTGCTCGACGCGACGTTGACTCACTTCGCGATTGCCGCCAAGACCGGCACGCTCGCGACGCTGCCACTCGTGGGCGTGACGCTCACGCAATTTGCCCGGCACCTCGCCAGTCGCTGGGTCTCGTCGGCCCTGGTCGGCGGCTTTGGGGTCGTGGCCGACGTGATCAGTCACGGGTCGCACTACCCGGGGGCTTTTACCGAGGCGCTGCTGACGGGCTTCGGAGTGTTCGTCGTCTCACTGGTGATCTCGTATACCCCGATCGGCAAGCGGATCGACCGGCTGGCCGAGACGTTCGCGCACTAAGGGGTGAGATATGCCGTTGTTTAGAAGGGCTCCTCGGCCACAAGGCCTTCGGAGTCTTGGCTCGTCGCTGGCAATGGTGCGGGCGCTCGGGCGCAGCCAAAAGACCTCCGAAGAGTTGACTTGAGCTCTGTCGTAGCTTTGCCTGCCTCAGGCGGCGCCGTGGTCGCAATCTTGCAATTTGGCCCCCGGAGTCAAAAACATGCGCCTATCGGTTGTCTGCTGCGGTCTCGTCGCACTACTTTCAGTGAGTAGCGTTGCCTCTGCCACTTCAATTTCGCTGACGGGCACTATCCGTGACTTCAGCGCGCGCCAGCCCGGCGATGCGGCGAACGGGGGCGTACCTGGCGTGCTAAAACACCCGGACTTCGAACGCGCGATCTTCGTGCAAGTCTCGCCAGGCGTGTTCCGGGCGTATGACGGTGGTGGTCTAAAAACGGGTATGGTGGCGACGACCCTCGGGTCCGATGGTAAGCCAGTGCTCATTCCTACTCCCGGCGGCCCTGGTGGTAGCGGCTGCGGCGCGACATTCACCAATGAATGCAGCATTTTGAGTGTCGGCTCGTTCAGTTCCTGGTACAACACCGTTGCGGGAATCAACGTCGCGGACTTGTTGACGATTACGCTCGAGGAGACGGCTCCTGGCTCCGGTGTCTTCAAGTACTCCACCGACGCATTTTTCCCGATCGACGGCGAGTTGTTCGGAAACCAGAATTTCAACGCCGGGACGCCGTCCTTCACGCCGCACAACTACCACTTCACCTACGAGCTGCACAACCAGTTCACGTATCAGACCGGTCAAACCTTCAGCTTCAGCGGAGATGATGACTTGTGGGTGTTCATCAACGGGCAGCTGGTGATCGACTTGGGCGGCACTCACACGGCTTTGCCCGGCACCGTCAACCTTGATGCGCTCGGGCTCACAGTTGGGGGCACGTACGGTCTCGATCTTTTCTTTGCCGAGCGCCACACGGTCGCGTCCAACTTCACCATCACCACGAGCATTGCCAACATTGCATCGGATCTGGACCCGATTCCCGAGCCGTCGTCGATGGTGCTTCTCGGCAGCGGCCTGGTAGGGCTCGTCGCATACCGCCGTCGCCGCCGGTAACACCCGCCGCAGCATTCGTCGGATCGAGCCTGGCGCGCCTTTGTGGTGCGTCCCGGGGCGCGGGCGGGCGCGCGCTTCTCTCGGTCGGGTGCGTCAACGGCCCTCAGCGAGTGCTCGCCGCGACCGTCGCGGCCCACGCGGCATCCGTCTCGACCGCACGTGGAGCGACGGGTGCGGCGGCCAGACGCCGGCTCGCGGGACGCAGCGCCCACGACGCCAGCACCAGGGCGAGAAACCCTAGCGGCGCGACGATGTCGGTCGCGGTGCCACCGACGAACGCGTGCGACGCCGCGGCCGCCGTCAGATCGAAGCAGAACCCGGCGTACGCCCATTCTTTCAGGCGCGGTGTCCGCGGGATTACCGTGACGAGGGCGCCGAGCAGCTTCCACACGCCGAGAATCGTCAGGAAATACACCGGATAACCGAGATGGCGCATCATCGCCACCGCCTGGTCTGACTGCGTGAGCTGAATGATGCCGCCCATCACAAAGCTCGCCGGCCCCAGCAGCGTCGTCGTCCAATAGGCGATCGTCTTGATTCGTGTCGTGGTCATGATGGCTCCTCTGAAAATGCCGTTCTGAGGAGTGGTCGAACGGGAAGAGCAGAGATCGACACCCCGGCCGCGCCTGCTCGACATCGTGAGGAACGTAACTCGAGCCTGGCGCGAGTGAGCAGCCCCTACAACGGCTCGACTCGGCGTATGGTGGTGCCCGTGCCACCTCGTGCCCTCTGGCGTCGTCTGCGGAAGTTTGAGCGTCGCGAGTTGCTCACCCTGCTCGCCGGGCTCGCCATCTGTCTGCTGCTCTGGGGTTTCCTGGCCCTCGCCTCCGAGGTCATGGAGGGCGACACCACGGCTCTCGACGGCCGGATCCTCCTGGCCCTGCGGAGTGCCGACGACCCAGCACGGCCGATCGGGCCGGTGTGGATCGAGCCGGCGCTGCTCGATCTGACGGCGATCGGCAGCACGACGGTCCTGGGACTCGTGGTATTCGCCGTCAGCGGTTTTCTGGCGTTGCAGCAGCGCTACCGGACGGCGCTGTTCATTCTGTTGACGGCGGTCAGCGGCGAGGCGGCGAACTGGATCATCAAGGGCCTGTTCGCGCGACCCCGGCCGACGATCGTGCCGCATCTTCAGGCCGTCGTGTCGAGCAGCTTCCCGAGCGGCCACGCCATGGAGTCGGCGCTCATCTACCTCACGCTTGGTGCCATGTTGATGCGGACCACCAACGGGCGGGTCACGAAGATCTACTGCATGAGCCTCGCCGTGCTCCTCACACTGCTCGTCGGCATCAGCCGCGTCTACCTCGGGGTGCACTACCCGACCGACGTGGTTGGCGGGTGGATGTTCGGCTTTCTCTGGGCGTCGGTGTGGTGGGTGATCGAGCGCAGATTCGAACAGTCGACGGGGGTCTCCGACGAGAAGCCGCCGCGCACCGAAAGCTGATAATTGGGGCGGCGGGGCCGTCGCGCGGGTGCCTGCTGCTGGGGGCGCGGCGATCCCGGCGCCATCGTTTGCTGCGCCGACTGAATCGCGCGCTGGTCTACATGCGCGGCAGGTTGATCCGTCGGGCCATTTTCGACAGTATCTATGGGCCATGCCGGTCACTCCGAGACCGCTGCAGAATCTGATTCGGCTTTTGCGCGACGATTCCGCAGGCGCCTGACCGTGGCCCTTCCACCCAGGATTGGCGCACCCCGCCTCGTCGCGATTGCGGCGAGCGTCACCATCGCGTACGTGGTCGCGGCACACCTGGGCTTCCGTGTCGCGTTCGTCGCTGAACAGGTCACGACTGTCTGGGCCCCGACGGGCATCGCGGTGGCTGCGTTGCTGTTGTGGGGCCGCCGCCTGTGGCCGGCGGTGTGGGCCGGCGCGTTTCTGGCGAATGCCACTGCCTCCGCGCCCGTGTGGACCGCCGTTCTCATCGCGTCCGGCAACACCCTGGAGGCCGTGGCTGCCGCGTGGCTCCTTCAGCGGACCCCGGGGTTCGATCCGTCCCTCCGGCGCCTTGCCGATGCCGTCCGGTTCATCGTGGTCGGTGCTCTGCTCTCCACGACGATCAGCGCCACCATCGGGGTGACGACGCTCTGCCTCGCCGGTGTGCAGCCGTGGATTCAGTTCGCCGAGCTCTGGTCGGAGTGGTGGCTCGGTGACGCGCTCGGCGCTCTCGTCGTCGCGCCGGCAATCACGACGATGGTGCGTTCGTTGGAGGAGCGGAGCCCGCAACGCTGGACGGGCCTCGGTGGGCTCGTGCTCGTCAGCGTTGGCATGACCGAGCTCGTGTTTGGTGACATTCTCGGCCCGGGCTTGCCCCGCGGCCCGCTGCACTACGTCGTCTTTCCACTCGTGGTCGTGGCGGCGGTGCGGTTCGACCAGCCCGGCACGGCGCTCGTCGTCGCCGCAGTGTCCGTCGCGACCATTTGGAACACCGTGCACGGGACCGGGCCGTTTGCCTCGCCCTCCGTCTACGAAGGGCTGGTGCAGTTACAGACATTCACGGGTGTGGTGGCTGGCACGGGCCTGCTGCTGGCCGCGACAATGGCCGAACGGCAGGCAGGGCAGCGGCGGCGAGGTGCCGCACATGCGATCGGCGAGGCGCTCGCGGACGCGCCTGACCTCACCCAGGCGGCGCCGGCCATTCTTCAGCAAATCGGCGACAACCTTCGATGGCCACTCGGAGCGATCTGGATCGTCGACGACGACCAGGAGCGGCTCTCGTGCCTCGCCACCTGGAGCGCGCGCGGCGTGCGCGCGGCGGCATTCGAGCAGACCACCAGGGCCACCACGTTGCCAGCCGGAGCCGGTCTTCCTGGACGGGTGTGGGCCGCGGGCCAGGCGCTGTGGATTGAGGATGTGCTCCGGGACGGGGATTTTCCGCGCGATCGCAATGTTGAGGCACGCGCAGCGGGGGTGCACAGCGCGCTCGCCTTCCCGATCCGGGTCGGGGGCGAGGTGCTCGGGGTCGTCGAGTTGTTCAGTCGCCGGGTGCTTGCGCCCGACGCGGACGTGCTCGAGACGATGTCGACGATCGGCAGCCAGATTGGCCAGTTCATCAGCCGCAAGCGGGGTGAGATGGCCGTCCGGGACGAGCAGTGGCGCATGCGCGCCATTCTCGACACCGCGCTCGACGCGATCATCGCGATGGACCATCACGGCATGATCACGCAATTCAACGCGGCCGCCACCCGTATGTTCGGGTATTCACAGCAGGAGGCGCTCGGTCGCGAGCTGGCGAACCTGTTGATCCCTCCCGATCTGCGCGAGCAGCACCGCGCCGGACTGTCGAGGCACCTGGCGACGGGTGAAGGCCCCTTTCTGAACAGCCGGATCGAAACGCGCGGTTATCACGCCGACGGCCATGAGTTTCCGATCGAAATCGCGATCACCCGGGCGTCGAAGGAAGGGTCGCCGAAGTTCACCGGCTTCGTCCGGGACCTGACCGATCGCGTGAGCGCCGAACGTGAGCGCGAGTTGCTCGTGCAGCGCGAACTCGATACCCGGCGCGAAGGTGAGCAGCGCCTCGTCAATATCCTCGAGGCGCTGACCGACGCGTTCCAGACCATCGACAGCCATGGACGCTGGTCGTACGTGAACCCCGCGGCCAGGCGCATGTGGGCCGAGCGGGGCTACTCCGAGGACATCCTCGGCCGGCGCGTGCTGGACGTGTTTCCCGAATTGGCCGACACCGACCTCGGCCGGTCGCTGACGCGCGCGATGGTGGAGGGGGTCGTCGTCGAAACGGAGAGTTTCTATCCGCCGTTTCAACGCTGGTACTTTGCTCGGTTTTTCCCGATGCCCGGAGGCGGCGTCTCGGCGTTCAGCCAGGATATCACGGCGCGAAAAGAGGCTGAGGAATCCGTCCGGGTGAGCGAGGCGCGATTCCGGTCTCTGGCCGCGAGCAACACCGCCCTCACGCTCTACGAGCAGGATCGCGACCTCCGGTATCGCTGGGTGTTCCCCCAGCATCCTGAATTTCCAGATCACAACATCGGCCGGACGGACGACGAGCTTCTACCAGCCGGCGAGGGCCGGCGGCTCTCGGAGGTGAAGCGAAGCGTGCTCGATAGCGGCGTCGGCCGGCGCGAGGAGATCACTGTGACGCTGCCGGCGGAGGCTCGCAGTTACGATCTGATGGTGGAAGCCCGCCGCGATGAGAGTGGCGCGATTGTCGGGATCTCCGGCGTGGCTGTCGACATCACCGACAGGAAACGGAGTGAGCAGCTTCTGGTGGAGCAGAAGAACGTGCTGGAGCTGATCGCGACAGGTCACCCTGTCGAGGAGTGCCTCACGACCGTGGCTGGCATGGTGTCTCGGCTGTGTGCGGGCGCGAGGGGATGCGTGCTGGTGACTGACGCGGGCCGGCATCTGTTCGCCACGGCGCACGGCGCCGAGTTGCCGGCGTCATTCCG
>JBDSZL010000062.1:0-6227 GCA_039925145.1 Vicinamibacterales bacterium | reverse complement strand
GCGGCCGCAGGCGCTTCTCCGTTCAAGCGGAATCAACAGTTTAGCGGCAGGCGGGGATCCGCGCAAAACCAAACTGTGACGTGAGGTCGTCGCCGACCTCGACGACGGTCTCGATTTCGGCTGCGTTGCAGGATTGCCAGGCTTGCGATTCCACGACTTGCGGCACACGGTTGTGACCCGTCTGCTCGAGGCCGGTGAACCCGACCACGTAGTCGAGTCGATCACCGGCCACCTGTCGCGGCGGATGCTGGAGCACTACTCGCACATCCGCCTCAGTGCCAAGAAGGCGGCCCTCGATCGCCTCGATGGCTCCGCTAACAAGTCCCAAATGAAAACCGCAAAATGAGGTTCCGCCATGTCGTTGAATGCCCTGTTGCGGCGCAGTAGACTGCGGCCGAGAGGCGGCGGCCGGCGTGTCCCGCTTTGCCGGGAAGATCGATGCCGAACATCGGCCGCGGCTGCTCAGCGACAACGGCCCCTGCTACATCTCCGGGCAGCTCGCGACGTACCTGGAGACCCGCGGCCTGCCGCACACGCGCAGTGCGCCGTATCATCCGATGACGCAGGGCAAGATCGAACGGTACGATCGCTCACTGAAGAACGTGGTGAAACTCGAGCACTACTACACGCCGTGGGAGGTGGAACGGGCGGTCGCCCACGTTGTGGAGGACTATACTCACCGGCGGTATCATGAGGCGCTGCAGAACGTGACGTCGGCCGATATGTTTCACGGCCGACACGCGACCATCCTGGCACGGCGCGCCCGGATCAAGCAGCGCACGTTGCAGCTGAAACAGGGTTGAACGGTCCAACTTCGGCTGACGACGTACAGGGCGCTGAAGAATCGACTCATTCTGCTCTCCGATGCGCTGGATCTGATTCAGGTCGGCCCCCAGAATCGTGAGCCCGACCGGCGTTCTGATGCTGGTCAGGAGCATGTCGAGACGATTGCGAAATGGCTGCGTCCAGACATTCGGAAACCGCGAAGACTGCAACTGGCTATAAATGTTCGCGTGAAGTTGTTCGAGCCTGAGACCGGGCCGCCGTCCTTCTTGGCCACCCGTACGGGTATACTGACAAACGTGCGCGATCTGTTGATCGTCCTCGCTCTCACGCTCAGCCTGCAGGGGCCGACCGTGTGCGAGGCCATGTGTGCGTTTGAGCCGGCAGCTCACGGACACCACCACGACGACGCCCCAGCGACGGCGGACGACCACGCGGGCATGGCCGTCGTGTCAGCTGACTTGGCTCCAGACGATTGTCAGCACGCGGACCTCGCGCCGGCCGTCGTCGATCCCTTGCGACTCGCCTGGTCTAAGCAGCTAGCGGTTGAGCTGCCAGTCGTCGGCGGCTCGTCAAGGTTCGTCGCCACCGATGTTCCGACGCCGGTTGCAGCTGCGTCTCCGCCCCACGCACCTCCTCTCGTCGTTTCACTCCGTATCTGATTCGCCTTCTTCGTGGACGTCCCAGTACGGCGCGGTGCGCCTACTGAGGTCATCCCACAGCCCAAGAACCGCCTAGTCGTCTCCGCGCCACTCTGCCTAGCGCGGAGCAGCACGTGCGTCGAATGCCGCGAGCTATTGCCGCTCCCTCAGTGGGCGCGGATGGCCGCCTTATCAACTGAATCACAAGGAGAAAACGATGTTCCGTACACCCGCAAGCGTTTTAACTGCGATCGCTTTGGCCTCTGCTTCCGTGTTTGCCCACGTGGGCGTCATGCCCCGCGCCTCGAAGGCCGGTGCCACCGAGACCTACACGTTCCGCGTGCCCAGTGAGAACGGTATGACCACGTCGTCCGTGACGCTCGATGTGCCAGACGGCGTGACGGTCGTGTCGGTCGAGGCGCCGCCCGGAGCGACGCACAAAGAAGAGAAGGTCGGCGACCGCATCGTCAAGGTGACCTGGACGATCCAGATCAAGGCTGGGGCCTCCGCGTCTCTTTCCGTCGTCGCCAAGAATCCGGCCCAAGGCCCACAAATCGCGTGGAGGGTCCATCAGATGTACACGGATGGCATGCGATCGGATTGGGTCGGCGCAGCGGGCACCGCCGCGCCAGCCCCGGTGACAACGCTCGGTCCAGCGGAGAAATAGGGCGATGCGCAAGGCGTCCCTATGGCTCGTGGTCCTCGTTGCCCTGATTGTGGCGGGGACGGCCGTGGTCAGCCGAGGCCTGGGCTTTACCGCCCGCACCGCGGCCTGGCCGCTCGAGGAGCGAGTCATGCGCGGCGCCAGGCGTTGGGCGACGCCCACAGCGATTCGCCAGCAAGCGAATCCGGTGGCGGCGACCGACGATGTGGTGAAAGCCGGACTCGAGCACTGGGCGGACCACTGCGCCACATGCCACGCCAACGATGGAAGTGGCGACACATCCATGGGACGAAGCCTGTATCCACCGGCGCCGGACATGCGGGCGCCCCGCACGCAGTCGATGACGGATGGCGAGTTGTTCTACGTCATCGAACGGGGCATTCCATTCACCGGCATGCCAGCGTGGGGCACGGGCACCGCCGACGGGGAGACGTCGTCGTGGGCGCTCGTGCGTTTCATCCGTCACCTCCCTGTCCTGTCCGCACAAGAGATCGCGGCCATGGAGACCCTGAACCCGAAGAGTGCGGCGGACGGCGCGCGACAACACGATATCGATGAGTTTCTTTCCGGAAAGTAGATCACAAGGAGTCACGAATGATGAGACGCACCATGAAGAAGACCGCACTGATCGGCGCTGCCGCGTTCCTGTTAGCGGGAGCGGGCCTCCTGGCTCATGAGCAGACGTACAAGGGCACCGTCATGACCGTTGAGGCCGCAAACGTACAGGTCAAGGTCCTCGACGACACCACCAAGAAGGAAACACCGATGGTGTTTGTCATCACCACGAAGACGAAGGTATTTCGGGGCGAGAAGACGGTGTCGTTCGCGGCGGCGCATATCCAGAAGGACGAGCGCGTGGCCGTGACCGTCGACCACGACGCCGGCGCAGACAAGGCAACCGTGATTCGACTCGCGGCCCAGAAATAGTCGCCGCCGAACGCGGGCCGCCGAGCAAACGGGCTCGGCGGCTCAAGGGAGAACGATTGTGAACCACCGATTAGTCAAGGGTCGGCGAGACGACGCGCCGCAACCCTCTCGCCGTACGTTCGTCAAGGGACTCGCGACTGGTGCCGCGACCGCCGCGCTCGGGCTGTGGCGGCTGCCCGCATGGGCGCAGGCCGGCGGACCGGCACCGGCCAGGTTGTCAGGCACGGAGTTCGACCTGGCCGTCGGTGAGACCGCGGTGAACTTCACCGGGTCGCGTCGCATCGCGCACGCCGTGAACGGTTCCATCCCCGCGCCGACCCTGCGCTGGAGAGAGGGCGACACGGTGACGCTGCGCGTGGCCAACCGTCTCCGTGATGCGCCCGCGTCGATCCATTGGCACGGCATCCTGCTGCCGGCCAACATGGATGGCGTGCCAGGTCTCAGTTTTCACGGAATCGCGCCGGGAGAAACGTACCAATACCGCTTTCACGTCAAGCAGAGCGGCACCTATTGGTACCACAGTCATTCAGGTTTTCAGGAACAACGCGGCGTATACGGGCCGCTGATCATCGAGCCGCGTGAGCCGGAGCCCTTTCGATTCGATCGCGAGCACGTCGTCATGCTGTCCGATTGGACCGACGAGGCTCCCGAACACGTGTTCGACAAGCTGAAGAAGGAGTCGGACTACTACAACTTCCATCGCCGCACGGTCGGCGACTTCGTACGGGACATCCGGACGAGCGGCTGGCGCAGCACGCTGGCGGACCGGAAGATGTGGGGCGGCATGCGGATGGATCCAACGGATCTGGCCGACGTGTCCGCGGCCACCTACACCTATTTGATGAATGGGACGACCCCCGCCGCCAATTGGACGGGCGTGTTTCGCCCCGGAGAGCGCGTCCGGCTGCGGTTCATCAACGGATCGGCGATGACGTACTTCGATGTGCGGATCCCTGGACTGAAAATGACTGTCGTCGCGGCAGATGGCCAGTACGTGCACCCAGTGACGGTCGATGAGTTCCGGATCGCCGTGGCCGAGACATTCGATGTGATCGTCGAACCCGCCGGGCAGGATGCCTTCACCATCTTTGCCCAGTCGATGGATCGGACCGGATACGCGCGAGGCACGCTGGCTCTTCGCGAGGGTCTGAGCGCGCCGGTGCCAGACCCCGATCCGAGACCGCTGCTCACGATGAGCGACATGGGGCACGACATGGCGGGCACGGCCGGCATGGGCCATGACATGAGCGCGATGGCCGGCATGGCGGATATGCCCGGCCCTGGTGCCGTGCCCACGCCTGACACGCCGCCCGTTGACCCACCCGGGGGGCACGACATGTCCGCGATGGGCGGTGGCATGCAAACTCACCCCGCCAGTGAGCGTGGCAACCCACTCGTCGATATGCAAGCGATGATGCCGACGTCGCGCCTTGACGATCCAGGCGTCGGTCTTCGTGACAACGGACGAGACGTGCTCACGTATGCGCGACTGAAGAGCGCGTTCGACGATCCGGACGGGCGCGAACCAGGCCGTACGATCGAACTCCACCTGACCGGACACATGGAACGATTCGTCTGGTCATTCGACGGCGTCAAGTTTGCCAACGCAGATCCGTTGCGGCTGACCTACGGCGAACGGCTCCGCATCGTCCTCGTCAACGACACGATGATGACGCACCCGATCCATCTCCATGGCATGTGGAGCGACCTCGAAGACGACGAGGGGCACTTCCATCTGCGCAAGCACACGGTCGACATGCCACCGGGGACGAAGCGGAGCTACCGCGTACGGGCCGATGCGCTCGGGCGGTGGGCCTATCACTGCCATCTGCTCTTCCACATGGAAGCGGGAATGTTTCGGGAAGTGAGGGTCGACGAATGAGCATCGCGGCGATCTTCACGAGGATCTCGTGTGCGATGGTGCTTTTCGGCATCGTTTCCACGTCCCTCCAGGCGCAATCATCGCCATCCCCGGATGCCTCGGCCTCCTCACCGGCACAAGTGGATTCGATCACGCCGATACCGCCGCTGACTGATGCGGATCGGCGCGCGGCCTTCCCTGACGTCGGTCAACACAACGTCGGGGACCGCGCGCTCCACTCCTACGTCCTGCTCGATCGACTGGAGTGGCAGGCCGGCGCAGGACCAAACAGCGTGACGTGGGACAACATGGGCTGGATCGGCGGCGATCTCCATCGCATCTGGTTTCGGACTGAGGGCGAGAGGACCGCGGGTCGGCTGGATTCCGGGCAGGTACGCGGTCTGTACGGGCGCGCCGTCGCACGGTGGTGGGACGTCGTCGCGGGGATCCGGTACGACGTCCGCCCCGGGCCAGGCCAGGCGTGGGTGGCGGTGGGACTTCAAGGACTCGCGCCGGGCTGGTTTGATGTCGAGGCGACGGCCTTCATCGGCGCCAGAGGCCGCACGCAAGCGCGCCTCGAAGCAGAAACCGATGTGCTGCTCACCAACCGCCTCATGCTGCAGCCGAGAATCGACGTGGAGATCGCTGGCAAGTCCGATCCAGAACACGGCGTTGGCGCCGGTCTCAGTTCTCTCGAGGCGGGCCTGCGCCTCCGCTACGAACTGCGGCGCGAAGTGGCGCCGTACGTGGGCGTGACGTGGGTTCGGCCGTTCTTCGGCACAGCAGCCATCGCGCGATCACGAGAAAACACAGGGAGCGGAGCAAAGCTGGCGGTGGGACTCCGCCTCTGGTTCTAGCAGCGTCCACAAACCATGTACCCCATTCTGTTCAGAGTCGGCTCGTTCGAGGTGCCGTCGTTTGGCGCGATGGTCGGTCTTGGTGCCCTGGTGGGTCTGTGGACCTTGAGGCGCGAGTTGACGATCGGTCGTCTGCCGATCGGAGCGCTGGATGGTGCGGTCGCAGGAGTCTTTGGCGGCTTGGCCGGGGCCAAGCTGCTTTGGACGGTTGAGCATCTCAGCGATGCATCACTGCTGGACCTCATCCTCAGTCGCGGTGGTCTCAGTTGGTTCGGCGGATTGGCCGGCGGTGTCGGCACGGCTCTCGCGTGGTTCATGGTTCGCGGCTATCCGATCGTGCCGATTCTCGCCGCGTCAACGCCGGCCCTCGCGGCTGGGCACGCCATCGGTCGACTCGGCTGCTTTCTGGTGGGTGATGACTACGGTCGGCCGACGTCGCTGCCTTGGGGTGTGGCATTCCCGCGCGGTCTCCCACCGACGGCTGTGCCAGTGCA
>JBDSZL010000061.1:0-213154 GCA_039925145.1 Vicinamibacterales bacterium | reverse complement strand
GACCGGGTCTCTTAAGAGACCCGGTCTTGCAGGCCCCCTCGGTCGCCGGCAAGAACGCTCGGCGATGGCTGTCATTGGTTTCTGCCAGGAAAGGCGCGGCCCTGAGCTCGCAATGGGCTGGAAAGTCGCCACCATTGCGGACTAAGAGACCGGGTCTCTTAAGAGACCCGGTCTCCTGTCGCTCTCCGCGCATGCGGATATTCTTGAGTTAGCCCGCGCCTACGCCGGGCGGGAGGAGTTGTGCCCATTCGGGTGGGACGATCTATGCGCGTGAAGGTGGTGAGCCGCGGCAGCGACCTGGCTGTCCTTCAGGCCGGCAGAGTAGCGCGAGCACTTGGCGCGCGGTGGCCCGATCTGGACGTCGAGACGACAACGCGGTCCTCGCGCGGCGATCGCGACCGCCGGGTGGCGCTCTGGGATGCACCCGACAAGGGGCTCTTCACTGAGGACCTCTCGCACGCGCTCGTCGCAGGCGACGCTGACATAGCCGTCCACTCCTGGAAGGATTTGCCGGTCAGCGGATATGCCGGCACGACGATTGCCGGCACGCTCGAGCGCGCAGACCCTCGCGACGTCCTCCTGATCCGACGCACCGTCGTCGACGCGCGCCCCGCGTCGCTCGCCGTTCTGTCTTCGTCACCCCGACGCGCGTGGCAGATGGGTCAGTCGCTCGCGCCTCTGCTCCCATGGCCTTGCGGGTCAATCGCCGCACATCCTGTGCGCGGCAATATCCCGACGCGGCTGCGGAAGCTGTTGGCTGGCGACGGCGACGCGCTCGTGGTGGCCAAGGCCGCGCTAGATCGTCTTCTCTCGCCCGATTCGAAGCCGGACGTGGCGCGCGACATCCGGAATGCGCTCGGTCAATGCGCGTGGATGGTGCTGCCGCTGCGGCAATTCCCGACCGCACCCGCGCAAGGCGCGCTCGCCATAGAAATCGCCGCGAGCCGAACGGACCTCGCCGACAGAGTCCAAGCCGTGACACACGAGCCGACGCGGCTCGCCGTGGAGGCCGAACGCGCCATTCTCGCGTCGTACGGCGGCGGGTGCCACGAAGCCATTGGCGCTACGGTGCTCCTGCGCGAGTACGGGCGCATCACGAGTCTCCGGGGACAGCTGCCCAACGGCGAGGTGCTGCAAGATTGGTCGCTCACGAGATCGGGCAGCGCGACAGTTCCTCCTCGCACCGACGCGTCGCACGTGTGGCCTGGGCCCGACGAACGACAGGGTGCCGAGCGGCGTCCCCTATCCACAGCGGTCCCGGCTCACGCGCGAGCGCTCTGGATTGCGCGCGCCGACGCCCTTCCGCTTGACTACAGGCCGTCCGATTCGCAGCTCGTCTGGACCGCCGGACTGCGCTCGTGGGAGAGGCTCGCACGGCGTGGCGTGTGGGTCCACGGGTCATCGGACGGGCTGGGCGATCAGGAATCGCCTGATGTCGATCTGATGGCCGGCACGTCCCCTGAATGGATTCGCTTGACGCACGATAGATCCGACGCACCAGGGGCGCTGGCGACCTACTCGGTCCGCTACGTGCTACCGGACGATCTCGCAGCGCGCACGCACTTCTTCTGGATGAGCGGCAGTCTGTTCCGCGAGGCCCTCGACCGCCACCCCGGTATTGGCGGCGCGTGGCACGCAAGTGGACCGGGGCGCACCGCGCGTGCGCTTCATGACACGCTGGGCTCGACCTCGCGCGTCAGTACATGGCTGGACTACGACCAATGGCACCAGAACGTCACGCTGTGACCACACCCTCACCTGCATGGTCGCGACTGCGGCTGCGGCAGAACGCGCATCTTCGCGACATGCTGTCGGAGACGAACTTCTCGGTCGCACAGCTCATCCAGCCCGTCTTCATCGTCGAAGGAATGACCGGGAGCGAGGTCATTGCAGGTCTCGGTGACAACGCCCGCCACGGCAGCAGCGCAGCGCTCGAGTCCATCGCACGCGACCTCGACGCGGGGGTCCGTCACTTCCTCCTGTTTGCGGTCCCGTCCGTCAAGCGGCCACGCGGCCTCTCGTTCCGCCACATGGCCGATACGGTGCGGTCGATCAAGGAGCGCTTCGGCGACGCCTTGCACCTGTGGGTCGATATCTGTCTCTGCTCGTCGACCAGCCATGGACATTGCGCGCTGATCGACGACTCGGGCGCCATCGATCTCGGCCCGACGCTCGATGCACTTGCCGAGGCGGCCGTCGCGGCGGCAGACGCCGGCGCCGACGGCATCAGCCCCAGCGACATGATGGACGGCCGCACCGCGCACCTCCGCGCGGCGCTCGACGCCGCGGGGCACGGCCGCACGCCCATCATGAGTTACAGCACGAAGTTCGCGAGTCACTTCTACGGTCCCTTTCGGGAGGCCGCCGACTCGGCGCCGCAGTTCGGCAACCGTCGTCACTACCAGATCGATGTTCGATCGCGGCGCGACGCGATCGGCTCGAGCGTGCGGTGTGCCGATGAGGGCGCCGACCTGCTCATGGTGAAGCCGGCCATGACGTCGCTCGACCTCATCGGGCCGATTACCGAGATCACCGGCGCCCCAGTCGGGGCCTATCAGGTCAGCGGCGAATACGCGGGTCTGGTGGCGCTGGCCGAGCGTGGCTTCGCCGAACTGGATGCGGTGCTGGCCGAGACCCTGCTCGTGCTGCGCCGGGCTGGCGCCGCCTACGTGATCACCTACGGAGCGCGACGCGCACGCGCGCTCGGGCTGTCGTGACAAGCCAGGCGTTGTACGAGCGGGCGAGGCTGACCGCGCCAGGTGGCGTGCACAGTCCGGTGCGCGCGTTCCACAGCGTTGGCGGCACCCCCGTGTTCATGGCATCGGCCCGAGGGGCACGACTCACGGACGTCTCCGGCCTCACCTACATCGATTTCTGTCTCAGCTTCGGCCCGCTGGTGCTCGGCCATTGCGATCCGGTCGTCGCGGCGGCCGCGCATCAGGCGATCGACGATGGCTGGAGCTACGGCACGTGCGAACCCTATTCGCTCGAGCTGGCGGAATGGATTCGGGCGCGCGTGCCCTGGGTCGAGAGGCTTCGCTTTGTCTCGTCGGGCACAGAGGCCGTCATGTCCGCATTGCGCGTCGCGCGGGCCGCCACGAACCGGCCGGACATCGTCAAATTCGAAGGCTGCTATCACGGCCACGCAGATGGCCTGCTCGTACGCGCGGGCAGCGGGCTCGCGGGCCGCGTCGCGGCATCGAGCGCCGGGTTGCCCGACGACATGATTGCCCACACGCTTGTCGCGCCGCTCGACGACGAGTCGATGGTCGACGCGCTGTTCCAGGCGCACCCCGCCACCATCGCGGCCGTCATCGTCGAAGCAGTGCCAGCCAACTACGGTCTGCTGCCCCAGCGTCCAGAATGGCTCCGCCATCTCGCGGACACCTGCCGCCGGCACGGCACGCTGCTCATCTTCGATGAGGTGATCACGGGATTTCGAGACGGCGTAACGGGCGCGGCGGGCGCCTACGGCATCACGCCGGATCTTGTCTGTTACGGCAAGGTCATCGGCGGCGGATTCCCGGTGGGCGCGTACGGCGGCCGCGCCGATCTGATGGACCTGGTCGCTCCGGCTGGCGCCGTGTATCAGGCGGGCACGTTGAGCGCGAACCCGGTCGGCATGCGCGCGGGGCTCGCCACGCTGCGCCAGATGGAAGACCTGGACGGATGGCGAGTGCTCGAGGCGCGCACGACAGCATTCGCGCGCGAACTCGACACACGATTCGCGGCGGTCGCACCCGGGCTGGAAGTGGTGCACCACGCCTCCATGTTCTGGATCAGGCAGCGGCACGACGAACCGGTGCGCCGGCCCGATCGAATTCCGGTTGAACAGGCCGACTGGTACAAGCGCTTTTTTCATGCGGCCCTCGCAACGGGTGTCTACCTGCCGCCGTCCCCGTACGAGGTCTGCTTTCTCTCGATGGCGCACGACGCGGAGACGCTGGCCGAAGCCAGCAGTGTGTTGGAAAGGGCGGCAGAACGGGCACGGTCGTGACGCTGCCGGGCGCACGCGCCGGCGTGCACTACGTCATCGCCGCCGTATGGCTGGCGGTCACGGTGTCCATCGCATCGTGGTGGCTGAGTGTCGGATTGACGCTCACGAACCGGCACCGGATGTTCGTCTGGGAGGGGGGCACGTTCATCGTGCTCCTCGTCGCTGGTGGCCTGGCCATCCTGGTGGCGATCCGACGCGAGCATCGGCGGCGGCAGGCGCTCGAGACATTCTTCATGTCGTTCACGCACGACCTCAAGACTTCGCTGGCCAGCGTGCAGTTGCAGGCGGAAGGTCTGCGCGAAGATGCGCCGGACTCGGGCGCGAGCGCTCCGCTCGATCGCTTGCTGCACGACATGGTGCGCCTGCAGATTCAACTCGAGAACTCGCTGTTCGTCGCGCAGCCAGACGGCCGCCTGCTTCGAGAGCAGATCGACGCAGCGGCGACGTTCGGCAGACTCGCGCAGGACTGGCCCGAGCTCGACGTCCGCGTCGATGGCAATGCCGTTGTGCTGGCCGACGCGCGGGCATTTGATGCCATCTGCCGCAATCTGCTCCAGAACGCTGTCGTGCACGGCGCGGCGACGTGCGTGGACGTCACCGCGACATCGACGGGTGGCGGGCGCAGCCGTCTCACGGTGCGGGACAACGGCATCGGCGTACCGGCGGCCACGATGCCCACTCTTGGCGAGGCGTTCGGGCGTCGCGGACCGACGAGCGGCACTGGCGTGGGACTCTTCGTCTGCCGCCAGCTGGCCTCCCGCATGGGCGGCACGCTCGCCTTTCTGCCGCGGCCGGACTCCGCCCGCGGGCTCACGGTCGTCCTCGAACTTCCGGGAGGCCGCTGATGGCTCGCGTGCTGCTCGTCGAAGACGACGCGTCGCTCGGGCGCACCCTGAACGAACGCCTCGAGAAGGAACAGCTCGAGGTGCGGTGGGTGCAGACCGTCGCGGCCGCCGAGACGGCCCTCGCCGCCGGCCGCTGGGATCTCGCCGTGGTGGACGTGAAGCTTCCCGACGGATCTGGGTTTGGCCTGGCGCGGCGCATCAAGCGCGAGTCGCTCACACCAGTGATGTTCATGACCGCGCTCAACTCCGCGGAGAACCGCCTCGAGGGCTTCGAGATCGGCGCCGACGAGTATCTACCGAAGCCATTCCACCTCAAGGAGTTCATTCTGCGGGTGCGACACGTGCTGGCCACGCAGCGCGTCCCGGAAGTCGTGCAGGTCCACGGGCGCGAGATCGATCTGGGCGCGCTGGCTGTCGTTGGTCCGGACGGCGAACGGGCATTTCTGCAGGTACGGGATGGGCGCGTCCTGAAGCTGCTGATGGCCGCGGCACCTGCCGTGGTCGGTCGGTCCGAGATTCTCGATCGAGTCTGGGGACGCGATCAGTTCCCCACGACGCGCGCCGTGGACAACACCATCGTTCGTCTCCGGCAGGCCTTGCAGGACGAGAACGGCGAGTTGATCCGATCGGTGCGCGGCGTCGGCTATCAGTGGACGCCGGGAGTCGGCGATTTATGACCAGCGGCGGGACTACTTCTTCTCAACGCGCGCGCGCCTAACCACGATGTCGGTTTGCGGCGCTTCGCCATTCACCGGTACGCCACTCATCGCATCGAGTACCGCCTGACCCGCGGCGACTCGGGCAAAGACGGTGTATTTGCCGTCGAGCGCGCGGCACTGACCGATGCAGATGAAGAACGACGTCGAACCACTGCCCGGATCGTCACCTCGCGCGATCGACGCCATGCCGGGCACGTTCGGCGTATCGGTGAACTCCGGCGGCATGTTGTGCACCAGGCGTTGTTGCGCCGAGGTGAGCGGCTGGATCCGATAGGCGAGGGCCCCGGTCTGAACCACGAAGTTCGGCACGACCCTGTGCACTTTGATGCCGTCGTAGACGCCGGCGTCTGCGAGCCGGAGAAAGCTGCGCACGGTTTCGGGCGCCTTGTCGGGCAGCATCTCGAGCTCGATGGTGCCCATCGTCGTCTCGAGCACAACGCGCGCGGCGGCCATTTCAGCGGGAGTGGCGGAGACGAAGGGCTCTGGCGGCGTGTCGCGAATCGTGACTCGCCGGATTTCAGCACGATCCAGGGGCCGTCCCTGGGCGTCTGCCGGCGCCGCGGAAATCGCCTGCACGACCTCGAGCCCGTCGACGACCCTGCCGAATACGGTGTATTGCCCATCAAGCCCGGGTTGATCGGTGGCGCAGATGAAGAACTGGGCGCCGGCGGTATCGCGCTGGCCATTCAACAACACGGCAGAGACGGCGCCAGCGGTCTGTCTCTCCGTGTTGGTTTCGAACCGCAGCTGATTAAGACCTCCCGTGCCGTATTGCGCGGTTCTCGCAGGATCGCGTGAGAGGGGATCGCCTCCTTGAATCACGCCGTAGCGCACGATCCGATGGAACGTCGTCCCTGCATACGCTCCCTCGGTGGCAAGTTTCATGAACAGCGCCACGTGGTTGGGCGCCGCGTCGGGCAGCAACTGGATGACGATGGTGCCCGCCGACGTCTCGACGACCGCCTGCTTGCCTCGCATCGCCTCGACCGGTCCCGCTGCTGTGAAGTAAACGGGACGAGTCGCAGCCTGCGACCACATGAGCGCGCCGAGGATGGTCAGCCGGAACAGCATCGGGATGGGCGGCCCGCATTGCACGGACGTCGGTCGGCTCCAGTGCAGACTCCCGTCATTCTATACAGACGCCCCGGGGCGCTGTAGTAGGCTCTTCGGCGGGTCTCCGCCATGCGCCAATTTCTGACTTCCGCTCTGCTTGCGGCGGCAGCGCTCGTAGCTGTTGCCACGCTCCGTGCCGACGAAGGCATGTGGACGTTCGACAACTTTCCAGCCGCGCAGGTCAAGGCCAAGTACGGCGTCACCATAGACGAGGCCTGGCTGAAGCGGGTGCAGCTGTCGGCCGTGCGGCTGCCTTCTGGGTGCTCTGCGTCGGTGGTCAGCGCAGGGGGACTGGTGCTCACCAATCATCACTGCGTGCGTGATTGCGTGCAGAGTCTGTCGACGAGCCAGGTGAACTTCGTCGAAAACGGCTTCTCTGCCGGCAATGCCGCCGACGAGCGTCGTTGCGGCGGGCTGCAGGCAGAGATTCTCACGACGATCGGTGACGTGACGATGCGCGTGGCGCAAGCCTCGGCGACGAAGACGGGCCGCGACTTCGTGACAGCGCGCGACACGGCCATCGCCGCGATCGAAAAAGAGGGATGCGCTGGGCGCGAGGCGACCGAGCGCTGCCAGGTGGTGTCGCTCTACCAGGGCGGACAGTACAGGCTCTACACCTACCGCACCTACGCCGACGTGCGGCTGGTGTTCGCCCCTGAAGAGCAGATGGCGTTCTTCGGCGGCGATCCGGACAACTTCAACTTTCCCCGCTACGACCTCGACTGCGCGTTTCTCCGGCTGTACGAGAACGGACGGCCCGTGAGCACACCGACGCACCTGCAGTGGAGCAGCGCCGTGCCCCAACCGGGGACCCCGGTCTTCGTGGCCGGCAATCCAGGCACCACGCAGCGGTTGCTGACGGCAGATCAACTCGAGGTGCTCCGCGATTCCATCATGCCGGAGACGCTCTACTGGATGGCCGAGTTGCGCGGCCGGCTCGCGCGTTTCAGCGAGGAGAGCGCCGAGCACCGGCGCATTGCCGAAGACCTGCTCTTCGGGATTGAGAACGGGTTCAAGGCGTACCGCGGTCAAGAACTGGCGCTATCGAGTCCGGGATTCGTCGACGGCAAACGGCGCGATGACCAGGCTCTGCGCTTGCGAGCGGCAGCTACGCCGGCGGGCGATGCGACGGGCGATCCATGGTCCGACATCGCGCGCGTGCAGACTGACCGGCGGGCACTCACGCCCGCGTACACATACATGGAGCGACGCGCCGGATACGGGTCGGACCTCTTCGGCTACGCGCGAACTCTTGTGCGGAGCGCCGATGAGCGGGCGAAACCCAATGGCGAGCGTCTGCCCGAATACACCGACAGCCGGCTCGCGCTGCTCGAGCGGCAGCTGCTCAACACAGCGCCGGTCTATCCGGAGCTCGAGGAGCTCACGTTGTCATTCTGGCTGTCGAAGCTGCGAGAGAACCTCACCGTCGATGATGCCGGCACGAAGAGTTTTCTCGGGAAGGATTCACCAGAGATGATCGGCGCGCGGCTTGCGACCTCGAAACTTGGCGATCCGGCATTGCGGAAGGCGCTCTGGGACGGCGGGTCGGCGGCGATACGCTCATCGGGGGACCCCCTGATCCAGTACGTGCTCGCCACCGACGCCGCCTCGCGCCATATGCGACAGGAGTACGAGGCACGGGTGACGGGCCCGAGCGATCGGGCCGCCGCACGCATCGCGCAGGCACGCTTTGCGGCGTATGGGACGAACGCCTATCCAGATGCCACGTTCACACCGCGTCTGTCGTACGGCCAGATTCAGGGCTGGACGGCCAATGGACGCGCTGTGGAGCCGTTTACCCGCTTCAGCGGCTTGTGGGAGCGGGCCACCGGGCAGTTCCCCTACCAGCTCGCGTCCAAGTGGGAGGCGGCGCGCGGCCGTGTCAACGACACGACTGTTTTCAACATGGTGACCGACAACGACATCATTGGCGGCAACTCCGGTTCTCCCGTCATCGACGCCCAGGCTCGAGTTGTTGGCGTGATCTTCGACGGCAACATCGAGAGCCTTGGGGGCGCATTCGCGTTCGACGCTCGCGTCAATCGGGCCGTCTCGGTGGCGACAGCCGCAATTTCTGAGGCGCTCGACAAGGTCTACGGTCAGCAGGCGCTGCTTCGGGAGTTGACCGGCAACTGAGAGAGATCACGGCTGCGCCTATACTGAGACCACCCATGCGACAGCAGATCACCGGCCTCGCGCTTGTCCTGACAGTGAGCGGAGTTGGCCGCGCGCAGGAGGCGAAGCCGGTACCCAGGGATTCCGTTCGTCTGTTCGTGCCGGGATGCGCGAAGGGCTACATGTTCACGGTTGCACCCCGCACCGTCGACCAGCCTGGCAGCTCCAGCGTGCCCGAGGGTACGCACCTGCGGATGAACGGACCCAAGAAGATGATGGCGGAGATCAAGACCCACGAGAGCTCGATGATCGAGGTCACCGGGCTCGTGAAGAAGGATCAGATTGGACAAGGGGGCGTGAAGGTGGGGCCTGTGCGCATCACTCCCGGATTGTCGTCCCCTGGCAGTGGATCCATTCCAAGCCCGGGCAGCGGTCAGGTCTCGATGGATGTCGAGGGCTGGCGCAGCGTCGCTGGCACCTGTCCGTCGCGCTGACCACGCACGGCGTCAAGCACCATCGCAACCAGGACCTTCAACCGCGATAGCCGACGCATAAGCTCTCCCTCTGAGCGATGCGCGCGCCAGCGGCCGGCTTTCGCCTGTCGCGGCGCGGGCCCGCGCAACTTGTGACTGTGGAGGAACTATAGCGGAACAGGCGTCAGGATCTGCGCCTCGGTTTCTCGCGCAATGGGCGGTGATGGTGCTTACAATACGCACCTCGGTGTGGTCCTGCGGTCATCCTCGACTGCAGCTGGTCGCCCCCCATAGAGGTTCGTGTGCCGTCTGTTCCCACCGGTCCGATCGCGCTCAGCCCGTCGGGCGAGGGCCACATCCTGCACGACTGGCTCGCGCTCGTCTACGGAGTCGACGACGACCGCGCGTGGCCGCAACTGGCCGATCGGGTGTTTCGCGAACACCTGGCGCTGGCGACCAGGATCGCCGTCGTCGCGTGCGCTATCGGAGACGAGGACGTCCTCCTCGCCTCCATTGGAGCCGATCCAGCGTGGGTGAACCGGCCAATGGCCTGGACATGTCCAACGTGCGGCGTGCAGCAGGGGCGACCGCCATTGGTGGCCGTCACGCACTCGAGCCTGATCCATATCGCGGAGTATCGTGAGCCGCTTCGCCGTTGCGCGCGGCTGCTGCTTGACGCTGGCGCCGATCCGAATCAGTCGTGGACAGGCACTGGGCCTCCACTGAGCGCGCTCTACGGCGCTGCGGGGAAGAACCACGATGCGGTGCTGACTGAAATACTGCTGGCCGCTGGCGCCAATCCCAATGACGGCGAGTCGCTCTATCACTCCATGGAAAGCCGCGATGTGACGTGCGCGCGGCTCCTCCTGGAGGCTGGAGCCAAGGTGGCGGGTAGCAATGCCCTGCATCACAACCTGGATACGGACAATCTCGAGGGCCTGCGCCTGCTCCTGGCTCACGGCGCCGATCCGAACGACGCGTCGCTCGGGCTTCCGATCATCTGGGCCATTCGTCGGCGGCGGTCGGGCGCGCATGTCGCGGCCCTGCTCGCCGCCGGGGCCGATCCTCACGCAAACAGTCATGGCGTGAGCGCGTACCGGTTCGCATCGCTGCTGGGCCTGCCTGATGTCGCGGCAGCGCTGGCTGACGCAGGCGCTGCCGAACCGCTGTCGTCGACAGACGAATTCATCGCTGCCTGCGCGCGCGCCGACGAGTCCGCTGCGCGGGGTCTGCTCGAGAGGCAGCCCGGCATCATCGGGACGCTGTCGCCAATCCACTTGAGCCTGCTGCCAAGCCTTGCGGCCGAGGCCGGCAATGACGGCGTGCGCCTGATGGTCACTCTGGGCTGGCCGATTGCTGCCATCGGCGGCGACCTGCAGGCGTCGGCGCTCAACTACGCCGTGTTCCGCGGCGACGCCGCGCTGACGCGGTTCCTCCTCGAACATGGCGCACGCTGGATCGAGCGCCACTGCCACAACGACAACGTCAAGGGCACCCTGGCGTGGGCTTCACGCAACCACGACCCCGCTGCAGGCGACTGGGTCGGCTGCGCGCGGGCACTCGTGGAACATGGCATGCCGGCTGGCCTCGAAGGCAGGACCTACTCGGCCGAAGTGACGGAATTCCTGGCGCCTGCCGGCAGGTGACTCCGTGCGTCCGTAATGCATAATGTGCGGATGACTGACATCACCTCCCGAGGCTATGCACAGCCCGACGTCCTGGTCTCCACCGAGTGGGTGGCCGATCATCTCAACGATCCGAACATCCGGATTGTGGAGTCGAATGAGGACACCCTGCTCTACCCGTCGGGCCACATTCCCAATGCGGTTCACGTGGACTGGACGGCAGACCTCAACGATCCCGTCCGCCGCGACTACATCACGCGTGAAGGATTCGAGCGGCTGATGTCGCGCATCGGAGCCACGCGCGACACGACGGTGGTGTTCTACGGCGACAAGAACAACTGGTGGGCCTGCTACGCCTTCTGGGTCTTCCAGCTCTTCGGCCACACGAACGCACGCATCATGGACGGCGGGCGGCTGAAGTGGGAAAAAGAGGGGCGTCCGACGAACCGGGAGGTCCCGGCGATCACCGCCAGCAAATACCAGGCCCCGGAGCGTAACGACCTGCCCGTTCGCGCCTTCCGCGAGGAAGTGCTCAAGCATGTTCAGGCGAACGGCCAGCTGGTCGACGTGCGCAGCCCGGAGGAGTACGCCGGCACGCGCATGCATATGCCCGACTATCCGAACGAGGGCGCCCTGCGTGGCGGGCACATCCCGGGCGCGAAGAGCATTCCCTGGGCACGCGCCATCAACCCCGAAGACGGCACATTCAAGCCGGCGTCGGAGCTGGCGGCGCTCTATCAGGAGCAGAACCGGCTCGCCAAGGACCAGCCGACCATCGCGTATTGCCGCATCGGCGAACGCAGCAGTCACACATGGTTCGCGCTCAAGTACCTGCTGGGTTTCAAGGACGTCCGCAATTACGACGGCTCGTGGACAGAGTGGGGCAACTCCGTCGGGTTGCCGATCGAGAAATAGGCCGTGGCACTCCCGGCGAAGCTCCGCGCCGTGCTGGAGCTGTTCGCGACGTTCGACGACCCGGCCGATCGCACGAACCTGCTCCTGAGCTACGCGGATCAGTTCAAGGAAGTCCCGAAGGAGGTGGCCACCCGCCCCTTCGGGACCGAGCACCTTGTGCCGCACTGCGAGTCCGAGGCCTACGCCTGGGCCATGAAGCAGCCGGACGGCACGCTCAAGTTGTACTTCGCGGTCGAGAACCCGTCGGGCGTGTCTGCCCGCGCCCTGGCCGCGATTCTCGACCGCAGTCTGTCCGGCCGTCCAGCCACCGAAGTCGCAGAAGTCACGCCAGACATCGTCGAAGGCATCTTTCGTCAGAACATCTCGATGGGCAAGGGCCTTGGGCTGATGTCGATGGTACAGGCCGTGCGCAGCCTCGCCCTGGCCGCGGCGAAGACGACCTGAACGAGACGACGGCCTCCTCATCACGCTGCCGCTCTCCCGCGTAGGGCCGCGGAAAGCAGGCACACCATGTCTCCATCGCGATCTCAGTTCGTCCTGGCACTCCTGGTGGCTGCAACAGTGAGCACGCTCAGCGCGCAGCGCAGCCTGCCGAGCTCCATTCCGAACCGTCCATTTCCGCCGGGCCTCCAGCCGGTCTCGAACACGGACTCGGCTCCGCTGTCTCCCTCCGATGAACTGAAGGCGTTCTTCCTGCCACCCGGGTACCGGCTGGAGCTCGTCGCCAGCGAACCGCTGGTTCAGGACCCTATCGCGATGGACTGGGATGCCGACGGACGCCTCTGGGTAATCGAGATGCCCGGTTACATGCGCGACATCCTAATGTCGCGTCAGTTCGATCCAGATGGGCGCATTGTCGTGCTCGAGGACACTGACGGCGATGGCGCAATGGACAAGCGCACGGTGTTTGCCGATCACCTTGTGCTGGCGCGATCCCTGAAAGTGCTCGACCGCGGGGTGCTTGTCGCCGAGCCGCCGAACGTCTGGCTGATGCGCGATACCAATGGTGATCTCGAAGTCGACACGCGTGAGCTCGTGACGAACGACTACGGCCGACGCGACGCGAGCATCGAGCACAATGCGAACGGGTTCCTGTGGGCCATGGACAATTGGATGCACACCGCAAACAGCGATGTGTACCTGCGATTGAAGAACGGCTCCTTCGAGGTCCAGCGCACCGTCACGCGTGGGCAGTGGGGTGTCACACAGAATGACGCCGGCCGCATCTTCCGCAATACGAACGAGTCGGTCCTGCACGTCGATCTCGTGCCCTCGCCCTACTTCATCCGTAACCCGAACCAGACCCGCATGCGTGGCAGCTACGAGTCGATGGCGGACGACACGGACGCGCTCAATGTGGTTTCGCCTGCACGACCAAACCGAGGTGTGAACCGCGGCTACCAGACGGGTGTCCTACGAGAGGACGGCCGGCTTGCCAAGTTCACCTCTTCCTCGTCGCCCACCGTCTACCGTGGCGATCGCCTGCCGGCCGACGTGTATGGCAATGTTTTCATCGCCGAACCGGCGGGGAACACCGTCAGCCGCATCGTTCTCGATGACGACGGCACGGCGCTGCGTGCCCACAAAGCGTATGCGGACGCGGAGTTCGTCACCACGACCGACGAACGGTTTCGTCCGGTGTCCCTCTCGAACGCGCCCGACGGAACCCTGTACATCGTCGACATGTATCGCGGCATCATTCAACAGCGCAGCGACATCACGGAGTACTTGCGAGATCAGATTCTTGCGCGGAGGCTCGAGCACCCGGAGGGCCGGGGCCGGATATTCCGCGTCGTCCATGACACGACGGTTCGGGGGCCTCAGCCATCGTTGTCCAAGGCCTCACCCTCGGCACTCGTGGCGGCGCTCTCCCATCCGAACGGCTGGTGGCGCGACACGGCACAGCGACTGCTCGTTGAGCGATCGGCGAAGTCTGCGGCGCCAGCGCTTGCCACCTTGGTACGCAGCGCCGCGGACTGGAGAGTGCGACTTCAGGCACTCTGGACGCTCGACGGCCTGGACGCGGCCGATCCCGACATCGTGAGCGCTGCATTGGCGGATCGGTCCGGCGACGTTCGTGCGGCCGCCATTCGCGTGTCCGAACACTGGCTCACCGAGCCGGGCCACCCGCTGCAGGCGCGAGTGCTGGCGCTCATGGGCGATGTTCACTGGGCCGTGCGATATCAACTCGCGGCGTCCATCGGGCTTCTGCCCGCGGGCGCACGCGAGACGGGTGTCGTCTCCTTCCTCGAGCGATATGCAGACGACCCTGTTGCGCTCGACGCCACGTTGAGCGGCCTGCGCGGCGCCGAAGCCGGCGTGCTCGATCGGCTGGTTGCGACGGCGACGGCACAGACGGCCCAGCGCGAGGCGGCCATCACGATGCTCGCATCGCTCGTGGCGCGAGGGGCCCAAGACGATGCGCTGCAGCGTCTGTTCACCAGGATCGCGGGGAGCAGCCACCCCTCGTGGCTTCGCGCTGCCCTGCTTCGCGGCGCCGAAGTGGCCCTGCTCAACGCGTCACCGCCAGGCACTCCGGGTCGCCGAGGTGGTGGTGCCGGACCGGCAGCGGCGCCGTGCCCGACCTGCCCGGGCGCGCGAACTGGTCCTGGCGGCGCCTATGCCTTTCCGGGCGGCCCGACCGCAGCAGCCGATCAATTCGTGCATCCAGTCACCAATGTGCGCGGAGACGTCGGTGTCGCACGTCCAGAGGCCGCAGCTGCGGCGTCAGGCCAGACTGCTGCGGCAGCGGGCGCAGGAGGCGGAGCGGCAGTCGCCGGCGCAGGTGGAGGACGCGGTGGCGGGCGAGCGGGCCTGCGGTTGAACCGGGAGCCAGTCGCGCTGGTGCAACTCGCCTCGTCGGGGGACGAGCTCGCGGTACGAGCGGCTGCGCTGCTCGCGCGAATCGTGTGGCCGGGCAAGGCTGGCGCTGACACGCTCTTCCAACCGCTTACCTCCGAAGAGCAGCAGCGCTTCAATGCCGGCGCAGAGATCTACAAGAACATCTGCCAGGCGTGTCATCAGGCGGATGGCCGAGGGCAGGAGAAGGTGGCGGTGCCGCTCGTCGGATCACGGCTCGTCCTGGCCGCGCCAGAGATCCCTGCCCGAATCGTGCTTCACGGTAAGGAGGGCACGGTTGGGACGATGCCTCCGCTTGGAACCGCATTGAGCGACGAGCAGATCGCTGCCGTGCTCACCTACATCAGGCGGGAGTGGGGTCAGGGCGCCTCAACCGTGGACGCGGTAACGATCAAGAACGTGCGCACGGTCACGGCAGGACGCACGCGGGCGTGGACCGAAGACGAGTTGGTGAGCATCGCGCGATAGTCTCCGACCCGGATCGCGCCGGCGCCCGGCCCTCAGCGGCCAGCGCAGGGCCGGTGTGTCCTCTCTTGTCACACCTCGACGACACACTGCGCTCATGCGAACACCATTCAGCTCACCCGTGCCGACCAGTCGGACGACTCAGTCTGAGTCGACGGTGGTCGATTTCGCGCGATTCGCAGCCCGGCGCCAGCAGGCTGTCTCGACTGAAGAACGTCCGCATGCGAGCCATCGCATGGCGAGTGCGAGCGGTATCGGCCGGTTCGCGCCGACGCGTGGGTCGATGGCGCATCGGGAGCGGATGCTGCGGTATCTGATGCGGAGTCAGTCCCTGCCGCCTCTCGAGACGCGGGATGAGACGGCCGTAGGGCCGCGGACATTCTCCTGAAAGTTGTGCTCCAAAGAGCAGGCACCGAGTCCTGGCAACCTGAGTCACGCCGGTCCGCCTGTAATACACGTATACTGCCGTCATCTGGCCAAGATGACGGCTCGCTTCGCACGAAGTGTCGCAGGGCTGATTCTGTGCGCCGGCGCTGTCTACGCCGCCTCGTCTACTCTCCCCGCACAATCCCAGAACCAGCCGGCGCCCGTCGTCTACTCGGCGGAGGTCGACAGCGTCATCCATCCGGTGTCTGCGGAGTACATGATCCAGACGCTCGCGGCCGCGGACCACGCGCGGGCGACATTGGTGGTCTTCACGCTGCGGACGCCCGGCGGTCTGGTTGATTCGACGCGCGACATCGTGTCGCACATCATTGCCGCGGCGACACCCGTCGCGATCTTCATCGGTCCCTCTGGGTCCCGCGCTGCATCCGCGGGATTTCTGCTGACGATTTCGGCCGATGTCGCCGCCATGGCTCCGGGCACGCACATCGGGGCCGCGCATCCGGTGGCGGGCGGGGGCGAGCAGATGGACGCCACCATGGCGAAGAAATCCGAAGAGGATCTCGCCGCCTACGCGCGGACGCTCGCTTCTGCGCGGCATCGGAATGTCGACCTGGCGGTCGACGCGGTGCGCAACAGCCGCGCCTTCACCGAGACGGAAGCGGCCGCTGCCACACCGCCCCTGATCGACACGATCGCGGCAGACGTCCCGGAGCTCTTGAAGCAGATCGATGGCCGGACGATTCGCCGGTTCGACGGCACCACCGTGGTGCTTCGCACCGCGGGTGCACGGGTCGTGTCGAGCACGATGAGTCTGCGTCAGCGCGTGCTGAGCGCGATCGCCCATCCCAACGTGGCGTACCTGCTGCTCAGTCTCGGTATGCTCGGCCTGACGATCGAGCTCTGGTCGCCGGGCGCCATTCTGCCGGGCATCGTCGGCGGCGTGTCGCTGCTGCTCGCTTTCTTCGCGCTACAACTGTTGCCCGTGAATTTCGCGGGGCTGCTGCTGATTCTGCTCGGGTTACTGCTGTTCGCCCTCGAGATCAAGGTGACAAGCTACGGGCTGCTGACTGCCGGGGGACTCGTGAGCCTCGTTCTTGGCTCGATGATCCTGATGGATTCCGGCGGGCCAGAGCTTGCCGTCAGCTTCCGGCTCATCCTGGCGGTGGTGCTCGGTTTCGGCGGCATTGGCATCGTGCTCGCGCGCCTGGCGCTCGCATCGCAGCGGCGACCACCAGTCACGGGCACCGGCGGCCTGCTGGGGCATACGGCCCAGGCCATGACAGCGCTCGAGCCGGGCACGGTCGGAAAGGTCTTTACTCGCGGAGAGATCTGGCAGGCGATTACGGACGCCGCGATTCCGCAGGGCGCGACGGTTCGTATCATCGATATCGACGGTTTGACATTGACGGTTCGCAGAGACTGAGGTTTCCCGATGCAGGTGTTTTCTCCGTTACTCGTGGTGCTCTTCATCGTGATCGTGTATCTCATTCGGTCGATTCGGATTCTCGCGGAGTACGAGCGCGGCGTGATCTTCCGGCTCGGTAAGCTGCTGCCTCAGCCCAAGGGTCCGGGCCTTACGCTGGTCTTCGCGCCCATCGACCGCATCGTCAGAGTGAGTCTGCGCACGATGGTGCTGGATGTGCCGCCGCAGGACGTCATCACGAGAGACAACGTCTCGGTCAAGGTGAACGCTGTCCTGTACTACCGTGTGCTGGATCCGCGTCGCGCTATTGTCGAGGTCGAGAACTTCCACTATGCGACGTCGCAGTTGGCGCAGACAACGCTGCGGAGCGTGCTCGGCCAGGTGGACCTCGATGACCTGTTATCGGAGCGCGAGCGGCTGAACCGCGAGCTGCAGGAGATCCTCGATCAACGCACCGATCCGTGGGGCATCAAGGTATCGGCGGTCGAGGTGAAGCACGTCGATCTGCCCGAGAACATGCAGCGCGCCATGGCGCGTCAGGCAGAAGCCGAGCGCGAGAAGCGCGCGAAGATTATCCACGCGGCCGGCGAACTCGAGGCATCAGAAAAGCTCTCGCAGGCCGCGCACGTGATCTCCACCGAGCCGGTGGCGATCACGCTGCGCTACCTTCAGACGCTCACGGAGATTGCGGCCGAGAAGAACTCCACCATCATCTTCCCGCTGCCGATCGAGCTCATCAACCTGATCAAAGGCAGCGGACAGGGTCATTAACGCGCCGACACGCCGCGTTCAGTAGCCGAGGTTGGGCGAGAGCCACCGCTCCATCTCTTCGAGCGGCATCTCTTTGCGTTTGGCGTAGTCCTCGACCTGGTCACGGCCAAGTCGGCCGACATTGAAGTACTTCGCCTGCGGATGCGCGAAGTAGAGCCCGCTCACCGAGGCGGGCGGCATCATGGCAAATGACTCGGTCAGCGTAATGCCGACTTCCGGGGCGTGAAGCAGCCGGAACAGCGTCGACTTTTCCGTGTGGTCTGGGCAGGCCGGATACCCGAATGCGGGCCTGATTCCGCGGTAGCGCTCCGCTGCCATGTCTGCGGCGCTCAGCTTCTCGTCGACGGCGTATCCCCAGTCGCGACGGGCCTGAGCGTGGAGGAACTCCGCAAACGCTTCAGCAAGCCGGTCCGCGAGGGCCTTCGTGATAATGGCGTTGTAATCATCGTGCTCGTGCTCGTATTCCTGGACGAGCGCGTCGGCGCCAATCCCCGCCGTGACCGCAAACGCGCCAATGTAGTCGGGAGCCAGCGACTCGCGTGGGGCGACGAAATCGGCCAGCGACCGGTTGGGCTTGTCATCCGCGATCGGCTCCTGTTGCCGGAGCATCGGGAAACGCACCAGCTCCGTGGCCCGTGCGTCATCGCGATACACGATGATGTCGTCCCCCTCCGCATTCGCCGGCCAGAACCCGTAAACACCCTTGGCGGAGAGCCGCTTGTCCTTGACAATCCGCGACAGCACCGTCTGCGCGTGATCGTAGAGCTCGCGAGCCGCAGCGCCGTACTCGGGGTGCTGCAGGATCTCGGGGAAGCGCCCCTTGAGCTCCCACGCGGAGAAGAAGAACGTCCAGTCGATGAACGGGATGAGCTCCTCGAGCGTGGGTTCCACGAGCCGGCGTCCCACGAACCACGGCGTGGAGATCTCGACCGTGTCCCAGTCGGTCTTCAAGCGATTGGCGCGCGCCGCCTCGAGCGTCAGGAGCGGTCTCTCGCGCCGGGCACTGTGCCGTTCGCGCAAGTCCGCCTGGTCGGCACGCACCGTCGCCAGAAAGCCCTCACGCTGGCGGTCACTCAGCAGACTCGACACCACGTCGACGGCTCGCGACGCATCCAGCACGTGCACGGTGGCGCCCGAGTACTCGGGGGCCACCTTTACCGCCGTGTGCTGCCGGCTGGTCGTCGCGCCCCCGATGAGCAACGGCAGCTTCAGTTGTCTCCGTTCCATCTCCTTGGCGACGAACACCATCTCGTCGAGTGACGGCGTGATGAGGCCGCTCAGCCCCACGATGTCGACCTCCCGATCCACGGCGGTCTGGAGGACACGGTCCATCGGCACCATGACGCCCAGATCAATCACCTCGTAGTTGTTGCAGCCGAGCACGACGCCAACGATGTTCTTTCCGATGTCGTGCACGTCACCTTTGACCGTCGCGAGCAGCACGCGCCCTTCGGTGGAACGCACGGTGGCCGACTCGCCACGGTCGGCCTGGTCCTGCATCATGAACGGTTCCAGGTAGGCGACGGCCCGTTTCATGGCACGGGCGCTCTTGACGACCTGCGGCAGGAACATCTTGCCGGCGCCGAAGAGGTCGCCCACGGCTTTCATGCCGTCCATGAGCGGTCCCTCGATCACGTACAGCGGCCGCCCCAGCTTCACGCGCGCCTCTTCCGCGTCGGCTTCGATGAAATCGATGTTTCCGTGCACGAGGGCGTACACGAGGCGTTCCTCAACGGGCTTCTCGCGCCAGGCCTCCGCATCGCGGGTCCTGGTGGTGCCCTTCACGTCTTCTGCAAAGGTCACCAGCCGTTCGGTCGCGTCAGGCCGGCGATTGAAAATGACGTCCTCTACGCGCTCGAGCAGATCCGGCGCGATGTCTTCGTACACCACGAGCTGGCCGGCATTGACGATGCCCATATCCAGCCCGGCCTTGATGGCGTGGTACAGGAACGCAGAGTGGATGGCCTCCCTGACGACATCGTTGCCGCGCAACGCGAAGGACAGATTGCTGATGCCACCGCTGACGCGGACGCCTGGACAGGCTGCCTTGATCTGTCGCGTCGCCTCGATGAAGTAGATCGCGTAGGGGTTGTGCTCTTCGAGGCCGGTCGCAATCGCGAGGACGTTGGGGTCGAAGATGATGTCCGAGGGATCGAAGCCGGCCTGCTCGGTCAGGAGCACGTAGGCGCGACGGCAGATGGCGACCTTCCGTTCCACGGTGTCGGCCTGACCCTCTTCGTCGAACGCCATGACGACGACCGCGGCGCCGTAGCGGCGCACGAGCCTCGCCTTGTGCAGGAAGTCGGCCTCGCCCTCCTTGAGCGAGATCGAATTGACCACGGGCTTGCCCTGCACGCACTTTAGCCCCGCCTCGATGACAGACCATTTCGAGCTGTCGATCATCAGCGGCACCCGCGCGATTTCGGGCTCTGTCGCGATGTAGTGCAGAAACGTGGTCATGGCCTGCTCCGAGTCGAGCATGCCTTCGTCCATGTTCACGTCGACGAGGTTGGCGCCGCCGCGAACCTGATCGAGCGCAACGGCAGCGGCCGCCGCGAAGTTGTCGTCTTTGATCAGGCGGGCGAACTTGCGCGACCCCGTGACGTTGGTGCGTTCGCCAATCATCTGGAAGTTGCTGTCGGGCCGGATGACGAGAGGCTCGAGTCCGGACAGCCGCGTGGGGCCGATGATGCCGTCAGTCGCGAGCGGCTTTCTCCGCGGGCTGATGCCCTCGACCGCTCGTGCCACGGCGGCGATGTGGGCGGGCGTGGTGCCGCAGCACCCACCGAGAATGTTGGCGAACCCGTTCGAGGCAAAGTCCTGCAGCAGCTTGCCTGTTTCGGACGGCTGTTCGTCATACTCCCCAAACGCATTCGGCAGGCCGGCGTTGGGGTAGGCGCTGACCCAGCACGTCGCGATGCGCGAGAGCTCCGCCAGGTACGGACGCATGTCGGTCGCCCCCAGCGCGCAGTTGATTCCCACCGACCAGGGTTGCGCGTGCTCCACGGCGATGTAGAACGCGTCGAGCGTCTGGCCGGCCAGTGTGCGTCCGCTCCGATCGGTGATGGTCGCCGAGATCATCAGCGGCAGGCGAATCCCCTTCTCGTCCTGCACTTCCTGGATGGCGACGATCGCGGCCTTGGTATTGAGGGTATCGATGATGGTCTCGACAAGCAGCAGGTCCACCCCTCCGTCGATGAGCCCCCTCACCTGGTCGACGTAGGCCGCCTTCATGTCGTCGAAGCTGATCGACCGGTACGCCGGGTTGTTCACATCCGGCGAAATGGACAACGTGCGATTGGTGGGCCCCATGGCCCCAGCGACGAAGCGTGGTCGTGTCGGTGTGCGGGCCGTCACTTCGTCGGCCGCGGCGCGCGCCACCCGCGCCGCTTCGAGATTCAACTCGTAGATGATGGCCTCGAGCCCGTAGTCGGCCTGCGAGACCGCATTGGCGTTGAAGGAGTTGGTCTCGACGATGTCTGCGCCGGCGTCGAGGTACTCGCGATGGATGTCGCCGATGACGTCGGGCCGGGTGAGCACCAGGATGTCGTTGTTGCCGCGCAGGTCGTGGCTGTGGGCGGCGAACCGCTGCCCGCGAAAATCGCGCTCCTCGAGTTTGCGCCGCTGGATCATCGTGCCCATTGCGCCGTCAAGAACGGCAATGCGGTCGGCGAGCAGAGAGTCGAGGTCGCGAATCATGCAGTGGTCCTTTTTTTCTGACTGTTGGCGCGGCCGGACAACTTGGTGCCGACCGCGATAAGCACGACAAACGGATCGGCTGGCGTCCGGGCGCCAATCCTCACTGTGACGTCACGAAACCCGGCGCCGGTGAGCAGCTCCCGCAACCTTGCCTCGGAGAAGCCCAGCCAACGATCGCCGAGCGTGCTGCGCACCCACGACTCGTCGTGCGCGCGCAGATCGAGCACCAGGACCCGGCCGGCGTCACGCAGCACGCGGTAGGCCTCTCCGAGGGCCGCGGCGGGGTCGGCGGCATGGTGCAGCGCCTGCGACAGCAACGCGACGTCTACGGCTTCTGGTCGCAAGGGCAGGCGCTCGAGCTCGCCGCGCTTCCAGACGATATTGCGCAGCTTGCGGCGATGGGCCATTCCCCGGGCGCGGTCGAGCACGGCCTTGGAGCGGTCGACCGCCGTCACCCTGCGAGCCCATCGCGCCGTTTCCATCGTGAGGTACCCTTCGCCGCATCCCAGATCGGCGACATCGATCGATGGGAGCAAGAGGCCGAGCGCGCGCGACCACGCGGCCCAGCTCCGGCCCGGGACGAGCTGCCCCCGTTGAGCGCCGGCCCCATGCTCCACGAACCCTTCCTTGCGTACGCGCAGCACTTCCTGCAACCGCGCGTCGTCGGCTCTGGTCGATTGGGACCCGCGCGCGAATTCAACACGCAGCCACTCCCACAGGGGGGCGCGCGCACTGCCGCTCTCGGCAGACTGGGGAGCCAGACGATACCAGGTGTAGCCGCCGGTCCGTTCCTCGATCACCAGCGCAGCCTTGCGCAGCAGGCCAAGGTGCCGGGACACGCCGGATTGGGCGATGCCGAGGACCACCGTCAGCTCCGAGACATTGAGCGCTTCGGTGGAGAGGGCGCGCAACAACCGCAGCCGGACCTCGTCTCCGAGCAGGCGCATCAACCCGGAGGCTTCGTCCACATCCATAAATCTACATGCATGGATGCCGTGTCTGCAACGCCTACAATGGCATGATGCGGTTCTACGAAACGGCGACGCCCGACGCCCCGGCTCTCCTGCTGGCGCACGGCGCCGGTGCCGGAGAAGAGCACCCGTGGATGCAGCGGGTGGCCGGGGGGCTCTCGGCGCGTGGCGTGACTGTCGCCACGTTCAACTTTCCCTATCGCGACGCCGGCCGGCGCCTGCCAGATAAGGGCGCGGTGCTCGAAGATGCCCTGTGCGCGGCCTGGGAGACACTCGCGAGCCGAGTGCCCGCTGCGACCGTGCTGGTTGCCGGCGGCAAGTCGATGGGAGGGCGAATCGCCTCGCAAGTCATGGCCCGCCGCGGGCTCCACCCTCCGCCGTCAGCGCTCGTCCTGTTCGGCTATCCACTGCACCCGCCCGGCAAGCCGTCCCAGCGCCGCGACGCCCACTTGCCAGAGCTCGCACAGCCCTCGCTGTTCCTGCACGGCACGCGCGACCCATTTGGATCTCCAGAAGAGATGCGGGCACTCATGAGCACGGTGCCCGGGGGATCGCTGGCGGTCATCGACGGAGGCGATCACTCCCTGGTTGCCGGTGGCCGAGGCGGCGCGGCCGGGGTCTCGCTCGAGCACGCAATGGATACAGCGGCCGCGTGGATTCTCGCCCTCGCCGCCCACGTGTGACCCCTCAACAATGCCGGTATGATTCGGGGATGACCGTCGCATCCAGCCCGTCGATCCTTCGCAGCCGCACCGATATCGACGAGGCCCACAAGTGGAATCTCGCCGACATCTACCCCGACTGGGAATCGTGGGAGGAAGGCCGGGCCCTGCTCGACAGTCACATCTCGGAATACGCGGCCCTCAAGGGCACGCTCGCGCGCGGGCCCGAGCAGGTGCTGGCGGCCTTCTCGCTCAACGACAGGCTCGGGCAGCTCGCTCACAAGGTGTACAGCTACCCCGCGCTCAGGCACGATGAAGATCAGCGCGACAACCAGGTGAACGCCCGCCGCCAGCAGGTGCTCGCGCTGATGGCTCGCTGGCAGCAAGCGACGTCGTGGCTCAGCCCAGAGCTGTTGACCGTGCCGCTTCAGACGGTTCGCGACTGGATGTCCGCAGACGCGACGCTCGCGGTGTATCGGTTCGCGATCGAAGAGGTGTACCGGCAGCAGGAACACGTCCTCAACGAGGAGGGCGAGGCGCTGCTGTCGCTCTCTGCCCGCATGTCAGGGTCAGTAGGTGACGCCTATCAGGCGCTCTCGACCGCCGACGCGAAGTTTCCCGAGGTCACGCTGACTGGAGGCGAGAAGGTCACCGTCTCGTACGGACAGTACCGGGCGATCCTGGCGACCAACCGCAACCAGGCAGACCGCCGCACAGCGTTTCTCGGGCACTACGGCACGTTTGCGGCCAACCTCAACACCTATGCCTCGCTCTACCACGGCGTCTGCCAGCGAGACTGGTTTCATGCGCGATCGAGACGCTATGCGACCACGCTCGATGCCGCCCTTCACGGCAACGACATCCCGCGATCGGTCGTCGACAACCTGATCGCCAGCACGCGCGCTGGCGTCGAGCCGCTCCAGCGCTACCATCGACTCCGCCGCCGCGCGCTCGGGCTCGATCACTACCACCCGTACGACTTCTCCATTCCTCTGGTCGAGTGGAAACGCCGCTACCCGTACGCCGAAGTGCTCGAGCCGATCGTCACCTCCGTTGCACCGCTCGGTGAGGTCTACCAGCGGCGGATGTGGCGCGCGTTCCGCGAGCGATGGATTGACGTCTACGAGAACGACGGGAAACGGAGCGGGGCATACTCGGCAGCCGTGTACGGCGTCCATCCGTACATGTTGCTCAACTGGGCCGACACGCTCGACGATGTGTTCACGCTGGCGCATGAGATGGGCCACTCGATGCACACCATGCTCGCGCAGGAACGCCAGCCATTCGTGTATTCCGACTACACGATTTTCATCGCCGAGGTGCCGTCAACGCTGAGCGAGGCGCTGCTGCTCGAACATCTGCTCGCGGCCGCCACGGACCGAGACGAGCAGATTGTGCTCCTCCAGCACGCCATCGACAACATCACAGGGACGTTCTATACGCAGGTGCTCTTTGCCGACTTCGAGCTCGCCGCCCACCAGCTGGTAGAGCAGGAGCAGCCGGTCACCGCCGAGGTGCTGAGCGCGCTCTACCAGGAACGCTTCAACGCCTACTACGGTGACGCCGTGGAGGCCGAAGCCCTGACGCCCGTCACGTGGGCGCGAATCCCCCACTTCTTCAACTCGCCGTACTACGTCTATCAATACGCCACCTGCTTTGCCTCGGCTGCAAAACTCGCGCAGGAAATTTCACGGCCCGACGAGGCAGGGGTGGATGCGCGGCGCCGCTACATGGAGTTGCTCGCTGCCGGCGGCAGCAACCACCCCATGACCCTGCTGAAACAGGCGGGGGTCGACCTGAGCCAGCCGAAAACCGTTCAGGCGGTGGTGGCCCAGCTCGACCGGCTCGTCACGCGCCTCGAGTCATTAATCTAGCCGCCTCCGCATCTACTTGGATTCACGAATCCGGATGGCTGGATCGCCAGACGGCGGTACTCGGTGCACCTCCTGTAACTCATTGATACGTATGGACAGGGCCGTTCCAGACACCCTGTCAATCTCCGAATGAGTACGGCACGGAGTTTCCTTATCCGAACCGTACCGCCATGGGATTTCTCGACAAGCTCAAGCCACAGCCCCGCTGGAAGCATGCGGACCCTGCCATTCGGTTAGAAGCTGTTCGTGCCCTCGACGACCAGGCTGAACTGAGGGCGATCGTCGAAACAGATGTGGACGCGAAGGTCCGTCGCGCCGCCATCAGTCGGCTCCTCGATACCGAGATGCTCGGGGCAGTGGCGGCGTCCGACGCGGACCCCGAAGCCAAGGATCGCGCTGCGGACCGGCTGCTCGCACTCGCCTCGAGACCTGACCTCTCAGGTGAGCCTGGAAAGGACGCGACCGGCGACGAACTGGCACTCAAGGCCGTGGGGGCTCTCACCGACCCGCGCCGGCTGTCCACAATCGCAAAGAGCGAGGGATCGGGGGCTGTCAGGAACGCCGCACTGGCACGCATCTCCGACGCACGCGTGCTCGGCAGTATTGCCCGGCACGCCAAGCACGCCGACACCGCCGCGAGTGCTCTCTCCCGGGTCGTCGAGAGCGCCGAGTTGCTCGAAGTGGTGCTCAACGCCGAGCATCGCGATATCGCGGCGAGCGCCTTCGAACGGCTCGCCGCCACCACGGACGTCTCCCAGCTTCGCACCATCGAAGCCCGGGCCCAACACAAGACCGTAAGCCGCCGAGCCCGCATCATGATTCAAGATATCGAAACCGCCGAAGCCGCACGCCATGCCGCCGCCCTCGATCGTCAGCGCCGAGAGAGCATGATCTGTGATGCCGCGGAACAACTTGCCGACATCGCCGACATCTCGGTCGCTCGCACCGAGCTGACTCGACTCACCGACGCGTGGGCCGCGCTCGGCGCCTCCGAGGCGGCCGCGTGTGAGCGATTCGCGCGTGCGGTCGCCGCGGCCGAAGCTGCCATTGCGGTCCGGCGGCGTGAGGCCGACGAGGCGCTGGATCGCCTGCGCACCAGGGCCGAGGCCATTGCCACCCGCGTGGCCCTCTGCGAGCGCATCGAGACGGTCGACGGCGATGATACCCTCGAGCAGCTCGCCTCCCTCGAAGAGGAATGGCGGTCGCTGCTGCCGCTCGTGGGTGATGGCTCAGACGCAGACCGGCTGGCGGAGCGCTTCGCGCACGCCTCGAAGGCCTGCCGGAAGCGACACGAGATGGGCGCCCGCCTGGCCGAGACCCAGGCCAGGCTCGACGCCGTCGTCCAGGAAGCCGAGACCCTCCCAAGCCAGACCGATACAGAAGCTGCCTTTACACGTTGGAACAGCCTGAGTCGTGAAGCGCGCACGTTGACGACCCTCCTGGCAGATGCCTCCCGTCCAGCCGATGAGTTCAAGGCGCGGCTGCGCGCCGTTGAGCAGCAGTTCGCCGCCCTGGAAGCCACGCGCGACGAAGCTGCCGAACAGGCGCGCCAGGAAGTGGTGGCCATGCTCCAACGGCTGGTCGAACGCGCCCGTCGCGTGTCCGACGCGGAAGCGATCACACTCCGCGAAGGCGAACGGCTCATGCGCGACATCAGCGCGGGGCTCGAGACGGCAGGGCACGCGGGAACCTCGGAGGCCCTCACCGCCGCCGTCGCGGAACTGCGCGCCCTGCAGGAAAAGATTGCGCCACGGGTGCGCGAGCTTCGCGATCTGGACGATTGGCGGCGGTTCGCCAACGCGCAGCGGCAGGAGCAGCTGATCGGCATGGCCGAAGCCATCGTCCTCTCACTCAGGGCGGATGAGGAAGCCAACAAGCCGTCTGATTTGGCCGCGACCGCCAAGGCCCTGCGCGAACTGCACGGCCACTGGCAGGAAGTCGCCGAGGCACCTCGCCAGACGGCACAGCGGCTCTGGGATCGCTTCCGCACCGCCACCGATTTCATCCGCAGCCGCTGTGAACCGTACTTCGCCGAGCTGCGTGAGCAGCGCGATACCGGGCTTCGTCGCAAGAATGAGATCGTCGCGGAAGCTGAGACACTGTCCACGTCCAACGACTGGGTTCGCGCTGCAGCGCGCCTTCAGGAGATGCAGACCGAGTGGCAGGCCCTCGGGCGGCTCGGCCGCGAAACCGAGCGCGACCTATCGCAGCGCTTCCGCGCGGCGTGCAACGTCTTCTTCACACGACGGCGCGAGGACCTCACCGATCGCAAGAAGATCTGGACAGACAACCTGGCGCAAAAGGAAGCGCTCTGTGACAAGGCCGAGGCGCTCGTCAACTCAACCGAGTGGGACTCTGCGGCCTCAAACATGAAGCGGCTGCAGGCAGAATGGAAGACCATCGGTCCTGTTCGCAAGAGCAAGTCCGACGTGATCTGGAATCGCTTTCGGGCGGCGGCCGACCGCTTCTTCGAGCGCTATCACAGCCGCCACGAGATTGCGCTGGCGAGCAAACTCGCCGAGCGCGAAACAATCGTCGTGGAACTCGAGCAGCTGGCCGGCATGGCCAGTGGAGAGATGCCGGCTGATTTCAGCAATCAGGTACAGCAGCTGCGGTCGTCATGGCACCGCAGCGTTCCCGTGCCGGTCCCCGGCATGAAGAGCCTGGTAGATCGCTGGCAAGCGGCGCTGACCCAAATCCTCTCTGTTCGACCAGACGCCTTTGCGGGCACCGACCTCGATCCAGCCGCCGTGGTCCACAAGATGGAAAAACTGGTCGCCCGGGTCGAATCGCTGGCGTCCGACCTTTGCCAGCCGAAGGAAACGCGACTCTCGCCAACCGAGCAGCTGGCAGCCAGACTCCGTGATGCTCTCGCGAACAACGCCATGGGCGGCCGGGCCACCGAAGAGAACAAGTGGCGCGCCGCAGCCGATGCGGTGAAGGACGCGCAGGGCGCATGGCAGCGGCTGCCGCCCGTCAACAGTCCCGAAGCTCAGGGACTTGCCATCCGCTTCCGCGAAGCCTGCCGTCGCCTCAGTGACCACGCCCGGCGTCAGCAGCATCCCGGATCGCAGGGCAAGCGGCCCCAGCAGCACGAACACGCGACGGCATAACCTCTCGTCGACGCGCCGAGACCCGGCGATCTTCACAGCGGATCGTTCCCCACGATCTCGCTCGCGAACCCGAACTTCCGTTCGGCGAACAGGAAATACGGAAGCGCCATGGCCGCAACCAGCGCGGCAAAACCGTACGCCACCCGAAAGCCGTGCGCGTGGACGAGCGCACCCATGGCCGAAGAGCCGGCCCCGATTCCCGTGTCGAATGCCGCCAGCATGCCTCCAAACGCCGCACCCCGCCGGTATGGGTGCACATGCGTCAGCACGTACGTGTTGTAAGCCGGCAACAGGAGGCCGAATCCAGCTCCAAATACGATCGCCGAGGCGATGAACATTGCCTCTCCACGCGCCAGCGCGAGGAGCAACAGCCCCAGAGGGGGCGCCCACATGCTCCGAACCAGGACGCGTCGGGGTCCCAGCGCGTCGAGCGTGCGGCCGATGGTGAGGCGACTGACGACCACGGCACACGCCATGACACTGAGGAACAAGCTGCGCGGCGAGAGGCCGAGCTGGTCCGCGAACAACGCAGAGAAGCTCGTGAGGCTGCCGTAGCCGAAGGTGACGAGCGACGTTGTCGCCGAGAGCCAGACGACCCGCCACTCCACGCCGTGCGGCACCGGGCGCAGGCCATCCGAAGAGGATGCCATTGCCGCCTCGACCGATGCGCGCTCTTCGCGTGCCGCTTCGTCATCGTCGGGCAACGACCAGGCGATTGCCGCCATCAGGAGATTCAGAACGGTCAGCTCTGCGCAGAGAGCGGCCCATCCGTGTCTGTATACCCAGAAGCCCAGGGCTGGCGCGGCGCCGATTGCGAGGACGGACGAGAGCCCCCAGTAGCCGAGGCCCTCTCCCCTGCGACTCGCCGGAATCGTGGCGGTCATGTAGGCGCCAGACGCCGACAGTAGGGCAGACCAGATGAGTCCGTGCCCGACCACCACCGCCAGCATCAGCCGGTAGTCGGAGATGAACGCATAGCTCGCGGTGAACACCGCCAGCATCAGGCTCACCCACATGAGCACGCGGCGGTGCCCGAGCCGATCGCTCAAAGGACCCGCAAACGGGGCCGACGCCGCCGATGAGAAAGTCAGAAACCCATGAAACAGTCCCGCCACGGCTGTGGAGCCGCCGAGGTCGAGCACGCGGTACGGCGCGGTAGGCAGCAACTGGAAGACGGAGACGAATACAGTGAAGCTGTACCCGAACATGATGAAGAAGCGCGGGGTGAACAACCGAGAGGGCACGTGGGTGCAGTATACAAACCACGCTGGCCAAACAGAGTGACGCGAGATCCTCGCGTGCCAATCGGCTGAAGGCGCTCCCACCTGCGGGGGAGATCCGGGCTAAAATTGGGTCGATGCCCGATCGACCTTCTCGCCTCTGGAAAGACATGCCGACGGAGAAACGCGTTCAAGCCGCCGAGGCGTTCTGGCGCGACACCGAGTCGCCGGAGATCGCCACACAGCATGCCGAAGCGATGATCCTTCTGGCGCGGCGTCTGAACTTTCGCGCCAAGAGCATCCAGGGGATGTCGATCGAGCGACGCGCGAAACACCTGGCCCAACTGGGCGATCTCTCCGACGCGCTCGCCACTCGCGCCTTGATCGCCTATCACTTCGCCGGGCAGCGCCCGCTGATGGCGGCATTTCTCGAGGCTCTAGGAATCGCGCATGACGACGGGCTCATCACCGTCGAAGAGGTCGTCCCGCCCGACGCCGACGGGCTGGCCGCAGCCGCCACCAAGGTCAAGGCGACGTTTCCGTCAGAAGACGTGGATTTGTATCTGCGAACGCTGCTCGCTCTCGATGGCCAGACGTGGTCGAATCTGGCCGGCCTGGTGCCATCAGCCGCCTGAGCGATCGCCGGCCGTTCGAAGAGCGGCGCCGTCTGACCGCTGCGGAGGAGCGTCTTATGACTGTGAGACGACTGGTGGTCCGGACTATCACGGCGGCGTTGGCGACTCTGGTGCTGGTCACGCACCCTGCTGCCGCAACCTCTCGACCGGGGGTACCGCCCGCCGTGCCCCGCGGTCAGGCACCGGCCAGCCAGCCCAACCCGGGCGGCCCTGCTGCGCCGGCCAGCCCGGCGGCGCCCGCTGCGCGAGAGTCCACTCCTGAAATCAAGGTGCCGATCACCGACTCGGACCTCAAGCGTATCAGGCAGGCGCTGAGCAGCGAGCCGGCCCTGCTCATCAGCGACGACCAGTTGCGGTTCTACGTCGAGGTGCTCGCCAAGCAGCAGACATTTGCCGACTTCGTGAAGGGGTACGACCTGAAGAACGGGCCCACCAAACGCGGCAACCCGATGACGCATCAGGAATTTCTGACCATGGTCACTCCCAAGGAGCTCTACAGCTCGGGAGGGATCACCGCGAGTGAGATGCTGCAGTTCGCCGTTACCAACTGGCTGGGCCAGACGCTGGTCAGGCGCGCCATCGAGGAAATCCGCAGCGCCAAGAGCGAGCGCGAAGTCCAGGAGATCCGCGACCGCATCAATCGTGAGCTGGCTGCGCTAAAGGGCGGTTGAGGCAACTGGCAAACATCCCGTTCCACGGCGGGATGACAATCGACACCGCGCCGTGCGCTCGTGCCTGGCACGCCAGTCGAATCAGTGGCTGCGGCTCGTCCGTGTCGACATAACCGAATACCTTCATTCGGCGGCGTTCGTCTCGCTCCACCACGGGCGAGAGCTTGTGAGCTCCGCCCAGTACGCCCACCCAGCACGTTCCACAGGAGGCGGCCCGGCATTCCACGGGAATCGGGCCTTCGCCCGGCGTGCAACGCTCATCTCTCGACCGGTAATCGCGCTTGTCGGTCTGGGCGGCTGATGCGATCTCCTGCCCCTCAATCAGCACGAACGACGCGTCAGGTTCGTTCTCGTCGAAGGTCACGGTCCACTGCTTCTTCAATCCGCGCAGGAAACCGAGCGGGCCCTGTCCGTCGTCTCGCGCACGGCGCCGGAGGATTTGATGCGGCGACAGGGCGCGGGCGCGTTCGGAGAGGTGCACTTTGCCCGGCGCCGCGGCAAAGGCCTCCGGTCCGGCCTGACACAACGTCATCAGGCCAGCGGCGGCAATCCCCAATAGAAACTCCCGGTCGACTCGCGCTGTGCGGGCCGCGGCCTCGGCCACGGCGCTGATGAGCGGCGCAAGGTCGAGCAGTTCTCCCGGATAGTTCTGAATCGCCAGCTTGACCTGCGGCCAATATCGATGCGCGTAGAGAAACCGGTGCGATGCGTCGACCTGATCGGCCAGACGCCAGCGCCCCATCAGTCCGAGCTTCCGGGCGAGGGCCGGTGGATCGTCCGCTTCTGCCAGGGCCAGGTGCAGCTCGAGTGGGAAGAAAGCAAACCAGATCCGGGTGGCCTCGCGGTCGATCGGATGGATCTCAGCAGAAAGCGTGTCGACGGCGCGCTGCCACTGGGCAGAGTCGTGGCGACCGAGATGGGAGCACAGAGCGTTCATGGAAGGGCAATTCTACCGTTGTTCGGCTGCGAGGCTCGAATCGTTCCTCGGCGGCACCGGGCCCTCACCGCGGAAGCACCACAATCGCATCCGCGACAGGCCTGGCTCCGGTGGGATCGGAGGGCCGGTTGACGACCCGGCCGGCCGCGACCATTGTGGTGGAGCCGCCACCGTCGAGATTCAGCGCATCGGTCAGCTCGAGCCGGTCGGCCAGGCGCTGCAGATCGGAGAACTTCATCCCGATGCTGTAGTCGGGCTGCCGGCCATCAACCGCAAGCAGCCAGACGAACCCGCGCTTGTCGACACCGATCATCGTTCTGGGATGACGCGCCTCGACGAAGGCGTCGACGCTGAGGGCTTCATCCTTCCAATCGGTCACGACCTTGCCTGCCCAGCGCAGCAATCCGGCGCCGTTGACGATGTGCTCGGCGTGATCGAGCTCCGCGGCGGGCACGCCTCGCGCGCTCTTCCAGTTGGTGGTGAACGTGACCTGCACGTCTGGCGCGAGCGCTGCCAGCGAGGGCGGCGGCTCGCTGCCGCCGAACGAAAGGACCGCGCCGCTCACCGGGATTGGCGTCCGGCCCGCGTGCTGACGCACGGCGACCACGCGCAACGGCTCGCCGTCGAGCACCCATTCGATCCCGGTAGGCGCCGTGCCCGTGTCGCGGCTGTAGGCGGGCGTGTAGAGCATCAGCTTTCCGCGCGCGCGGGTGGTGTCCACGCCATCGATGGGCACGGTCCACGTGGCGGTTCCCGCCGTGCAGTTCATCGTGAGCTTCGCCGACAGCCGGTCGAACACCAGCCGCATCTCGCTCGACGAAGGAGCGCTGATGATGACCGCTCCCTTGGCGGCGCTGCTGTCGCTGACCAGTTGGCCGGCGACCTTCAGAACCGCGACTGGCTCCCCATTCGAGCGATTGAAGTAGCCGCCATTGATCGCCGCCAGCGCGTGACGCCGTTCTGCGATGCCGGCGACGGTCTCCGCCTCGGCAATCCTGTCGTTGCCCAGGGCGCTCGCCAGGTACACGCGGCGCGGATCGAGCCGCAGCAGGTTCACGGCGATGGGGCCAATACCCTCCACCAGCGACTCATCTCCGGTGCGGTACAGCTCGACGCCCGGCGCAATGGCCGTGGGCGCTCCCAGCCAGGACGCCGGTGGCCGGGGGGCACACGCACCCAGCCACGCCAGCAACAACAGACACGCGAGAGGCCGGCGCGCAAGTCGCATGAGTCCGTTGCTTTACAAGGCCGCCGCTTGCGGCAGCTTCCCTGAATACTCGAGCATCTGCTGCTCGAGGTCCTGTGGATACGAAATCTCGACATCGACGATGTGCCCAGAGGCGTCAACTCGAGGTGTCAATCGGGGCTGTACGAAGCCGGTGTAGGAAGGCAGGTTCAGCCGGTCGACGCGGCCGACGATTTCGTCGCGCAGACCTGCGTCGAAGTACGTGCCGTAGAGATCGAACAGGTCCTTGGCGGCGCGGTAATCGCCTTCTGACTTGATGCGTTGCACGTCGGCGAGCAGGCGCCCCACGCCCTCGCGAAACTCGTCCACATCGACCACGACATAGAAACTCTGCCCATCGCGCTGTCGTGCGTCGATGGCCGATGTGTGCGCCCTCAGCCAATGCACCACCATCTGCCTGTTGCGCATATGGTCCTCTTCGAGCGTCGTGCCCTGCCGCACACGCCGCAACTGAACGAGCGCGTTGCGGGCGTAGGCCTCGTAGGCGGCGACCACGATCTCCGGCTGATGTTCTGCTGGCAAGAGGCCAATTTCAGCCAGCCTTGGCTCGCTCACGAAGTACAAACCCACCAGGTCGGCGCGCGCTTCCTCGAGCGATGAGTACTGCTCCTTCAGGACCAGCTGTGGCTGCCCTTCGAGATGATCGGCCACCAGTCCGGACCCATGGCCGAGCACTTCATGGATCGCGGTGGTCACTTCCAGAGCCAGCGCCGCCCAGCGCTCCGCGCGACCGCTTTCCTCGTCCGACCAGCAGAACTCGCGACGGAAGGCCGTGGGCAGGGCGTGCTCGTACGCTTCCGCGATGTTGGCGAGCGACACAGACCTGCTGCCGTACCTCTCCCGAATCTGCTGGTCGTTGGGCAGGTTGATGCCGATGGGCGTGACCGGACCGGCGTCACCGGTCTCGACGATCACGTCGATCGCCCGCGCGGTGACCCCGATCACCTCACGGCGACGCCATCTGGCATCCCACGGCATGCGTGCCTCGAACCAGGGGGCGTCGTGCGCCAGCCGAGTGAGCCCAGCCGTCTTCGCCTCGTTCACGTAGAAGACCATGCCCTCCCACGCACCCTTGACTCCTCGAGCGTCGAGATAGTTCTCGACGAATCCATTAATCGTGTCGACCGGCGAGGTGTCGTCTTCCACCCATGCGATGTCGTACGCCACCCGGTCCTCGTCCTCTCCTGACTCGTAGAAACGGATCAGGGCCTCGAGGGACTTGGGCAGACGTGGCGACGCATAGGCGAGCGCCGATCGCAGGTGCCGCACGATTCGCGTGATGTGCTCGCCGTAGATGCCGCTCGCCCGATACACCTGCTCGACCAATGTGCCGCCGTCGTTGACCAGGCGCGCATTCAGGCCATGCCGCTCGTCGAAGGTCTCCATGTCTGACATGGAGACTCCGGAATAGAAGTTGTTGGCGCTGGCGCGCAGGATATCGACGCCCCCCTCGGGCGTCTTGCTCGTGACCAGGGGATCGACATCGGGATCGAAGAACGCACCACGCAGTCGGCTGAGGAGCGACGCGATCGATTCATCGTCGCGCAGGGGAAACCGCCCACCGTGCGCGGCCGCCCGATCAACGACGAGTGCCAGGTCCGCGGGCGAGCAGCGCAGCACGAACTTGCGCGCGGTCAACGTATTGTGCGGACCGGAGTTGATCCAGAACAGCTTCGTGTATCGACGGACCTCGGCAACGATGGCTGCCACCTCGGCCGTGTCGGTCGGGCATGTCGTCAGGACCTGCTCGAGCAGTTCCCGCATCTCGAGCGAGTGGCGATAGCGCTGGTCGTAGTAGATATCGCGCCCGGCGAGAGCGGCCTGATACAAGTGCCAGGCGAGAATTTTCTGCTCCACCGGCAGCGCCACGAAGCCGTCGGCGTAGTACTGCACGACGGCCGCGTCATCGACCTGTTCGAGAAGATAGCGACGAGTCATTCTGCGTCCGTCCAGTCCCGCCTTGTTCTACAGGTCTATTCTCTCCTGATGTCCTGGCGTGCGGACGGTCCAGCCCAGCTGCTGCTCGATCCGGGCCTTGAGGGCGTCCATCGGTTCTGGCTCGCCGTGCACCAGACACGTCAACCCTGGCGGACGCGTGAACCCGCCGAGCCACCGCATAATCTCGTTCGAGTCGGCGTGCGCGGACATCGAGTCGATGCCCTCGATGCGCGCGGCCACGGGCACGTCATGGCCATGGATGCGCGTCATCATGGCGCCGTCGCGTAGCAGGCGCCCACGCGTCCCAGCGGCCTGGTAGCCGACGAACAGCACGGTGTTGCGGGCATCGGGCAGCCCGCTTTCGAGGTGGTGGAGCACGCGCCCCCCAGTCGCCATGCCGCTCGACGACACGACGATCGCGGGCTCGTGGGAAGCCTGGACGGCGCGCGATTCCTGAATCGTGGCGACGACCTTCAGCTTCTGGGTGCAGAAGGCGCACACCTTGTTCGCGGCCACACGCCGCCTGCTGGATGGGGTCGCGGCGTGGCTGATCTCAGGATCGAGCTCATGAAGGCGCTTGCGATACAGGTCCAGCACAGCCGCCGCCATGGGGCTGTCGACGTACACAGGCAGTGCCGGGATGCGCCGCTCGTCTTCGAGTCGGCCAATCCAGTACAGCACTTCCTCGATGCGCCCGAGGGCGAATGCCGGAATGATCAGCTTGCCGCCCCGCGCGGCTGTCTCCGTGATGATTGCGGCGAGCCTCGCGCCGTCGTCGTCTGGCTCGTGGACGCGGTTGCCATAGGTGGACTCCACCAGCAGGACGTCGGCCTCCGCAACCGGGCTGGGATCGGGCAGCACGGGACGTGAGTAGCGGCCAAGGTCGCCGCCGAACAGGAGAATCTTGCCTGACGACTGCACACGGATGCGGGCGTAACCAGATCCGAGCAGGTGACCCGCGTCGATGAATTCCGCGGTGAGTCCGGGCACAACGGACATCGGGCGGTCGTATCCAAGCGGCTGGAGCAGGGCCATGGCCCGTTCCGCGTCACGCGTGGTGAAGAGCGGGAGGGCGGGCTGATGGCGCGTATAGCCCTTGCGGTTCGCGCGCTCCGCGTCTTCTTCCTGCAGGTGCGCGGCGTCAGCGAGAACGATGCGCGTCAGCTCGGCGGTCGCGGGTGTGCAGAAGACCCGCCCGCGAAACCCCTGACTGACCAGTCGCGGCAGATAGCCGCAGTGATCGAGATGCGCGTGCGTGAGGACGACCGCATCGATCGTGTCAGCCCGAAGCGGCAAGGCCTGCCAGTTTCGTTCACGCAGCGACTTCAATCCCTGAAAGAGACCGCAGTCAACGAGGATGTGCTGCCCGTCGACATGAAGCAGGTGCTTCGATCCCGTGACCGTTCTCGCGGCGCCGAGAAATGTGAGTGACGGTCCCGCCACGCTATTGGTCATGCAGTCCTCCCGTATGCCAGAACAGCACATCTGCGTCTGGCGGAATCGATCCCGAGCGAATTCGGGCAATCAAGCCGGCCATGGCCTTGGCCGTGTACACCGGGTCGAGAATGATGCCTTCGCGGCGAGCCAGCAGGAGTGTGGCCTCCTGGGCCTCCGCGGTCGAGATTCCGTACCCCTCGCCGACATGCCGGTCGTCCACGTCAATGGGATGAGGGCCGGCTATGCTGTCGCGCCGCGCACCCAATCGCGACGCGATCTCGTCCAGCAGAACGGACACTCGGGCCGTAAGCGCGCCGCTCGGCTCGTCGGCGCTGACGCCCACCACCTGGCTGTCCAAGCCGAGCAGCGCGCAGCCCGCGATAAGTCCCGCCTGTGTTCCGCCGGACGAGGAGGCATGAACAATGAGGCGCGGGCGGAGACCGGCGGCGCTGACTTCCGCCACGCCTCGCGCAAATCCCATGGCGCCAAGCGCGGTCGACCCGCCCACCGGGATGACGTAGGGTGTGCCATCGGCCGCCCGCACATCGGCGGCGACCGCCTCCATGGCCGCATCTCGCAACTGACGGCTGGCGACGAGGTGCACCTCCGCGCCGAAGAGTGCGTCGAGTTTGAGATTGCCTGTGGGCCGTTCGGGTCGATCGCCGTTGAGCACGAGAATCACGCGCAGCCCCGAGACCGACCCAGCCGCGGCCGTCACGCGCGCGTGATTCGATTGCTGTGCCCCGCAGGTGATCAACGTGTCTGCGCCGGCACGAAGAGCGTCGCTCACGAGCACGTCGAGCTTGCGCACCTTGTTGCCGCCACCGCCGAAGCCGAGCAAGTCGTCGCGTTTGATGTGCAGACGCGGGCAGCCCTTCCCGAGAAACGCCTCGAGCCTCGTGAGGCGGTCGATGGGCGACCGGTGCGACGTCAGTCGCGCCGCCTGAAGCGACATGAGCGATGCCAGAGCTGTGGCCACGTCGGCATCATGTTACGGGAGAACCGGCAACGGCCGTGGTGCAGCCACCCCCAGGGAGGCGCGCACAAGCGGCTCGCGCAGGGGCGCCGTTGGGCGCTGGCGTCGATATACTGGCCCGATGCCCGGGGGTCTCCTCAACGCACTGCACGACACGTCCGTCATGTCCGTGGAGTTGCGGCCGCCGCGCGCCGAACTCGATGCGGCCGCCGGCCGCGATGCGTGGATCGACACCTATCATGCGGTAAAGGGACTCGTTGGGGCGGAGAGGTTCGTATTTCTCACCGACAGCGCCGTGGGTGCGCGAGAGGAACACAACCTGCGGCACCTGGTGATCAATCTCGGCGCCGACGTGCCGCGCGATCATGTGGTGCCGTTCCTCACCACCAAACATCCGCTCGAGTTCTGCCTGACCTATGCGGAGCAGGCGCTTCACGAGGGGTTCCGGTCGTTGGTCGTGCTCGGCGGCGACCGGACCGTTGGACCGGCCCGCTGCGTGAATCACGCCTGGGAGTTGCGCCTGTTACTGCAGCGGCACGTACCGGAGCTGCTGTTGGGTGGCTGGGCGAACCCGCATGGGGACGCTGCGGCACAAGTTGGCTTTCTCTCTGACGATCACTTTCATGCCGAGTACTTTCTGACGCAGGTGGTCTCGCACCACGACATGCGCGCGGTCGACGCGTTCATGGCCGAGCGCGAACGACGGCACGTGACCGCTCCTGGCGTATTCGGCGTGTTCTACTACCGCAGCGCGAATGCCAGAACGCTCAACATCCTGAAACAGTTCCTGCCGGTACCCACCGAGGCCCTGACGCGCGAGTTCGCCGAAGGCGCCTCCGCGGAGACCGTCTGCGCCCGCACGATACGCGCGCTGCGGCACTCCGGGGTCAAGCACGTTTACGTGTCGAACCTGCCCGTGGCGTCGGCCCGTCAGACGCTCGGGCGGATTCTCGCGATCGCCAACAGCTGACGCCATTTCATCGGGCGAGTGGGCGGCCCCATTCTTCGTCGAACACGAAGTCAGCAATCGGCCGCCGCTGCCGCGGCTGCAGTTCGGCCGCGCGATGCGCGTCGGTGGCGAGCGCCGCCGGATCGCCCACGCGTCCCAGCGCCAGCACCACGGCCGGTTCGAACGGCTCGGGAACGCGACACGCCTCCCGGGCACGCGCGGGATCGAATCCCTGCATCTGCCGGCTGGCGAGCCCACCCGCCGTGGCCTGCAGCGTCAGAAACGCGACGGCCTGCCCCGCGTCATACCACGCGTGCGTATTCACCTGACCCGTTCGTTCGAGCGTGGATCGAACGACGACGAGCACGAGAAGAGGCGCGGCCCTGGCCCATTCCTGGTTGCGAAGGGTCAACGCGTGCAGCAGTGCGGCGAATGCCGCGCCCGACCGTGCGCGTCGCGCCACCAGAAAACGCCACGGCTGTTCGTTCAAGGAAGAGGGCGCCCATCGTGCGGCTTCGAACAACCGGTGGAGCTCGGCGTCAGAAATGTCGGCCGCCGGGTCGAACGCACGAGGACTCCATCGTTCGCGGATCACGGCAAGAATGTCGTGATCCGTGCGGGCATGCTTCGGATGGGGCAGGTCGGTCAGGTGAGCCTCTTATCTTCATAATTGCCGAGATCCGCACAGGGGCAAACGGCGGTAGGATGGCTCTTTCTTCAAATCGGAGTCGCTGATGATTCCTGTCTGCATGCCGTCGCGAATCACGGGATTGCTCATTTCCTCGGAAGCTGGCGAACTGCCCGTGCTGCTCGTGCGCGCGCGGTCCGCCGAGAACGGTGCGCTCGTCGCCGAAACATATTCGGCGGCCGACGGACAGTTCGCGCTGACGCTGCCTGTCTCCAAGGCCGCCGGCGCCGACTGGCGTCTGCGCATTCGCGTCTCGGTGTTCGACGGCACCGAGGCCGAGCTCTCCGACACCTCCGTCGACGTCGAGCCCGGCAAACCGATTGCGTTGACCCTGGCGATCGCCGATGTCGGCAAACTGACGCCGGCCTACGTCCCCGCGATCGCTCCGGCTCTGGTGAATCACGACGCCGCTGTTCTACTGCGGCATCACGTTCTGGATTTCATCGCGCGCGGCGATCTCCCCGAACAGGCGGCCGCCATCCTCGAAGATGCGCTCGCCCCGTTGGAATGGGCGGCGGGTCTGGCGACGGACGCGACGGCGGCCCTACGCGGCGATCCCACCGCGGCCGCACGCCTGCGGGCCAACCTGCTGGGTTGGACTTATGCCGCCGACGACGACGAGCCGCTCCAAACGCTGGACGATTCGTCGCCCGACCTCCACCAGCCAGCAGAGCCAGGTGTCGTCAACCCGGACGGCCTGCTGCCCATCGCCCTGGCGGCCGTGCACGTGGGGACCACGCAGGCCGAGACACAGCAGATGCTGGATGGCCTTGCCGCGGCCGTATGGTCGAGGCCTTATGTCGATCTGCTCTACGCGGCCGCCCGCGCGGGCACCCCGGCTCCGATGCGCATGATGATGGGCGGCGGCGTGCCTGGTCTGCCTGGTGTGCCCGGCATCCCGGGCGTCCCCGGGGGAAAGCGGCCAGGTGTCCCCGGCGGTCCCGACTGGGGCAACGTGCCGGGCAAGAAACTGGTGCCGGGGATAGGGGCAAGCCCGACGGTCGTCGACATCGTGGCGCGCTTCAGAACGCCTGTGAACCTGCCGCCGTCCGATCGGGAGCGCTGTCTCGTGGGCGCGATGGTCGAGGTGAGCCTGATCAAGCAGCGGCTACCCTTCTACGTCATCAGAAGTCTGGATAGCGCGGATGCTTGCGGCGGTGAATTGCTGACTCTCAGCGGAGAGCACTTCGGGGCATCGGGTCTCGTGGTGTTTCCTGGTGTGGTGCAGCCGGTCGCCGCGGTGCAATGGAGCGACACGCTGATCCGTGTGAACGTGCCTGCCGGGGCTGCGCCCGGCAAGATCCGGCTCAGCATCTTCGAACAACGCCTGCAGCGCTGTGGCAAGGACTTCGATATCTACCGGCTTGGCGACACCCTGCCGGAGTTCACCGGCGGCGTGCCCCAGATCCTCAGCCTGTGGGTCAACGGCGTGCAGGGAGACACGAGCGCGGAACCCGAGAGCGACGTCAGCATCTTCTACGAGGTCACCGACGCGGGCAGCGTGCTCAGCGGGGTCACCATCACCAACCCCGCGGGTGTTCAGCTCTTCCAATCGCCGATCCTGCCGGGTGGCGTGCACACCGTCACTTTTCGAACTCCGGCACTCGTCGCGACGCCCGCCACGCCTGCCGGGCCGCTGGATCTGACGGTCCGTCTGCTCACCACGGGACGGTGCGGTCCGGCCCAACGCACGCACACGCTCACCGTCACCCGACAACCGGACCTGAGGATCAACCAGCTCGAAGTCACGCAAGCCATCCAGCGGCTGGACAACACCGTGCGTCTCGCCGCCAGCCGCAGGACGATGGTGCGGTTGTATCTGACCAACGGCCTGAACCTGTTCAGCTACACAGGCCAATCCGGCGAACTACCCGGAGTGACGGGCTCGGTGACGCTCTGGCGCGGCAACCAGCAGCTGGCCGTAGTGTCACCCACGCCCGCGGTGATCACCAGCCGGTTCTACTTCCAACCCGCAGGCCGCGAAACCCCGGCGGTGTCTCTCAATTTCATCCTGCCCATCGAGCACCTCTCAGGATCGATTCGGCTCGACATGCGCGTGTGGCTGGCCAATCCGCCGCATGGCGTGCTGCCTGGGCCGCACACCAACGATGTGAAGTCGCTGAACGTGACGTTCGAGAGGACGAACCACTCGAGAATCGTCAGCGTGTTGCTGCGCGACGACTTTCGCGGCTTGCCCGCTCCCTCGGCGGCCGATTTCTCCACGGCCCTCGCCGGCGCGCGTGGGCGGTTCCCGATTCCCGACGACGGGTTCGAGATCTTCCTGCCGCCCGGGGGCCCGGTACTGGGAACGAAGCAGGATCTGACCACGGAAGGCGGCTGGGACTTCGTCCTCGAAGACCTCGATACGATTGCGGAGGATACGGCCGGTCCCTGGAACTTCGCCTGGTGCGGCATCGTCGCGGCTCAACAGGCGAACATGCCGGCGCTCAAACTCAATGGCATCGCCCGGCCTGGTAACGGCAAGCATGACTACTTCGCCATGGCATGTCAGGCCGGCCTGCCTGCAACATTTGCGCACGAGCTCGCGCACGTGTATGGATTCGGCCACGCGGGGTGCGCCGACTCCGGGATCGCTTTTCCAGAGAACGTCGACGCGAGCCTGCCGCGGTACATCGAAGAGACCGGCATCGATCTCTTCGCCATGCCCGTTGCGACCTTTCAACAGGGCGAGGGCGGCGCGGGCGACTTGATGAGCTATTGCGGCGGTCAAAACCGCTGGACTTCAATTGTCCTGTGGCACAAGTTGATGGATTTCCTGAAGATCTGACCATGGCAGAACACACCCCGCAATACCTCCGCGTGATCGGCCGGCTGCAGGCAGACCGTCAGTTGACTCTGCGCCTGGGATACCTCACCGAGACGCCTCCCTGGAGCGACAGCGATGGCGACAGCCCTCTGCGCGCCGAGGTGTTCGACGACCAGGGCGGCGCACTGGGCAGTTATCCGCTGCGGCTCGCCGAGTTGTGCATGGAGGGCGCCCGCGTCAAGCCGAGACAATCCGTGCGCGGTTTCGTTCCCTTCCACCCACGCGCCAGGCGCATCGTCTTCAGCTACCGTGGACAGCCGGTTCACGAGATTGCCCGCAGCGACGCACCGCCGCGTGCGCGGTGGTCGTGGGAGCCGGGCCGCCAGCTGACGGGGATGCAGACTCTGACGTGGACCGGGGACCATCCGAATGGACTGCCGGTGGAGTTCTTCGTCCGGTACAGCTGGGACGATGGCCGGAGCTGGAGCCGGCTGAGCGTCGCGACGCAGGAGTTTTCACTCGCCGTCGATTTCGATCAGCTGCCCGGCGGCGAACGCTGTGTGTTTGCGCTGGTCGCCACCGACGGCATCAACACGACGATCGTAGAGAGCGCGCGGTTCACGCTGCCCCGGAAGGGATGTGTGGCCTTGATCCTGCAGCCTCTGGACGGCGCGCACTTCGCGAGCGGTGAACCCGTGCCGTTTCAGGGTCAGGGTTTCTGGCGCGAAGAGAGTCGTCCCGAATGGGAACAACTCACGTGGCACACCTCGTCCGACACTCAGCCCGTTCTGCGGGGTCGGCTGGGGCAACTACAGCTTCCGCCCGGGCAGCACGTCATCACCTTGCTCGCAGGCAGCGAGCCGCATCAGGGACGTGCGCAGGTCACGATCACAGTAGGGTCCGAGTCGGCCGCGGCGCCTTCGTACAGTCGCGACTGACCGCGAGCCGCTGACCGCGTGTCTGAACCGGCGCGATGGTCAGCGAACAGTGAAGCGCTAGTGGCCCCCCGCATACGTACGGATGAGCTGCTCGAGAAACTCGCGCGCTTCGTACAACGCCTGAACTCCGACGCGTTCATTCAATCCATGAGCGTTCGTCGTCGCCGGATCGGCGAACAAGCCGCTGATGCCGTACGTCGGAATGCCGGCCGGAGTCAGGAAGCGCCCATCGGTGGCACCCCACAACATGGTCGGCAAGACAGGTACGCCGGGCCAGATGCGCTCGCTGAGCGCCTCGATCGGCGCAAGAATTTCACGGGTCAGCGAGGGCGGAGGCGAAACCCGCTCGGGAGGATCCACGAAGGTCACCGCGACGCCGGAATCGCCAACCACGCGGATCAACGTCTGCCGGATTTCCTCCTGCGTGCGGCCGGGAAAGATCCGGCAGTTCACGTTGGCCCGGGCGCGCTGCGGCAGCGCGTTCGGCGCATGGCCAGCCTCGAACATCGTCGCGACACACGTCGTGCCCAACATGGGGTTGTAGTTGGGATCGGCTCGCAACCGTGCGACGGCGGCGGAATCGGGAGGCGAGGTGAGAACGGCCTGCATGTCGCGCGCGGTCTGCCCTGTTTCGATCCGCGACATCCGATCGAGGAAGGTGCGGGTCGTCTCGTTGAACTCGAGGGGAAACGTGTACGCCGCCACTTTGCCCAGCGCCACAGACAGCCGGTAGATCGCGTTGTCGGCCGTCGGTCGCGACGAGTGCCCGCCAGGATTGGTCACTTCGAGCCGGATATCCTGATACACCTTCTCGCCCGCCTCGACCCCGTGGTAGAGTCGCCGACCGCTCGGGTCGAGACGTCCGCCGCCGCCCTCGTTCAGCGCAAAGGCCGCGTCGATCAAGTCGCGATGGTTGGCCACTAGATACTCGACGCCGTTGAACGTGTACGGCGTCTCTTCGCCGCAGGTCAGCGCGAGCTTGATGGGGCGCGCCGGCTGATATCCCGACCTCCGGAACCGTTCCACCACGTCGACGAAGATGGCCGCCATCGACTTGTCGTCTGCCGTCCCGCGCCCATAGAAGTAGCCGCCCTCTTCCACGAGCGTGAACGGATCGCGCTGCCAATCGGCTCGATTGGCCTCGACGACGTCGACGTGCGCGAGCAGCAGGATGGCCTTGGCGCCCGCGTCACTGCCGCGTAATGTCGCGATGAGGTTCCCCTGCGCGGGAAACCTGGGAGGAATGATGATGTGGATGTCGTCAGCCGGCAGACCAGCCGACTGCAGCCGCGCCGCCATCGCCTTGACCGCGTCGGTGCAACTGCCAGAGGAGAGCGTGGTGTTGATTTCCACCAGCTGGCGAAACAGCGCTCGAAACGTCGCCTGGTCTGCCGACTGCGCGGCGGGCCGTCCTGCAAGCGTCGTCGCCGCAAGCGCAATCGCAAGCCCGATCGATCTGGAACGTGTCATCACTCCTCCATGCGGCGGCGCCTCTCGGGAGGGGCGGATGTTAACACGGCTGATCGCCACGGGCCGGGCACGCAGGGCGAACCCGCGTCCACCAGTCTGGTCGTCAAGCTCCTTCGGCGGACCTCAAAGCAGATTGGAAATGCGACGGCACGAAGAGATTCCGTCTTCGTGCCGTCGACCTGTGCGCCGTCGTATCTACTTGCCGGTGTTCACGAACTGAATGCAGTCACCCTGATTCTTGAATATCGAACCGTTCGCGCGGAACACGTCCTGCCACGAATTTCCTTTGCACTGCTCCTTACCCGATGCCACGGGCAGAGGCACGCGGATGGCCAGTAGCTGCCCACCTTCGACAGTCTCGCTGACGCCGGTCGGGTAGTGGGCCTGGTCAACCAGCAGGTAGGTCCCGGCGCCGAGGATCGACGACACGTCGATGACGCCGGAACTCTCTTCATCCTGATTGAACGGCGCCGAAGCGGCCACGCCGATGTCTCCGAAGCGGGCGGAGTCGTGCCTCGCAATCTGGACGAGCTCATCCGTCGAGGGATCGTAGAGCCACACCTTTCCATTGTGGGCGGCGTTGCCGACATCTTCGGTCAGGACGATCTGGCCAGTTCGCCCGTTGATCGCGATGTTGTCGAACATGTTGACCTTCTGGCCGTTGACCACGCGGCCGTCTATGAGCAGTTCGATAATTCCTCCAAGCTCCGGATTCGAGATGCTGTCGAAGGTGAGCCTCCAAAGGCGTGTCTGGCCAATCTGCGCGCCCACACCGTCGGCGACCGTATCGAGCCTGTCCGTTGTCACGAAGTAATACTGATTCGGCTGCGCCGGATCCCATGCGCCGTCTTCCGGCCTCGAGAAGGTCGTAGAGGTCGTGTCGCTCAAACTGAACCGAGTGCCGTTCGCGATGTTCGTGACGCGCGTGGTCGAATTGACGATCTCGATCGGATTGCCTGTCACGCTCACGAACTTCAGCGTGCCGTTCATCAATCCGGCCTTCTCGATTTCGCTGCCCGTCGCCTGTTTGGTCCCGACATAGACCGCGAGCGCGTTGCTCATGATGCCCGTGCCGCCGTCGTTGTTGCCGATGACCACGGTCTTGTCCTGCGCATGAGGATTGGCCAGAGCGTTCTCCCATGCGCCGACGGCTGTCAGCCCCGAGCCATTCGTGCTCAGATTGAACTTCCCGAGCACGTAGCTCTTCCCGGCATCATCGCCGGTGACGACGCTCGCGACTTGATAGCCGGTTGCGCCGCCCTCCTCGCCGTGCATGTAGACGCGCTCGCGCGTGCCGAGCCCGGTCTGCGCGTTGTAGAAAGCCGACACCGCAGGCAGATCCGCCGAGCAGAACCGCTGGAAGGCAAACGGTGCCGGAACTGCACTGGACCGCTGGTTGACGGCGTCCCAGAGGTAGACCTGATGCATCAGATCGGTGCCGGAGATGACCGTCAGTGTCGCCTTGTCGACTGTCCATTTCGAGACGAACGCCCCCTTGCCTCCGTGGGCGCGGACGACGCCTGCGGTATTGCCGAGCTCATGGTTCATGAGCACTGTGAACGTGCCGTCGCCGTTATCGAATGCGCCGAGCCCGTCGGGGAGTCCCACCATGCGGTAACCGCCGGCAAGATCGCCCACGCTGAGGAGTGACGCGGTCGTCACGGCCGGCAGCGCCGGCAGCAGATACGGCGTCTGTGAGCTGCTGGGACTGGAACTCTGGGCAAATGGAACAGGCCCTCCGATAGAGACGATGAGGCCGGTGAGCGCCCCGAGTGCGAGAGTCTTGCTGGCAATGGTCATAGTGATTACGTCCTCCGCGGTTACTGGTTCGTTGATGAACCGAAGCGAAGGTACCGACCGGTCGTGACGTGCCGGTTGCGGGCGCGTTAAAAGGTCATCACAAACGTGCAACGCCCACCGCATCCGTGCGGCGGTCGCGTGTCACGTCAACGTCACACAAGCTCTCTACAGTGAAGATGCGATGACGCTTCACTGGTCACTCTCTCAATCTGCAATCAGCCGCGGTGTTGCCGTCGCGGCACTGGGCGCGCTCGCGGTGGGCATGGGGGCCTGTTCGCCCGTGTATCCCAATGTGTATGCGCGCCGGACGCTCGTTGCGAATCGCGTCGCCATCGCGGAGGGCGGACTCGTCGACCCGCATCTGATCAACGCCTGGGGACTCGCCCTTCGGCCGCCGGGTGCCGGGGGGCATTTCTGGATCAGCAACGCTGGCAACCTCAGCACGTCCACGTTCGTCGGTGACGTCGCCGGCATGCCGCTGCGCCAGGACGGATTGAAGATCGTTTACCTGGACGGTCCGCTGATCTCGTACGAAGACGGCCTCGCGAACGTGACGGGTCAGGTCTACAACATCGCCAGTGACTTCAGCGGCCAGCCGATGGAGTTTCCAGTCACCGGCCCTGCCAGCACGCTCACGAGCGGCTCACCCGTGCCGCTCGGCGTCATTACCGGATCGGCGAAGTTCGTCTTCGTGACAACCGACGGAACGATCAACGCGTGGCGTGCGAGTACGGTCGAGAGCCTGGAACGGGCTGTGGTCGTGAAGGACTACTCCGATCGCGGCAGAGATCAGGTCCGCGATCTTCCGCACCTTCCCGCGTTCACCGGCGTAGCCATGTCCGCCCAGCCGTTGGGGGGCAACCACTTGTATGTCGCGGATTTTCAGAATGGCCTGATTCGCGTGCTGGACAGTCAGTGGTGCGACATCACCAACCGGGCGGCCTTCGGACGCCCCGCTGACATGCCACCGGACTTCAGCCCCTACAACATCCAGCTGCTCGGCGAACGCCTGTACGTGGCTTACGCGCGCCTCGATGCCAACGCAGAGGAACCCGCGCGCAGCATCGCGGGGCCCGGGGCCGGGCGCGTCGTCGCCTACGACCTCGAGGGTCACATCGTGCGGACGTTCGGCGCGGCTGCGGGCTTGAACGCCCCATGGGGACTCGCCTTGGCGCCCCGAGACTTCGGCCCATTCGGAGGGGCGCTCCTTGTCGGCAACTTCGGCGACGGCACGATCGCCGCGTTCGATGCTGATACGGGTGCGTTTCGAGATTTTCTGAGAGACGACGCCGGCCGGCCGGTTGTCATCCACGGTCTGTGGGGACTTGCGTTCGGAAATGGCGTCAGCCTGGGCGACGCTGACTCTCTGTACTTCACCGCCGGGCCGAACGGTGAACAGGACGGCGTGTTCGGGCGAGTGCGATATGCGGGACGGATGCAGCCGACGCGGTGATCTTCGGCGAGGCCCCCCGGCCAGCCGTCGCGAGCTCGAACCCTTGCACCGCGCCTCGCGCAGCCTCGACCCAGCTACGAGATGTGACGTCCCCCGTCGACACGGATGGTCTCGCCCGTGATGAAGTCCGCGTCGATCAGTGCCAGCACGGCCTTGGCGATTTCCATGGGGCCACCCCACTGGCCGAGCGGAGTGGCCTTGGCCACGACCTCGAGCTCGTTGGCGGTCAAGCCGTCGGGAGCCAGGATGGGACCGGGGGCGATGGCGTTCACCAGAATTCGATCGCCGGCCAGCTCGAGTGCCAGCGCCTCGGTCAGCGCTTTCACGCCCGCCTTGGCGACGTAATACGGCAGATAACCCCGGTAGCGGGGCCTGCCGCTGGCCGCCACCCAATCGGTGAAATTGATGATGCGACCGCCGCCGCTGCGTTTCATGAGCGGCACAGCGGCCTGTGACATCACGAACGTCCCATGCAGGTCGACCGACAGCTGCCGGTGCCAGTCGGCCTGCGTGAGAACGTCGTACTCTACCTGCTGATAAAGCGACGCCATGTTGATGAGCACATCCAGCCGGCCGAACTCACGCTCGATCCGCGCGACGAGCGCCGTGCATGCGCTGGCGTCCGAGACGTCGACCTGGGCCGCGACACATCGACGTCCGAGCGCGCGCACCGAGGCGGCCGTGGCCTCCGCTTCGGTCGACGAACTGCGATAACCGAGAACGATGTCGGCCTGGCGCGAAGCCAGCTCAGTGGCGATCACCTGCCCGATGCGACGGGCACCGGTAAGGAGCACAACGCGCGACGCGAGTTCCATGTGTACGGGGCTAAATCAGGAGAATGTCATCAGCCGATGCGCCACCCGCGCGTCACACGCGGCGCGTTGGTCCGGTCAGAAGTAGAAGGCCATGCCGCTGGCCCACATGGACCCCTTGTGCGACAGCTTGATGTTGTCGAGCCCGGGAATAAAAGAGCTGCCCGGCACGGAAATCGGCTGCGACGCTGGTTCTGGCGTGCCGAACCGGACGAACCGCAGCCGGTAATCGGCGTAGAGAGACGCGTGGCGGCTCAGGAAGATCTCGGCGCCAAAGCCGATGTGGGCCCCGGTCTTGCGCGAGGTCGTGCTCGCCACCGGCTTGCCGGTCACGTCCAGGTTCTCGAAAGTCTGCGAATACAGCCCGAAACCGCCGAGCACGTAGGGCGCAAAGGCTTTCCGGACCGGGAATAGGAGCAACGACCCCTGAAGAGGCCGTTCACGAACGCGCGAGGTGCGGTCTTCGCTCGTCTGCGCCCGGTAATCGAGGGCGGCCTCGAGCACCATGTGTTTCGACGTCTGCATGCGGAGTGTTCCGCCGAGAAAGCGGGCGGATGGCGTGGCGCTCGGCACATCCCCGCGCACGAAGCTGAACCGGGGTCCGAGGCCCACTCCCTGCGCCATGATCACGGCCGGTGCGCTGGCCAGCCCGGTCACGACCAGGGCGGCGACGACTGCATATTTCGACATGGAGCCTCCTTTGTCGAAGTGTCGGCGACAGGGCGCCACATCTTTAGTCCCCACTCGACTCTAGCCCCCGCGGCTGCAGATTTCTGCGTTGTCAGAGGCTACGTTACGATAGGGAATGCCGACTGGCACCTCCGTTCACGTCTCCCCCCGAGTCAGCGCCTTCAGCTACGCCATTCGCAATATTGTGGCCGAAGCCAAGAAGGTGGAGGCGACCGGACGTCAGGTGCGCTACCTGAACATCGGCGACCCTGTGCAGTTCGGGTTCAAGACACCGCCGCACCTGATCGAAGCCGTTGCGCGTGCGTTGCGCGACGGACACAACGGCTACGTGCCGTCTGCGGGCATCCCGGCGGCGCGCGAAGCCGTAGCGGCCGAATACACGCGGCGAGGCATGCCGGTTTCGGCCGATCGGGTCGTCATCACGCAAGGCACCTCCGAGGGGATCGAACTGGCGCTGAGCGTGCTGGCCGACCCTGGCGACGAAGTGCTGGTGCCTACACCCACGTACCCGCTCTACACGGCCGTGCTCTCGAAGATCGGGGCACGCGCGGTGTACTACCACGCCAATTCGGAGAACCAGTGGCTCCCCGATGTGGACGAGATCCGGCGCCGCATCACTGCGGCGACGCGCGCAATCGTGGTCATCGATCCGAACAACCCGACGGGCGCGGTCTACCCGGAGAGCACCCGCCGGGCGCTGATCGCGGTGGCCGAAGAGGCAGGCCTCACGATTCTCGCTGACGAAGTTTATGGCGACGTGGCGTTCGACGGCCCGGCGCCGCTACTCGGGTCGCTCGACCCGGAAGCCTCCATCATCTCGTTCTCGTCGCTGTCGAAGGCGTACCTCGCGCCCGGCTGGCGCACCGGATGGCTGGTCGTGGGCGGCACGGGACGGCTCGACGAAGTGCTGGCCGGGGTACGAAAGATGGCCGACGGGCGCCTCTGCAGCGCTGGTCCAATGCAGTACGCCGTGGGACCGGCCCTCAACGGCGACCGCTCCCATCAGGCGGACTTCGCCCGCGAGCTACGCGTGCGCGCTGCGTTGACGACGGAACGTCTTTCCGCGATGCCCGGAATGCGGTGCGTGATGCCACGTGCCGCCTTTTACGCGATGCCCCAGGTGACATTGCCGCCCGGCACGACCGATCAGGATTACATCCTGGGGCTGCTTCGAGAAACGGGCATTCTGTGCGTGTACGGATCGGGGTTTGGCATGCCCGCCGATCAGGGATTCTTCAGGTTGGTCTTTCTCGCATCCCCCGCCGATCTGACCGCCATCTACGACGACATGGCGGAGTTCACGGCCGAGTTCGTCTCACAGTGAACGCCCCGGTGAGCGACGCCCGACGGATTGTCGCGATAGCCGTCTTCTACTCCCTGCTGGGGATCGTCGCGCTCTCGATTCTCTACCTGATCAGAGCCGTGCTGCTCGTGCTGTACGTCTCCGCTTTGCTGGCCATCGGCTTCAGTCCGGCCGTGCGGTGGCTCGAGCGGCACGCGACGGGCCGCCGGATGCCCCGCTGGGGCGCCATTCTAATCTTGTACGTGCTCCTGCTCGGCGCGATTGCGGGCCTGTTGTTTGCCGTGATACCCCCCCTGGTGGCCCAAACGGGGGAGCTTTACAAGAACCTGCCCGGCTACGTCGATCAACTGCAAGAGCAGCTGGTGCGTCGCGGGCTGATTGCACACACCTATACGTGGAGCGAACTGCTGCGCAGCAGCGGTGCCTCAACCGTCGCTCTCGTCAAAGTGCTTGGCGCGGTCCAGAGCGTCATGGGCGTCATTGCCGTCATCGTGACGCTGCTCGTGCTGCCCTACTACCTGTTGCTCGAAGGCCACGCGCTGCAAGTCGCCTTCGTCAGGTTCTTCCCGCGTGATCGGCGCGCACAGCTCGCACGCCTGACGCACAGCGTCACCCTGAAAGTGAGCGCCTGGCTGGGCGGACAGCTGCTGCTCTCGTTCATCATCGGCAGCACGGCGGCGCTGGGCCTCTGGCTGCTCGGCGTGCCGTACTTCTACGTCCTCGCCCTGCTCGCCGGCGTTGGTGAGCTGATACCCATCGTCGGCCCTATTCTTGCGGCGGTGCCGGCGATTCTCGTCGCGCTGACCGTGTCGCCGCACACGGCGCTCTTCACGGCGATCTACTTTCTCGTCCAGCAGTTCGTGGAAAACCACCTGCTCGTGCCGCGCGTCATGCAGCGGCAGGTCGGAGTCAGCCCTGTGACCGTCATCGCTTCCCTGCTGATCGGATCCGAACTGCTCGGGGTCGTTGGGGCGCTGCTGGCGGTGCCGACGGCGGCCATCGTTCAGGTGCTCATCCAGGACTATCTCGACAGCGACAGGTAGCCCCCGCGCGCCGCCCCCTATCTGGCGACACCGCTCGACCGCCGAGCTGCACGCCGCCCTCGACGCCTTCCGGAAAGTGGGCGACGAGCCAGGCCTGATTGGCCGTAATCCTTAGGGTATGATCCACCTGTTATGGACACCGTCAAGCTCACAATAGATGGCCGCGAGATCACCGTCGAGAAGGGGAAGACCGTGCTCGAGGCGGCGATCCGGCATGGCATCCCGGTGCCGTACTACTGCTATCACCCGGGTCTCGGGGTCGACGGGTCCTGCCGCGTTTGCATCGTCAAAATCGAGAAGATGCCGAAGCTGCAGACCTCCTGCTCCACCATCTGCACCGATGGCATGGCGGTCGTAACCGACTCGGCCGACGTGCAAGCCGCGCGGGCCAGCGTGTTCGAATTCCTGCTGGCCAACCACCCGCTCGACTGCCCCGTCTGCGACAAGGGCGGCGAGTGTCCGCTCCAGGACTTCTCATACTCGTTCGGTCCCGAACGCAGCCGCATGGAGTTTCCGCGTCGTGTGTTCGACGGCGAAGGCGTCAGGGCGGACGTGGATTTTGGCCCAACGCTGATGCTCAACCGCAACCGGTGCATCCTGTGCACGCGCTGCGTCCGGTTCATGCGCGAGGTCGATGGCGATGCCCAGATCGGCATCGCGAATCGCGGGTACGGCAGCGAGATCGCCACATTCGAGGAGCAGGGCGTCGTGTCGCTGTTGTCGGGCAACCTGATGGACGTCTGTCCCGTCGGCGCCATCACGACGCGCGACTATCGTTTCAAAGCGCGGCCCTGGGACAACCCGCACGCGGTCGACACGATCTGCACGCTCTGCGAAAAGGGCTGCAACACCACGGCGTGGATCAAGGCCAAGCCCGAATGGGCCAAGGGCGCACAACTCATTCGCATGACGCCCCGCCTGAATCCCGAGGTCAACAGCTACTGGATGTGCGACATCGGGCGTTTTGACTACCACTGGGTTGAAAGCGACCGGCGGCTCCTGCAGCCGTCGATCCGGAAGGGGCACTCGGTCGACGCGGCCTCCTGGTCAGACGCCCTTGTGGCGGTGAACGACGCCGTGAAGGCCGCCGGTGGGCCATCGAACGTGTTCTTCTTCGTCTCGGCGCATGCCTCCCTGGAGGAGATGTTCATTCTGCGCGAGCTCGCGGGACAGGGTGGCGGTTTGAGCTTCGCCTGGCGGTACCGCCCGAAGCCACAACCGACCGACACGAAGTTCAAGGTACCCGCGGTCGACGCCCCCAATGTGCGCGGCGCGCGCGATCTCGGCTTCGACGTCCCCGCGGAGAGCGGGCCGGCGGACATCTCGCGCATGCGGGAAGCCGTCGCCGGTGGCATGGTGAAGGTGTTGTACGTGATCGATCCGGGCCCAGACGGTTCGATCGGTGAGGTGGACTGGATCGTCGCCGCGCGGCAAGCCGGCAAGATTCAAACGCTGATCGTACAGGGCGTGCTGCACACGGCGCTCACCCAGGCCGCCGACATCGTGCTTCCGGGTTCGGCCTTCCTCGAGAAGGACGCGACGTACACGAACATGACCGGCCACGTTCAAGCCGCCTCGCGTGTGATCACGCCGCCAGGAGACGCCGTGGAGGACTGGCAGATTCTCACGAAGCTCGCCATCGTCATGGGCGCGCCAGTCACCTATGAGTCCTCATCGGCGATACGCACGGCCATCGCACAAACGTTGACGGTCCCTGGGTATACGACGCTCGGCGATGTCGGATTCAATCGCCCGGTGTCGGCGCGACACTGGCTCCAGGCGTCGAATCCGTCAGAGCGATGGAAATGGGATTTCATGTTCCAGGATCTTCCGCCAATAAAATTCGGCGAAGAGTTCGGCATGTTGCCGCGCGCCGACGTTATTCCTCTGAAAGAAGTGAAGTAGGGCAGGCGCCCCGACCGTGACGGCACGAGGCCTGCGCGCGGGCGCAACTATCGTTCTGGCCCTCGTGGCCGGTGCGCTCCTCTGGGCGCAGGGCGCTCAGCCATTTCCCCTGACCGCACTGCTCGAGGGTCCGACCGCGCACGCAGGCTCAACCGTGCGCGCGTTGCTGAAGCTCGAAATTCCCAAAGGGCTGCACGTGCAGTCGAACGCCCCACGGGATCCCTCCCTGATTCCAACCACGCTTTCCTTCGTTGCCGTCCCTGGCGTGACCGTACGCGAAGTGGTCTTTCCGAAATCCACGACGGCGACGGTGCGCGGCTACAGCGAGCCACTGGACGTATTCGAGGGCGACCTGCTGATCGGCGTGCAATTCGTCCTCGGACCGGATGTGGCGGTGGGCCCGCTGGCGCTGCCGGCCCGGCTGCTGTACCAGGCCTGCACCGACAGCGCGTGCCTCGCTCCGAAGACCGTGCAGACGAGCTGGACCATCGAGATTGTGCGGTCGAGCAGCCGGCCCCTGGCTAAGCAGACGCCCACTCTGTTCGAGGGGATCGCATTCGGGCATGGCCTGCCGCCACCGCCGCCGCCGATCACCGGCACGCCAGCGCAGCCGAGCGCGACAGCATCGGCGTCAACGGCTGCCGCTCCGACCGGTGACGTCCTGGCACTCTTCGACCAATTCGACATCGCCGGGTCGGCCGGCGGTTACCGATCGACCGCCGAGTTCCTCCAGTTCATCCACGATGCCGAAGCAGGCGTCAAGCCGAAGGGCGCGTTCGAAGGACGTGGTCCGCTGGCCATCCTCGCCATCGTCTTCATCGGCGGCCTCGCGCTGAACCTCACGCCGTGTGTCCTGCCGATGATTCCCATCAACCTGGCGATCATCGGCGCGGGGGCGCAGGGCGGCCGGCGAGGCCGCGGATTTGTGCTGGGTCTCGTCTATGGCGGCGCGATGGCGCTCGTTTACGGCGTGCTGGGCCTCGTCGTCATTCTCACCGCCGGCACCTTTGGCACGATCAACGCCTCGCCCTGGTTCAACGTGGCCATCGCGATCCTGTTCGTCGCACTCGGCCTTGCGATGTTCGATGTGATCAGCATCGACTTCTCGCGCCTCTCGAGCAAGATTCAATTCAAGCAAGAGAGCCGAGGCACGATGATGCTCGCCTTCGGCATGGGCGCTGTCGCGGCGCTGCTGGCCGGAGCGTGCGTCGCGCCAGTCGTCATTCAGGTGGTCGTCTTCTCGAGCGGCCTCTATGCGGCCGGGACGACCGCGGCGCTCGCGCTGCCGTTCGTGCTCGGGCTCGGCATGGCACTGCCCTGGCCGCTGGCCGGAGCCGGTATCGCTTCTCTGCCGAAGCCCGGCGCCTGGATGGTTCGTGTCAAGCAGGTGATGGGCGTGTTCATCATCGGCACGGCGCTGTACTACGGATACCTGGCCTACGAGATCTTTTCGAACCGCTGGGTCGATCCGGAGAGCGTATCGGCGAGCGTGCAGGAACAGCTCCAGCAGGGCTGGCACTCCTCCATCGCAGAGGGGCTGCAGAAGGCGCGGACCGATCGGTCGATGGTCCTGATCGATTTCTGGGCGACGTGGTGCAAGAACTGCCTGGTGATGGATAAGACGACGCTGGCCGATCCCGCGGTGAAGCAGGCACTCAGCCAGTACACCCGGATCAAGTTTCAGGCAGATGATCCCGACGCGTCACCGGCCAAGGAACTGCTGAAGAAGACGGGCGCCGCCGGCTTGCCGCACTACGCGATTCTCAGACCGCGCTGACTCGCCTCACAGAGGCTGCGTATGGCAGTGGGTGGTCCGGCTGTTGCGGCAGAGCCGATCGTGTGCGCGCGAAGCGCTGCTCGAAGATCGCAGAAAGCAGATGAGCTGAGTGCAGCTGTCCTGCTATAGTATCGGCCGATGGAGCACACAGCATGAGGAAGTCTGGCGTCGGTCTGCTGTTGACCCTCACCCTCCTCGTTGCCATCGCCATCGTCGTTCAGGACGTCCGCTTCGAAGACTGGTCCGCTGGCGAGCGAACCTCTCTCCTCATCAGAGATCGTGATCTTGGCGCGCTAAGTGTGAGACTGGCCGATCTGCGGGCCGCGCAGACCGCCTATCTCGTGCAAGGACAGAACCCTCAGTTCTGGACCAGACGCGTCACGGAGCTCGGCGATCAGATTGCCTCGGAACTGGCGCGCCTCCGGAGCGGCGCGCTCGAGTCTGGCTCCGCACTCGACAATGCGACCACGGCATTCACCGATCTCATGAGCGCCGACAAACGTGCCCGCGCGAGTGCGGTCAGCGACCAGTTGTTGGTGGCGTCAGACGTGGTGTTCGCCGACAGCCTCGATATGGCGCAGAGATTCCAGACGGAACTCGACAACGCCAGGACCGCCGACGCTGAGGCCGCCGACGCCACGATCGCCCGGTTGTCACAGATGCGGCTGGCCACGACGGCCGCCGGTCTCGCGATCATGTTCTGCTTGTCGACGGTGGCAGTCGTGCTCAGTCGGCGACCAAAGCCAACAGTGTCGCCAGCGGCGACCATGGCCCAGATGCTCCGCGATTTGCCGCCGCCGGTGAAAGTGTCCACGACGCAGCCGGCCGCCCCGGCACCCGCCCTCCCGGTGGTCGTGGCGCCCGCGGCGCCACCGGCAGGCCCAAAGCCGGCCCCGGCTGTTCTGCCAGCGACGTCGACCTTGCCTGAAGCGGCCGAACTCTGCGTCGATCTGGCGCGCGTGATCGACGGCCGCGACATTCCGGCCCTGCTCAAACGCGCAGCCGAACTGCTCGATGCCAGCGGCCTCATCGTGTGGGTTACGGATCAGGGAGGATCGATTCTCCAGCCGATGCTCACCCACGGCTACCCCGACCGTGTCGTCCGCCGGCTGGGCACGCTGGAGGCTGGCGCCGATAACGTGACCTCCCTCGCCTTCCGGTCAGTGCGGCCTCAAAGCATGAACGCGGCGGGAGACGACCAGACAGGCGCGATCGCGGTTCCGCTGGTCACCGCCTCCGGCTGCACCGGTGTGCTCGCCGCTGAAGTGAAACAAGGTCGCCCGACCGCGGACACGTTGGCGCTCGCGCGGATTCTTGCGGCGCAGTTGGCGACAATAATCGCCCCGGGCGAAGCCACCGTCGGACACGCTGCCGAGGCCTGAGCGTCGACTGTCCTGCGAGCGCAGGTCCGTCCAGACATCCCGCCCTCTGATCAAGACACCGCACCAGCATCGATCGGCTTTTAGCGCAAGTCTGGCGCTGGCTCGACCGGCACGAGATTTGAAGTCCGAGGATATCGAGCCGTCAGTCGCCAACGGGGTGCGTAATCTCGACAGGCAGGCGCTGGCATCGCCGCATCCCGCCGTTTTTTCACGGTTGCTGGCGGCTCACTTCCTCTCAGCCCCGCTTTTACCTGTCCTTATTTTCCGCGTTGATTCCCCCCGCTCAGTCCAGGGTTGGCGATCCAGCCCTGGACCTGTCTCGTTCGTTTCATCGACGAGGGGCGCCGCGACATAACGATGGCGGACGCGGCCGCGGGGATCAGAGCGTGATGCGTAGGGCGACGATGGTGGTGTCGTCGTTGGGAGGAAAACCCGCGCGGTGCATTGCGACAGCGGATGCAATGCGTTCGACAATTTCCTTCGCAGGCACACCGACCGACGCTCTCACGACATCCAGGAGCCGGGCCGAAGAGAACTCCTCGCCCGCGCTGTTCATCGCCTCGTTCACACCGTCCGAGCAGAACACGAAGACGTCGCCGGGGCTGAGCGGCAGCGCCACTTCGTCGTAGCTCACGCCAAAGAACGAACCGAGCGGCACACCAGGGAGCTCGATCAGCTCGCACACACTGCCGCTGGCGCGCACCGGATACGGCACACCTGAATTTGCGAGCGTCACTATGCGTCGCTTCAGGTCGAAGCTGGCGTAACAGAGCGTGCAGTAGTACTCCTCGAGCTGGCGCTCGTGCAGCACGCTGTTGATCGACATGAGCACGTTGGCCGGAGACGACGGCGCGAGCTGAAAACGGCGCCGGAACGTACGGCCGCGGACCAGTTCGCCGGCGAAGACGCTGTACAGGGCAGCCGGCACGCCTTTACCTGAGACGTCACCGACGGCCACGACGAGCGTATTCGAGTCGGGGAGCAGAAAGTCGTGGAAGTCGCCACCGAGCTCCCGTGCAGGCGCAAACGAGACCGCCAGGTCGATGCCCCGCACCTTCTTGGGCAGCTGTGTAGGTAGCAGTGCGGCCTGCACACGCTTGGCGAAGCGCAGCTCGCGCTCGAGTCTGGCCTCGTTCGCCGACAGTTCTTCGTAGAGCCGAGCGTTCTCGATCGCCACTGCGGCCTGGCTGGCCAGCAACGTCAGGATCTCGACATCTCTTTTGGAAAACGCGTCCAGCTCGGGACTCTCGAGATCGAACACACCGATGCATCGGTCCTTCAGCATCATGGGCACGACGAGTTCAGACCGAACGTCGTCGACCACCTTGATGTAGCGCGGATCCTGAGAGACATCTGGCACGAGCACCGGCTCGCGATGAAGTGCGGCGTATCCCACCAGCCCCTCGCCGAGCCTGACGGTGGGCAGCACGACTTTCTCGCCGTACTGCACAGCCGCGCGCATTTCGAGCTCGGCCGTGGCTTCGTTCAGGAGCAGGATGCCGAACGTGCGGTAGTCCACCAGCTTGCGGCCGAGTTGCGCAATTCGCGAGAGCAGTTCGTCCAGGTCGAGGAGCGCGGCGACCTCACGTCCAATCTCCGCCAGCGTCTCGAACGCATCGGCATCGTGGCGCTCCTGCGCAAAGAGGCGTGCATTGACCAGGGCCGTCGCGACGTGCGCGGCAAACTGGCGCAGGATATCGACGTCGCGCTCAGAGTAGCGCCCGCCCTCGCGACTGAGCAGGTTCAGCACCCCAATCGACTTGGCCTTGTGAATCAGGGGCACTGCCAGCGTGGACTGCATGTCGGGAACGACGCTCACATAGCTGGGGTCGAGCGCCACGTCGCCTACCACCACCGGCTGCTGCGTGCTCACGACGCGTCCCAGGATGCCGTCCGTCGTGGACATCCGAATCCCGGGGACACTCTCCGGATAGCCGACGGCATAGCCGAGCGTAATCTCCCCGCGTTTGGCGCTGACGAAGTACACTGCAAACGCGTCGAACTGGATGAGACGCCCAATCAGCTCTGGAATCCTCGGCAGCAGCTCGTCGAGGTCGATCACCGAGGTCACCTTTCGACCGAGGTCGAACAAGGTGAGCAGGATGTCGCGTTCGGAGCCCGATAGGACGGGCGGGTCGATGTCGGCAGAGGACTGATTCATGAACGGGCGGGGGCAGGACCTGCTGGAATTATACTTTCCGCGAAATGACTTTACAGCTTCCGTTGGATTACGCCGCGATTGAACGCATCCTGCCGCACAGGTATCCATTCCTGCTGGTCGACCGCGTCAAGGATTTCGAACCGGACCGACGGATTGTGGGTATCAAAAATGTCTCGCTCAACGAGCGCTACCTGTGGCACGGCGTCAACGAACGGCCCGTGCTGCCACCCACGATTCTCACGGAAGCCATTGCCCAGGTCGGCGCCATCCTGATTCTTGCGAAACCGGAGAACCGGGAGAAGCTGATCTTTTTCATGGGAATCGAACGCGTCCGCTATCGCCATCCGGTTCACCCCGGAGACACCGTGGAAATCGAGGCGGTGGTGAAACGCCTGCGCAGCCGGATGGGAGTCTTGAGCGGCGCGGCACGCGTGAACGGCCGCATCGTCTGTCACGGGACCATGACGTTTGCGCTGGGGCCGAAGCAGGGGAGCGACGGCACCGACGCCCCATCCGCGTGACGGGCGACGGTCAGGAAGGTTTCAACAGGACCCGGTCGAGGTAGCGATGGTAGGTCGTGAATCGGCCGCTCGTCGCATCGTCGGCAAGATGACGGCGCACCTGGTTGAGCTTCGCGTCGAGATCGTCGGCCGCCGCCAGGATCAGCGCTTCGGCTGTCATCGGCTTGACCGGCGATCCCATCTCCTTCGATCCGTGGTGCGACAGGATCAGGTGTTCGATCTCGAGTGCCAGTTCGGGTGGGAATTCTGGCATCTCGCGCAGCATGTCTCGCAGCATGCCGGCGCCGATCACGATATGTCCCACCAGGTTGCCCTCGACTGAGTAGTCGATCGCCACCTGGTAGCGCAGCTCTTCCAGCTTGCCGATGTCGTGCAGCAGCGCTCCGGCAATCACGAGATCGGTCCTGAGCCCGTAGCTGCCCGCAAGAAACACGACCGTGTCCATGATCTTGAGGACGTGCTCGAGGAGCCCGCTACGGTAAGCGTGATGGACCTGTCGCGCCGCGGGCCAGATCTTCAGCCGATCGCCATAGCGAGCCACGACACGGAGCAGCAGGTCACGAATGTGCGGGTTCTGAATAGACGCCAGGCGTCCATCGAGCTCGGCCCACATCTCGTCGATTGGACGAGGCGAGCACGGGATGCAGTCTTCCTCGCGGAAGCCGAGCTTCGAGTCTTCGGGGATGATGCGCCTGATCTTGTCGACGATCAGCTCGAGCCGGTTGTTGAACAGATTGCCCTTGCCCTGAACGGCGACGAACTCGCCAACGTCGAACTGCGGGTCCGCAGTGTCGACATCCTGAAAGATCTTGGCGTCGATCTCTCCCGAGGCATCCTGCAGCAGCAGCACGAGGAACACCCCGCCCCGGCCGGTGCGCCGCTCCTTGCGCGCGCAGAGGAAGAATCCGTTACCAAGCGACGAGCCGTCGATCTCTGAGATCCTGGGGAGACGTGCCATGACAAGAGCCTGAATCTGCGCCCGCGCGCTGATGCGCGAGTCTGCCAGCGAGTCTACAGCGGATGGTAAGATCCGGCCTAGACGAATGCGAGTGGAACCGTCGCGGTCTGGCCGGCTTTTCTAACGTGCCCAAGAGCTTTGGCTCCCTCCCGCCGGATCGAGACGTCGCTCTTGCCGAGGACGCGTTCGCGCGGCTGTTCGACGGCCTTCAGGAAGGGTTGTATATCGGTCTGGTCGGCCCGACCGAGACCGCCACGCTTTCCGCCAATCCGCACCTGCGGCTCATTTTCGGGTGGCCCGAGGAGACCCCCTCCGCCGAAATCCGCCCTCTCGATCAGGATCGGTTCGTCGACGAGCAGGCGCGCGCCGAGTTCATCCAGCACCTCACGCGGGACTCGTTCGCACGCGACTACCTGCTCCGGGTGCGTCGGGTGGATGGCGCCGCGATGTGGGTCGAGGTAACGGCACGGGCCGAGCCAGTCGGGTCCAGCTCTACGCTGCGCGTCGAAGCGATGATGCGCGACGTCACGGAGCGCAAGAAGCTGCAGGATCAGGCGCGCGATCTCTATCTTCAACTCTCGCAAGCCGAGAAGCTCGCCGCGCTCGGCCAGACGATGTCTGGAGTCGCCCACGAACTGAACAATCCGCTCGCCACCATCCTCGCGTGTGCCGAGCGCCTGGCGGGGAGACGTCTCGACGAACAAACACGACGCGACCTCGACGCCATTCACAACGCGGCCGAGCGCGCGGCGAGGATTGTTCGAAACCTGCAGACGTTCGCGCGGCGCCGGCACACAACCCGGACGACGGTGGACGTCAATCAGGTCGTTCGCGAGACACTCGCGCTTCGTGCCTACGAGCAGCGCGCTGCGAACGTCGTCATCGTCGAAGCCCTGGCTGCCGGCTTGCCGCCGGTCTTCGTCGACCCGCATCAGATTCAGCAGATCGTGCTGAATCTCGTGATCAATGCGGAACAGGCGATGCTCGAGGCCCACGGCCGGGGCACGCTCGTTTTGCGCTCCTGGCAGGATCCGAGTCGCGACGCTGTCCTACTCGAGGTGAGCGACGACGGCCCGGGTGTGCCCGAGGACGTCCAGCCGAAAGTCTTCGACCCGTTTTTCACGACGAAGGTCGTCGGCAAGGGCACCGGGCTGGGGCTGACGGTCGCGTATGCGATTGCCCAGGAGCACGGCGGACGGATCACGGTGCGGTCCTCGCCACAGCGCGGCGCTTCCTTCGTGCTCGAGTTGCCCGTGAGCGGAACAACGGTCCGCAGTCCCGAATCGAACACGCCGGCACAGGCGCTGCCGGCGGTACCCAAGGGCACGCGCGCGCTCGTCATCGAGGATGAGGCCGCCCTTGGCGAGGCCGTTGCCGCCGCTCTCGCCGACGAAGGGTTCAAACCAGACCGGGCACAGGACGGCGAAGAAGCGCTCCGCAAAGTCCGCGAGCGCCACTACGACGTGATCATCTGCGACCTCAAGATGCCGAAGGTCGACGGGATGATGTTCTTTCGGGAGGTGTCAGCGAAAATGCCCCACATCGCGCGCCGTCTGATTTTCGTGACGGGCGACGTCGCAGGCACTGAGGCCGAACGGTTTCTCGAGGAGAGCGGGTGCCGCTGGGTCCCGAAGCCGTTCAGACTTCGCGATCTGGTCCGGCTGGCGCGCGAGACGCTGCACTAACGCAACGGTGTGTGGCGTCGTCCGGTATCGGCCGGACGACGCTCAGACAGTGAGTGCGTGTCGGTTACGCAACAGCGCGACGTTCCTCGACGACGGGCGCGGGACGGGCGATGGTGCGTGGGCGACCAGCGCCGGCGACGAGCCGCGGCCGGTTGGTCTTCTGCGCAACGAGACGTGGCTTCTTGGGCTGTTCGTGCCCTTCCAGAACCCGGCGCAAGCGCTGGACGGCCCTGGCGTGCAACTGCGAAACCCGCGACTCGTTCACCCCGATCTGCTGCCCGATTTCCTTCATCGTCGCCTCGGCAAAGTAGTAGAGCACCAGAATCCGTCGCTCGCGGGCGGGCAGCTGGGCCATCGCCCCACGGACGCGGTCGCGTGTCTGATGCTGTTCGAAGAGGCGGTCGGGCGACATCGGCTCGCTCGGGACGAGTACCGCAGGCAAGGACGCGCAGTCGAGTGTTTCGAGATTCGCGAGTGGCGAGGTGGATTCGATGGTCGAGATCCGGACGATGGTGCGCTCGAGCTGGTGTTCGTCGATACCGACCCGCTTGGCGAGATCTGAGAGCGACGGTTCGGCTCCAAGCTCGCGCCGCAACTGTTCTCTCGCTCCCTCGAGCTCCCGGCGCACGCGCCGGACGCCTCGGGGCCATGCGTTGCGTCGCAGCGCATCGATCATGGCGCCTCTGACGCGTCGTTCGGCAAAGGTTTCGAACTTGATGCCGCGCGCCTCGTCGAACCGCACCGCCGCGTCCATCAGGCCAAGCACCCCGTCCTGTACAAGGTCGCCCAGGTCGATGGAGTGCGGCATGGTGGACGCCATGCGACGGGCCAGAGATTCAACAAATGGCAATCCAGCTTCGACACGTTCTTGCTGGGATGCCGCCAAGGGCGCGAGCTGCATTTCGACAACCTCCTCGATCCCGACCAGCCGGGGACACCCACTAAGGCAACTCGGATGCCAGGCGGAACTGTCGACCAGTGCCGAATCATGCAGGAGTGTCAATTCTCGATAAAGTTCTGTCTTTGCAGTGACTTACAGTCGAATGACGAAGTGTGCAGTTGTGGGCAGTTCCGGCAGGTTCGTACGAAAAGACGTCCGTATCTTGACGCCGCTTTCAATATTGTCAGCGGGCCGACGAAAAGGAGCTTAGCGGAGGCTGGGGTGCTGGGCGGCCACGATCCGCCGTAATTCCTGGATCGCCGAGATGGCGTCGAGAGCGCCGCAGACCACTTGGCCGGCCCTGGCGCGCTGGGTTTCCTCGGTGAGACGTGCCTCGAGCAGCTCCGCATTCGCCAGAATCACACCGAGCTGGTTGTTCAGCCGGTGAAAGACCTGGGACAACTCGGGTGTCGGAGCTCCGACAGTCTCGCCGTCGGCAGCCGGGACGATGTCAGGCGCCACGGCTGAGCCGCTGATTCCAATCGGCGAGGTGATCGTTCTCGACGACCTGGGCGGCATCACGCCACAGCGTGTCTTCGAAGATGCGCACGGACCCGCCGGCGGTGCGGACGTATTGCACTTTACCGCTGGAGATCCAGTTGTAGATTGTCCGGCGGCTGACGCCGACCAGCTCGCAGGCTCTGGGAATCGAGACAGTCTTCCTATCAAGCAGCATCGTAACCATCCAGGATCGAGACTGACAACTTCAACCCCACGTGCCGAAGCGTGTCTCCATCAGTATCGGTAGGGCTTTGCGGCGACCTTAGCCTTGAAGGGCCAATCGTCGAATCTCGCGTCGCGCGAATAGCCTCGTCCATCGGATCCGTTCGTGTCAAAATACCGTCGCGCATGGCCGAGACCTCCCAGCATCTTCTACTCGTCGACGATGAGACCGGATTTCGTGACGTCATTGCGGAGCGACTCGGCGAGTCCGGATTCGTGGTGACGCAGGCCGGCACCGGCGAGGACGCGGTCGAGCGGCTCAAGCAGTTTGCCTTCGACATTCTGATTACCGATCTGCGGCTCCCCGGCGTCGACGGACGGGCTGTGCTCGACGAGGCCCTGGCGAGGTACCCCGACATCATCGCCATCGTCATCACCGGATTCGCCACGGTGCGCGAGGCGGTCGAGGTCACCCGCCGTGGGGCTGAAGGATTCATCACCAAGCCCTTTCAGTTCGAGGAACTGCTTCACGAACTGACCGCCGCACTCGAAAAACGCCGGCTCAAAACCGAGAACGAATACCTGCGTGCACAGCTGCACGATCGGTTCGGCATCGAAGGGATCATCGGCTGCACGCCGATCATGCAGCAGATGTTCGACCTGCTGAAAACCGTGGCGGGGACACCCAGCACAGTGCTGATCACGGGCGAAACGGGCACGGGCAAAGAGCTCGCAGCCCGTGCCATTCATGACGCCAGTCCGCGCCGGACGCAGCGGTTCGTGGCGCTGAACTGCAGCGCCATCCCGGAAACATTGCTGGAGGCCGAGCTATTCGGGCACGTGCGCGGTGCGTTTACGGGAGCCGTCGCCAACCGGCAGGGCCGGCTCGAACAGGCACACCGCGGCACCCTCTTCCTCGACGAAGTTGGCACCATGAGCCCCGGGCTGCAGTCGAAGCTCCTCCGCGTGCTGCAGGGACGCGAGTTCGAGCGGGTCGGCGATTCTCAGACGATCAAGGTAGATGTGCGGGTGCTGGCCGCCACCAACTCCGACTTGAAGCGGATGGTCGAGGAAGGGTCGTTTCGAGAGGACCTCTATTACCGGCTCAACGTCATCCCCGTGCGCATTCCGGCGCTGCGTGAACGCCGCGCCGATATTCCTCTCCTCGCGCAGCACTTCCTCGATCGGCTCGTGACGGAGGCACCGCCGCGAGCCAGGGTGACGCTCACGCAGGACGCACAGCAGGCCCTGATGGCATTCAACTGGCCCGGCAACGTGCGACAGCTGGAGAACGTGATGGAACGCACGTTCGCGCTCTCCCCCGGGCGATCGCAACTCAGTGCCGCAGACCTTCCAGACGAGTTTCACGCTTTGCGTGTGTCAGTCGATCCATCGGACGTCGTCATTCCGGAAAACGGAGTGGAGATGAAACGTCTCGTCTCGGAATTCGAACAGAGCCTCATCAGCAGGGCACTCGAACGCACGGGCGGCAACAAACGGCTGGCCGCCGACCTGCTCCACGTGAAGCGCACGACGTTGATTGAGAAGATGAAGCGATTGGATCGGACCTGATGCCCAAGAACTTCTCTTGCTGGGTAATCGTGACCGGATCGCAGGCGACGGCCTTCCGCTCGCGTTACGTTGAGGACCTGCTGCCGACGCTCAAGCAACTCCAGCGCACACAGCCGGAAGCGACTCTGAAATGGTTCGAACGGGAGCGGCTGTGGGACTCCCCGGAGGCGGCAGAGGAAGCCGGTCGCCGGGTGGTTCGACCGCGCGGACGCGGCCCGGGCTGGCGCCCGGGCGGAGCGCATGTGGACCCCCGGGCAAAGTACGACATCAGCCGGGATGAGAAGCGAGCGCGCTTCAAGAAGCGGATGATCAGCTCCGCGGCCAAGCCAAGCAAGACGGCGACACGCACCTTCACCAGACCGAAGCCGCCGAAGGATTCGAAGTGATCTCGCACATCGTGCTCTTCAGCCCAAAGAGCACCCTGTCACCAGGCGAGACCAGAGCGTTAATCTCGGCCGTTCATCGAGCTTTCTCCGAGATCCCGTCTGTCATCCGCGTGCGGGTCGGCAAGCGGGTGGATGTGGATGCCGGATATCTTCGAAGCTTTGGTCAAGAACCCTACAGCTACTCTGCTGTGGCGGAGTTCGATTCAGTGGCTGAGCTGCAGACATACCTGGCCCACCCGCTTCACCATGAGTTGGGAAAGCTCTTCTGGCAGACATGTGACCGGTGCATTGTTTCGGAAATGGACTGCGTCGATGGGAAAGATCCCACCGAGCTGAATAACTTGGTCAGTTGACCTGTTCTAGAGCTTGGGCCATGAAGAAAGTCCGGATGAGGTTCTTGAGCTCGTCCAGTGACTCCGCAGAGTTGATGCCCACTCTCAATTGGGATCCGCCGTCGAGGCCCTTGGTGTACCAGGATCCCAGCGCACGCACTTTATTGATGACCCACCGTTCTCGCCCGCGGGCACCACTCGGAGCACTCGTCAACGCCGCGCCCGGCGCCTGGTGTCTGAAGCCTTCTCCCTCCCTGAGCCGCTCCTGAATCAACAGATCAATATACTGGAGGAGAAATTCGCCCCTGTCTTCGGCCGTGACCACAGGAGATGGTCGCCCGTCGGCGGCGTCCGCCGCCTGTCGGAAAATCCAGGGGTTACGGAGAGCGCCGCGCCCGACCAGCACACCCCCGACGGGCCGGCCGTTGAGACGCGACACGATCTGCTCAGCTTCGACGCAGTCGCCCGACCCGAACACTGGAATCGTCACGCTTTCGGCCACTCGACCTATGAGTGACCAGTCCGACTCGCCCTTGTACGACTGAGCCGCGGTACGCCCGTGGACCGCGAGTGCGGAGGCCCCGGCTTCTTCGACGAGCTTGGCCAGTAGCGGCGCGTTTATTTCGCTATCGTTCCACCCGGCGCGCATCTTGACCGTAACCGGAATGCGCACCGCCCGGGCCATTGCCCTGACGACCCTGGCCGCGTGCTCCGGCTCGCGCATAAGGCTGCAGCCCGCATTGTGTTTCGCGATTTTGGGGACCGGGCAGCCCATGTTGATGTCGACAATATCGGCCCCCATCGACTCGACGATCTGGGCCGCGTCGGCCATCAGCGCGGGGTCACCGCCGAAGATCTGAATCGAGACCGGACGTTCTTCTTCCGTGTACTCGGCATATTCGAGCGTGCGGTCGATGCCTCGCACCAGTCCTTCGGCGCTGACCATTTCCGTCACGACCAGGCCGCACCCACCCTTGCGCTTCACGAGCCGGCGGAAAGCCGTGTCGGTCATCCCCGCCATCGGGGCGAGGGCGACGGGGTGCTCGAGCGACAGTGCGCCGATCTTCACTTGTCGGCGATCCGCTTCTGGTAGAGCTGGCGGTAATTGTCGTCTTTCCACTCGATGACGGCCTGGGTGCGCAGACGCGCCAGCAGTTTCTGCGTTTCCGGCTCTAGCCGTTCGTCCTGAAGAGCTTGCTGAATCTGGGCGCGAACGCCCTCGAACGGCTTTAACTCCGGCACCGATCGCGCCTCGAGTTCAAACAGCTGGTAGCCCTTCGCGCCTTTGAGGGGGGCGCTGACACCGCCGGGTTGGAGCCCGGCAATCGCCTCCTGGAGCGCAGGGTTGAGATCGTCGAGGTTCAGAGGGCCGACAAGCCCACCTTTCGCTTTTGTGGATGACTCGGATGCTTCCGACACCAGCGCCGCGAAATCGTCCCCCTTCACAGCCCTGGCTCGCAGGTCGTCGATCTTCTGACGGGCGGCGGCCTCGTCTGCCGGATTGACCACGTCCTTGCCATTGATGGCCGTGCTCGTGATGGGGATGAAGATCTCGCGCAGCGTGATGGTGACCGGCGTCATGAAGCGGTCTTTGTGGCGGTCGTAGTACTGGCGCTGCTCTTCTTGAGTGATCGTCATGCTGGGCCCGATCTCGCGCCGCTGCACCTCGAGCTTCAGGTACGACCGCTCCAGCTGCTGGCGCAACTCGTCGACCGTGAGCCCCTGCTGCGCAAGAGCGGTCTTGAACGCCGCATCATCGAGCTTGTTGTCCTTCTTGATCTTCTCGAGGGACTGCTTGAACTGCTCGTCCGTGTACTTCGCGCCCATCTCCCGGCCCCGCTGCACCAGAAGCAGTTCGTCGACCGATTCAACCAGCACGTCGGGGGTGACTTTGTCGATTTCTGCCTGCAGCGCCGCATCGGTCGAGGGCTTTGTCTTGTCCTGCAGCTGTTCCTGCAGAACGTCAATCTGCCGCTGCGTGAGCTCCGACTGCGTCAGAATCTCGCCATTGACGCGGACGATGATCCGCTCGAGCAGGGCCGTCTTACTGGCCTGCGCTGCGAGCCGGCCGCCGCTGAGCGACAGAACGACGACGACGAACGCCGTGAGCACACGCTTCATGAATGACCTCTCGCGGCAGGGCCGCACCTTCCTGAATCGTACAGGTTAACTCGCCACGGTCGACTGGCTCAACTGGCCCAGCACGTCTGCCAGTCGTTCGAACAGCCCGCCCGGTGCCGCAGGATCGGGTGGCGCCTGGGCCAGAATCTGGTCTCGGGTGAACCCGGGCGTCACGTCGGCGGTCGCTCGCGCCGTCCACCAGGAGTCCGCGATGTTATCGTCTTCCAGGTTCTTTCCGGGCCTGCGCGGCGGCTGCGCCGCCTGACCGGCGCCCGCGGGAATTCGCCCAACTGTTGCCTTCGAGCCCGGAACGGCCGCCTGCGGCGACCCGGACTCGGGCCTTCGTAGAACCGGCTCCAGACTCCGTTTGGCGGGTCGGGAGAGATCGAGCTTCAAAACTGCCGGTGGATGCAGGGTCAGATCTCCTCTCGACTGGATGAGGTGGCCAAGCACGGCTGGGTCCACTCTGGCATCCTGCCTGAACCTTAAGACCACGGTCGTGCCCTCCCGGTCGAGGGCTTCTACCCCCAGTTGATCGGCCATCAGCCGGATGCGCGCATATTCGGCCAGATTTCGCACCGATGGTGGGGGCTCGCCGTATCGATCCTGCAGCTCGTCGAGCACTCGGGGCACTTCGTCCAGGTGCCGGGCGCTGGCAAGCCGACGGTACACGGTGAGCCGCTGGTTCATGTCTGGAACGTAGGCGTCGTCAATCCTCAGGTCGAGTCGCAGATTCACTGTCGCGCGCCGCTCGTCCTCGAGGTCCTCGCCCTTCAATTCACGTATGGTCTGTTCGAGGAGCTGCACGTACATGTCGAAGCCGACCGCTTCGATGTGGCCGCTCTGCTGCCCACCCAGCAGATTGCCGGCGCCGCGAATCTCGAGATCGAGCGCCGCGATTCGAAACCCACTGCCCAAATCACTGAACTCGCGGATTGCAGCCAGGCGACGTCTGGCTATCGGCGTCAGCGTCTGTTCTGCAGGGATCAGGAGGTACGCGTAGGCGCGCCGGTCTGCACGCCCGACTCGCCCGCGCAACTGATACAGCTGCGACAGGCCGTACCGATCGGCCCGGTTGATGATGATCGTATTCGCGTTGGGGATATCGAGGCCGTTCTCGACAATGGTCGTGGCCACGAGGACGTCGAACTTGTGCGCCACGAAGTCGACCATCACGGTCTCGAGTTTGTCTTCGCCGAGCTGTCCGTGCGCCACCGCCAGCTTCGCCTCTGGCACGAGCCGGCTCACGAGGTTGGCCATCGAGTAAATCGACTCGACCCGGTTGTGGACGAAGTACACCTGCCCACCGCGCTCCAGTTCCGTGCGGATCGCCCGGCCGATCACGTCGGTCTCGAACTTGACGACCTGGGTCTGAATCGCTAGTCGATCCCTCGGCGGTGTCTCGATCACGGACATGTCGCGAATGCCGATCAGCGACATGTTCAGCGTGCGAGGTATCGGAGTCGCCGTCATGGTGAGCACGTCGACCTTCTTGCGAAGGTGCTTGATCTTTTCCTTGTGCGAGACGCCGAAACGCTGCTCTTCGTCGACCACCAGCAATCCCAGATCGCGGAACACGACATCCTTCGACAACAGTCGATGGGTGCCGACGATGATGTCCATCTGGCCGGTGCCGAGCATCGCGAGCAGGTTCGTCTGCTCCTGCTTTGTTCGAAAACGGCTGATCATGTCGATGCGGACTGGAAAACCGGCAAACCGATCCTTCAGCGTGCGGACGTGCTGAAAGGCCAGCACCGTCGTCGGCGCCAGAAACGCCACCTGCTTGCCATCGATCACCGCTTTGAAGGCGGCGCGCATGGCCACTTCGGTCTTGCCGTAGCCGACATCGCCGCAGAGCAGCCGGTCCATTGGCGTTGGCGACTCCATGTCGCGAGTGATGTCCGCAATGGCGGTTTGTTGATCGACGGTCAGGTCGTATTCGAATGCGCCGGCGAACTCATCCTGCCAATGTGAATCTGAGCTGAACGCATGTCCCACCACCGCTTTGCGCGCGGCGTAGAGCTTGAGCAGTTCTTCGGCCATGTCCCGCATGGCCTTCTTCACCCGGGTCTTGGCCTTCTCCCAGGTGGTCCCACCCAGTCGATCGAGCGCGGGAGCTGCGCCGCCCGTGTACTTCTGCACCAGGTCGAGCCGCTCGAGGGGCACGAAGAGCTTGTCTTCGCCCGCATACCGGAGCTCCATGAACTCCTGTGGCTCCTGTCCCGATACCAACGCGAGCCGTTTCAAACCGACGAATTTGCCGATGCCATTGTCGACATGGACGACGAGGTCGCCGACTTTGAGGTCGCGAAAATCAGAGATGAACGTCCGTGTAGCCGAACGGCGACGCTCGTGGACGCGGCGTTCCTCTTCGAAGAGATCGGTCTCGGCAAAGAGCAGCAGCCTGCCGGCGGGCAGATGAAAGCCACGGGAGAGCTGTCCGGTCGCCACCAGGACCGCAGCGCTCTCCAGATCGTCTGCGTCGCGAATGGCGCGTGCCCGGATGTCGTAGTCGGCCAGAATCTCCGCGGTGCGCTCCGCACGGCCCGCCGACGCCGCGATGAACACCACCGTCTCGCCCTGCTCGCGGGCCCGCCGGATCTCTGCGGCCCAGTCCCCGATCCGCCCGTGGTACTCCATCGCCGATACCGTCGAGACGTGCAGCCCGTCGCTGCGGTGTTCGTCGATCGCCAGCTGACTGATCTGATGCGCCTGCTGCAGCGAGCTCGAGAGCTCCGACCACGGCACAGCGATCGACTCGTAGCGCGGCACGTCGCGGCCTCGGCCGTGCAGATCGTCGGCTGACGATCGCCACTGTGCTTCGAGTGTCTGCCCGCGCTCTTCGACATCGTCGCGTTCGAACACCGTCAGGACCGCGCCGGCCTGGCGAACGTAGTCCAGAACCGTCGCGGATCGATCGAACACCACCGCTTCGTCCGACGCGCCATCCTCGGGCAGCAGTTCGCGCTGAGGACTGACGGTGACCCGATCGATGGCGGTAAGTGACCGCTGGGTCGCTCCATCGAACCGCCGTATGGACTCGACGATGTCGCCGATGAACTCCAGCCGTATTGGCGTGGGCTCGAGAGACGGGTAGAAGTCGACGACGCCACCACGCACGCAGAATTCGCCGTGCTCGTCCACGGGGTCTTCGCGCGAAAAGCCGGCCGTGCCGAGGCGCTCACCGAGATCCTGGGGCGAAATCTCGACACCGGTCACCAGCGCCACTCCTGCCCGGGCCATGCGGGCAGGATCGCTGACACGCGGCAGGAGTGAGCGAGCCGACGCGACGATCAACCGCGCCGTTCGGGTCGCCAAGCCGAATAGCGCCCGCGCTCTGGCAGATGCCACCTCCAAGTGCGGCTGCAGCGCCCGGTAGGGATCGACTTCCTGGGAGGGGAATGGCAGCACGAGGTCGCCCACGTCCCGGTCGGTCGCCCCACGCAGCACGGCCAGGAACAGACGCGCGTCGGCAGTCACCTGCTCGACATCGGTGTCGGTCGGGACGATCAACACCATCGGTGTATCGTGCGCAACGGTTGCCGCGTGGAAAGCCAACGCCGCCGGGGTAAGCCCGCTCAGCTGCCGTACAGGATGATGGAGTCCAGCGCGAGCGGCCGCGGACTTGAGCAGGGCACGAAAAGCGAGAGATGAAGCGGGACCGATCACTACAGCGTTCAGGCGCGGTGAACCGCACCGGTTCGGAGCACTACCGCCCTCCATGCTAGTCCGAATGGCGGATGCGTCGCCATCAGCCACCAACTGGGGTCGCCGTGCTACGCTCTCATCAGCCCCCCGCAAACACCAGCAGTTCCCGCCCCGGCGGCCAGAGCCCGGCTGCGAGTCTTCTCCATGCACACTGACGCAGATGCAGACGTCATCATCGTGGGAGCGGGTCCGGCCGGTCTCAGCGCGGCGCTCATCCTCGCCAGAGCCTGTCGGCGTGTCATCGTGTTCGATCACGACAGACCGAGAAACGCGGCTACGCGCGAGTTACACGGGTTTCTCACGCGCGATGGAACTCCGCCGTCTGCCTTCCGCGAGTACGGGCGCGCGGAACTTGCGAAGTATCCGGGCGTGACCATCCAGCCTCACGAAGTGCTCGATGCCGCCCGCCTCGATACCGGTCTCTTCGAGGTCGAGCTCGCCGACACCAGAAGATTCACGAGCCGCAAGCTGCTGCTGGCAACCGGCGTGGTCGATTTGCTGCCCGATGTACCGGGTCTCAGCGAGCTGTACGGCCACAGCGTCTTCCATTGTCCCTACTGCGATGGCTGGGAGCTGCGCGACGCCGGACTGGCGGCCTATGGGCGTGGCAAGCGAGGGCACGGCCTGTCGCTCGAGCTGCTCGGCTGGTCGAAAGACGTCGTGCTCTGCACGGATGGCGATTCCGAGCTGGACTCGAAGGAGAGGGCGCGACTCACGCGCAACGGCATCGCCATACACGAAGCGCGCATCGCCCGGCTCGAAGGATGCGGCGGCGTGCTCGAACGCGTCGTGTTTGCCGACGGAAGTTCGCTCCCCCGACGAGCGCTCTTCTTCTCGAACGGTCAGTCGCAGTGCTCGAGACTCGCAGAGCGTCTCGGTTGTGAGTTCAACGACAAGGGAACGGTGCGGACAGGGCCGTACGAGTCCACGCACATGCCCGGACTGTACGTCGCCGGCGATGCATCGAGAGCTGTACAGTGGGTGGTTGTAGCGGCTGCCGAAGGCGCCGAGGCCGCCTACGCTATCAATCAAGACCTGCTGAAGCACAGCGTGCGCTGAGCGCTCCGCTTCACGAGCGATGGATCCGCTCGATGATCGACGTCGTCGACCAGCCCTGCTCGACCGGAATGCGGACCACTCGCCCGCCGCGCGCCTCGACCGTCTCACGTCCAACGATCTGATCGGCCGGCCAGTCGGCTCCCTTGACGAGGACGTCCGGCTGCACGTCACGAATGATCTCCGCCGGGGTCTCCGCGTCGAACACGGCGACCGCGTCCACACACGCGAGCGCGGCAAGGATTTCCGCCCGCTCCTGTTCGGGAGTAATCGGCCGGCTCTCACCCTTGTTGCTCCGAACGGACCGATCGGAATTCACCCCCACGAGCAGCAGGTCCCCCTCGGCACGGGCCGCGCAAAGGTAGCGCACGTGACCCGGGTGCAGCAGATCGAACACGCCGTTCGTGAAGACCACCCTCCGGTCGTCGGCGCGCGCCTGGGCCGCCAACGCCGCGAGTGCGTCAGTGCTGAGGACGGGCACCGATCCTCATGCTTTGAGCCGAAACTTCACCGTCGGCGAGAACTCCCAGCGATGGCGCGGCCTGTAGATGCCGACGTCCTTGAGGCGCGACTTGACCCGGAACGTGTACAGCAGCCGGTGGTAGTCGTAGGGCGCTCCATCGCGCTTGTGGACGGCCACGTCGAGTTTGTACGTACCCTCGACGAGATCGAGCGCCTCGATGTGGAACATCACGTCGGCATCGCCTGCAAATCGATCGGACTGATACTCCTCGATGTCCGTGTTCGTGCCATAGACGCATAGCCCCTCGGCATTGAAGATCCCAATCCCGAAGACGAAATCAGTCACCGGGTCAGCTGCCGACACTGCGAGTTTGACGGTAATGGGCTCTCCGGTGTGAAAGATGTGGGTGACCTGGCGCTGGTCTCCCAGCAGGGTCACTTCACGAATCTCGACGCCGCCCGATCCCCAGCGGCCCTCGGTGAGCTGCGTCATGTCTTTGGCGGCAGCCTGGTCGTCGATGGTCTGAGCCTGGCTGCGGGTGGGGTTGTCGACGTCGCGAAGCGTCTTCGCCTCGTCGGCGGTCAGGAGTTGCTCTTCCTGTCGCTCGACATCGGTCATGTACGCGCCGATCACACGCTTCGGGTCACCGAGGTGTTTCCTCTCCCCATGGTCCAGCCAGAGCGCCTCGTCACAAAACCGCTCGACCAGCCCGAGTGAGTGCGTCACGAGCAGGATCGTCTTGTTCCGACGCTTGAACTCCGCGAACTTGTCGAGGCACTTGTGCGTGAACCCCTCATCGCCTACGGCGAGGACCTCGTCTACGAGCAGCACGTCGGGGTCGACATGGATCGCCACGGCAAACCCAAGGCGCATGTACATCCCCGACGAGTACGTCTTGACCGGCGCGTCGATGAACTGCGTCAGCTCCGCGAACTCGACAATCTCATCAAAGCGCTGCTCAATCTGGCGCCGCGTCAGACCCAACATGATGCCGTTGATGAAGACGTTCTCCCGACCTGAAATCTCAGGATGGAATCCCGCGCCGAGTTCGATGAGCGCCGAAATGCGACCCTGCACCCGTACCCAGCCGCTGGTCGGTTTCGTGATGCCGGCAACCACTTTGAGGGCGGTGCTCTTGCCCGATCCGTTTCTGCCGATCACACCGAGTGTCTGGCCCCGCGGAACGGCGAACGACACCCCGCGGAGGGCCGGAAACGTCTCGCTGGGCTTCAGATCCCGCAGGATGCTGCGGTGCAGGAGCGCGCTCTTCAATGTCGAGAATTGACGCCCCCCGTAGCGCCGATAGATCTTCGTGACCTCGTGCAGTTCGATGGCTGGCGTCATACCGCTTCCGCAAACGAGTCGCGCAGGCGATCGAAGACCCAGTAGCACACGACGAACAGCACGATCGAAGCCCCGCCCAGTGCCAGGAGCGACCACATGTGCCCGAACGACGAGCCGGTCGGCGTCTCACCGTGAAAGAACAGAATCTCCTGGTACGACACGGCCAGATGGAAGAAGGGATTCAGCTTGAACAGCCACAGGAAATCCTGAACCGTGTCCATCTTGTAGTAATAGATGATCGGCGTGGCGAAAAACCAGAACGTCAACAGGTTGCCCAGCAGTTCGCGGATATCCCGAAAGTGAACCGTGAGGGCGGCAAGGAGCAGCGCCAGTCCGAGCGTGAACACCAGCTGCACCATCACGATGACGGGAAACCAGGCAAGGTCATTCCAGTCCGGGAAGTGCTGAAACCAGATCATGAACGCCGCCAGGATCACGAGACCCAGCAGAAAATGAACGAGGTTCGAGAGCACGCTGACAATGGGCAGCACCTCGGCTGGGAAGAGCACCTTCTTGATGAGGTTGCCACCCGAAATGAGCGATCCCGATGCCTCGAGGAGTGAGGATGACAGCCACGTCCACGGCAGGAGCCCGCTGAACATGAACACGGGGTATGGCGAGGTTTCCGGCGTGGTGTTCGGCAGAATCTTGGCAAACACGAACGTGTAGATCGTCAGCAACATCAACGGGTTGACGAAGGACCAGAAGAAACCCAGCACCGATCCGCGATAGCGGGCCTTCAGCTCTCGCGCGACGAGACTCTGGATGAGCGGACGATGGCGCGCGAGGCTGGCGAGGTTACTCCACATCCGCCCTCAGCAATGCGACGGTGATGTTGTCCGGTCCGCCCAGATCGTTTGCGGCGTCTACGAGAGCGCGGCAGGTCAACTCGAGCGTGTGCCCGGCCGACAGCACCTCCTGCATCATTGCGAGCGGCACGACGCTCGACAGCCCATCGGAACAGAGCATCAGGCAATCGCCGTCCTCGGCCGGTACCGTGATCACGTCGACCAGCGGGTCGTCTCCCCCCGTGATCGCGCGGGTCACCACGTTGCGCCATGGATGCTGCCGCGCGTCGGACTCCGACAGCATTCCTGCGCGAATCCGATCGCCGACCCACGAGTGATCCGTCGTCAGCTGCCTGAGGGTGCCGTCGCGCCAGAGATAGATGCGGCTGTCGCCGATGTGGCCGAGCACCACGGACTCATCGCTCGTCAGCGCGGCGGAGGCGGTGGTGGCCATCCCTCGCAGCGCCGGGTTCCCCGCCGCGGCGACCGCCAGGCTCTGGTTCGCGAGCTGGAAACCGATTGTCAGCCTGTTACCGTCGAGCGGCAGGGACGGATCGTAGGGCATGGGCCACCCGCCTGCCGGGGGGCCGTCGCGCGTCTCGACCACGAACGCCTCGATCGCGTCGACCGCCATGCGTGAGGCGACCTCACCCGCGGCGTGGCCGCCCATGCCGTCTGCGACGACGTAGAGACCCAGGTCGGCGCGAGCGCAGTAGGCGTCTTCGTTCTGCTCCCGGCGCAGGCCCGGATGCGAGACCGCCGCCGAGACTATGCGCAGCATCGCCTAACGTACGCGATGCTGACGGGTGATATTGAGGCGTGTGATGGCGCGCAGCAGCGCGACCCGGGCGCGTTCTGCGTCCAATTCCACGACCGTCGGCCCCGACAGGCGTTCCTCCGCCCGTCGTTTGGCCGCCTCGGCACGCTGGATGTCGATCTCGTCGGCCCGTTCAGCGATCTGGGCGAGAATCGACACGCGATCAGGAAGTACTTCCGCAAATCCCCCGTCGACAAACGCAAAGTGCTTTTCGGTGCCGATGCGGTACCACATCTCCCCGGTCTTCAGCGCAGCCAGCAGGGGGGCATGCCCTGGCAGCACACCGAAGTAGCCGTCTTCGCCCGGCAATTCGACCTCGTCGACGTCCTCGTGCACGATGGCGCGCGCGGGCGTCACGAACTCGAGGCGGACGTGTGTCGGAAGCGCCATGACCTACTGCTGCGTCCGCGAGCGCTCGATCACTTCTTCGATGCTGCCCGCAAGATAGAACGCCTGCTCGTGGATGTCGTCGTGCTTGCCTTCGACGATTTCCTTGAACCCGCGCACGGTGTCGGCAATCGGCACGTACTTGCCCTTGTAGCCGGTGAACTGCTCAGCCACGAAAAACGGCTGCGACAGAAACTTCTGAATCTTGCGCGCCCGCGAGACGGTGAGCTTGTCGTCTTCCGAGAGCTCGTCGATTCCAAGGATGGCGATGATGTCCTGCAGATCCTTGTAGCGCTGCAGGATCTGCTTGACCGATCGCGCGACGTCGTAGTGCTCGTTGCCGATAATGCGGGGATCGAGGATTCGAGACGACGAGGCAAGCGGATCGACCGCCGGGTAGATACCGAGCTCCGCGATGGCTCGCGAGAGGTTGGTCGTGGCATCCAGATGCGCGAACGTGGTCGCGGGCGCCGGATCCGTATAGTCGTCGGCCGGCACGTTGATGGCCTGCACGGACGTGATCGAACCCTTGCGCGTGGACGTGATGCGCTCCTGCAGTTCGCCCATTTCCGACAGCAGCGTTGGCTGATACCCGACGGCTGACGGCATGCGGCCGAGCAGGGCCGAGACTTCGGAACCAGCCTGCGTGAAGCGGAAGATGTTGTCGATGAAGAGCAGCACGTCCTTGCCTTCGGCGTCGCGGAAGTACTCGGCGACCGTCAGCGCCGAGAGCGCGACGCGCAGGCGTGCGCCCGGCGGTTCCGTCATCTGGCCGTAGACCAGCGCCGCACGCGATTTGGACGGATCCTGCGGGTCGATAACGCCGCTCTCCTGGAACTCGAGCCAGAGGTCGTTCCCCTCGCGCGTGCGCTCGCCCACCCCGCCGAACACCGAGACACCGCCGTGCTTCATGGCGATGTTATGGATGAGCTCCATGATGATGACGGTCTTGCCGACCCCGGCTCCCCCGAAAAGCCCGATCTTGCCGCCCTGCAGGTACGGCTCGAGCAGATCGATGACCTTGATGCCGGTCTCGAACATCTTCAACTCGGTCGACTGCTCTTCGAGCGTGGGAGCCGGCCGGTGGATGGGCCACCGCTCTTTCGACATCACGGGCCGGTCGGGGAAGTCGACCGGTTCACCGAGCACATTGAGCACCCGGCCGAGGGTCTCTGGACCCACCGGCATCGTGATTGGCGACCCGGTATCCTCGGCGGTCATACCGCGCTGCAGGCCGTCGGTCGGCTTCATCGCCACGGTGCGCACGCGGTTCTCACCGAGGTGCTGCTCCACTTCGACGATGATCTCGATCTGCTGCGTGCCCGATTGTCCGAACACCCGGACCGCGTTGTAGATGGCCGGAAGTTCCCCACCCGCAAACTCGATGTCGACGACAGGTCCGATGACCTGCACGACTCTGCCCAGTTTCACTGCTTCAGCCACTGCCATGTGTGTGCTCTTTCTGTTCGACGATCCGTTGCCGGTCGTCATGCAGACCCTGTCCGTGTGCGGCCGCGACCCGCCGCGATCAGAGCGCCTGCGCGCCCGAGACGACCTCGATGATCTCGCGCGTAATCGCCGCCTGCCGCAGCTTGTTCATGTACAACGTCAGGGCGTCGATCATGTCGGACGAATTGCGCGTCGCCGCGTCCATCGCCGTCATCTGCGCCGCAAAGAACGCCGCGTTCGATTCGAGCAGCGCTCGCAGGACTTGCGCCACCACCAGCCGCTGCAGCAGCACGTCGAGAATCCGCTCAGGCGACGGCTCGAACAAATATTCAGTGCCCGGGTCCGCCGCGGCTTCAGCCGAGGTGACGGGTGCCAGCGGGAGCAACTGCTCCACGACCAGCTTCTGCTGCATGACCGACTTGAACTCGTTGTAGACCAGGTAGACACTGTCGACGACGCCAGCGACATAGTCCGCGACCGCGGGCGCCGCGATGGCTTCGGCCTCGGCGAACGAGATCAGCTTCGGCAGATTCACGTAATCGAAGCGCACCGGCACACCGCGCCGTCCGAAGAAGTCACGACTCTTCCGGCCGACCAGTCCGAGTGACACCGCCCGTCCCGGGTTCTCCCTGAGGAACTGGCCGGTCGCCTTGATGATATTGGTGTTGAAGCTGCCGCACAGACCGCGGTCGGAGGTGATCACGATGACGAGCGTGGGTCCTGTGTCGGCCCCGGGCCTCCGAACAAGCAGCGGATGCACCGACTCGTCAACGCGGGCCGCGATACTCGCCAGCACCTGGCGGGCCTGCTTGGCAAAGGGACGCGTGGCGACCACACGCTCCTGGGCCCGCCGCAACTTGGACGCCGCGACCATTTTCATGGCCTTGGTGATCTGCTGCGTCGATTTGACGGCGCGTATGCGCCGACGCATGTCGATGAGTGAAGGCACGGGTTACTGGCTCCCCCTGGACTGCCGAGCTGCCATCACGCCGCCACGCCGCCCGCGACGAAATCTTTCGAGTACTCCTCGAGTGCGGTCTTCAGCCCCTGCTTCACCTCATCGTCGAGAATCTTCTTCTCGGCGATGGCCGAGAGAACCGCCGGGTGGCGGCTCTCGAGATATCGATACAGTCCCTCTTCGAACGCACCGAGCCGGTCGACCGCGATGGGGTCGAGATAGCCGTTGGTCGCCGCGAAGACGATGGCCACCTGCTTCTCGACCGAGAGCGGCCGATATTGCGGTTGCTTCAAGATCTCGGTCAGGCGCTTGCCGCGGTTCAGCTGACGCTGTGTGCCCGGATCGAGATCGCTCCCGAACTGCGCAAATGCGGCGAGCTCGCGGTACTGCGCGAGGTCGAGGCGCAGCGAGCCGGCCACCTGCCGCATGGCTTTGATCTGAGCCGACCCACCGACACGCGACACCGAGTTGCCCACGTTGATCGCCGGACGGATCCCCTGGTTGAAGAGGTCGGCCTCGAGGAAGATCTGCCCGTCGGTAATGGAGATTACGTTGGTCGGGATATAGGCCGACAGGTCACCGGCCTGCGTCTCGATGATGGGCAGCGCCGTCAGCGATCCTCCACCGAGCTCCTTGTTCAGCTTCGCCGCGCGCTCGAGCAGGCGCGAGTGCAGATAGAACACGTCGCCAGGATAGGCTTCACGCCCTGGAGGACGCCGGAGCAGCAGTGAAATCTCGCGGTACGACTGCGCATGTTTCGACAGATCGTCGTAGATGCACAGCGCGTGGCGCCCGCTGTCCCGAAAGAACTCGCCAATCGTGCAGGCCGAATAGGGGCTGATGTACAGCAGCGGCGCCGGATCCGACGCGCCTGCCGCGACCACGATGGTGTACTCCATCGCGCCCGCGTCGTCGAGGGTCTTGACGACCTGCGCGATCGTCGACTGCTTCTGCCCAATCGCGTTGTAGATGCAGATGACACCCAGACCGCGCTGGTTGATGATGGCATCGACCGCCACTGCGGTCTTGCCCGTCTGGCGGTCGCCAATGATCAACTCGCGCTGACCGCGACCGATGGGCACCATGCCGTCAATCGCCTTGATCCCGGTCTGCAGAGGCTCGCGCACCGGCTGGCGATCGACCACGCCGGGGGCCAGCCGCTCGATGGGCAGCTGCTGCGATGTGCCGATGGGACCCTTGCCGTCGATGGGCTGCCCGAGGGCATTCACGACGCGGCCGATGAGCTCGTCGCCCACAGGCACCGAGATGATCCGGCCGGTGCGCTTGACCGTGTCGCCTTCTTTCAAGTCGGTGGAGTGGCCCAGAAGTACGGCGCCCACGCTCTCTTCTTCGAGATTCAAGGCAATGCCGAACAGCCCGTGGGGAAACTCGAGCATCTCGCCCGACATGGCCCGTTCGACGCCATGAATCCTGGCAATGCCGTCGCCCACGGAGACGACGGTGCCGACCTCGGCGACGTCAACATCAACGGCATAGTTGCCGATTTGATCGCGGATGATCTTGGAGATTTCGTCGGCGTTGATCTGCATCGATGTCCTCAAAAGGGCGCCCCGCGCCCGGTCCTACGTGAATCCCGGAACCTGCCCGCGTCAGGCGTCCGCCAGGAGTCGCTGTCGCAAGCGCTCCATCTGCCGCGTGACGCTGCTGTCGAAGACCAGGCTGCCGACCCGCGCCACAAGGCCGCCGATGATCGAGGGGTCGACGTGATGGGTGACGGTGACCGTCTGCCCCGTGGCGGTGCCCAGCGCGGCTTCGAGCGCGCGCTTTTCCGGATCGCCGAGAGGGACCGCGGTCGTGACGTCTGCGGCGACCGCTTTGCTCGCGCGCATGCAACGGTCGGCATATGCGGCAGCAACGTCGCGCACGAGCGTCAGCCGGTTCCGGTCCGCGAGCAGCAACAGCAGTCGTCTCGCCTCGTCGGTGAGCCCCTGTGATGCGTTAGCCAGGGCTTCGACCAGCGCCCGCTTCTTCGCGGGCGTCACGAGCGGTGTCGCGAAGACGGCCTCGAGATCGGGATGTGTCGAGATGATCGCGGCCAGATCCGCCAGATCGCGTCCGACCGCCTCGACGACGTCATTGCGCCGAGCGACATCGTATGCGGCATTGGCGTACTGTCGAGCCAGTGACTGGGTGCTCACCGTGGCACCTTCCGGAAGCCGCGCACGACAGCGGAGCCGGTCGGGGCGGCACGGTAGCGTGTGCGTAACATAGGAATCAACAAGACAGTCATTCAGGAGTCACGCGGCGCGGCGCCGAAGGCTGGACCTGGGGCACCGCGCGCCTGGACAGCCCGGCGCCTCGTGCCAGCCCCAGCGACGGACCACGGCACACAGGATCGTCCGTGTACCTCCAGCCAAACGTAAATTTATACCATCGCTGCGGGCCGAGGGCAAAGAACCAGTGGCTGTCGGACCGGTGCTCACCGACTGGAGACCAGCAGATCGAAGAGTCGCTGCAGCTCCTGCTCTCCCGTGAAATCGATCTCGAATCGGCCCCTGGCGCCCGACCGCACAATGCGCACGCGCGTGCCGAGTGCTAGTTTCAGGCGCTCTTCGGCGGCCTTCACGTTGGGATCCGGTGCCCGTTCCGGCGGCGTCGCCGGCGGCGTCACTTCGCGGCGGACTAGCGCTTCGGTATCGCGAACGGACAGCCCTTTCGAGACCACCTCCCGCGCCACACGCCGCTGGGCCGCTTCGTCAGGCAGCGAGAGCAGAGCGCGCGCATGCCCCATAGAGATTGACGAGGACGCCACGTCGTTGCGGACTTCGGCGGGCAAGCGCAGCAGGCGGACGTAGTTCGCGATGGTCGCGCGATCCTTCCCTACGGCCGTCGCGATGGCCTCCTGCGACATCTGATGCTCGTCGCCCAGGCGCCGGTACGCCTGCGCCTCTTCGATGGCGTTCAGATCTTCGCGTTGGATGTTCTCGATGAGCGCGACCTGCAGCAGGTTGTCGTCTGCGACGTCGCGAACGACCACCGGCACTTTCATCAGCCCGGCGCGTTGCGCGGCACGCCACCGGCGTTCGCCCGCGACGATTTCGAACCGTCCCTCGACCCGACGGACCAGGATGGGCTGAATCACGCCATTCACGCGGATGGATTGTGCGAGCTCCTCGAGACGCTGATCGGCGATATGCGTGCGCGGCTGCCGCGCGTTGGGCACGAGCAGATCGATGTCGAGTTCCCCGGCGGCTGCGGGGCCGCCCTCCTCCGAAGGTGCGGGGGTGGGGGGCGGTACGGCGCGGGGAATCAGAGCACTGAGGCCACGCCCGAGGGCAGGTCGTTTCTCGGCCATTCTTCAGTCCTTTTTCGAGATCGCGGCTGGTTCGGCGGCACCTGGTGTCTGTCGATGCCGGTTGAGGAACTCGTGCGCGAGCGCAACATACGCTTCAGCGCCTCGAGAGCGGGCGTCATACAGGATGACCGGGACGCCGTGACTGGGCGCTTCGCCGAGCCGGATGTTCCTGGGGATGACAGTCTTGTACACCTGGTCGCCGAAGTATTCCCGGATATTGGCGCTCACCTGTTGTCCCAGATTCGTCCTGTCGTCGTACATCGTCAATAAAACGCCTTCGATCGCCAATGGAGGGTTCAGCGCCGCCCGCACCCTCTCGATGGTCGCGGTGAGCTCGGCGATGCCTTCGAGCGCGAAGTACTCGCAGTTGAGCGGTATCAACACCGTATCGGCAGCAACGAGCGCATTCAGCGTGAGCAGACCGAGGGAGGGGGGCGAATCGACGAAGATGTAGTCGAAATTGGGTCGGAGTGACGTCAGGAGCCGCCGCAGCCGCTGCTCGCGGCCGTCCATCGTGACCAGTTCGATTTCGGCGCCGGTGAGCTCGCGATTCGCCGGCACCAGCGAGAGGTGGTCGATGCCGGTCGCCACCACGAAGCCCGCGGCGTCCGACTCATCCCCGGTCAGCGCTTCGTACGCGGTCCCAGCAGCGCCCTGCTGCCCCTTCTGGCCAACGCCGCTCGTGAGATTTGCCTGTGGATCCAGGTCGACGAGCAATACGCGCTGATTGGCCATCGCAAGCGATGCGCCGAGGTTGATGGTGGTTGTGGTCTTTGCGACGCCGCCTTTTTGATTCGCGACAGCCACAATGCGCGCATGTTTAGTCATAAGACCAATTACGTCGGCTCCCGAGTCGGCTTTATTGTCGCTCGCCTCGGAGACGCGGTCAAGTTCAAGGTGGGCGGGGCCTGCGATTACGCCTGCGGTATAGCGGCCGCTCGCGGGGAGCCGGCGTGAGTCAGGGCGAGGCCATGGTCGATCGGTACGGCGGCGAATGCACTCGGCACCTGGGCCGATTCCCCGCCGAACCAAATGACGAGCCCCTCGGCGCTAAGGAGGGCTGTGATAAGTCCCCAGACGACCTCGTCGGCCCGCACTGCGCGCATGGTGATCAGGTCGACAGGCCGTTCGGCGATACCCGAGGCAAGAAGTTCTTCGAACCTGACGTGTCCGATGCGCAGGTTAGTCAGTCCGAGTGTTCTCGCCGCCTCCCGTAGGAATGCGCACTTCTTCCCCCTGGACTCAATGAGGATGCTCTCCAGCCACGGGCAGGCCAGGTGAAGAGGTATCGCTGGTGAGCCGCCTCCGCTCCCGAGATCCAGGTGGGTTTGATCCGTCGGCTGTACCAAGCTACTGGCGCGCAAAGGCTCCATGACCAGCCGCGTGAGCGCCATGTCGTCGGGCGGGTCGAGGGTTAGAGCGGTGAGGTTGACGGTCTTGTTCCAACGGGCGAGTAAGTCAACATAGCGACCGAGATCCGAGGCAAGGCCTGCCGACATCGGGATCTCGTCGCCGTGAGCCATGGCTTCTAGGCGTCTTGCAGTTGCGGACTCTGGCATGTCAGTTGTTCCACGCGGAACACGTTAGATCGACACGTTTTGCTGTTCCACGTGGAACACCGGCGGCCCGTCCATTGGTGACGAACTCGTATTATTAGCAATATCTTGACTAACTAGGGTAACAATATACTTGACTAAGTGGACGCCCTGAGCCACAATTGCTTCATGGACGCCGCGACGATTCCCCAAACCCTCCAGCAAGCCATCGAGTTCTTTTTGTCTCCCGAGAATTGCGAGCGGTTCATGGTCGAGCTTCGCTGGCCCGGTGGCGTGTCCTGCCCCCGCTGCGGGAGCGTCAACGTCCTGCGCTTGGCGAAACAGCGTCGGTGGGAGTGCCGCGAGAAACATCCGCGTCGGCAGTTTAGCGCGAAGGTCGGGACCATTTTCGAGGATTCTCCGCTGCCGCTCAAGTCCTGGCTGATGGTCGTCTGGATGACGTCGAACTGCAAGAACGGCGTGTCGAGCTACGAGATCCATCGCGCCTTGGGCGTTACCCAGAAAACGGCGTGGTTCATGCTCCACCGCGTTCGGCTGGCGATGCAGTCTGTCGGTGGCGGCAAGCTCAGCGGCGAGGTCGAAGTAGACGAGACGTTCATCGGCGGCAAAGCGCGGTTTATGCACAAAGGCAAGCGTGAGCAGGCCATCAAAGGCCGTGGGCACAGCGGCAAAGCGGCCGTGATGGGCCTGCTTCAGCGTCATTCCGGTAAGGGCCAGTCGAAGGTCCGTCTTGAGGTTGTCCCCACGACGCGCAAGAACGTCCTGCATCCAATCGTAGAACAGCACGTCGAGGACGGCTCATCGGTCTACTCCGACGCCCTGAAGTCCTACCAGAATCTCGGCCTCTACTATCAGCATCAGGTGGTCGACCACGCCGAGTGCTACGTGCGCGGCGAGGTTCACACGAACGGCCTGGAGAACTTCTGGAGCCTGTTGAAGCGGGCGATCAAGGGCACCTACGTCAGCGTCGAGCCGTTCCACCTGTTCCGCTATCTGGACGAGCAGGCGTTCCGATTCAACAGCCGGGACGGCAACGACGCGGATCGGTTCGTCGCCACGATGAAGCAGATCGAGGGACGGCGCGTGATGTACAAGGACCTGATTGCCAAGGACGAGGCCGCATTGTGACTGCGCGGAATCGAAAAGCAGGGGCGGGGACGGAGGCAAAAACGACCCGACCCAAACGCAAGCCCTACATCGACCGAGACGACGGGCAGAGCTTCGCCCGGTTCTCCGCCGCCGCGTCCGCGCTGTTCGCCATACCGCCGCTCAAGGCGGAAGCGATCAGACTCGCGTCTCGAGATCGGCCAAAACGGAAGAAAAGGGCGGCATCGTGACTAACGCGTCACGTACTGAATTTGATTGCGGTTCCGCTGGTGTTCAGTCATAACAGTCACATTGGCTACACGATCCATTGTTCTGCGTGTGCTCATTTTTCGAGATCCTCACGACAGCGCGACATGGATTATCCAGGCGCTAGAACACGACATTGCGGCGTTCGGTAACGACGTAGAGCAAGCGAAAATCGCCTTTGAGCGTACCGTGTCCGCCTATCTCACCCGTGGAACATCGCTAGCATCTATTCGACCCGCCCCAAACGTGTTCTGGGAAGTGTGGGAACATGTTGCATCACTCACGCCTGCAGTGGAGCGGATGCCGTCCATTCCAGCATTCATGATGCCCGTGGTGACTTACGACCCGCTTCCGGCCTGATTCCCGCAAGGATGTTCCGGCCTCGCCATTCACGCTTGAGCAGTTAAAGGCCAGACTCGCTGCGTTTGATTGCCGGTTTTCCGTGGTCACTAAAGATTGGGACGGATTAACGTTAGGCATTGAACGAGATGCTGACGGTCACGACGAGCCGCTGCTCGCCGTCTTACACGTGTGGGATTCCTCCCCGTCATCACGTGTGCCGCTCAACGCGTTCCGATCCGTGTGCGCCAACTTAGAACTACCGCCAGAGACGTTAGGCCAAGAGTAGCCCCACGGCCCTGCTAGAATCCGGCCGGATGCTCCCAAAGAACCGGCTGTACTACGGCGACAATCTGGACGTGCTCCGGCGCTACGTGCCGGATGAGTCAGTCGATCTCGTCTACCTGGACCCGCCGTTCAACTCCAACGCCAATTACAACGTGCTCTTTGCAGAAAAGAGCGGCACACGCGCGGCGGCTCAGATTAAGGCGTTCGAGGACACGTGGCAATGGGACGAGTCAGCGGCGGCTGCCTATCGTGACGTCGTAGAGGCTGGCGGCTCCGTCGCTCAGGCGTTGATCGCGTTTAGGACGTTCCTAGGCGACAGCGACATGCTGGCGTACTTGGCGATGATGGCGCCTCGTCTTGTGGAACTCCGCCGCGTGCTGAAGCCAACCGGTTCCATCTATCTGCACTGCGACCCTACAGCCAGCCATTACCTCAAGATGCTGCTTGATGCCGTGTTCGGGCCAGCCATGTTCCGCAACGAGATCGTGTGGCAGAGAACAGGCGCACACGGCAGTTCCAAACGATTTGGGCCGATCCACGACACTGTATTCTTCTACACAAAGAGCGATACGTATGTGTGGAACCCGGCCTATCTGCCGCTGCCGCAAGAGACAGCGGACGAGTGGTTCAACAACATCGATCCTGAGACCGGCCGCCGATTCAATCGCAACACACTAACGGCGCCTGGTGTTCGCTCTGGAGCTTCTGGAAAGCCGTGGCGTGGCATTGACCCGACTGCGAAAGGTCGCCATTGGGCCGTCCCAGGGTTTGCCCGCGATGTCATCGGCGATCTCGACACGCTTGAGGCGCTGGACGAGCTCGACAAGATGGGTCGAGTGTTCTGGCCCAAGAAACCAGGAGGAACACCGATGTTGAAGCTCTACCTTGATGAGTCTAACACTACTTTGTCACCTTCGTAGGGGCGGCGGATTGCGTCTGAAGCTGTCGAGCATGGCCAAGAACCGCGGCGTGTGGATGACGTAGAGCAGCCCGAAGATTTCGCGCACCCACAGCCGCACCGTGGGCAAGGTCGGGACGTCGTCCGGGATGCGCGTGCGTTCGGTCTGCAGGAAGGTGTAGGCCACGGCGACGAGGACCGCGTGATGCATCCAGCCGCGGTAGCGGCGCCCTTCGAAGTGGTCGAAGCCGAGTTCGTCCTTTAACTCCCGATACTGCTGCTCAATGGGCCACCGACTCCGCGCGAGGGTCACCAACTCGGCGATCGAGGCCTCGGCGTCCAGATTCAGCAGGTAGTACTTCCGGTCGGTGCCGTCGGGCGCTTGCTCACACAGCAACCAGCGCGCGCCGCGTGCGCGTGTGGGCCGGACGCGCAGGGCGAGAAACTGTCCGGTCAAGGGCCCCTTCGTGCCGGCGCCCCAGGTGACCGGCTGCCACGCATCGGCCGCGATGGCGTCAGCGAGGGCTGCGGCCGGATACGCCACCGGCGCCTCGTCGGTCCACAGCGTCACCGTGCTCCGAATCGCGACACCATAGCGCAGTCCAAGGCGCTCCAACTGGGTGCGAAAGGCGGCGTTCGAGCCGTAGTCGGCGTCGGCGACGACGCCGTCGATCACAAAGCCGGCCTTCAGCGCCGCACGCACCTGCGCGAGCGCGATGCGCCACTTCTCGCGAAACGGCACCCGATCGGGAATCCCGGCGGCGGCACGCCGGTCCGCGTCGGCGAGCCACTCGGCCGGCAGATACAGATCAATCGCCACGGGCCACGGCCGGCCCGCCGCGAGCAAGACGCTCGACACCGCCACCTGACAGTTCCCAATCTTGCCGAGCGCGCCGCAGTACTGGCGCTTGACGCCGACCGAATGCCGCCCTTGCTTGGGGAGGCCCGTGTCGTCGATCGCGAGCAGCCCGCGGCGCACCGGCACCTGCGTGCGCACCTGCGTCCACACGCGGGCCGCCTCCCACGGCGAGTCGGTGATGAAGTGCTGGAGGGCCTGATAGCTGCCCGGATCACTCAAGTGCCCGTGCATGGCCTGCATCGACTTGCGCTCGCTGTCGTTGAACAGCCCCTCGATGTATTGGCTGGCCGCCGCGCGTTGCGCCCGCCGGCTGAAGCACGTGGCGAACGGGTCCAGGAAGGTCCCCAGCCGCTGGAGCACGGCCCGCGCCGCAATCTCATCCACGCCCGCCAGCGTAGAGAATCCCCGCGCGCAGTACAAGCCCCCCGGGCGCTCAGGCGATCAGAGAAGGTGACAAAGTAGTGTTAACCGATGGTGCAGGCCTGGATCTGCCCTACTGCTTCAAGAAAAAGGAAGGCGGGTTTCCAGCCTTGCTCAAGTGGGTCAGCAAGCGGACTGAGTCATCAGGCGGAGTGCCTCAGCGCGGTGCCAAAAAGCCGAGTAGCGGGTGCTAGAATCCGCCAATGCACGCAATCGTTCCGCTCGCCTTCCTGGCCATATATTCGGCCGTGGCGTTTGCCATCGTCTATTTCGCCGTGCGCCTAGCGATTCGGCACGAGCGGCACCAGCCGTAGTCTCTGTCCTTAGCCCGTACGTGGGTTTGCAAAAAGGCCCAATTCCCCCAGAAGAACGACGGCGGGTTCCCTGCGCTGATCGCATGGGTCACGAAGCGCACGGCTCCTAGCCGTTCGTCTTGAGCGAACCCGCAGATCTCTCCCTACACTACTTGCTGACCAGTTCCCAGAAGCCCCAGACGATGACGAGGGCATGACGTTCGAGGAGTTCGAGGCGATGGATGCGCTGCCAGAGGAGCCGAGACGATGAGTTCACAGCTATGGAATGGAGCCGGTCAATTACTCGGCTTGATGGGCGGCACCGGGATTGGCTGGGTTGTGTCGGCCACCAACGGGATCATCAAAGCGCAGCCGTGCGCGTCCGCGCCGTCACCGACAACGAGGTCGTTTGAAGAAATCATTCGTGACTTCGGGAAAGCACCCGAGCCAGTCGAGCAGTGCATCACAGTCTTAGGGCAAACCTGGGGCAAACCATTGGCCGACCCGTATTTCCAGGGGTTCCTCTGCGGAGCGGCGGTGTTCGTCTGCGTCCTGGTCTATGGGTGGCAACAAAGGAAGTAGGCCATCTAAGCCAATACCCTTAATTACTTAAGTATATTATTGCCAGCTTTGGCTTCTCGCGACGCGAGTGTCGCGGAGAGCATGCTTAGCTTAAGGGCAACGCTCCAGACGAGATCACGGCAAGTTTAGCTAGGCTTGGTCAAGTAATCTAATTACGGGCGACCGTCCGTCAGCGGGTCTCTATGTCGCCCGCGCCGCTCCCCGGTTGAGGCGCGAACCGAGAACCGCCACCGCGGCAGGTGTCGCGCCGGGGACTCTCGCGGCCTGCCCGAGCGTCGCGGGGCGAATCTCCGTGAATCGTTGCGCCAGCTCACGCGAGAGACCAGGGATGGCCGCGTAACTGAAGTTCGCTGGGATAGGCCGAGCTTCGTCTGCCTGCGCCCGCGCGAGTTGCGCGCCGTGCCGTTTCAGGTAGCCTCGATACTTGAGCTCGGCCGTGAGCGTCGCGAGGTCGACGTCGCCACGATCGGCGTCCACCTCGAGCGCCAGTCCTTGCTCCATCAGATCCTCGCAGGTCACCAGCGGCCGCGACAACGCCTGATCGGCCATCGTCGTCTCGCCGCCCACCCGGACCCGCGTCGACTCCACCGCCTTGCGGTTGCGCTCCAGCCGGGAGCATCGTGCTTCGAACCGCGCCCAGCGTCGCGCGTTCACCATCCCCACGGTCCGCCCAACGGGGGTCAATCGCAAGTCGGCATTGTCGATCCGAAGCAGGAGTCGATGTTCGGCCCGCGACGTGAACATGCGGTAGGGCTCGAGACAGCCGCGCGTCACGAGGTCGTCGATGAGAATCCCGATGTAGGCCTGGTCGCGGCGAAGAATGAGCGGCGACCGGCCATGAACGCCGCACGCGGCGTTCATGCCCGCCATGATGCCCTGCGCGGCGGCCTCCTCGTAGCCGGACGTGCCGTTGATCTGCCCGGCGAGATACAGGCCTCCGAGCACTTTCGTCTCGAGCGTCGCCGCCAGCTCGGTCGGCTGGACGAAATCGTACTCAACAGCGTAGGCATGCCGCAGCACACGCGCCGCACCCAGACCGGGGAGCGCGTGCACGATCGACTCCTGCAGGTCTCGTGGCAGGCTCATCGACAAGCCGTTCACATAGATCTCGGGCACGTCGCTTCCTTCGGGCTCGAGAAAGATCTGATGGCGCTCCTTGTCGGGGAAGCGCATGACTTTGTCTTCGAGTGAAGGGCAGTAGCGCGGGCCAATGCCGGTGATCTGGCCGTTGTACAGGGGCGAGCGGCTGATGCCCGCCCGAACCTGGTCATGCACCGCCTCGGTCGTGTGCAGGAGGTGGCAGCTGATCTGATCGCGAACCAGGCGGCCGCTCTCGAACGAGAAGGGCACGATGGGCTCGTCGCCGCGCTCTTCCTGGAATACAGAGAAGTCGATGGTGCCGCGATCGAGCCGCGGCGGCGTGCCGGTCTTCAGCCGTCCCATTTGCAGCCCGAGCTCGTGAAGGCTGTCTGCCAGCTGCCGCGTCGGCGGCTCGTTGACGCGCCCGGCCGGCGTGCACTCGTCACCGACGTGGATGAGCCCGTTGAGAAACGTCCCCGTGGTGATCACGAGTGCGCCGCACTCCACTGTCTGCCCGTCTTCGAATGTCACGCCCGTGACGCGGCCGCCGGCAATCACCATTCGGGCCGCGCGCCCGATCAGCCACGAAATCTGCGGATGCGACGAGAGCGCCTCTCGCATCCATACGCCATACCGCCGTTTGTCTGCCTGGGCCCGGGGCGACCAGACCGCAGGTCCGCGACTTCGGTTGAGCAACTTGAATTGAATCGCGGTTGCGTCGATGGCCCGTCCCATCAGCCCGCCGAGCGCATCGATCTCTCGCACTAAGTGCCCTTTGGCGGTACCGCCAATTGCAGGGTTACACGGCATCAAAGCGACGGTGTCTTTGGAAATCGTGCAGAGGCCCACGCGGCAGCCGAGCTCCGCAGCGGCCCACGCCGCCTCGCAGCCGGCGTGTCCAGCACCTATGACGACGACGTCGTAACGCATGGAGGTTGATCCAGCCTATTTGCCTACGCAGAACCTGGTGAAGATATGGTTCAGCATATCGTCGGCGCCCCGGGTTCCGGTGACCGCCTCGAGCGCGCGCCGTGCCGCCGCAAGCTCGGCGAGCACCAGCTCCTCGGTCGCACCGCGATCGAGCAGTCCAGCGGCATGTTCGACGACCGCGAGCGCCTCCTCGACTAGACGGACGTGACGCGCATTCGACAGGGCGGGCGGATCGCGCCATTCATCGCGCCCCGTCAGCGCCAGGACGATCTGCTGGCGCAAGCCGTCCAGCCCCTCTCCCGTCACTGCGGAAACGGACAGCGCACCAGCCAGACTGGAGAGCTCCTGATCCCGACACCCGCGCGGCAGGTCCGCCTTGGTGAGCACCAACAACCGCGGCCCAGCAGGGTTCTGGTCAATCAGCGCACGATCTGTCGCGTCGAGCGGCACGGAACCATCGATGACGAGAAGGGTCAGGGCCGCAACCGACTGTGCCTCACGCGCGCGCCGAACGCCTTCGACTTCAATCCTGTCCGCGCTGTCGCGCAGGCCCGCTGTATCGACAATGGTCACCGGCAGCCCGCCCAGATCAACCGTCTCCGTCAACAAGTCCCGGGTCGTGCCTGGCACGTCGGCGACGATGGCACGGGCACTGCCGACGAGGGCGTTGAACAGGCTCGATTTTCCGGCGTTGGGTGCGCCGGCAATCACCACGAGACTGCCTTCGCGGATCAACCGCCCCGCGTGCCCCGCCGTGGACAGCGTCCGCAAGCGCGCGATGACAGCGGCCAGTGCGGCCGTCGCAGCCGCCGGTGCAATGAAATGGAAGCCCTCGTCGGGAAAATCGAGCGATGCTTCGAGACGCGCGCACAAGTCGAATAACGCGCCATCCACCTCACCGATGAGGCCCGTCAATGTTCCTTCGAGCTGATCCATCGCGGCACGGGCCTGAAGGGGGGTGACGGCGGCGACCAGATCGCAGACCGCCTCTGCCTGCACGAGATCGATCCGGCCGTTGAGGTATGCGCGCAGCGTGAACTCACCGGGCTCGGCCAGGCGCGCGCCCGCGCGCACGGCCAAGCCGAGAATCCGCGCAAGCAGCACGGGGCTGCCGTGCGCGCTCAGCTCAACGACGTCTTCGGCCGTGTACGAGTGCGGGCGCGCAAACCAGGTGACGACCACCTGATCCACGGGTCGGCCGGTCTCGGCCGGCGCGTCGAGATCGTGAACGTGGGCAAACGTGGCATGCCGCGCAACGAGTGGGGCCGAACGACGTGTCAGCCGCCGCGCAATTTCCGGCGAATCACGACCGGAGAGGCGGACAACCCCGATGCCGCCGCGGCCTGGCGGGGTGGCAATCGCCACGATGGTGTCCGAGGTATTGAACACGGCACCAGGAGAATCGGAACACTACTTCGCGGTGATGATCACGGTCTTGAGGAACGCGTCGCCGACGCTCTCCGATGACGCCCCTGGGTCCTCCGAGACAGCCAGGTGCACGATGCGGCGCGCGTAGGGATTGAGCGGGCCAATTTCCTGCGGCACGCCGCTGCTGCGTGCCTTACCGATCAGGACCTGCGCCATCTGCTTGAGCTCGGTGTCCTTGCCCTTGCGGTATTCGAGCGCGTCCACCACGTAATGCCGGTCGCCACGCGCATCGCGCCGAAACGCGGTGTTGACGATGACCTGTAGCGCATCGAGCGCATCGCCCTTCCGCCGCAGCAGGACGTCCGCACCCTCGCCAGAGAGATTCAGCCGGACGTGGTCCGGCGTCTCTTCGACGTCGATGGAGAGGTTCAGCCCCATGGCCGCCACGACCTGGCGGATGAACGCGATGACGTGAGTGTCGAGATCGGTGCTCATGACAGTGTCTTTGACTTGTCGCCGCCAGCGGTGCCGGCCTTGATGCGGCGCGGAGCATTGACGCGCGCCGCAGCCCGCGGTGGCGCGCTGATCATCCGGTTGGTGATGAACTGCTGCCCGATGGCCAGCAGGTTACTCACAAGCCAGTAGAGGACGAGCCCAGCCGGCGCCCAGAGGAACGAGACGGTGAAAATCACCGGCATCAGCAGGAACATCTTCTGCTGAATGGGATCGGCCGTGCTCGGCATCATCCGCTGCTGCCAGAGCATGGTGAGGCCCATCAGCACCGGCGTCACGTAGTACGGATCGTGCCGGGACAGATCAGTGAGCCAGCCAACGAATGGCGCGCCCCGCATCTCGATCGCGGCCGAGAGCAGAGCATAGAACGCAAACAGAATCGGCATGGTCAACAGCATCGGCACGCAGCCACTAACGGGATTGACGCCTCGCTGCTTGTAGAGCGCCATCATCTCCTGGTTCATCTTCTGGCGCTCGGGATCGGTCATCTTGAAGTTGGCGTATCGCTCCTGAATCGCCTTCACTTCGGGTTGCACGGCCTGCATCTTCTTCATCGAGACCATGCTCTTGTGCCGGAGCGGGAAGATGGCCAGGTTGATGAGCAGCGTGAGCACGACGATCGACCAGCCGTAGTTGCCGACGAAGCCGTGGATCCACTTCAGGACCAGGAGCAGCCAGACGACCAGCGGCGCGAACATGCCGAAGTCGATCGCGAGCGGCAACTCGAGTCGTGGATTCACATCGCGCAGAATCTCGAGGTCTTTGGGCCCGAGGAAGAAGGGCATCGACAGCGAGTTCGGCACCGACACGGTGTAGTTCACGAAGGTCCGGGTCTCCCCCTTGAGGTTGCCCGTGATCGGCAGCGTGATCGGCTGGTACTCCACGCTGACATGTTGTGTGTCGGGAAGAACGGCGCTCAGAAAATACTGGTCCTCGACGCCCGCAAACCGGATTTCGCCTTCGTAGCGCGACTGCTTCTGCAGGCTGCTCGCCGCGAGATGGCGCACCTTGCCGCCGAAGTGCTGCACCGCGCGCGCGGGCACCCGGCGCGATCCGTCCGGCTGATAGCCCAGGCCGATGCCTGGACCTGACGAGATGGTGACCGGCCGCGAACTTCCGGCCTGCTCGATGTCAGCCTCGACCTTGAGCACATAGGCCTTGCCCTCGGGCTGGAAGTAGAACGTCTTGCGGGCGCTGACGCCGGAATCGTCGCGATACTCAAAGCTGAGCCGGCCCGAGGTCGAACCGAGCGCAAGGCTGTCAGCGCTCGGCCGGTACAGAGCCGTGGCGAGCGTCCTCGACAATGCCGCGTCTGGGGTCGAAAGCGTGAAGGGCTGGGGGAACGTGTCCGGGATCTCATTTGAGATGAGCTCCAGCGGTTCGCCGCCCTCGAGGTATTTCTTGAGTTTCCAGCTTTGCAGGATCGCTCCGCGCGTGGAGAAGACCGCACGGACAGAGTCGGTGTCGACGACGATGTCGCGGGCGCTACTGTCGCCAACGAGTGGCGCCGCCACAGGACCGGAGACAGGGGCTGGCGCGCCCTGTGTCTGAGCGGCGGCTGGTCCGGCGGGTGCCGAGACCGTCGGAACACCGACAGGCGACGTCGGCACCGGCGGCGGGGGCGCCAAGAAGGTCTGATAGCCAGCCAGGACGACAAACGAGAGAAAGATCGCGAGAAAAACGCGCTTTTCCATGATGGGGGATTACCGCCGCTGGAGCGTATCGGAAGTGGGCGGCACGGGGTCGAAGCCAGGCCGGGCAAATGGGTGACAGCGAGCCACGCGGCAGACGGCGAGCCGAAGACCGGCCCATGCGCCGTGTCGCTCCAGGGCCTCCAAGGCGTAGGCGGAGCACGAGGGCTCGAAACGGCAGACCCCCCCGGCGAACGGAGAGAGCACCAGCTGGTAGGCACGAACCAGCAGCAGTGAGAACCGGACGCCCCACGTCACGCCCGGCACCTGGCGCTGAGGCGACCGAGCGCGGTCACGAACTCCCCTTCGAGTGCAGCGAAGGGCACCGCCGGCAGTTCTCGCTTGGCAATCACCACGAAATCCAGGCAGGGCGCGTGCTGCGCCGCGGCGGTGTCCGGCTCCTGGTGCCGGAAAATCTCACGCAGTCGGCGCTTCGCAGTGTTACGGATAACGGCCGAGCCGATTCGCCTCGAGGCGACGATGCCGAGACGGTCGAAGGCGACAGCATTAGGGAGAGCGAGCAGCGTGAAATGCCGGCTGGCCAGGCGGCGGCCATGCTGCTGGACCGCCATGAATTCGGCGCGGGAATGAAGACGAACGGCGCCGCCGAACTTGACTGACATGTTGATCGGGGGGCGCACGCAGCGACCTGCGCGGCCGCGGGTCGGCAACCCTGTTACCGTGACGAAACCGTCAGCCGCTTGCGGCCTTTGGCCCGACGCCGTTTCAGCACGTGGCGGCCATTCTTCGTGTGCATCCGGACGAGAAACCCGTGGGTGCGTACTCGTCGTCGGCGGTTCGGCTGGTAGGTGCGTTTCATGTGACTCCCGGCCAGGTGGCCCGAGCCCCTGGAGAAACATGAATCGTAACGGACCTGTCAAAAGCCTGTCAACGGCGTATTCTGAAAGCCGGATTGTGTGGGGCCAGAGGCTGTGGTAGATTCGCCAGCCTTCCGCAAAATGAGCGGCGAGGTTCCAGTCAGTTTTCCACACCTGTGGAAAACTCTGTGGAAATCCGCGAGTTTCGGCACATTGGTGTCAAAAGCTCAGCGTTTTACGTGATTCCTGTGGGGCGAAAGGGCGCGTCGACCCGTAAAAAGAGGGGTTTGGCGTGTCCGTGCGCCGCGAGCTGGTGCCTAACATCGGTGGTCGGGGGGCGAAAGTCCCGCGGGGCCGAAGATTCCGAGCTTTTCGCATGTCCGTCTGGAACGAGCTCCTCGCGCGAATCGAAACCAAGCTGAACCGCTACAGCTACCACACCTGGTTCCGACAGACCTCGCTGGCAAGCGATGACGGGACGACCCTGACAGTTCGCGTGGCAGACCCGCTGGTGGTCGACTGGCTCAGCAAGAATTACGCGGCCATCATCAACGAAGCCCTTGCGGAAATAGGCCGATCGGGCACCCGGGTGCACTTCCAGCCCGAGAACATTGATATTGCCCCTCAACCGGTGCACACGTCTCCACCGGTTTCCGAACTGGCAATCGAGCTGGCGAGCGAGCCCATCAGCGAGGCGGTGGATCTCGGCGGCTTGAGCCCTCGCTACTCGTTCGAGACCTTCATCGTGGGCGGTTCGAACCAGTTCGCTCACGCGGCGTGCCGCGCGGTGGCAGAGGCGCCCTCGCGTTCGTACAACCCGTTGTTTCTGTACGGGGGCGTCGGACTTGGTAAGACGCATCTGATGCACGCCATCGGCCACTACGTACTCACCCAGAGCCCCAATCTCAAGCTGACCTACATCTCGGCTGAGCGGTTCATGAACGAAGTGGTCAATGCGATCCGATACGACCGCATCATGGAGTTCCGCGAGCGCTACCGCGGCGTCGATGTGCTGCTCGTCGACGACATTCAGTTCATCGTGGGCAAGGAGCGCACCCAGACCGAGTTCTTCCATACGTTCAACGCGCTGCATGACGCCCAGAAGCAGATCGTGCTCAGCAGCGACTGTCCGCCTCACCAAATCAGCGAGCTCGAGGAACGCCTCCGGAGCCGCTTCGAATGGGGCCTCATTGCAGATATTCAGCCGCCGGATCTCGAGACCAAGATCGCGATTTTGAAGCGGAAAGCCGAGGGTGAAGGCGTATTCCTCCCCGACGACGTGGCGCTCTATATCGCGGGCCGGATCAAGTCAAACATTCGGGAGCTGGAGGGATCGCTCATTCGACTCCTCGCCTACGCCTCACTGACGGGACGGGAAGTGTCGATGGGCCTCGTGCAGGATGTCCTGAGGGACACGCTGCGGCACGAGGAGCGGGCGGTCACGATCGACATGATTCAGAAGTTCGTCGCCGAGTTCTATAAGTTGAAGCTCGTCGAGTTGAAAGCAAAGAACAACTCCAAGTCCGTGGCGCTGCCACGCCAGGTGGCGATGTACCTCTGCAAAGCGCTGACGAGCGCGTCACTCCCGGAGATTGGAAAGAGCTTTGGGGGCAAGCATCACTCGACGGTCATCCATTCCATCAAGAAAGTTGAAGCGCTGCGACAGAAGGACCCGAGCTTCAACAGCCTTATCCACACGTTGACCGAGTCGTTTCGCTAGTAAAAATGGCCGGGGCCGGGGCCGCGTCCACGGTTTTCCACACGTCCTCAGGTCGGCGGCTGTGGACGACCGCCGACCCGGCCGGTTACGCACAAGTCATAGGTGCAACAGCGCGCAACCGTGCACAGGAACGTCCACAACTTAAATAGTTGATTTCGCGAGAGTTAGAGGCCGTTTTTCGGTTACCAACAGCCCTTTATTCCTGTTATAATTCTTTGTCTTGTTTATCTCTCATCAAGGTAGAGGAAGAAGCCTTGATGCTCTCCGACCAAGGCCCCGCGGCCGGGGTCTACTGCGAGGTCGCCCTGCCTATGGAACTTGTTGTCCGCAAGAACGATCTGCTGAAAGAGCTGTCTCTCCTCCAAGGTATCGTCGAGCGGAAGAACACGATTCCGATTCTCGCCAACGTGCTGCTCGAAGCGGACACCGATCACGTGTCGCTGCTCGCCACCGACCTGGATGTCGGGCTGCGCAGCCGCTGCGAGGCAACCGTGGCAAAGGGAGGCACGCTCACTTTGCCCGCCAAGAAGCTGTTCGAAATTATTGGAGCGCTGCCTGATACCGAGATTCGCATCGAAGAGGACAAGGGAGGCAAGAGCGTCACCATAGCCGCCGATCGGTTCGAATCCAGAATGCAGACGTTGCCTGCCGGAGAGTTTCCTACTCCGCCGGTGGATGTCGGCACGATAATCGGGTCTCTGCCGTGCGGTGCATTGAAGCGGATGATCGCGCAGACCCGATTTGCGATCACCAGCGAAGACACCCGATATTTCCTGAACGGCGCGCAGCTGGTCCTGCAGCCCGAATCGATGAGCATGGTAGCCACCGATGGCCACCGGCTCGCGTTCGTGCGCGTGCACGAATCGCCGGGGCAGGCGGGGCCGTCAGAGGTGCTGCTGCCGCGGAAGACGTTGAACGAGATCGCGCGCCTCATTGAAGGCGTCGATGCGATGGAGTTCTCGCAGGGCGAGAATCATCTGTTCTTCCGCGCCGGTGGGCGGCTGCTGATCTCCCGGAAAATCGACGCCAATTTCCCAGCCTACGAGCGGGTCATTCCGAAGAACAACGACAAGCGCATCGACTTCGATCGCGACCGCCTGGCTGCCGCAGTGAAGCGCGTGCGGCTGCTCTCGAACGAGCGTTCGAAGGCGGTGAAGTTCGTCATCGGCAAGGACCAGGTCGAAATCACGTCCAGCACCCCAGATGTCGGCGAAGCGCACGAGGTGCTGCCCGTCGACTACGGCGGCCCCGCGATGCAGATCTGCTTCAACGCCGACTACGTCGACAATTTTCTCAACGTCGTCGAGACCGAACAGGTGCAGCTCGAGTTCAAGGACGAAATGAGCCAGGCTGTGATGAAACCGATTGGCGCGGAGGGTTACGAGTACACGTACGTGATCATGCCGATGCGCATCTGATGGCAGGTCCTGCTGGTGTGATTAGGCCGGTAGCTTCGGGTTGCGGCGTTTTCAGATCCCATGTCGAACATAGAAATTGAAAAGACAGTCCGGAGCGGCTCCGGCGTAGTGGCGGGTACGTCACTGACGTCGGAGGAGTATGGCGCGGATAAAATCAAAGTCCTCGAAGGCCTCGAAGCGGTCCGCAAGCGGCCCGCGATGTATATCGGCTCGACGGGCATCCAGGGCCTGCACCATCTCGTGTATGAGGTCGTCGACAACTCCATCGACGAGGCGCTCGCTGGTTTCTGCCGCAACGTCGACGTCACCATCCACATCGACGGATCGGTGACCGTCATCGACGACGGTCGCGGCATCCCTGTCGACATGCACGAAAGCGGCAAGTCGGCCGCCGAGGTGGTGCTCACCGTTCTGCACGCGGGCGGGAAGTTCGAGAACTCGGCTTACAAAGTTTCCGGCGGTTTGCACGGCGTGGGCGTGTCGGTCGTCAACGCACTGTCAGAGTGGCTCGAGCTCGAGATTTGGCGCGACGGGCAGGTGCACCAGCAGCGCTACGAGCGCGGCACGCCGACAAGCGACCTCGAAGCCACCGGCCGCACCGAAAAGCGTGGCACCAAGGTCACGTTCAAACCAGATTCGCTGGTCTTCGAAACAGCCGATTACAGCTTCGAGACGTTGTCGCAGCGGCTGCGCGAGCTGGCATTTCTGAACGCCGGCGTGGTCATTGCCATCACGGACGAACGCGACGGCAAGAATCACCGATTCCTCTACGAAGGCGGCATCCGGGAATTCGTCGAGTTCCTCAACCAGAACCGCACCGTGGCCAACGACAAGCCGATTTACATGAGCGGCGAGCGCGACGGCATCCTGGTGGACATCGCGGTGCAGTGGAACGACAGCTATACCGAAACGACGTATGCCTTCGCGAACAACATCAACACGCACGAAGGCGGCACCCATCTTTCGGGATTTCGCGCGGCGCTGACGCGCACGTTCAATCACTACGCGTCGAGCCATAACCTGTCAGCCAAGCTCACCGAGAGCGTCACAGGCGAGGACATTCGCGAAGGGATGACGGCCGTCATCTCCGTGAAAATCCCGCAGCCGCAGTTCGAAGGCCAGACGAAGACGAAACTTGGCAATACCGAGGTCAAGGGGATTGTGGAGGCGATCGTCAACGATCGTCTCGGGGCCTTTCTCGAGGAGAACCCCGCAGTCGCCAAACGGATCATCGCGAAAGCGGTAGACGCGGCGCTCGCGCGCGAAGCCGCGCGCAAGGCACGCGACCTGGTCCGCCGGAAGGGTGCGCTCGACAACTCGGCTCTGCCGGGCAAGCTCGCCGACTGTCAGGAACGCGATCCTGCCCGGAGCGAGATCTACATCGTCGAAGGTGAGTCGGCAGGCGGGTCGGCCAAGCAGGGACGCGACCGGCGCTTCCAGGCGGTGCTGCCCATCAAAGGCAAAATCCTCAACGTCGAAAAAGCCCGGTTCGACAAGATGCTGAACCACGAGGAGATCCGTACGCTCATCGCGGCACTCGGGTGTGGAATCGGTGCCGACGAGTTCGACCCGTCGAAGGTCCGGTACCACCGCATCATCATCATGACGGACGCCGATGTCGACGGCTCGCACATCCGCACGCTGCTGCTGACATTCTTCTACCGGCAGATGAAAGAGCTCGTCGATCGGGGCCACATCTACATCGCGCAGCCGCCACTGTTCCGCGCCAAGCGCGGCCGGCAGGAAACGTTCATCAAGGACGAGCGCGAGCTCGAGACGTTTCTGATTCGGCGCGCCGCCGAGTCGCGCACCATCGTCTTCGGGGCTGGGCAGGAACTGGCCGGAGAGGCACTCGAGCGCCGGCTCGAGCGTCTGATGATGTTCCGCAAGCTGTTGCAGGTCGTCGAACGGAGGGGGCCTTCGCGCGAGGCCATTCTCGCGCTGCTCGAGAGCGCGGCCGGCGACAAGACATTCTGGGGCAACCGCGTGGCTGTTGATGTGTTGGCGGCGCGCCTGCGTACCGCCCAGATCGAAGCCACGACTGTCGAAGACCCGGAGCACGAAGCCTTTGCCGTGGCACTCGAGGATCGGTCGGCCGGCTATCCACGCCGGCATCGTCTCGACCTCGACTTCGTGACGACCGGCGAATTCCGGATGCTGGCTGGCGTTTACCAGGACGTGCACGAACTGCTGAGCGCTCCCGTCACCATCCGCACAGCGGCCGCGACCGAGGTAGAGACGGCGGAAGAAGTTACCGAAACAACTGCGACCGTTGAACAGCCTGGAGTCGGCGAGCCGGCGCCTGTGGTCGAGACCGCCGCCGCCCGGAAGGCTGCTCGCGAGGCCGACCGTCGCGTCGAGTCGCTCGACGAGCTGGTCGAGTTCTTCGTCGCCGCGGGCCGACGTGGGCTGGCAGTCAACCGCTACAAGGGCCTGGGCGAGATGAATCCAGACACCCTCTGGGACACGACGATGGATCCGTCCAAACGCACGCTGCTGCAGGTGCGGGCAGAGGATCACACCGAGGCCGACCTGATGTTCACGACCCTCATGGGCGACCAGGTGGAGCCGCGCCGCAAATTCATCGAAGACAACGCGCTCGACGTCAAGAACCTCGACATCTAACGCAGACCGACCATGGATCAGAATCTCTCCGCACGCGTGCCGGTCAACATCGAAGACGAGATGAAGCGCTCGTACATGGATTACGCCATGAGCGTAATCATCGGGCGCGCGCTGCCCGACGTTCGAGATGGATTGAAGCCGGCCAATCGTCGCGTGCTGTTCGCGATGCGTCAGATGGGTCTGGCGTCGAATCGCACGTACCGGAAATGCGCGAAGATCGTCGGCGAAGTCATCGGTAACTACCATCCCCACGGCGATGCTCCGGCGTACGACACGCTGGTGCGGCTGGCGCAGGACTTCAACATGCGCTACCCGCTGGTGGATGGCCAGGGGAACTTCGGATCGATCGACGGCGATCCGCCCGCGGCCTATCGCTATACGGAAGCGCGTCTGGAGTCGCTTGCCGAGGCGATGATGTTCGACCTCGACAAGGAGACGGTCGACTTCCGTCCGAACTTCGACGAGACCACCGAAGAGCCGACCGTCTTTCCGACGCCCTATCCGAATCTCCTGGTGAACGGCTCTACCGGCATCGCCGTCGGGATGGCCACGAGCATCCCGCCGCACAACATGCGCGAGGTCATCGACGGCGTCATTGCGGTGATCGAACGGCGCGACGCGCCGCGCGACGAACGATTCCGGGCGGTGCTGCAGGCCATTCCCGGACCCGATTTCCCGACCGGTGGCACGATCGTCGGCCGAGAAGGAATCTACCGGGCCTATCGCGAGGGTCGCGGCGGCGTGGTGGTGCGCGGCAAGGCCGCTTTCGAAGAGCACAAGAAGGGCGAGCGGGTCTCGATTGTCATCACCGAGATTCCCTATCAGGTCAACAAGGCCAACCTGATCAGCGACATCGCGCAACTGGTGCGCGACAAGCGCCTCGAGGGTATTTCAGACATCCGCGACGAATCCGATCGTGACGGGATGCGGATTGTCATCGAGCTCAAGCGCGGCGAGCTTCCGGACGTCGTGCTGAACAATCTCTACAAGCACACGAAGCTGCAGATGAGCTACGGCATCACGCTGCTGGCCATCGCGGGCAACCGGCCGCGTGTGCTGAGCCTGCTCGACATCATCGAGCACTTCGTGGAGTTCAGGCGCGAGGTCGTGCGACGCCGCATCGAGTTCGAGCTGCGCAAGGCTGAGGCTCGAGCCCACATCCTGCAAGGGTTCAAGATCGCGCTCGACGCGCTGGATGCAGTGATCACGCTCATCCGCGAGTCGCGCAATCCAGCCGAGGCGCGCACCGGACTCATCACACAGTTCGGGCTCTCGCAGATTCAGGCCCAGGCGATTCTGGACCTGCAGCTGCATCGGCTGACCGGGCTCGAACGTCAGAAGATCCTGGACGAACTCGCCGAGCTCGTGAAGACCATCGAGCGGCTGCGCGCGATTCTGTCGAACGAGGAACTGATCATCGCGATCATCGTCGACGAGCTCCGTGAGATTCAGACCAAGTACGGCGACGCGCGCCGCACCGACTTCACCGAAGACAGCGGAAATTTCAGGGTCACCGATCTCATTGCCGACGAAGACGTGGTCATCACCGCCACGGGCACCGGGTACATCAAGCGTACGGCGCTCGACGAGTACCGGCAGCAGCGGCGTGGTGGCAAGGGCCTCATCGGCATGCAGACGCGCGACGAAGACGTCGTGCAGCATCTGTTCGTCGCAAATACGCACGCCTACATCCTCATCTTCACCGATCACGGTCGGTGCTACTGGCTGCGGGTGTACGACATCCCGGAAGTCAGCCGGAGCAGCAAGGGCAAGGCGATTGCGAACCTAGTCAACATGGAGGAAGGCGAGCGCATGGCTGCGCTGTTGCGCGTGCAGGCCTTCCCCGAAGAAGAAGACCAGCGGTTCATCGTGCTCGGCACCAAGAAAGGCACGATCAAGAAGACCGATCTCGTTGCGTTCTCGAACCCGCGCGCGGCGGGGATCATAGCGATCCAGATCGACGACGACGACAAGCTCATTGCCGCGGCGGAGACGGATGGGACGAAAGACCTGCTCATCGGATCGCGCAACGGCATGGCCATCCGGTTTGCCGAGGCGGACGCCCGGCCAATGGGACGCACCGCCTACGGTGTGCGCGGCATGCAGCTGCGCGAAGGCGACGAAGCGGTTGCCATGGAAGTCGTCAGCGACGACGCGACCCTGTTGACCGTGTGCGAGAACGGGTACGGCAAGAGAACCGAGGTCAGCGAGTATCGGCGCCAGACGCGCGGCGGGATTGGCCTCAAGAACGTCCAGGCGTCGGAGCGCAACGGCCGCGTGGTTGGCCTCGCGTGCGTCACAGATCGCCATCAACTTCTACTTGTCACCGAGCAGGGGCAGATCATCAGGATGAAGGCCGGCGACCTGCGGCCCATCGGGCGAGACACGCAGGGCGTACGGGTAATGGACCTTGCGGAGAGCGATCGGATTGTTTCGATTGCCACGCTCGATGAGCCCGAGATTCAGACCGGCGACGAAGAGATCCCGGCCGCTCCAGAATCAGGCGTGGAGCCAGAGCCGGGCGGCGACACCGAGGTCTGAGTAAACCGATCGCCAATCTGCGAAGAGGGCGCGGCCGCGTCGGTCCTCGCCGACCCGGGCCGGCTACGCGGGTTGCAGCTTGGCGTACTTCGCCATCAGCTTCTTCACGCCTCCGGCGTTGAACTTCACGGTGACCTTGTAGTCGTCGCCCTGATCTTCGATTTCCATCACGGTGCCCACGCCAAACTGCGCGTGCCTGACGCGCATGCCCGGTCGCACTCCTGACTCGGACTGATCTTCCTGCTCATAGGCAAACGCCGGTGTGGCCTTCTCTCGCAGCCTCGGGCGCTGCCCTTGCCGGCTGTAGGGGTTCTTCAAATCGTACGGCTGCTGCCAGCGCGGCGGCTGTGCGGCAGTGTCGATTCTGTCGACCAGTTCAGCGGGAATCTCGTCGAGAAAGCGCGACGCCTCGGTGGCCTGGTACTCACCGAAGGTTCGGCGCCGTGCGGCGCCCGTGAGCACGAGCCGCTCCCGCGCGCGGGTAATGCACACATAGAAAATACGTCGTTCCTCTTCGACTTCGTCCGGGTCGTCGACCGACCGCGAGTGGGGAAACAACCCTTCCTCCATACCCGCCACGATGACGACGGGAAACTCGAGGCCCTTCGCGGCGTGCATGGACATGAGCCACACGCGTGCTTCCTTGGCGCCATCAGCTTCGTCGGCTTCGGACAGCAGCGAGAGGCGATCCACGAACCCGCCGAGCGCGGCATCAGCTTCGCGCGACTCGTACTCACGCGCCGCCGAGACGAGCTCCATGAGATTTTCGATGCGCGCTTCGGCTTCCTCGCTGCGTTCGTCTCGCAGGCTCTGCAGGTAGCCCGAGCGCTCGAGCATGAGGGTGATGAGTTCGGAGACGGAGAGGTGCGTCGCTTCGGCTGCGAGGTCGACGATGAGGTCGCGAAAGCCGGTGAGCGCTGTCATCGCGCGGGCGGCGAGGAGTCGGCGTTCGAGCGCGAGGACCGCCCGCGCCCAGAGCGAGCGCGGAGAGGGCGTGGGCAGCAGGCCGGCGGTGAACAAGGGGATTTCGGCGTCGCCGTCGGTGGGTTGAACGGCCTCGATGGACTCGATGACCGTCTTGCCGATGGCCCGCGCCGGCACGTTGACCACCCGGCGGAAGCTCACATCGTCGTGAGGATTGATGATCAGGCGCAGGTAGGCGAGCGAGTCCTTGATCTCCTTTCGCTCGTAGAACCGGACGCCGCCGATGATGCGGTAGGGCACGCCCTCGCGCATCAGGGCGTCTTCAATCGAGCGAGACTGCGCGTTGGTGCGGTAGAGCACGGCCGTCATGCGCGAGCTGTCGCCGCGCTGGGTCTCGCGGACCGTCCGCGTAATGTAGTCGGCCTCCTCGATCTCGTCGCCGGCCCGCATGTAGCGAATCAGGTCGCCGCCCCGATGGTCGGTCCAGAGCTTCTTGTCTTTGCGATTGCGGTTACACCTGATGACGGCCGAGGCCGCATCGAGAATCACCTGGGTGGAGCGGTAGTTCTGTTCGAGCTTCACGATTCGCGCATCGGGAAAGTCGTGCTCGAAATCGAGGATGTTCCGCAGGTCGGCACCGCGCCATCGATAAATCGACTGATCTGGATCGCCCACCACACAGAGATTGCGGTGAACTTCGGACAGCCGCCGGATGAGCATGTATTGGGGGCGGTTGGTGTCCTGATATTCGTCGACCAGCACGTACTTAAACTTGTGCGCGTAGGTCTCGCGCACGCGCTCGCTCGTCTCCACCAGTTCGACCGTCTTCAAGAGCAGATCGTCGAAGTCGAGGGCGCCCGCGTCTTCGAGCGAGCGGCGATAGGCGTCGTAGACCTTGCTGATCTGCTGATCGCGGAGGCTCCAGCCCGTGCTGCGCATGCTCTCAGGCGTTTCCATGCGGTTCTTGGCCTGGCTGATCCGCGAGAGCGCCGCGCGGGGCTGCAGCATCTTGTCGTCGATGTCGAGCGCTTTGAGAGCCTGTTTGACGACCGCCAGCTGATCGGACGAGTCGTAGATGACAAAATCGCGCGAGAGCCCGATGGCCGGAGCCTCGCGCCGCAGCAATCGTGCGCACAGCGAGTGGAACGTCGACAACCAGACCTGCCGGCAGTCCTCGCCGACCACCTGTTCGATGCGATGTCGCATCTCCTCGGCGGCCTTGTTGGTGAACGTCACCGCCAGAATCTCGCCGGGTTTTGCGAGGCCTTCGGCGATGATGTGCGCCATACGGTAGATGATCACGCGCGTCTTGCCGGACCCAGCCCCAGCCAGGATCAACAGAGGACCCTGCGTGTGGAGGACGGCTTCGCGCTGCGCCGGGTTGAGGGAGTCGAGGAATGTCACGTCGTTCTCGCTGGTCGATCGGGGGGCCCGCCGGGTGGAGTGCCGTCCGTGCGCCCGAGGAGAATACCACCCGCCGGACGGCGAGCGGCTCGCGACGATGGCGTCGTGACTCAACCCGCCGGCTCCAGTCACGGCAAAAATCGCAACGTCGCAGATTCGGGAGATGCAGAAGTTGCGTGTCCAGGCCTCTCGGACGCATCTGAGGGGTCTCGAAAGGCAACCGGCATGCCAGTGGCCGGCGTCTCCTGATAGCATTGGTGGCTAGCCATGGGTCGAACTCTTTTTCAGAAGGTCTGGGATCAGCACACCGTTCGAACGTTGCCCAACGGGCAGACGCAGCTCTACATCGGACTGCACCTTGTGCACGAGGTGACCAGCCCGCAGGCGTTTGCGGAACTGCGGGAGCGCGGCTGGACGGTAAAAGCGCCCGAACGGACGTTTGCGACCGTCGACCACATCGTGCCGACGCGAGCCCAGGCGCGGCCGTTTGCAGATGAGATGGCCGAGAGCATGACGAGGGCTCTCGAGCGCAACTGTCGCGACTTCAACATCAAGTTCTTCGACCTTGGCAGTGGATCCCAGGGCATCGTGCACGTCATCGGACCGGAGATGGGGCTGACGCAGCCTGGGATGACGATTGCGTGTGGCGATAGCCACACCTCGACGCATGGCGCGTTTGGCGCAATCGCGTTCGGCATCGGGACCTCGCAGGTCAGAGACGTCCTGGCTTCGCAGTGTCTGGCTTTGTCGCCCCTGAAGGTCCGCCGCATCGAAGTGAACGGCAGCCTGAAACCGGGTGTCTACGCCAAAGACGTCATCCTGACAATCATCGGGCGGCTTGGAGTGAAGGGCGGCACCGGCTACGCCTACGAGTACGCCGGGCAGGCGATCGACCGCATGACGATGGACGAGCGGATGACCATCTGCAACATGTCGATCGAAGGTGGAGCGCGCGCCGGCTACGTCAACCCAGATGAGACGACATTCGAGTTCCTTCGGGGCAGGCCGTTTGCGCCCGGCGCCGAGGCGTTTCCAGCGGCCGTGGACTGGTGGCGGAGCCTGGCGTCGGACGCTGACGCGCGGTGGGATGACATCGTGCGGCTCGAAGGCGCCGATATCGCGCCCACCGTTACATGGGGCATCAACCCGGGACAGTCCGTTGCGGTGAGCGAGACACTCCCTCGGCCGGAGGACGTGCCGGCGGCTGAACGAGCGGGCCTGACCGAGGCGCTCGACTTCATGGGGTTCAGCGCGGGCCGACCCATGGCGGGTACGCGGATCGATGTCGCGTTCATCGGGTCGTGCACGAACGGCCGGCTGTCCGATCTTCGCGAGGCCGCGCATGTCGTGGCCGGCAACCGAGTGGCGTCTCACGTTCGGGCCCTCGTCGTGCCAGGGTCCCAGAAGGTCGCCATCGCCGCCGAAAAGGAAGGCCTCGACGAAGTGTTTCGCGCCGCGGGATTCGAGTGGCGCGGTGCTGGCTGCTCGATGTGCCTGGCGATGAACCCCGATCGCCTCGAAGGCCGCGAAGTGTGCGCGTCATCGTCGAATCGGAATTTCAAAGGGCGGCAAGGTAGTCCGACAGGCCGAACGCTGCTCATGAGCCCGGCAATGGTCGCGGCCGCCGCCGTGGCCGGCGAGGTCGTCGATATCCGCACGTGGGCGGTCGCAGCTGGTGTCGGCCGCTAACTCTCGAGAAATTTTGCACCCATGAGCAGCACATCATCCAAGATAGCCCGAATCTCTGGCCGTGCGGTCGCCGTACGCGGCGACGACATCGACACCGATCGCATCATTCCGGCTCGGTACCTGAAGACGATTACGTTTGAAGGCCTGGGCGACCATCTGTTCGAGGACGATCGTGCCGAGGCGACAAGGAACGGACAGGTTCACCCGCTCGATCGGCCGGACCACCACGGAGCGCGCCTCCTCATCGGCCAGAGCAACTTCGGCTGCGGCTCTTCCCGCGAGCACGCCCCGCAAGCCATTTTGAGATGGGGCATCCGCGCTGTCGTTGCGGGATCGTTCGCCGAAATCTTCGCGGGCAATTCCGTCATGATCGGATTGCCCTGCGTGTCAGCACTACCCGATGAGATCGACGCACTGATCGCACTGTGCGAATCGCAACCGAGCCTCGAATTCGACCTCGACCTCGATGCGGGTGTGATTCGTGCGGGAGATCTCACCGTGGCGATCAGCATGCCCGACTCAGCCCGGTCTTCACTGCTCTCTGGCAGCTGGGACGCGACCTCGCTGCTCGCGGCCGACTACGAACAGGTCGAGGCCACCTCCGCCCGTCTGCCTTACATCCGCTGGGCTCCGCGCCTCGGCTGACGAGCGGGCCTGGCCGGATCCGGCGTCTCCTGAGGGTGAGGGCCGGACATCTGACGCGCCGCCTCGAGCAGCGCCCTGGCCGCGTGCGACCGATCGCCCTCTTTGCGGTGCACCAGACGAACCTGCCGCGGTGAGCGGAGATCTGGGACCTGCACTTCAACCAGTTCCCCCCGTGCAATTTCCCCGAGCGCGCACCGCCGAGGCAGGAGCGCCACCCCCAGGCCCATCTCGACTGCGCGTTTGATTCCGTCCAGACTCGGCAGTGACAGCTTGATGTTCAGCGCTGCGTGGCGCTGCTCGTAGAGCCGGAGTACTCGATCCCGAGCGGGGGAGGGATCGTTGTGCGCGATGACGCGTTGCTCTCCCATCTCCTCCATCGTGACCTGTTTCTTGCCGGCCAGGGCATGTCCCGGCGGCACGAGAAGCACCAATTCGTCTGTGCCGATCACTACCGACGCGAGCTCGCGCTCGGGCGGATTAAAGGTCAGAACCCCAAAATCAACCGACCTCAACAGAATTTCCTGCGCCATCTGCCGCGCGGGAATTCGTCGGACGTCGATCACGATCTCCGGGTGCTGCTGTTGGAATGAGACGATGAGTGGGAGGGCCGCGTAAACGCCCCCTTCATTTGCCCCAATCAGGACGCGTCCCGTGCGTATTTCTCGGAGGGCGCTCACGGCCAACGCGGCTTCATCCGCCAGGCGCAGGAGCCGCTCCCCATAGTCCCGAAGCAATTGGCCGGCGTCCGTCAAGGTCCCATCTCGCGACGACCTGTCGATCAGACGTTCGCCCGCGGATTGTTCCAGCCGCCGCATGGCCTGACTGACCGCGGGTTGGGTCCGCTGCAGCTTCCGGGCGGCCCTGGAGAAGCTCCGTTCAGCGGCAACGGTGCAGAACACACGAATGTCTTCGAACGTCATCATCCGCCAGTCACCCTGGGAGCCACTCAATAAGTATATCGACTACTAATCTAAACATCATAATGTTGACTTTGGGTCTGGCCGGCGTGACACTGGCTTGGCATGGCTGATCACCTGGTCATTTTCGACACCACTCTGAGAGACGGCGAGCAGGCCCCGGGCTTTTCGATGCGGGTCGAGGAGAAGGTCCGCCTGGCCCGTCAGCTCGAGCGGCTCGGCGTCGACATCATCGAGGCGGGGTTCCCGATTTCGTCGGACGACGATGCGGAGTCGGTTCGGCGCGTAGCCGAGGCGGTTACGAGGCCCGTCGTTGCAGCGTTGGCACGCTGCGCGCCGGGCGACGTCGACCGCGCGGCCGCCGCCATTGCTCCTGCGCGACGAGGACGGATTCACACCTTCATCGCCACATCAGACCTTCACCTCGCCTGTAAGCTCCGCATGAGCCGTGAAACCTGTCTCGAACGCGCAGTGGACGCCGTGAAGCGCGCGCGACAGCACACCGACGATGTGGAGTTCTCGGCTGAGGATGCGACGCGAAGCGATCCCGACTTTTTGTGCTCTGTCGTCGAAGCCGTCATCAGGGCCGGCGCCACGACGGTGAATCTTCCAGACACCGTGGGCTACTCGACGCCGGACGAAATCGGCGCGTTCTTCCGCGCGATCATCGGCCGCGTTCCGAACGCAGACAAGGCCATTTTCAGTGCGCATTGCCACGACGATCTGGGACTGGCCGTTGCCAACACGATGGCTGCCATCGGTGCTGGCGTGCGACAGGTGGAGTGCACCATCAACGGCATTGGAGAGCGTGCGGGCAACGCTTCACTCGAAGAGCTCGTGATGATCACCCATGTCAGGCCCGATCTCGTGCCGGTCGAGACGCGCGTCATCACAGAGGAACTCTTCGCAACCAGCCAGATGCTGACCGAAATCACCGGCGAACGTGTGCAGGCCAACAAGGCGATTGTCGGTCGCAATGCGTTCGCGCACGAAGCCGGCATTCATCAGGACGGCATGCTGAAGGACCGTCGCACGTACGAAATCATGCGGCCCGAGGATGTCGGCGCTCCGCAGACGTCACTGGTGCTCGGGAAGCACTCCGGTCGGCATGCCGTGCAGAAGGCGTGCGAGCGGCTGGGACTGGTGCTGTCGCGAAGGGATCTCGACGAGGTCTATCGCCGGATGACGACACTGGCCGATCAGCAGAAGCACATCGCCGATACCGACCTGCTCGGCATCGCGACATCGGTGTGTGGGGTCGGGTCTACTCGACCGTAACGCTCTTCGCCAGGTTTCTGGGCTGGTCGACGTCGCACCCGCGGCGCACCGCGACGTGATACGCCAGCAGCTGAACCGGGATTGTCATCAGAATCGGTGTCACGAGCGGGTGGGCGTCGGGCACCGGCAACACGACATCGTGACCCTTGGTGAGGATGTGCTCGAAGACGCGCACCTTCGAGGCCGGGGTAATTACAACGATGCGGCCCCCGCGCGCCTTTGCCTCCTGAATGTTCCCGATGACTTTCTCGAACAGCCCATCGTCGCCTGCGAGCACGACGACAGGAAGGTCGTCCTCGATAAGCGCGATCGGCCCGTGCTTCATCTCACCGGCCGGATACCCTTCGGCGTGAATGTAAGAGATCTCCTTGAGCTTGAGCGCCCCTTCGAGAGCAATCGGGTAGTTGATCCCGCGCCCCAGGTACAGGCAATCGCGCTGATGTTGAACGGTGGCCGAGAGCTCCTCGATAGCGTCGTTGGTCTGGAGAGCCTCTTCGATTCGCAAGGGGAGCTGGTCGAGCTCACGAATGAGCGTGCGTATCGTATCGAGACTGACGGATTGACGCGCCTGCGCCAGCGCCAACGCCAGCAGGTGCAACGCGACGAGCTGCGCTGTGAACGCCTTGGTCGACGCCACGCCAATTTCAGGACCCGCATGCGTGTAGATCGTGCCTTCGGACTCGCGTGTGGCCATGCTGCCGACCACGTTGCAGATGGCAATACTTCGCGCACCGAGCCGGCGCGCCTCGCGGAGTGAACCCAGGGTATCTGCCGTCTCACCCGACTGCGTAATCGCCACCGCGAGCGTCTTGGCGTCGACGATAGGCCGGCGGTAGCGGAATTCTGAGCCGTAGTCGACCTCGACGGGCAGCCTCGCGAGCTCCTCGATGAGGAACTTTCCGACGAGCCCCGCATGCCACGACGTTCCGCACGCGAGGATGACGATGCGGTCGATGCCCGCCAGCGTCGCGTCGTCGAGCTTCATCTCCTCCAGAAAGGTGCGGCCCGACTCGAGCGAGGTGCGACCGAGTACCGTCTCCCGCACCGCCCAGGGCTGCTCGTGGATTTCCTTGAGCATGAAGTGCCGATAGCCGGCCTTCTCCGCCATGATCGGATCCCAGCTGATGTGCTGAGGCGATTTGGAATGCGCCTCGCCATCGAACCCGGAGAACACGACCCCGCCGCGCGTCAACACCGCAACCTCTCGGTCGTCGAGAAAGACGACTTCGCGCGTATGCGCGAGGATCGCGGGAATGTCAGAGGCGACGAAATACTCGCCATCGCCGAGACCAATGACAACGGGCGGACCATTCCGGATGGCCACGATAGTGTCTGGCTCATCAGCAGAGATCACGACAAGGGCAAACAGCCCCCGGAGTCGCTCGAGCGCCCGGCGGATCATCGGCACCAGGCCGTCTGGCCCCGCCACCTTCTCGAGTAGATGCGCAACGACTTCAGTGTCGGTTTCCGTCACGAACTTGTGCCCTTCGGCCATGAGCTCGTGCTTCAACTCGAGATAGTTTTCGATGATGCCGTTCTGGACCACCACGATTCGACCCGTGCAGTCGCGGTGCGGATGGGCGTTTTCTTCCGATGGGCGGCCATGTGTGGCCCAACGCGTATGACCGATCCCGAATTCGCCGTCGAGCGGCTGCTCGACCAGGAGGTCTTCGAGGCGCGCCAGCTTGCCGGCACTGCGCCGCAGCTCCATGACGCCGTTGCGGACGACCGCGACGCCGGCAGAGTCGTAACCGCGGTACTCGAGCCGGCGCAGGCCGTCGATCAGGATGGGAAGCAGAGGCTTCTCGCCGATGTAGCCCACGATGCCGCACATTGCGCTAGTCCTTCTTCTGGTGCGCGCGCCGACGGCTCGCCGCCCAGCCTTCTTTGTTCGTCTGCCGTGCTCGCGCGACAGCCAGACCACCGGGAGGAACGTTCTCCGTAATTGACGATCCGGCGCCGACGTACGCTTCCTTGCCGATTGTCACAGGCGCAATCAGTTGGGAATCGCTGCCGATGAAGACGCCGTCGTCGATGAGCGTATGGTGCTTTTGCACGCCATCGTAGTTGCAGGTAATGACCCCAGCCCCAATGTTCACATCTGCACCGATGGTGGCGTCGCCCAGATAGGCGAGGTGATTCGCCTTCGAGCGCGGCCCCAGCCGAGTCTTCTTGAGCTCGACGAAGTTGCCAACCCGCGCTTGCGCACCCACGTCCGATCCCGGGCGCAGATGAGCGAAGGGGCCGATCGACGCGTGTGCCTCCACGGCAGACTCGACGACGACGCAGTGGTCCAGAACCGTCACGTCGTCGCCCAGCGTGGAGCTCGTGATCCGTGAGCCGGCGTGGATTCGGCAGCGCGCCCCGATGCTCGTGCGGCCAGTCAGCCTCACGCCCGGTCCGATAATGGTGTCTTCGCCCACAAGGACCCCGGCCTCGACGTACGTCGTGGACGGATCTTCGAGCGTCACCCCACCGAGCATGAGCGAGCGACGTTTACGATCGAGCAGGGCGCGGCCCAGCTCGGCCAGGTCGACGCGCGTATTGACACCGCGAAGCTCTTCGGGATTCTCGAAGCAGAGAGTGTCGATCGTCAGCTGCTGATGATGGTAGAGCGCGACCAGGTCGGTCAGGTAGTACTCGCCTTGTGCGTTGTCGGTCGCCAGACTGCGGAGTGCGTCGAACAGGGGAGGGAGGTCGAGTGCATAGATGCCGCTGTTGATTTCATGAATGGCACGCTCGGCGACAGAGGCATCACGGTCTTCGACGATGCGCACCACGGCGCCTGAGTGGTCACGAACGATGCGCCCATACCCGTCGGGATCGGGCGCCTCGACCGTCAGAATGGTGGCGGCGGCACGCTGGTTGGTGTGCTGCTCGAGCAGGCGCACCAGCGTATTCGACTGGAGGAGCGGGACGTCGGCGTAGAGCAACAGGACCGTGCCGGGCTTGCTCTCGAGCAGGGCCGCGGTCTGCAACAGCGCATGGCCGGTGCCCAGTTGCGGCGACTGAATCACGAAGTCGAGCCCGGGGCGGGCGGAGAGTGACTGGCGGACCAGTTCTGCCTCGTGTCCAACCACCAACACGGTCGATTTCGCGCCGAGGGCGGCCGCGGTGTCGAGCACGTGATCGATTAGAGTGCTGCCGGCCAGCTCGTGGAGGACCTTGGGCCGGCCCGATTTCATGCGCGTGCCTTTGCCGGCCGCCAGGATAACGACGTGAAGATCAGTCATGCAACGAGAGCGCCCCGCAGCAGGGTGCGCGGGGGCGTCCAGACGATTCTATCGGACCGGGCGCTTGCCGCGTCGGTTTCCTCCCGCGAGGGTGTGCGGCGCATCCAGCAATTGCTGGAAAGCGGACAGGCTGCGAAGGACGTCGAAGTCGACATCGTGCCGCGCCTGCGCACGCACATCAGGGCTGACCGCCATCGCTCGCTCGAGGCGGGCAAGGGCCCCGTCGGTCTCTCCACGTCGGGCGCACACGGCGGCGAGCAGGTACAGCGCAAGGTCGTGGTCGGGGGTTTCGGTCAGCACTCCACTCGCCAACCGCTCGGCCGTTGCGTCGTCGCCATTGTTCAACGCGGCGGTGGCCAGCGTGAGACGCTCCTCGATCGTCTTGGGGGCGGGTGGGCGACGCTGCTGTTCGCGCTCGCAGAGGCTCAGGTACACGCGAACCCGATCAAGTAGCGCTTGTTCGGCGGGAAATGCCGTCAACAGGAGTTTGAACCGCTTGGCGGCGTCCTGGTATCGGTGTCTTTGGAGGTCCCCGATCGCGGTCTCGAACGCCGCGACGGCGTCTGGTGCAGGGCCGAGGGGCCCCTGAACCGGCGCCTTCGGCCACACCGACGGCGCGGCGGACCGACGCGCCGACTTGGTGCCGTGGTTTTTCGCAACGGATGGCGCTGTTACCTGAGCCGGGCGAGAAGTTCGAGTCTGAACACGTCTGGCCATCCGGGAAGGCCTCCAATATTCTGGGGGAAGGGGAGTGCGACAGACGTTAGCAAACTGAGCCCAAGCGGTCAAGAAGCCGGGTCGGCCAGTCGTTTTGCCGCAATTTTCGCCTTTTTCAAGGTGCGCTTCATCGTGGCCGGAGGCACGTCGAGCAGGGCGGCTGTCAGCTTTCCGGCGTCGACCTCGTCAAATCCGGCCAGTCTGGTGAAGCGATCGAACAGCTCGAGACAGATCTCGGGGTCGAGCTCCCGTTTAACCGCCGAGGGTGCGCTCCCAACCACGAAGGTGAATTCCCCCTGCTCGCGGACTTCAGTTGGCGATACGACCAATTCCTCGTTAAGCTTAGTGCCCTCGCGAAGTACAACAATTGGTCGATTGACCATTCGTAATTCCTCAAGAGTTCTAGCTACGCGGTGGGGTGATTCAAATAGGACGACCACCCCGGGTTCTTCAGCCAAGTCGTCGAACCAGCGCTCGCGGGCGGCGCCGGAGGGCGGCGGAAAGCCAAGAAAGGTAAACCGGTCCGCGCTGAACCCTGAGACCGACAGCGCCGCGGTGACCGCACTTGGACCGGCGATCGGAACGATCCGGAGACCGGCCTCCTGGGCGCCTCGAACCAGCCGCGCGCCCGGGTCCGAAATGCCAGGCGTCCCGGCATCGGTGACAAGGGCCACGGCGATCCCGTCGCGGATCCGCTGCACCAGTCTTGGCGCCTCCACGGCCTCGTTGTGTTCCCTGAGACTCACGAGCGGCTTCCGAATTTCGTAGTGCGCCAGAAGCTTGCTCGTGCGTCTCGTGTCTTCGGCCGCGATGACGTCCACTTCACGCAAGGTGCGTAGCGCCCTGAATGTGAGGTCTTCGAGGTTGCCGATAGGTGTTGCGACGACGAAGAGGGTGCCTGGCATCGGGGGCAAGAGGAGATTGTCTATAATGATGTGTTCGCCGGAGGGTTGCCATGCCTCTCTATGAGTACCAGTGTGATTCGTGCGGTGCGCGGTTCGAGCGCATCCAGAAGTTTTCGGATCTGCCGGTATCCGAATGCCCGACGTGCGGTGGACCGGTGCACAAACTGATCTCCTCGCCCGCGTTCAAATTCAAGGGCTCGGGGTGGTACGTCACCGACTACGCGAAGTCGGGCGGCAGCAGCGAGGCCGACAAAGCCTCTGCCAAGGCGGAGAAGAGCGACAAAGACAGCCGGGACAAGGCAGACAAGGGCACGAGTGAGCCGAAGCCGGATTCGGGCGCCGCACCGGCGGCGAGCGGAAGCGGCTCTTCGGCCCCCTCGAACAAAGGCAGCGACTCCGGGTCGTCCGGCTCCGGATCCTCAGCGGAAAGCGGCAAGGCCGCAACCCCTGCCAAGTCGTCCAGCTCTTAGACCAGCCGGGCGAGTGCCGCGCTTGTCGCCGCCACCTGCCCCGTGGATCGCCGAGCCGGCGACGAGGCTCTGGTCAGCGAGTCTACAGACCGACCGTCGCGCCTTCGAGATACTCGCGTAGCGGGCCCGCGAGCTCGGGGCGGCGCAAGGCGAAATAGATCACTGCCTTAATAAATCCCAGCTTGTTTCCGGTGTCGTGCCTGACGCCGGTGACTTCACAGGCATAGAGCGGCCGCTTCCCGAGCAGTCTCTTGAGGCCATTGGTCAGCTGGATTTCACCCGATTTGACCGAGGCCGCCTCGTCAACGAGCTCGTCGAAAATATCGGGCGTCAGGATGTAGCGCCCGATGATCGCCAAATCTGACGGCGCATCCTCCGGCGACGGCTTCTCCACCAGGTCACGAATCTGATACACGCCCGGTCGAATCGGATCCGCGGCGATGACGCCATACCCCGAGATCTGTGACTTGGGCACGCGTTCCACCAGAATCACGGGCCCCTTGACCTCGTCGAAGACGTCGATCATTTGCGCGAGGGCCGCCGGCTCGGCGTCGATCACATCGTCGGCGAGAATCACGGCGAACGGCGTGTCTCCAACGAGCGGACGCGCGGTCAGTACGGCGTGACCGAGGCCCAACGGTTCGCCCTGCCTGACGTATGACACGCTCCGGACGAGGTTGGAGATGTTGCGAACTTCGGCCGCCAGCTCTCGCTTGCCGCGGGACTCGAGGAATGACTCCAACTCAATCGACACGTCGAAGTGATCCTCGATCGCGTTCTTGCCGCGCCCGGTGATGATGACGATGTCCTCGATACCCGCCGCCGCCGCTTCTTCGATCCCATACTGGATGATCGGCTTGTCGACGAGCGGCAGCATTTCTTTAGGTTGGGCTTTCGTGGCAGGAAGAAAGCGGGTGCCGAGTCCTGCCGCCGGAAATACAGCCTTCCGAACCGATCTGTTCACGTGTGATCTCCCGTCTCCGCATCGTATCCCACAGACAACAGGCCGCGGTATAGCATGAAGCACCATGCTCGACCCTGCCTACGTCAAGGATCAGCTGCCAGAGGTAGAAAGGCGTCTTCGCCAGCGCGGACTCGACCCGTCACGTGAGCTGGCCGACCTCAGCCGGCTCGACGCGGAACGCCGGCGGCTGATTCCCGTCGTCGAGAACCTCAAGCGCGACCAGAATGCGGCGGGTGAAGCTGTCGCGCGCGTCAAGAAAGAGGGGGGCGATCCGAGCGGTATCTTTGCGACGAACAAGAGTCGCGCGATCGAGATTCGTGAGCATGAGGCCGCGCTCGATGCCATTGAGCAGCAACGCACGGCCCTACTGCTGACGCTCCCCAACCTGCCGCATGACAGCGTGCCCGAGGGGCGCACCGCCGCCGACAATCGCGAAGTCAGGCGTTGGGGCACGCCGCGGACGTTCGACTTCGACGCCCGGCCGCATTGGGAAATCGGCACCGAACTCGGCATCCTCGACTTCGAGCGCGCGGCGCGGATGTCTGGTGCCAGGTTCTGCGTTCTGTCAGGCCCGGGCGCGAGGCTGGCGCGTGCGCTCATCAACTTCATGCTCGATCTCCACACGCGAGAACACGGATATCGCGAGGTCGAGCCGCCGTTTCTCGTGAACGCGGCCGCCCTCACCGGCACCGGGAACCTGCCGAAATTCGAACAGGACCTGTTCCGGATTGCTGGCGACTGGGATTTGTTTCTCATTCCGACGGCCGAAGTGCCGCTCACGAATCTGCATCGCGAAGAGATTCTGGATGGACGACAACTGCCGTTGAAGTACACGGCCTATACGCCCTGCTTCCGCAGCGAGGCGGGCTCCTACGGCGCGGACGTTCGAGGGTTGATCCGGCAGCACCAGTTCGACAAGGTCGAGCTGGTGAAGTTCACGACGGCCGAGCAGTCGCACGAAGAGCTCGAGAGGCTCACCCGCGACGCCGAGACGATTCTCGAGCGTCTGGAGTTGCCGTATCGGCGCATGTTGCTCTGCACCGGCGACATGGGTTTCGCGTCGGTGAAGACGTACGACCTCGAGGTGTGGCTGCCCAGCCAGCAGACATATCGCGAGATATCATCGTGCAGTAACACCGAGGCGTTTCAGGCCCGGCGGGCACAGATTCGCTATCGGCCAGACGGCACCGGCAAGGCGCAATTCGCCCACACGTTGAATGGGTCAGGCCTTGCGGTCGGGCGCACGTTGATTGCACTGCTCGAGAACGGGCAGCAACGCGATGGATCGGTGACGATTCCAGCGGCCCTGCAGCCCTACATGGGTGTGGACGTGATCAACAAGAAGTAGCGGCGCCCGCCGGAACGGCGCGGAAGCAAGTGCAGCGAGCCTGGCGGGGTGCCGGGGTCCCCGCCATCCAAACAAGGAGCGAGCGGAACGGCGCGGGAGCAAGTGCAGCGAGCCTGGCGGGGTGCCGGGGTCCCCGCCATTCAAACAACGGAGGGATGTGTGAGTGGTTGAAACAGGCGGTCTTGAAAACCGCTGAACGGGAAACCGTTCCGGGGGTTCGAATCCCTCTCCCTCCGCCACCAATTCGCGTCGACGGTTTGCACCCCTACTTCCGGTGTGACCGGATCAGCAAAACAGCCAGCGTCCGAAAAGGCGTCGCCACCCCAATCCAACGGAGGCGTGACGGAGGCGTGGCCCTTCTGTAGAGCTGGCGCACGTCAGCCGGCATCGCTGAGAGTCCACGCGCCGAGAGCAGCCCGGTGAGCATCTCGTGTTGCAGGGCTCGCCGGATGTAGCGCCACTGACGCCGCACGTACGTGCGATAGTCCGCTGGACGCAGTGGCGACAGCGAACGAAAGGAAAATTCAGCGCCGACGTGAAAGACCGACGCTGGAGCCAGACGCGCGAGCGTGCTCGCCGAGACGTCACGATCCACGAGCCACGACAGAAACAGGTCATCTCCGATCAGACCGACAGGCATTCGAATTGCCAGCCGGCGCAGTTCCTGGATGAACGTCCCGCGTAAGCCGTAGATGCTGCCTGCGAGTGAGCCGTTCTGGATCATCCGCTGGCGCCAGGCCTCGCGGTCCCTTCCTGTGGCGGGCAATCCACCTGCGGCGCGGGCGCCCGGCACCTCGTGGAGGGCCGAGGCCAGAAGCGGCAACACGTCTCGCTCGAGCGTGATGTCGCCGTCCATAAAAAAACAGACGTCGGCCTCCGAGACGCGTGCGTCATCCAGCACGTCATGCACGTACGTGTTCCAGGCATTCGCCTTGTCGGCGATGTCGATCTCCACGAGTGACAGATGAGAGAGAAACGAGGCGCAGGCCCGCACCTCGTCTACGGTCGAGTCGCTGCAGCCGTTGGCCACGACAATCACCTCGACAGGATGCGATCCTGCCGCGATGACGATGCTCCGGAGGCCCGCAGTAATCCGTCCGCTTTCATTGTGGGCGAAGACCGCGATGTGCACCAGGCAGGCCGGTTGCCGCTCAGATTCGACAACCGGGTCAACGTGAACCCGCCGGTTGCCGAAGCCATCTCTCCCGTCATCGTGACGCGGATGATAGCGCGTACCTGAGCCCACGCCCCCTTGCGATCGCGGATCCTGCCCGCGGGCACGCTTGGCTCAAGCGCGCTGCGATGTGGCCGATTATCACGGAGTGACGAACCCGGCTTCAGCCGACTCGCCGGCAATCTCCGTCGCGGACAGCTCTTCAGTCTGGAAGGCGATGGTCCGGAACATCCTTCATGTCCTGGCGGAACTGGCTCGCGAGAGCGACTCGGCTGCCACGGCCATTCTCCGCCAGCGCATCGTGCAGAGCCGCGAGCAGTTCTCGCAGCCGCTGCATCCGCAGGAGGAGCGTCTCGCCGCGGCAGAATGCGTGACCGCCTGCGAACAGTACCTTCGAGGCGTGGAAAAGGATCGGCTCGACCGCGAGTCGGAGATCATGGCGGTGGTGCGCATCCTGCGTGAGGCGGCCAAGCATTTCATTGGCGACTCGTCGGTGCTGAATGAGCGACTGCTCTCGAGCACGGACCGGCTCAAGAGCCTGAGCCGACTCGATGATATTCGCGACTTGAAGAAGGAACTGGCGGCGGAGGTCTCGTTCCTAGAACGCGCCGTTCAGGACAAGAAGCAACGGGACGCGCAGCTGGTGGCACGACTCTCGGAGCGGGTCGACGTGCTCCAGTCGGATCTCGTCAAGGCCGAAGAGGAAGCTGCCACCGACGCGCTCACCAAGGTGGCCAATCGCGGCACGTTCGATACGACGCTCGCCCGACTGGTCGCGGCCGCCCACGCTGACGGAACACCCCTGACGCTCGCGATGGTCGACATCGACCATTTCAAGGCCATCAACGACACGCACGGTCATCCGGTGGGCGACCGCGTTCTCGTGTGCGCCGCAGAATGGCTGCGCTCAGCCATACGGCAGACCGACCTCGTGGCTCGTTATGGAGGCGAGGAGTTTGCCGTTCTGCTGCCGGGCGCCAGCCTGCAGCAGTGCGAGCGGAGGTTGAACGACGTTCTGCGTGCAATTGCGGCCCGACAGTACGAGTACGACGCCGGCGGAATCCGCCGGGTCGTGCGCTTCACCGTCAGCGTCGGGGTGGCGCAACTGGGCGCGTCAGAGTCGCAACAGGATCTTGTGAGTCGTGCCGACGAGGCTTTGTACGAAGCCAAGCACAAGGGACGGAACCGCGTGGTGGCAAGAAAGCCGTCGCGGCTGGGCCGGCTGTTCTCAGGGGCGTGAGGCCGGCGCGTCGGGCGCGCTTGTGGGTAACTGCCCGATCTTGACTGCACCCTCGAGCGCGCTCGCCACCTGGCTGCGCACCACGATCGACACGCGACGATTCCGCGGATCGAGGGGCTGCTCCGCAAATCGCAGATCCGTATCCGCGAATCCTCGGACAGCCCGTAGCTGTCCCGCGTGCAGACCCTGGTCGACCATCACACGCCGCGCGGCGTTGGCTCTGTCGGCCGACAGCTCCCAGTTGCCGTAGCGCTCGTGCTGCGTGTACGGCCGACTATCGGTGTGACCCTCGATGACAACGTCATTCGTGAGCCGGCCGATCTCCTGCGCGATGAGCGAGAGGATCCTCTCACTCTCGCCGCGCAGCGCCGCACTCCCGCGGTCGAAGAAGCTCGATCCCGTGCGCTCCACGAGCTCGATTCTCAGGCCCTCGGCGGTCACCGAGAGTTCCACCTGGTCGCGGAGCGCCCCGAATTCCTTGACGCTCAACAGGTGTTGCTTGATCCGGTCGGCCGCGGTGGCGAGGGCGCGCTGCTCGGCCTCGAGCATGCCGGTAGCCTTTCGCGGCACCACTGGCGCGCCTGATCCGCCGACGCCGCCCGGACCCGATCCCACAATGCTGTTCGAGTGCTCGTGCGGGAGGACGCCGGGCTCCTGAAAATAGCCCGCGACCGCATCGCGCACACGGCTGTCCTGGGCGGCCAGCCACATCACGAGGAAGAACGCCATCATGGCGGTGACGAAATCCGCGTAGGCCACCTTCCAGGCGCCGCCGTGATGCGCATGATGGATCTTCTTGCGCCGCACGACGATGACCGGGTGTTCCTTCGTTCTCATGGCCACTACGCGGCAGCGGCTTGCGTGTCACTGCGGGCGTTGCGGCAGAGCTGCTCGGTCTCCTCGAAGCTCGGTCGGACCTCTTCCGGCACGACCCGCCGCGCGAACTCGACCGCGATGGCCGGTGCAAAGCCCTTATGGATGGCGAGCAGCCCAGCCTTGATCGCCTGTTCGATGTTCAGTTCTTCGGTCACCCTGTGCTCGAGATTGTTCGCCACCGGCTGGACGAATCCATACGACAGCAGAATCCCGAGGAACGTGCCCACGAGTGCCGATCCCACGCGGTGACCGATCTCCTCGACGGGTCCACCGATGGCCTGCATGGTGATGACCACGCCAAGCACGGCCGCGACGATCCCCAGCCCGGGCAACGCGTCGCCAATCTTCATCAGCGTGCCCGACGGCACGAGCGACTCGCGATGTCGAATCTCCAGGTCCTCGTACATGAGGTTCTCGAAATCGTGCGGGGCGATGCCACCGACGATGATGACCCGAGCTGAATCGGCGAAGAAGGCCACCGAGCCCTTGCGCTCGAGGAACTGCGGGTACTTCGAGAACACGGCGCTCTCGGAGGGGTTGTCCAGATGCGGTTCGAGCGCCATGACGCCGGTCGACTGCGCCACACGGAACAGCTGATACATCATCACGAGCAGGTCGCTGTATTCCTTGCGCGACGGCGGCGGCGTCATCAGGCGCTTCAGTTGCACCACGAGCTCGTGGAGCACCGACATGGGCGTGCTGGCGAGCAGCGTGCCGAGCGCGGCGCCGCCGATGATGACGAACTCGGCCGGCTGGATGAGGAGGTTGATGTTGCCTCCCTCCCAGAGATAGCCGCCCGCGACCGCAGCAAGTACGACGATGAGTCCGCCAATGACAAGCATGTGTAGACGGGAGCAACAGCGCCCCCCGACACCTGTTGAATCGACCGGCGGGTCCCGACCTTGAGTCCCGCGTGACGCCTCGTCGTCATCGCACGAGCGCCGCCGGCTCGTCCTGTTGCGCCGACACGTCCAGCACCACGATGTCGACACGGCGGTTGCGCGCGCGCGCCTCCGGCGAGTCGTTGGCCATCCGAGGACGATACTCCGCGTACCCGGCCGCAGACAGCCGGCTGGGATCGACCGCGCCCTGTTCGGAGAGCAGGCGAACGACGCGCGTTGCCCGCGCCGTGGAGAGTTCCCAGTTCGAGGAGAACAGGGAGCCGCGAATAGGCGTGTCGTCGGTATGACCTTCGACGCGAATGAGGTTGGGCAGGAAGCGGAGCGCGTTGGAGACGACCAGCATCACCCGCGTGGCCGCTGGGGTCAGATCCGCTCGTCCCGCAGGAAACGAACCGGCTTCCTCGAGCGACAGCACCAGGCCCCGCGCGGTCGTGCTGATGTCCACCGACGTCCCGGCGGCATCATGCTCGATGATGGCTTCGAGCTGCTGCCGCAACGTCGCCGAAGGATCTGCGGGCGCCGGCTGCGCCTCCAGGGCGAGAAGGAGGTCGTGATGCGGAGTGGCCACTGGTGCGGGAGAGATCTTCGCGGCGTACAGGCTGGCGAAGCAGGCGAACAACAGCGTGACGACGTCGGCGTAGCCGAAGAGCCAGCGGTCCCCTGAAGCGCGGACAGACACCCGTGCGGCTGGCAGTGAGTGGCGCCTCATGCCGCGCCCGACACCCCTTGTCGAGCCTGTTGCAGATAGCCGGCGAGCCGCTCCTCGACCACGGCCGGAGACGCGCCGTCGCGTAGAGCGAGAACGCCGTCCACCACGAGGTCGCGCCGCAAGGCGTCAATCCGGGCGCGCCCGCGCAGCCGTGTCGCGAGTGGCAGGAAGACGAGATTGGCGGCGGCCACTCCATAGATCGTGGCGACGAACGCCGCGGCCATGCCGGCGCCGACCGTATCGGGTGAGAAGTGCTGCATGATCCGCATCAGACCGAGCACGGCGCCGACGATCCCGAGCGTGGGGGCATATCCAGCCGCAGCTTCGAGCACCTGGGCCCGCTCCTCTTCACGTTCCGCGCACACGCGCGCTTCGAGATCGAGAGCCTCTCGCACCACTTCGGCGGCCATGCCGCTGGCTGAGAGACTGAGCGCCCGAGACAGAAACCCGTCGTGGGTCGCGTCGGCGTCCGCTTCGATCGCCATGAGCCCGTGGCGTCGTGCCTTCCTGGCGTAGCCGATGAATGCGGGGACGAGCGCCTCGAGCGGTGCCGGCCGCCGGTTGGCCAGGTCCGCCACGCCGGATGCAGACTCGATCAGCGCACGCCACGGGAAGCTCACCAGCAAGGCGGCGGCGGTGCCTCCAAACACGACGGCGAGCGCTTCGGGCTGAAGGAAGGTGTGCAACTCTCCGCCCATCGACAGGTGCGCCCACCCGATGACGGTCACACCCAGCAGCAGACCTCCCAGACTCAACCAGCCACCACGCGCGTTCATCATGCCTCCCTCACCGATCTGTTGCATGTCATGCGGCGTGTCCTGACGGGCCCGGGTCGTTCGCCCCGGGCTCTTTCGCCATCGTCTCGAATACGCGCCGCCATTCTTGGAGCGTCGACAGATAGGCCCGCTCGAGCGACACGGTGACGGCCGCCCAGTCTTCTGCTACTCGCGCACGACCCAACAGGGCAAGCACGTCGCCCGTCCGCAGATTCATTCCGCGCAGGTGATCGATCGCACCGGCGCCCGTCCTTCGCGCCGCGGACGTCGCCAGAATCGAGATGGCCGGTGTGCCGCTAATCACCCTGGACAAGCCCGCATCGCCTTCGGCGACTCGAGACCAGCGGAACGCGCGCGCGGTGTCCTTGGCCTGACGTTCGAGCCGAGCGATGCGATCCATGGCGACCGACACGGTCGGCACCGCAGGCACGCGGCCCGCGGGGCTCGCGACTCCCATGGACGGTGCGCCGACACCGAGTGGCCGCTCCGCCGTCACCTCAGAGCCGACGATTGAATCTGCGCTGAAGTGCACGACCGCCGAAATTGCACGCGGTTGCGCATGACGACCCGTCTTCAGACCGCTCGGAATGAAATGTGTCACCGACATCACGACTCCTTCGATGACATAGAGAGGCGAGAAGCTTGCCAGCTGCACAGCGCCCCTCAAGGAATCGTCGACCCTCCCGATTACTCCCCTGAGCTCGGCGGCAGTGGCCGTCAGCTGGGCCGGCAAGGACGCCGGCTTGACCCTTCAAGGAGGACAGGAATGGCTTCATTTTCAGTCGTGTCGAACGTCTCGGCCACCAACGCCCAGGCGAATCTCGTCAACACCAACGTCGGTCTGCAGCACGCTCTCGAGCGGTTGTCGAGCGGTTTCCGCATCAATCGGTCGGGCGACGACGCAGCCGGTCTCGTTGTGGCGAACAGCTACCGCGCCACCCAGGCGGTTTTGAACCAGGGCATCCGGAACGCCGGAGACGGGCTCTCGACGCTGCAGATTCAGGACGGCGCGCTCAACAACATCTCGACGCTGCTCGACCGCCTCTCGACGCTGGCCACGCAGTCTGCGTCGTCCAGCTCGTCGGTGGACCGGACCGTGCTGGACGCGGAGTTCCAGGACGTCATCTCCGAAATCGACCGTGAAGCGACCGTGGCCGGCCTGGATGCCGTGCAGGCGTTCTCGGTGTTCGTCAGCGACAACGGCTCTGACGGCGTCGTGTCCGGCAGCATCGGCAAGGCTGACGCGTCGACGCTCGGCGTGGGCTCGCTCGCGGTAGACACGGCGGCCAACGCGGCGTTGGCCGTCACGGCCATCGCTGCGGCGGTCGGGACCCTCGGCACCGCACAGGCGACGGTTGGAACCCTCGAGAACCGGCTGCAGTTCGCCATCACGCTGGCGCAGTCGCAGATCGTCAACACCAAGGCGGCGGAAAGCCGGATTCGCGATGCCAACATCGCGGAAGAGTCGGCGAACCTCACCCGCTACAACGTCCTGACGCAGAGCGGCCTGGCTGCCCTGGCGCAGGCGAACAACCAGAGCGGCTCGGTCCTCAGCCTGCTCCGCTAGACGTCAACACTCCGTGACGGACGGGCCGCCTGGCTCGTCCGTCAGTAATCCGTTCGGAAGCCGCAGCATCGACCGCGACGTGCTGGCATCCGGTCCAGGTCGCTCCTGAACAGCTCCGCGGCGCTCGCGACGATATAGGCGGAATAGGAGAACCACGTGGGATCGGCCATCACCTTCAGCGGCTTCAACAACGTCGACTTCAATCTAATTCTGAACAGCCTGATGCAGCAGGCCAGCCAGCCGTTGACGACACTGCAGAACCGGCAGACGGCCCTGCAGTCCCAAGTGGGAACGTATGGCACGTTGGCCACACGTGTGTCGGCGATGGAGTCCGCCGCCAGCGATCTGGGGGATCTGAGCGCCGTCGATACGTTCGCCGCCCAGTCGAGTGACTCCAGCATCCTCACTGTCGCGACGACGGGCGCGACGAGCGCGGGGCAGTACGACGTCGTGGTCAATGAGCTCGCCCGTGCACAGGTCACCGCGTCGAGTTCCTCGGCGCCGGACGCGAATACCACCGCGGTGGCGTCGGGTGGCACGCTCACGATTGGCGGCAAAGACGTTGTCATCACAGGCGACGTCACACTTCAGCAACTTGCGGATCGCATCAACGGCACAACCGACATCGGCGTGCGTGCGGCGGTAATCCGGGCGAGCGCGTCCAGCTATCGGCTGACACTCACAGGAACGTTGCCCGGCGAAGAACACGCGTTTACGGTGGTCAACAGCCTCACTGGCGGCGTGGGCGTCACCTTTGCCGACCAGGACAACGACGGCACTACCGGTGACTCGCCGGAAGATAACGCGATCAATGCGACCGACGCCCGGCTCCTCGTCAATAACGTTGCGATCACGAGCAGCTCCAACACCATCACCGACGTGATTCCCGGTGTCACCATCACCGCCTACGCGAAGAACCCGTCGACGACCGTCCGGGTTGATGTGTCCGCAGATACAGCAGCGGTGGCGGCCAAGCTGGGCACCTTCGTTTCTGCTTACAACGACATCGTGAAGTTTCTCGGCGATCAGCGTGCTGCGTCGGCCCGGGGCGATGCGGCGAGCATTGGACGCGATCCGTTGCTGCGCCAGCTCAGCGGAAGTCTGCGGTCGCTCCTGACCGGCGCCCATGGTTCCGATACGTTCACGCGTCTGTCCGAACTCGGTGTGGAATTTACCCAGGCCGGCACTCTCAAGCTGGATCAGACCCGCCTGAAAGCGGCCCTGGCGTCCGACGAGAACAGTGTGCGGGGTCTGGTGGCCGGCGCGTTCGCAGGCGTCTCGACGCTGCTCCACGCGTACTCCGATAGCAGCGGCTTCATTTCGGCCGTCAAGCAGCACCTCACGGCGCAAATCAAGTCGATGGACGCGCAGATTGCGCAGACCCAGGCGCGGCTCGCCCTGCAGAGGGAGTCACTGCAGCGCAGCTTCATCGAGGCCGACATGGCGATGTCGCGGCTCAAGAGCCAGTCGAGCTCGCTGGCCAACCTCGGGTCCGGTTTCGGATCGCTCTAATCCTGCGAGATACCCATGATGCACCCCGGCACCGCCGCCAACCAGTACCTCCGCACGCAGGTGCGATCCAGTGCGCCGCTCGAGCTCGTGGTGCTGCTGTACGATGCGGCGCTGCGGTTCACGGCAGCCGCTCGTGAGGCCATGGTCCGCGGCGACATCAAGGCCCGCCGCACCGCCATTTCCAAGGCGATGGCGGTCATCAACGAACTGCAGATCTCGCTCGATCTCGACAAGGGCGGGGTCGTGGCCGAAGAGCTCGATCGGCTCTACATCTGGATCAACTCCTCGCTCGTGGACGCCGTAGCGAAACAAGACGTGCGTCTGATCGACGACGCCCGCCGCGTGCTCGAAATTCTGCACGACGGGTGGAAGGGCATTGCGGCCTCACCGCCGGCGGCTGCTGGAGCGGCCAGGTGACAGCCGACGAGATCGTCCGCCTGATCGAGCAGTATCGCGCCGGCGTGGAGGCCGAGCTCGTGCTGCTGCATCAGCTGGCCGACGTCTCGTCGCGACAACGCTCCGTCACGCATGCGGGCGATTTCGACGCGTTCGGCCACGCGGCCGACGAACGCGACCGCATCATGCAGAGTCTCGTCACGATCGAAGAAGGTCTGCGCAGTGTCCGACTCGAGCTGGCGGCGCACCGACAACTCGCGATGAGCATCGATGGATTCGAAAGCGTGCTCGCGTCGCACCACGAGGCAACCGCCCTGGTCAGTTCAATCCTGGCCGACGATCAGGCTCTGGTGTCAGCGCTCGCAGACGCTGAGCTGGCTCGCAGAAGTGCTGTGGCCAGCCTCGAACGGGGCGAGACGACGCTCGCCGCTTACAGGCGCGTGCTGGCTCCGCCGCTCGCCAGCGCCAGCCTGCTGAACCGCCGCGGCTGAGGATTGACCGCCACCACAAACGACGAGCGATCGTCGAAGCCCAGCCGCTCATAAACACGCCCAGCCCGAAAGTTCTCCGCCGATACGAGCAATGTCGCACGCGAGAACCCGAGCTCCTCCAGGACGCCGACGGCCCTGACCACCAGCGCCGACCCAATGCCGGTGCCCTGCCTGTGAGGGTCAACCGCCACCTGCGCAATATGGCCGGTACCCACTCCCAGATCGGTGGTCAGCAACACACCGTCCAATCCGCCATCCGGACCCTCGGCCACGAGACTGGCCGCAGATACGAGGAGACCGCACCCGGGACCCATCACGAGGCTCATGATGTAGTCGCGCCACTCTTCTTCGCTGCCGAGCGGGGCAAAGGCGCGAATGTCTTGACGAGTATCCGGATAGGCACTGGAACACAAAGCGACGGTCTCGTCGAGATCATCGAGACGCCACGCACGGCCAGTCACTCCGATACCCAACTGACCAGCGGCGGCTTGGCCGAATAGGCCTTCGCGGGCCGCTCCTCTACGTCCCAAGGGGCGCTGCATGTAGCGGTAGGTCACCGTTGCAAATCCACGTTGCGCGAGCGCGGCGTCGAGCCCGGGGGCGCCATCGCGAACGCATACGGCGCAGAGCGCCGCACTCTCGAATTCGCGGGTTGTTGCGATCCCATCGATCAGGGCGGCCGTCACCGCGGGCGAGGTGGCCACGAGCATGGCGACCTGCAGCGAGCGGTGATGCAGCATGAAGCAGGTCCAGCCTACGGTCTCACCGGCCGCGTTGCTCGCCACAAGGCCGCGTAGCGTTCCAGCCACCCGGGCCGATTCGATGGACTTCCAGGCGTCGCGCACGTGCCAGGCGAGCTCTATGCGCCAACGTTCGGCCTCGGCGTCGACCATCGCCATGGCCGCCTCGGGACCGACGTCACGCCAATCGCTGATCGTAAGCATTAATCCTCGTGTGGCGGTGTGAGCGCAGTCCGCTGTGTTTGCAGTCTGGACACCAGCTCATGCGCCTGGCCAGGCGCCGCGACGGCCAAGGCATTCGCGACGCGAATCTCCTCGTAGATTTCCAGACGATGCACCGGAACTTCTGGCGCCGCAGTCACGCCGATGCGCACGCTGTCACGTCCGATCCGCATGATGCGGATCTCGACGCCGTCTCCGACGACAATCGCCTGGTCGAGCTTGCGGGTGAAGACGAGCACGCGTTACCCGGCACCCAAAGGATGCGTGAGTCCGTACTGGCTGTCGCGGCAGAGCAATTGGATGCCGCGCATAGACGCCGGGTTAATCACGATCGGGGCGCGGAGATTCACCGTCGCCGACCCGTCCGGTGCCGAGGCCACGAGCGCAAGCCACAGCAGGGGCGCCTCGGGCGCAGCCTGCAATCTGGCAAGGTCTTCGGATCCGAGACGCGATGAATAGTCGGGATCGACGAGCAGCGGATCGATGGCCACAAAGGCTGGGGCCTCTGGCCCCGCGCCCTGGAGCAACGTAAAAGGCGCGAGCGTTGCCGATGCCAGCAGAACAAACTGCCGGCTCGCTTCGAATCCCGGCAGTCCCTGCGGGAACGTGACGATGCGTTGGGGAGCCATCAGGTCTGTCATCTCAGGTAGTCGAGCAGGGACACACGCTCGGCGGAGCTGACCGCGCCCAGTGCGGCCTTGTACGCCGTATCGGCCTGGGTCAGCCGGGAGACCGCTTCGGCCATGTTGGCATCCTCGAGCTTGGACCGCCTGGCGTCGGCCGCGACTCTAAGGGCCGACAGTCGAACGGTCGCGTCCTCGACGCCCCGCTCATCGGCCCCGAGCCTGCCCTGCGCCTGCAGTGCGCGATCGAATGCGCGATCGAGCGATGCGAGCGCCGTGCCGACGCCGGCATCCGAGCCTGCATCAATCGACGCGGCAAGGTCATCGAGCGCCGTGAACAGATCGCTGGAGTCGGTTCCTTTCACGATCCGGTGCCCGTCGAACGAGACGGACACCAGTCGGCCCCGTTCCACTTCCACCTGCTGCGTCGCCCCGTCGCCCTGGTATTGCCATGCGCCGCCCACCAACGCGTACGCGGGCGTATTCGCTGCCGTGCCAGAGAAGAGATAGCTGCCGTTGAACTGCGTGTTGATGTCGCCGAGCAGTGACGCACTCAGCCCCCTCACGGCCTGCGCGGCCGCCGCTCGGGCGCTGGGCGTGACTGCCGAACCGCGCGCGCTCGAACCCGCGACCAGTGCGGCGGTGATCTTGTCGACGATGCTGTTGAGGACGTTGTCGGCGGCCGACAACCGCGCCGATGCAGCGTCGCTCGTGCGCGTGTAGGCGTCGACAGCGGCAATCGTGGCGTGTTCGCCGATCGCGCGTTGCACCGCCAGGGGGTCGTCACTCGCCACGTTGACGCGCCGGCCCGTGGAGACCTGCTGCCTGGCATTCGCCAGGCGCTCGGCCGCCTCATTGATCGCGGACAGACCGTCGCGGAACAGGTCGTAGATGACTCGCATCAGCGCACCAGCTTCATCAGCGTGTCGAGCGTGTCCGAGATCGTCGTGAAGTAGCGGGCATTGGCCTCGTACGATCGCTGAAATCGCATGAGACTCGCCGCTTCCTCGTCCATCGAAACGCCGGAGCTCTGATCGCGGAGCCTCTGCACCTGTTGGAGGATGCTGCCGTGAGCGACACTCGAGGCGCGGGCCGATGCGACGTCCGCCCCCACGCGATAGGCGAGCTGTCCCCACGCGCCCGTGGGCGTCGCGGCGCCGCCGCCGGCGACCTTCTGGCCGCGCAACGCCGCAATGGCACGCGCGATGCCGTTGTCGGCAGCCGCGCCAGTGGCCGAGGCTGCAACGAGACTGCTGTCGGCTTGGACAGACGCATCGATGGCGAGCGACCGGGCAGCACCGGCCGGTCCGCTCAGCGGCACGAAGAACGCGCCGGCTGGGGCGCCGCCTGCCGTGAATCCGGCGGTGTGCACAGCATTGACGGCGGTAGCCACATCGTAGGCGAGCTGATCGAGCGTTGCCTGATAGCGCGGCACGACCGTGTCGCGCAGGTTGAGCAGCCCGCCGAGACGGCCAGACGTCACCTCGGTCGTGATGTCGAAGTCGCCGGTGATCAGATGCGTATAGCCCTCGGGGCCGACAGTCTGCGCTTGGACCGCGAAGGCCTCATTGCCCACTACGAGGGGGTGCCCCTGTCCGATGGCGACATCGACCGCACCATCCGGACGGGTTGACACGTTGACGCCCGCAAGCTCGCTGAGCCGCCCCAGCGCCAGTTCGCGCCGATCCCGCAGCGCCTCGACATCGCTGCCTCCCGCCAGGATCTGTTCGTTGAGCGTCGCGACTTCGGCAGCCAGGTGGTTGATCTCGTCGACCCCCGAGGCGACGGCCAGATCGGCATTGCGGCGAGCCACGTCGAACCGGTCGCTCAGTTCACGGAATGCCGTGGCGAGGTTGTTCCCCTGGATGACGACGCTCTCGCGTGCCGTCGCGAGTGTCGGGTCGTCCGACAGGCTCGAGAACGCATCGAACAGCGCAGTGAGATGGGCGTCGAGCGACGCACCGGGCTCGCCAACCGCCGCTTCGACCTCAGTGAGACCGCCGACGATGGCATCGTGGTAGGCGCCGGCCTGGCGCGCGGTGCGGACGCGGGCGTCGAGGAAGCCGTCGCGCTGCGCCTGGATCGCCACAACGGTCACGCCGTGTCCGGCGCTGAGCGAATCGGTGGGCGCCTCTTCGGCCAGCACGAGTGTGCGCCTGGTGTAACCGGGCGTATTGACGTTCGCCAGATTCTGCCCGGCGACATCGAGTCCGAGCCGGGCGGCGGCCAGAGATCGGGACGCGGACGAGAGACTATCGAGCAGACCAGACATGATCAGGTAATGGGTCCACCGCGACGGGCGGTGAGTGGGTGATCAACGAGCCCGCCGGCTCGGCCGTACGCCGACTGTGGCGCCAGCGCCCGCACGAACTCTTCAACGGACTGCCCGAGCAGTCGGCAGCGCTCCATCGACGCCCGTACGCGGGCGATCGCGTGGGGGAGCGCGGCGTCCGCCACGTTCGCATCACTCGCGGCGGCCGTCAGTCCGGCGGTCGCAACGGCCAGTGGTTCTTCGGCGCGCAGCACCTCGCGTGTCTGCCCGCTGGTCAGCGCGACGGCCAAGCTGTCGAGCGCCGTTTCCACCGATTCAACTCGTTCAAGCAGGGTCGTCGTCATACGAGGAAACCAGCGCGTCGACGATACGGTCGGCCAGACGATGGAGATCGACGCCCAATTCACCCTTCGCGAGAAGCACCCGGGCCCTCGCGACGGCATCCGGCCGAACGTCCACGTTCACCTCTGCCGCGCGAACTGCGGCATTGGCCAGCTGCAGGTCGCCCGACAGCCTCACACGGTCTGGAGCGGCGGCCTCCGCCGCCTTCTGAGCCGGGCGGGCATCCGCACCCGTACCGATCGGTCCGACGGCCGCGCTTGCGTTGGTGTGCGGATTCTGGACTTTCATGGTCTGTATGACTCCCTGGGATCGCTGAAACTGGTATCTGCGCAGGTAATCGGTCGGACCGGATAGATCTTTAATGCCTCTGGGGAACGCATCACCACGCCTCGCTCGGATTCACGGGTCTGCCGTCCTGCAGCACCTCGAAGTGCAGGTGGGGGCCCGTCGCCCGGCCGGTGGCGCCCGACAGGCCCACCGTCTGACCGGCGGAGACTGCCTCTCCTGGCTGCACGAGGATCTCCGAGAGGTGGGCATACCGGGTCGAGACGCGCCCCTCATGTTTCACATCGACGGTCAGCCCGTAACCCGGTAGCTGGCCGGCGAAAGCCACTTCACCCGTGCGGGCGGCCGGGACATCGCGGCCTTTGGGCATCGCGAGGTCGAGGCCGTTGTGAAACTTCAGGTCGCCGTGAATGGGATCCTTGCGCCAGCCATAGCCAGAACTGAGCCGCCCGGGCATGGCCGCGAGTGAAGCGGGCGCGACCGATGCCGGTGGCAGCCGTGACGATACGGCGAGTGGAGCCGTCGTCGCGGCCGGAGCGGCCGTCATCCCGGCGGCGGCGGCAAGCGGCGCGATGAGCGACTGTCCCAGTCCCATCCCGCCAGCGCGACTCAGCGCAAGACTGATCTCCGAGAACATCGCGTCGGCGAGCGGACCGGCACCCAGGCCATTCGCCTTGTCGTCGTCGTTCTCGAACATCGACTGGCGCATCTGCTGCAGCATCTGGCCCACCAGCAAGGCCTCGAATTGCGCCGCCAGCGCACGTAGCTGCTCTGGCGTTTTCGGGGCTGTCGTGGCGGCAGAGAGTTCGATGCCGCTCGTGATCGTCGGGGTATCCATGATGGCCTACAGGATGACGATCTCGGCGCGGAGCGCGCCTGCCGCTTTGAGCGCCTGAAGGATGGCGATGATGTCGCGCGGCGACGCGCCGAGCGAGTTCAGCGCGCTCGTGACGGACTCGAGCGTCACGCCTTCGTCGAGCGTCACCACGCGCGCGCGCCCTTCCTGGAGCTCGACCTTCTCGGTCGGCACCACGACGGTCTCGCCGGTGGAGAAGGGTGCCGGCTGACTGACCTGGTATCGCGTGGTGATCCGGACCGAGAGATTCCCGTGCGCGACAGCGGCCGCGCTCAGCCGCACATCGCCCCCCACGACCACCGTGCCGGTGCGCTCGTTGATGACGACCCTGGCCACGACATCGGTGCGAACGGCGATCGCTTCGAGCTCGGCGATGAGTTCCGGCACCCGATCGCGATATTGCTCAGGCACCTGCACGGTCACGCTGCCCGGATCGGTCGCGCGTGCGAGCACAACCCCGAGGTGCGCGTTGACCGCCTGCGCCACCGAAGCGGCGGTGATGTAATCGGGCTCGTGCAGCAGGAACGTCAGGCTGCCGGTGGGAATGGCGGCGATCGGCGGCACCGTCTGGACGATGGCGCCACCCGGAATGCGGCCAACGGTGAGGTGGTTGACCTGCACACTGGATCCGCCCCCGCTGCCTCCGCCAAAGCCGCCGATGGAAAGCGGTCCTTGCGCCAGGGCGATCATCTCGCCCGTGGGCCCACGCATCGGAGTGGGCAGGAGCGTGCCGCCCTGGAGGCTCCGCGCGTCGCCGATCGACGAGGCGAGCACATCGATCCGCGCACCGGCACGCTGGTACGGCGACAGCTCGGCCGTGACGAGCACCGCCGCGATGTTCTCGACTTTCAACTGGTCGCCCGGCACCTCGACGCCAAACCGCGAGAGCATGTTGGCGAGCGACTGCGTCGAGAAGATCGTCTGCCGCTTGTCACCGGTCTTGTTCAACCCGACGATGAGGCCGTAGCCCACAAGCGGCGCGGGACTGACGCCAGAGAGAGTGGCCACGTCCTTCAGCCGCGACTCCGCACCACGCGTGGGGACCTGCCACAGCATGCCCGCCACCGCCAGGCCAATGGCGAGATTGCGGCGCCTGCCAACGAGGGAAAACGAGTGCATGTGAATACCTCAGAAGACGCGATTGAGAATGCGGATCAGCCACCCGGGTTCGAGGCTGTCATGGATGAGTCCCTGACTCAGGGAGCGAATACGCAACTGACCGATGCTGCTCGACGCAATCGTGTTGCCTGGTTCGATATCCGCAGCACGGATGACGCCGGTGAGCACGACCAGCGTGCGGTCGCCGTTGATGTCGAGCTCACGAATGCCCTCGATGACCATGTCGCCGCTCGGCAGCATCTCGGTGACCCTGGCGGTGAGCGTCGAGATGAGCTCGGTGGTCCGCGTCGTGCCGCCGTTACCGGAGAACTTCGTGTTGGATTCGATCGGGAGTGCTTTGGCCACGGCCTTGCTGATTGGCGTGGGCACAGCCACCGCAGCCTTCGATGACTTGCCCACCGATGAGTCCGCCGATCCCGTGGCGCTCAGGCTCTCGAGCACGCGCACGGTGACGAGATCGTTCACGCGGTGCGCGCTGCGATCACTCATCAGGTCGCCCATCCAGAGTGCGCCCGTGGCCGGCGTGCGCCTGGCGGCGCTCAGATACTTGGCGTACACCTCGTCGTAGTCGGTGCTCTGTGCCGCCGCGCCCACCTGCACCAGGACGATGAGGCCGGCGGCAATGCCCCGTTTCACTCGTCGCGCCGTGTGACGGTCCGCACGTTCTGATGTCAGGTCTCTACCGTCCATTGATCACCTCGACCAGTCCCTTCTTCACCACACGGGCACGCAGATAACGCCTGGTGGCCGGATTGACGACTCGGATCACGTCGCCGGCTCGGCCACCATCGGCGGCGACCATGCTGGCGGTGACCTCGACGGCTCCGGTTCCGACCCTCACCGTGACGCCGTCGCCAGGCTCGATGGCGCGGCGACCTGTGACCGACGTTGCGAGCACGACGTCGCCTGCCTGAATCGCGCGGAGTACCCGCGTGCCAACCACCTCGTCGATGGCGAGGAGGCGCCGAAGGGGAACCCCCGACACGACGCCGCGTTCGGCGGCGACATCGCTGGCGCCAATCGTCGCGCCTCGCGCGAGCGTTCGGCGTGCCACCACAGGGGCACCGATGACGCGCAGCGACACCGTCACCGGCACCGCGGCGCCGTCGGCGCTGATCAGCGTGAAACGCATCGGCGAACCCATGCGCGCCGCCGGATCGGGGCGGGCCTCACGAAAGACTTCCGCCGTGCCAGTGACCCCAGAGGACATCACCGAGACGTCGACGTCCGGTCCCAGCCGATCCATGACCGCGCGTGAGACGGCGTCGGACGCCGAGACGGCACCAGGCGCCGCGCCTGCGTGCGCAAGACCCACCGCGGTCGCGAACGCGACCAGCACACAGAGCACACGCCGCGGACCAGGAAGCATGGGTCGGCCTACCGGACCAGGTTGTTGACTTGGCCGAGCATCTCGTCGGCCGCCTTGACGACCCGCGAGTTCGCTTCGTACGCGCGCTGGCCGATGATCATGTTGACCATCTCTTCGACCACGCTCACGTTGGAGTCTTCGACGAACCCTTGCACCAGCGTGCCGCGCGAGTCGGTGCCGGGCGCGCCCGACTCAGCCTCGCCGCTCGCCGAGGTCGGCTCGAACAGGTTGCCGCCAAGTGGACGCAGACCGCCATTGTTGGCAAAGGTCGCGAGCTCCAGCGTGCCGAGCTGCTGCGACGCGCCCTGGCCGGGGATGGTCGCCGACACGATGCCGTCCTTCGAGATGCTCACCGACGTGGCCGTGCTCGGCACGGTGATCTGCGGCTCCACCGAGTAGCCCTCAGAGGTGACGATGGTGCCCTGCGAGTCGAGATGAAAGGTCCCAGCGCGCGTGTAGCCGGTCGTCCCGTTGGGCAACGAGACCTTGAAGAAGCCCTCGCCCTGAATGGCCAGGTCCAGAGGTCCGCCCGATGCGCGCAGATTGCCCGCGCTGAAATTTCGCGACGTGGCCACCGCGCGAGTACCGAGGCCCATGTCGAGCCCCACGGGCGCTTCCGTTGTGGCCGACGCCGACGCGCCAGCCGCACGGATTTCCTGGTACACGAGATCCTCGAACTCCACCCGGCTCTTCTTGAAGCCGGTGGTGTTGACGTTCGCCAGATTGTGCGCGACGTTGTCGATGTTGGTCTGCTGGGCATTCATGCCGCTCGCAGCCGTATACAGTGCCCGAATCATTCAGTCCTCCAGGACCCGTTCGCGGGTCACTACCGTCGTCCCAGGTTGTCGATGGCGCGGCCGTCCACGTCGTTCATGAGCATGGTGATCGCCTTCTGCAGCGCCTCGAAGCCGCGGGAGACGGTGGTCAGTTCTGCGAGCCGGTCAGAAACGGATACGTTCGACTGTTCGAGCGATCCCGAGCGGATGAACGTGGAGGTGGACGGCGTTGCCGCCTGCCCTTCCGCGCGCAGCCTGCTGGCGTTGTCCTGCGTGAGCGTCGTCGGATCGCCGAATTCCACGACGGCGAGCCGCCCGGCCTCCGTCGTGCCGGCCCACACGCTGCCGTCCTGCTCGATTCGAACTTCGCCCTCGCCCACGGTGATGGGCTGTCCGCCCTCGCCTTGCACGGGCGAGCCGTCTTCGGCGATGAGCTGGCGCGACGCACTCAAGCCGAAGTGGCCATTGCGCGTGTAGCGTTCGCCCGACGCCGTGGAGATCACGAAGTAGCCCGGCCCTTCTACGGCCACGTCGAGCGATCGGCCCGTAGACGCGATGGCGCCGGCACGCGTGTCGAGCCGGCGTCCACCGAACGTGGTGTCGATGGCTGTCTGCAGCTCGTCGGCAAACGTGTCTCGCGTGGCCGACGCGCGTGCCTCACGCTCGCCCTTGTAGCCGGCCGTGCCGACGTTTGCGATGTCGGCGGCGAGCCGATCGAGCTCGTCGACACGGGCGCGAAGCCCACTCAGTGCGATGTATTGGCTGCCAGACATGAGACCTCCCCAGACCTGCCGCTACAGCTGCGAAGCCGCTGATGCCGGCCCCACTGATGCCATCTGCCGGCCCGCCGCCTCAGCCAGCTTGAGGTGCAGACGCACTTCACTCTCGGAGAGCGACTCGGCTTCTGCGATCCGGCTGAGCTTCTCGCCGCTCTTCGCCGCGGCCACGACGCGTTTCGCGACGCTCGAGCGAGTGGCGACGCGCGCGGTGGCACGCCGGCGTCCCATCTGCTCGACCTCACGGATGAGGGTCGCCATGCCGGCTTCGGTGGTGTCCGTCAGTAACGCCAGTCCGTCGGCCAGACGACTCATGCGTTCGCGAATATGCGAGAGCTCGCGCAGCCGGCGTGCGGTCCACAGCACGAGGACCACCTGCGCCATCGCCACCACGCCCAGTCCTCCCGCGATCCGCACCACTTCGCGGTGCGCCCAGTACCACTCTTTGATGATCAGCAGCTGATGTGTCACGAGGTCCTCGTTTCAAGTTCGGCCGCCATGCCATGGCCGGTCAGTTCCGTAATGCGCACGCCGTAGTTGCCGCCGACGATGACGACCTCGCCGCGGGCGACGAGCCGATCGCCGACAAGCAACTCGACGGGGTCGTCGGGCGAGCGCCCCATGTCGATCACCGAGCCAGGCCCGAGGTCGGCCAGCGCGCGCAACGGCATGATCGCGCGCCCGAAGCGCACGACGAGCGGCAGGTCGACGTCCATCACCGCACTCAAGCGCGGGCTCTCCGGCGCCGATTGCATCGATACGGCTTCCATCGTCTCGGCCTGGAGGCGAGAAGCGTCCGGGGTCTCATCCGCAGTCATGTCAGACTCCTCCAGCGGTCGCGACGCCGCTCTCGCAGCGCGATTCGATCATGATCATCAGCCGGCCATGGTCGGCGGCCAGCCGGCCTGTGAACTTGCGGATGCCGCCGGCGTACACGTCGAGTGGGGCATCGGCGGGCAGCGGCAGAGACACCACTTCGCCGGGCGTCAGGGCCAGGATGGCGGCGGCATTGAGCCGCGTCCGGATCTGCGGGACCACGGCAATCGGCACGCGGCCGAAGTTCTCCTGGAGGTCGCTGCGCTCGCGGCCGGTCAACTCGCGCCGCTGGCGTTGCCACGCGTGCGCGAAGTGGTCGCCCGCCATCTCCGCCACGGTGGTCGGCAGCGACAGATTGATGCGTCCTCTGACGTCCCCGACCTTCACGTCGAAGACGATTGCGACGACGATCTCATTCGGCGCAGCCACCTGGAGCATCTGGGGCCGCGTCTCGCGCGCGCGAATGCTGAAGGACAGGTTGGCGACCGCCTTCCAGGCTTCGGTCAGCCCGACGAGCAGCTGTCGCAACACGGCGTCGACCACGTTCTGTTCGATTTCCGTCAGCGCCCTGTTCACCGGCACCGGCTGGCCGCTGCCGCCCAGCATCCGGTCGAGCATCGCGAAGGCGACGGACGGGTTGATCTCGATGGCCGCAATCTCGTCCGACGGTGAAATCGTCAGCGCGTAGAACGCCGTTGGATCAGTCAGCGAGCCCAGGAATTCCGAATAGGAGAACTGTTCGACCGATGCCACCGACATGGCAATGGTGGTCCGCAGATATGCGGAGAGGGAGGTGGACAGATTGCGCGCGCACCGTTCGTGGACGAACTGGAGCGCATGAATCTGCTCCTTCGACACCCGGTCAGGTCGGCGGAAGTTGTAGCGCACGATCGGCATCGGCTGGCTGCCGCCGCGGCCGCCCTTTCGCGCATCTGACGCGACGCTGAGCAGGGCGTCGATTTCGGCTTGCGAGAGAATCTTCGTCATCGCGTCAGTTGCTCCGTCCGGACCGGAGCCAGTCCTGCAGTCCCGACCGGAGGCGGGCCACCGCTTGCGTTCGCAGCTGCGACACGCGCGATTCGCTCACGCCGAGCACCAGACCGATTTCAGCCAGCGTCAACTCCTGCTCGTAGGAGAGCGCGAGAATCTGACGCTCTCGTTCGGGGAGCCCGCCGAGCACAACGGCCAGCTGCGTTCGCAGTTGCTGGCGCTCGAGCTTTGCGTAAGGGCCCTCATCCGTATCGATGGCCAGCTCCAGCAGATCGGCGCCGTCTTCGCCGGTGCCGGCTGTGCGCGCGACCCCGAGGTTGGCCCAGCGCAGCTCGTCGAGCATGCGGTCGTATTCTTCGTCGTCGACGCCGAGCGCGGCTGCAATCTCGGCCGTGAGCGGCTCACGACACAGTGTGTGACGCAACGTTGTCAGGCATTCGTCCAGCCGGCGCTGCTGGCGCCTGACAGACCTGGGCACGTGATCGAGCCTGCGCAAGGCGTCGAGCATGGCGCCGTGCACGCGCCGGCGGGCGAAAGCGTCGAAGGGCACGCCGAGCGCTGGCTGATAGCGCGTGGCGGCGTCGATCAGGCCGAGAATACCCACGCTCACGAGTTCCGAGACCTCGACGTGCGAGGGGAGCCGGCGGCTGAGCCGGCTGGCGACCGACCGGACGAGCTCGACATGCGCCATCACCAGCGCGTCACGCTGCGTCAGATCCGGATCGGCCACGGACGGCGTCATGCGCATCGCGCGTCTCCGACGGCCGGACCTGCGGGCGCGCCGATGGGCAGCTGATGGCTGGGCCATGGCCCGGCGCCCGCAGACCGTGCAGCGGTGAGACGGCAGGCCAGCCGCCTGATGTCGCGGGTGGCGGGACTCTTGGACTCGCTCCCCATGAGCGGCATCTGGCCGAGCGTGGCGTCCTTGACCGAGCGGTCCTCGAGTACGTGCCCGTCGTACCGCAGCGTCCGGTTCAGAAACCGTTCGGATGCGGAGGAGATTTGCCGGAAGACGATCTGGCCTTCTTCTGCATCCCGTGCCGTGTTGACAACCACGCCGATCGGCTTGGCGGGATTCAGTGCCGTGAGGAGCTTGATGATCGCGTAGGCGTCGACGACGGCGGCCGGTTCGAAGGACGTAATGACCAGCGCATAGTCGGCCAGCTCAATGACGTTCAGCACGTTGTCGCCGATGCCGGTGGCCGTATCGAAGAGCAGGAAATCGAGGTCGCGGCCGGCCTCTTCGATCGCCGCGCCCAGCCGGACCCACCGCACATCGTCGATCGCGGTGAGTCCACGGACTCCGCTGCCGGCCGGAATGATTCGCAGGCCGGAGGGACCCGCGAGCGTGATGGCACCGATGGTCGTCGTGCCATCGAGTACCGCGCCGAGGTGCTCGTGAGGCGTGAGGCCGAGCAGTACGTCGATGTTGCCGAGTGCGAAGTCGGCATCGAGGACGCCGACACGATGTCCGAGGCGGGCCATCGCCACGGCGAGGTTGATCGTCAGGCTGGTCTTGCCGACGCCGCCTTTGCCGCTCGTGACGGCGATTCTGGTGGCAGGCGGACGCGGGGCAATCGGTGCGGTCAGTGACACGTTTGTTCCTCCGTGGCCGCCTCGCGCAGGAGCGCGGCGGCCAGGCTGCCGGGCGTGGCGCGCCAGAGATCCTCGGGCACGCGTTGACCGGCGGTGAGATACGACACAGGAAGCCCGCGCTCGCGCACCGCGTCGAACAGCGGCATCATCGAGTCGGCTTCGTCGAGCTTGGTGATGACCACCCGCTCTGGCTTCAGGCAGGCGTAGCGGTCGAGCAGGCGGCGCGCCGTCCGTGCGGACGTGTCGGCGGCGAGCACCAGATGCGTGCGGACTCCGCGCTTGTGCTGGAGCACGTCGAAGAGCGCCGTCAGGCCCTGGTCGGCCGGTTCGCGCCCGGCCGTGTCGACGAGCGCGGTCTGCTTCGACGCCGTGAGCGCCAGCTCGAGCTCGTCGGCGCTCCGCGCGATGCGCAGCGGAATCCCCATGACGGCGGCATAGCTGCGCAGCTGTTCGATGGCGCCGGCGCGGAACGCGTCAGCCGCCACGAGCGCGAGGGGGGTGCGTCCGGACGCGCACTCCTGCGCCGCGATCTTCGCAATCGTGGTCGTCTTGCCCACGCCCGGCGGTCCCACGAAGACCTCGTAGCGTGCGTACTCCGCATCCGAAGCGGACACGCTGCTCAGTTCTGCCGTGAGGGCACGTCTGAGCGCCTGCTCGGAGCCGCCGCGGCATTCGGCGTCTGTCATGCGTGCGGCAATCGCGTCGGCGAGCACGGCATCGAGTCCAGACGCCTTGAGTCGGGCCACAACCCCGGACCTGGCGCCCGTCGTGGCCGGTGCGAGTGGCCGGTGCGCCGGCACCCGTGGTCGGTCCACCGACACCCCCAGGTCTTCTGCATCAGACGCCGCAATGCCCCGTTCGGCGGCTGCCGTCAGACGCACCACCCGCTTCCCGATCCAGCCGCGCCAGCCCGGCGACGGCACCAGTTCGGTGGACAGCACGAGCGCTCCCTCGCCGAGTTGCTCTCGGACGGAGGCCAGCGCATCGCGCACGGTGGGAGCGTATACACGCTTGACGTACATGTCAGTCGAGTGTGGCGACCGAAGCGACCCGCACCTGCGGGGGCACCTCGCCGTGGGACAAGACCGCCACGTGTGGAAGCGCTCGTGAGAAGAGCCGCCACAGGTGCGGACGTAGTGTCGGCGTGCACAGCAGCACAGGTTGTGCCATGTCTTCACTGGCCAGCACTTCTCCCAACCGCGAGGCGAGCGATTGGGCGCGATGCGGATCGATCGCGAGCACGGCCCCGCGATCGGTGCGTGTCAGCGATGCCGCGAGCGCGTCTTCGAGGGCCGGGCTCAAGGAGATGACGCGCAGGTCGCCGTTCTCCGACTGGTAGCTGCGGCAGACCGACCGTCCCAGTGCGGCGCGCACGGCCTCCACCACCGCGTCCGGATCCTTGGACGCGCCCGCGGCATCGGCCATGGCCTCGAGGATCGTCGTCAAATCCCGAACCGGTACGCGCTCGCGCAGCAGCTGTCGCAGCACACGCTGCACGTCGCCGATGGAGGCGATCTTGGGCACCAGCTCTTCGACGAGCTTGGGTGATACCTCGGCCACGCGATCGACGAGTTCCTTCGTCTGCTGTCTGGTGAGCAGCTCCGGCAGGAATGTGCGGACGACCTCAGAGAGATGCGTGGAGATGGCCGTGGTGGGGTCGACGACCGTGTATCCTGCCGCGATCGCGGAATCGCGCTTGTCCTGCGCAATCCACGTGGCCGGCAGGCCGAAGGCCGGTTCCTTCGTCGAGATGCCCTCGATTGCCGCCGCAACAGTGCCCGGGTTGATCGCGAGCAGCCGATCGACGAACAGCTCACCTCGGGCCACTTCCACGCCCTTCACCAGAATCGCGTAGGCGCGAGGTCCGAGCTGGAGATTGTCAGCGACATGGACGGGTGGGACCACCAGGCCGGTTTCTGTCGCGAGCTGCCGCCGGATGGCGCGCACGCGGTTGAGCAGCGTGCCGCCCTGCCCCTCGTCCACGATCGTCACCAGGGCGTAGCCGACCTCGATGCCGAGCGGATCCACCGTGACGACGGGCTCCACCGATTCACTCTGCGCTGGCTTCGCGTCGGCTGGCTCGGTCTGGGTCAGTTCGCGCCGGTTGGCGTAGGCGGTGCCGCCGAGCACCGCGGCGACCAGGAGAAACGAGAACTTCGGCAGACCAGGAATGAGCGCCAGCGCCACGAGCACGGCGGCGGCCACGGCAAGCGGGCGCGATCGTGCGAGCAACTGCACCGCCACTTCTTCTCCGAGGTTGGCTTCTGCCGACGCCCGCGTGGTGATGAGCGCACCAGACATCGACACGAGCAGGGCCGGTATGGACGTAACGAGCCCTTCGCCGACGGTCAGGATGGTGTAGGTCTGCGCGGCCGTGGACAGGTCGAGACCATGCTGAACCACGCCGATGATCAGCCCAGCGACGATGTTCACGACCGTGATGAGCACCGCGGCAAGGGCGTCGCGCTGTGTAAACCTGATGGCGCCGTCCATCGCGCCGTAGAAATCCGCTTCGCGCCGAACCCGGTCGCGACGGGTTCGCGCCTCCAGTTCGTTGATGACGCCGGCGTTCAGATCCGCGTCGATTGCCATCTGCCGGCCAGGCATCGCGTCCAAGGTGAATCGGGCGGTGACTTCCGAAATGCGGACCGCGCCGTGGTTGATGACGACGAACTGGATGACGACGAGCACCACGAACACGACAATGCCGACGACGAAGTTGCCACCGACGACGAATTGGCCGAACGACATGATCACGTGGCCGGCGGCGCTGACGCCTTCTGCACCGTTGAGCAGCACGAGCCGTGTAGACGCGACGTTGAGTGACAGCCGAATCAAGGTCAGGAGGAGGAGCAGAGACGGGAAGACCGAGAACTCGGTCGGCGTCTTCACATAGATGGCGGTGAGCAGCAGCACCACCGCCAGCCCGATGTCGACCGACAACAGCAGGTCGAGAATGAAAGGTGGCAGCGGCACGATCATCAGCACCACGACCGCAAGCAACGCGATGGGTGCGATCAGGTGCGATGCGCGAAACGGGGTCGGTGTCGGAGTGGTGGTCATGGGGGTCACAGAATCAGCTGCTTGAGCCGGACGAGGTAGGCAAGAACTTCAGCCACGGCTCCGAAGAGAGCCGCGGGAATGGCCTCGCCGACTTCAGCGGACTTGTAGAGCGCGCGTGCAAGCGCGACGTTCTCGACGAGAGGCACGTTATGGGCCCGGGCCATCGCGCGGATGCGCGCGGCAAGTTCATCCTGTCCCTTGGCAACCAGCACCGGCGCCGACATGTCTTCGCGCCGGTAGGTGAGCGCCACGGCGAAGTGCGTCGGGTTGGTCACGACCACTGTCGCGGTCTTCACCGCATGCAGCATGCGGCGCCGAGCCATGTCGCGCTGGATGCGCCGGACGCGCGCCTTGATCTCGGGGTTGCCTTCCTGCGACTTCGCTTCGTCGCGCACTTCATTGCGCGTCATCTTCAATTGCGACATCGTCCGGAAGTAATGAACGAGATAGTCGAGTCCGGCCAGAGCCGTGAGCGCGAGGCTCGAACGCCAGAGCAGGCTCCACACGCGCTGCCACCCGAAGCGGACGGCTTCGAGGGGTGACATCGCCATCAGAAAAGGTGCGTTGTCGTAGAACTCGCGGACGAAGAAATAGCAGAGGGCGCCCACGGCGGTCATACCGATCAGCGCCTTGCCGAGCTCTGGCAGGGTTTGCAGCGGAGCGAAGCGACTGAAACCCTGGCTTGGGCTGAGTCGTCCCCAATTGAGCTGCAGTGCCTTGGGCGAGTAGGACCATCCGACCTGCGCAACGCTCGCTGCGACCGACACGGCCGCCGCGACCATGGCCGGAGGACCCACGGTGCGGGCGAGGAGCCCGGCATCCGCCCAAATCAAGCCGGCGAGTCCAGCCGGTACAATCTGCACGTGCGCCTGATCCGACAGCGTCGCCAGGCCGGTCGCCAGCCGCTCACTGACGAGCGTCGCCAGCCGCAGAGCGAACCAGCCGAGGGCGAGCGTCACCCCGGCCAGTGAGAGCGACGCGGAGAGGTCGCGGCTGCGCGCGACCTGGCCCTTTTCGCGAGCCTCCTTCAGCCGTTTCGCTGTGGGCTTCTCGGTGCGTTCGCCGGCTGCCTGATGTGCCATCGTGCCTCAGCGAAACGCCTGCGCCGTCTCCGCCGCCACTCGAAGCAACGTCGGAACATAGCGGCCGATCAGCGTGGGGAGGGCATTCAGGGATGCCGCCACGACGAGCAATCCCACGATGGCGCGAATCGGCGCACCAGCGGTGGTCACGTTGAGCGAAGGGGCGACCCGCGCAAGCAGCCCGAGCGCGAGCTCTACGAGCAGCAGAACCATGATGACCGGTGCGGCGATCCTCACGCCGATGACGAAGACGTTCCCAAGCATGTGCGCGACGCTCGTGGTCAGGCTGTCGGTGGGCAGGCCGCCCAGGCCCACCGGCAGACGCTGGTAGGACTCTGCCAGCGCGCGCAGCAACTGGTGGTGCATGTTGGAGGCGAAGCAGATCACCAGCACGACGTTCGCGTAGAGGATGGCCAGCACGTTGTTACGCACGCCGCTCTGTGGGTCGATGAGCGAGCCAAGCGACAGCCCGATCTGGTAACCGGCGAAGTGTCCCGCAAACTCCGCGCCCGCGAGCAGAATCTGAATCGCCATCGTCAGTGCCAGGCCAATGGCGAGTTCGCGGACGATGACAATCGCGAGTTCACCCACCGAAAGGTTCAGCGGCAGCACCACAAACGGCACCAGCACCAGCGCGAGCAGCACCGTGAGCCCGATCCGGACGGGTGCGGGTGCGTGCCCGGCACCGAGCAACGACGTTCCCATGACCAGCACTCCGGGGCGCACGAGCAGCAGCCCGAAGGCCGCGAGGCTGGCGACGTTCATCGCACGAGTTCAGGCAGACGGTGGAACAGTGATCCGGCGAAGCCGGTGACGACACGCAGCATCCAGGGGAACGTGAATGCGAACACCACGAAGATCGCGGCGGCTCGGGGAATGAACGCCAGGATGTTGTCCTGGATGGACGTGACCGTCTGCAGGATGCTGACGAGCACGCCCACGATAAGGCCCACGAGCAGCATCGGAAGGGAGATCACCGCCGCCGTCTGGATGGCTTCGCGGACGACGCCGAGTACGAGTGCCTCTGACATGACGACCCCGGGCGAAAGTTAGAGAAAACTCCGAACGAGCGATCCGACCAGCAGATTCCAACCGTCGATCATCACGAACAGGAGCACCTTGAACGGCAGCGAGATCATCATCGGCGGCAGCTGCATCATGCCCATCGACAGGAGCGTGGTGGACACGACGAGGTCCACGAGCAGAAACGGCACGAACAGAAAAAAGCCCATCTGAAACCCGGTCTTCAGCTCCGAGATCGCAAATGCCGGGATGACGACGGTCATGGGGAGCGCCTGGGCGCTCTCGGGCCTGGGCAGGTGCGCCAGCTCGGTGAACAGCGCCAGGTCCGCCTCGCGTGTCTGCCGCAGCATGAACTCGCGCAACGGCGGGGCGCCGCGATCGAGCGCCGTTGGAATGTCGATTTGCCCCGCCATGGCCGGCGCGATGGCCGCGTCGTGGATACGGGAGACGGTCGGCGCCATGATGAAGGCCGTCAGAAAGAGGGTGAGCCCGATCACCATCTGGTTCGAAGGCATTTCCTGCGTGCCAATGGCCTGCCGCAGAAAATGGAACACGATGGCAATGCGCGTGAACGAGGTCATCATCACGAGCATCGCGGGGACGAAGCTGATCAGTGTCAGCAGCAGGACAATTTGCAGAGGTGCCGACACGGCGCCGAGGCCGTTGATCTGGACCGAGAGGTTCTGCGGCGCCGCCGCAGCCGTGGCGGCTGTCGCTGCCCGCTGTGCGAATGCCGCCGCCGGCACGAGCGCCATCAAGGCGAGGCTCGCCGCGGCGGTGACGCGGACGCGGCCGATCATGACGGCAATTCCTTGGAGAGGGCCTGCGTCACCGCGGCCTCGAACGCCGGGCGCGCCCCAAGCTCCGTCACCAGAGCGACGCAGTTCGGGGCGAGGCCGAGGAGCAGCCTCCGTCCCTCGATCGTGACCACCACCAGCGAACGCCGCTCGCCCAGCTGTAATGCGGATTCAACGCTGAAGCCGCCGGCACCCCGTTTCAGCAGCGAGCTCCGACGTAGAACCCAGGCCAGCCCGGCCAGAAGCGCGAGCACGACGGCGAGTCCTCCGACGACACGCCAGAGCGACGGCACGAGATCGGGCGTTCCCGATCCGACCATCCCGGCCTGCGCGATCAGGAACGGAATCACGCCGTCTCCCGTCCCGGCGACAGGATGCGGCTCAGCCGAAGCGCGACGTTATCGTCGACGATGACGACGTCGCCGCTGGCCAGCGGTACGCCTCCGACGCGCACTTCCAGATCAGAGCCCGCCTGCTGACGGAGCTTCACGATCGTGTTCGGGGCAAACTGCGCGCAGTCGCGCACCTTGACCGTTGCGGTGCCGAGCACGAAGTCCACCGGACACGGCACGTCCATCACCCAGTCCAGCGGACTCGGCGCGGCGACGGCTGGATCAGAACTGGACAACGAATTCGGAGAAGAGGACATCCATCACCTTTTGATGCGGCAGGAGCGGCGTTGCACGGTCCTTGATGGCCTTGCGCAACGCGTCCTTCCCCTGCGGGGTCACAAGAGCCGCAGCAGACTGCTGCGTCAGGATCTCCAGAATGGCCGAGCGAAGATGGCTGACGAGCACCGGTGTCTCCTCCACGTGCTTCGCCTCTTCGGCGCTCGCGAGCACCAGCTCGATGTTCGTCTTCAGGAACCGGTTCCCGCCGTCGTCGGCGAGATTCACGAGGAACGGCTGGAACGGAAGCACGCCGCGCTCTTCGAGTGCTGGCTCTTCGGCGGCAGCATGGGCCGTTCCACCCATCCACCACCACGCCGCTCCACCAGCGGCGACGATGAGGAGAACGGTGACGGCGGCCAGCTTCTTCACGAGCCCGCCCTTGACTCGTGGTGCCGGTGCAGGCGCGGCGACGGGGGTGAGTTGTGGTTCTTCCATGACTGGGTGACCTCTGACGAACGCGCGCGGGCGCTACTTCGTGATGTCCAGGTTGCGGGCAACGGCGTCGGGGCCCAGTGGCTTCGCGGGAACGTCGCGTTCAACTGTTCGACTCGTCGCGGCCGTGGTTCTGGTGAGCAGGTCGGTGAGGAACTGCGCGAACTCACTTGTCGAGACGTTGCCGTCCTTGTTGGCATCGGCCCGCTTTGCGATTTGCTCGACAAGAGGAGCAAGGGCGGAGGCGCTGGCCTTGTCGAGATTGAAGGTGTTGATCACATCGAGCTCCTGTCAGGCGACGACTTCGAAGTGCGCCGGCGGCTGGTCTCTTCGGGGTCGACGGCCCTGCCGTCCGTCCTGCGGCGGTGGGTTGTCGGATGAACCGCGATGCCGCGCGTGGTTCGATTCGCCGGGTTCGGCAACCTCGAACGAATCGAGTGTGAGCTGCTGGCCAGCCAGCTGATGACGAAGCGCGCCCTGATTGTTCTGCAGCCACTCGCGGACGAATGGCGACTCGGCTTCGAGCCGGGCGGTCACCTGGCCCTGCTCGACGCGAATCGAAACCGTCATCTCGCCGAAGTGCCGGGGCTCGAGCGTAATGCGTGCCTCACCGCCGTTGCCCATCGCCTGAAGGCGAATCGCGCGCACGATCTGTAGAACCGTGCTGTCGGGCAAGGTTTCGCTGGTCTGGAGTGATTCAACCGACGGCGCCACGACGGAGCCGGTCAAGACGGCGGCCAATGCGGGCGCGGCCACGTGCGGCATGACGAGGGGCGCACCGGATGGAGCGGCTGGGGCGTTCGCCTTTGCCGCGTGCTCGGCGGTGACTCCCGAGGTGGCGGGCTTCACCGGTCGCTGTGCAGAAGGCGTTCGCGTGTCGACGTCATCGGCGGTAGCGGCCACGCCATTCTGACCTTGCATCCGCGCGGCTGCGATCGCGGCAGCCCGAGCGGGAGCGGACGGCTCGTCGATTGGCCTGAGCGCGGCGGCGACGGCGGCGTCCTCGAAGACCTCGACGGCGGCCGTCGGAAGCTGTGGCAACGGCGCATTCGCGCTCGCGGCAGATCGAGTCTCGACGGAGAGTTCGACGGCATCGACGAGCGGTGCCGCTGACGAGTCATGCCGTGCGGGCACGATATCAACGGCGGCCGGACGAGACTCGAGCCACTCGGTCTGCCGCGGCACGTCCGGCCCGGCGACCGTAGGGGCTGGGCTGTCGACTGGCGTCTCGCTGGACACCCGCGGGTCGGTCCGCTGGTCGCCGATGGCTCTCGAGGCGGTCCTCGACACTGGCCCTGCACTCGCCCCGTCGGCTGCCGCGGCGTCATGATGTTCAGCGCGACCGACGACCGGAGAAACCGCACGCGGCAACTGCGCGAGATCGGGGGCCGGAAGTGTGATCTGCGGCACCGCCAGCGGTTCGGCCGCACCGGTGGACGGAGCCGAGGTCTCTTTTTCTTTGTCAGGTCTCCGAGAGGCGACCGGCGTGTCCTTCTCGCTCTGCTGATCCTCCGGGGCGAGAGAGGCGACCGCCCAGCCGGGGATGTTCTCCGTCTGAGCGGTCTTTGGGGCGGGCACAGTCGGAGCGGCGGCCGGCGGCACGACACAAAACGGGTCGGCCGCGAGCGGGGGAGTCGAATTCTGAACAGGGCCTGTCGCAGTTTCTGGGTCCGAGGCCGAAGCGTCGGCCGTGGTCGCCTCGCCGTTGTCGCCGAGCAAGGTGCCGACCAGTGCCCGGAACGACAGCGAGAACGCAGCGCCGTGTGGGGCACCAGAGGCTGCACCCCTGGTGTCTCCACCTTGTCTGATACTCGCGACCAGCTGACCGAGATTCACCACGATGAGTCCCGGAACTAACGTTTGAGGTTCAGCGTGTCGACGAGCAGCTCGTCGGCGACGGTGATGCTCTTGGAGTTCGCCTGGTAGCCACGCTGCGCCAGGATCATCTGCGTGAACTCGGTGGCGATATCGACGTTGGACTGCTCGAGCGCGCTGCCAATCAGCGTGCCGCGTCCACCCGTGCCGGCCACACCGATGCTCGGGATACCTGACGCTTCGCTTTCGCTGTAGAGGTTCGTGCCGAGCTTCACCAGCCCTTGCGGATTGTTGAAGGTGGCCATCGCGAGCTGACCCACCGTGACGGTCCGGCCGATGCCGAACGACGCGATAAGCTCACCGGCTGCGCTGATCGTGATGATGCTGGAGACGGCACCCGTTGGCGAACCATTCTGCGTCGTCGACGCCGTCGCCGACGGCGCGGCGTAACCGGTAATCGTGGTGGTGTTGTTGGCATCCACCAGGTCCCATGAGAAGTTGATCGCCGCGGCGCCGTTCTTCCATGCCGGGCTCGTGATCGCCACGTCCGCGGCGGCTGCGCCGTTGACCTGCGACAGCCGGCCGAGACTGTTGAAGCCCAGTGTGCCCGTTGCGACGCTCGTGGGGACGCCGGGCGTGCCGCCGGTGACGTCTGCACCTGGGACGGTCATCGTGTAATTCCACGCGCCCGCGGCGGTTTTGGTGAACGCGACCGTTGCCACGTGCGTCACCCCAAGTGCGTCGTACATCTGCACTGAGGAGGTGAAGACGCTGCCGACGGCGGCGCTCGCATCCAGATTGAGGGCCGTGCCAAATGACGTCGTCGGAACAGGCGCGCGGAGAACGCCGGGCGGGATGATGATGCTCGTGGGCTGGCCGGTCGTGTCGATCGCGCCGGTCGTTGCGTTCGTGGCCGTGTAGCCCTGAACCGGGTGGCCGTCTGGCGTTATGAGCTGCCCCGTGGCGTCGAAGCTGAAGTTGCCGGCGCGACTATAGGCTCGATGCGCCGCGTCACCCACCATGAAGAAGCCGGTGCCCTGAATCGCGACGTTCGTCGAGATGCCCGTGCTCTCGATGCCGCCCTGCGAGAAGTTCGGGCTGATGGAACCGGTGGCCACACCGAGACCGACCTGCATCGGGTCCTGGCTGGGGCCGCCGATTGACTGGCTGACGAGATCCGAGAAGTTCACGTTGCTGGCCTTGAACCCCACGGTGTTGAGGTTGGCCAGGTTGTTGCCGATGACGCTCAGCTTCTGTTGATTGGCGTTGAGGCCAGACAGGCTGGCGGAAAACGATCCTACTGACATTACACACCTCCATCGGAGCCGGAAGTGCCGGCGTCCGCGCCGGTCAATCCTGCTTCGAATAATTTGCGCAGAGCGCCGATGTCTTCCTTCATGGTCTGCAAGCTCTCGAGCGAGCTGAACTGGGCCAGCTGCGCCAGGAACTCGCTGTTGTCCTGTGGATCAAGCGGATCCTGATGCTGCAGCTGCGTGACGAGCAGCGAGAGAAAGGCGTCCTTGCCGAGCGGCTCCTTCGTGGGCGCCAGGGCGGACAGAGAGGATGTGGCCGGCGCCGTCGCCGCAGGTGCCACCGAGTTGGTGCTCACGATTCGTGTCTCCAGGTGTCAGGCATCACGTAGCGGATGCGGGCCAGTTCGTTCATCTCGGTCATCTCCTGATGAGCCTCAGCGCGCAGATGCCGCTCCCACGCGCGTTCCTTCATGCGCTCCAGCGCCAGCCGTCGGCGGCGGGCCTCGCGCCAGGCTTCTTCAGCAGTGCGCAGATCGTTTGCGCGTTCGTCGAGCTCGCGCTGCAACCGCTCGATCGCGGCTGTCAGCCTGGTATTCCAATTCCGGTGCCATAAGAGGGTGCCCACCTCGGTTCCCTGCCGTTCAAGCGTTGTCAGGTCGGCGCGGGCTCGGTCCTGGTCCTCGCGCGCGGCGGCGATTGCGCTTTGCAGCTCGTGAAACCGGGCCTGCGCGAGGGCTCGTGCGGCAAGCGCCGATGCCTCTTCCTTGCGGCGCAGGTCGAGCGCTACCGACGCGCGAAACCTGAACGTCGGCATCTCAGAGCGCGTGGAGATCGGCTAGAGCGTCGGCCAGCCGGACATCGGTGTCGGCTGGCTGACATAGGAAGCGGTTGACGGCCTCCCGGTGCGCGATGGCGGTGTCGATGCGGGCGTTGGTGCCGGCGACGTAGGCCCCGACATTGATCAGGTCATCGCTGTCGGCCAGGGTCGCGAGCCATTCACGCACCTGAGCGGCCCGAGCGCGATGGTCTGTCGTGGTCACATCGGGCATGGTCCGGCTGACGCTGCGCAGGACGTCGATGGCGGGATAGTGGTTGCGGGCCGCCATGTCACGGGACAGCACGATGTGTCCGTCCAGGATGGCGCGAACGGCATCGGCGACCGGCTCGTTGTGATCGTCGCCCTCCACGAGCACGGTGTAGAACGCGGTGATGCTGCCGCGTCCGCGAAGCGCGCCCGCCCGTTCCAGCAGGCTCGGCAGACGCGCGAACACCGACGGGGGATAGCCCTTGGAAGTGGGCGGCTCGCCGGCCGCGAGCCCCACCTCGCGTTGCGCCATCGCAAAGCGCGTGACCGAGTCCATCATCAGCAGCACGTGCCGGCCCTCGTCGCGAAACGACTCGGCGATGGTTGTGGCCGCGTAGGCCGCGCGCTGCCTCGCGAGTGCCGGGTTGTCCGATGTGGACACGACCACGACCGACCGCGCGAGCCCGGCAGTCCCCAGGTCGTGCTCGAGAAAGCTCCGTACCTCGCGTCCGCGTTCACCGACGAGGCACAGCACGACGACCTCCGCCTCGGTGCCGCGCGCCATCATGCCGAGCAAGGTGCTTTTACCCACGCCGCTGCCGCCGAAGACGCCAATGCGCTGGCCTCGCCCGCACGTCAGCAGGGCGTCGATCGCGCGCACGCCGGTGCCGATTGGAACGTTGACGCCTTCTCGATCGAGCGGATTGAGCGCATCGGGATACAGCGGCGCCCGCCGACGGGTCGCAAGCGGGCCGAGCCCATCCAGCGGCCGGCCGAATCCATCGATGACACGTCCAAGGAGCCCGTTGCCGACAGGTACCGCGGGCGCGCGTCCGCTCGACACGACCGCATCACCAGGTCGGATGCCGGTAGTGGCCGACAGCGGCACCGACAGGAGACGACCCTCACGAAACCCGACGACCTCGACGGGCACCACGTGCCCGCCTGTGGCGCGAACATGGCAAATCTCCCCGACGCTCGCCGCTGGGCCGGCTGACTCGACAACGAGGCCGACGACACGGGCGACCCGGCCGACCACTGGAGTGGTGTCGACCTCGCGGAGCCGCTCGATGTACGGGTGAAGTGAGATGTCCGATTCAGAAATTGGCGACGAGGCCATCGAGCAGTTCCTCATCCTCGCTGCCCAGGAACTCGCGGGACAGCTCGCGGATCTGCGCTTCGATGCCGGCGTCGATCTCGCCAAAGGCCGACTTGATCACGCAGCCGCCTCGGCCGACGGCCGGATCGGCGCTGAGCGTCAATGTGCTGCTGACGTTGGCGCGTCCGGCGAGCACCTCGAAATCTGCCGGGTTCAGATGCACGACGGCCGCAGCACGCTCGCCGAGCCGTTGCGTGGCGGTCATTGCGATCACGAGGAGCAGATCGGGGTTGAGCTCGAGCTGGTGATGGACGATGCGCTCGGCAATGGCCAGCGCGAGCTGGACCACCTGCCGCTCTGTGCGGTGCAGGATGCCTCGTCGCAGGTCAGAGATCTCGCTGATGATCGTGGCCAGTCCTGCCGCGGTCGTACGGAATTCGCGGCTGGCTTCAGCCTCGGCGATCTGCTCGCCCCGGGCGCGACCTTCGGCCAGGGCCTGGCGCTCGATTTCCGCGAGACGCTCGGCCAGCACCGACGGCAGCTGCAGTTCACGGGCTTCCACGTCGTGACGGGCGTTCACGGAGGCAGGCTCGGCCGAAACCTGGGTGAACATCAGCGCCACGGGTCGCGGCGGCCCCGGCACCGGCTGCGGGCCCGTGCGTTGCCACTGAAACCGGTCGGTCGGGACGGCAGGTGAGAGTCGCCGCGCACTAGGTAACATATGGTTCTCCGGCGCCAGCGCCCGTGGTGATGAGTCCCTCTTCTTCGAGCTTGCGGGCGATACCGACGACTTCGTGCTGCGCCTTCTCGACGTCGCGCAGGCGAATCGCGCCGAGCATCTCCATCTCTTCCTTCATCAGATCGCCCGCGCGCTTGGACATGTTGGTGAAGAACCGCTGGCGAATGACTTCGCTCGCGCCTTTGAGCGCGATGGTGAGCGTCTTCTTGTCGGCGCGGTTGACGATTTCGCGGATCCCGCTTTCCTCGACGTGGGCGATATCCTCGAAGACGAACATCAGGTTGCGTATCGCCACGGCTGTGTCCGGGGCGAGCGACTCGAGTCGCTGCAGCGCCGGACGACTCACGCTGCGGTCGAGACAGTTGAAGAGCTCGGCCACCGCGCGCACCCCGCCCCGCTGCTCGCGGCTCTGCCCGCCGAGTCCGCGAAGGCGCTGATCGATGACGCTCGAGACGCGGGCGATGACGTCCGGCGGGATGTCGCCAAGACTCGCCATCCGCAGAATCACTTCGGCCCGCATGTCTTCGGGAAGCTGCTCGAGGAGCTGGGCAGCGTTGTCAGGTTTGAGGTGCGCCAGAATCAGCGCCGTCGTCTGCGGATGCTCCCCAAGAAAGAACTTCGAGAGCTGCTCCGGATTGGCCCGTTCGATCGACGCGAGACCCGCGGCGGTGTGAAGCGAGTCGACCACGCGGTCGAACACACGCCGCGACTGCTCGGCGCCGAGCGCTTTCGCCAGCATCCGCCTGGCCTGCTCCACGCCGCCGGTCGGCACGTGCGATCCGTTGACGGACGCATTCAGCTCGGCCAGCACCTGCTCGCCGACTTCGGGCGAGACCGCGCCCATCGAGGCGATTTCGCGCGCGACGCGCTCGAGCTCGTCCTCGTGGAAGTAACGGAAGACCGACGTGGAGCCCTCGTCGCCGAGCACCATCAGGGCAATCGCCGCCTTCTGAGGGCCGCTCAGGGCCGGCGTCTGTGTCGCCATCAGCGTTCCTCCTCGGCAATCCAGCCGCGCACGATGCGTGCGAGCTGTTCGGGCTCATCGCTCGCCAGCTTGGCCACGCGCTTCGTCAGCACCGGCAGACGACGAGCCTGTCCTGGGATGGCCGCGTCGAGCTCGGCCTCGATCTGACCCTCCATCTCGCGCACCGTCGGCAGTCGTGCCGATCCGCCGGTGGTTGCGGGCAGCGCCGCAGGCGCAGCAGCGAGACGTGTGGCGCTCCGCATGATTGGGCGCAGCACGCCAAAGAGCGCGAACATCGCGAGCAGGAACACACCTAGCCCACGCACGAGGGAAGGCGCATATTGCTTGAGCATGTCGGTGACCTGCCGGGTGACAGGTGTCGGCGCCGGCTCGGCCTCCACTGGAGGCACCTCGAAGGCGATGTTCTCTACCGTCAACTGGTCGCCGCGCTCTTCGTCGAGACCCACCGCCGCGGCCACGAGCCCGTGAATGCGCTGAATCCCCTGCGCGTCCCACGGCTTGGACGCCGGCTGTGCAGTACCGTCAGCACCCTTGGCCGCGCCACGCTCGTCATCGAGAATGACGGCGACCGACAGTCGTGCGAGTGCGCCTTGCGGGCTGACCGTGTGCCTCGTGACGCGGCCCACCTCGTAGTTGGTCGTCTCCGCCATGCGCCCCGGACCTGGGCCGCCAATGGGAGTCGACGCCGGAACGGCGGCCGCTGTCGCGGGGGCCGCTGCTGCGGGCGCGGTCGAAAGAGCCGGGGGCTGGTTCGCTCTCGCGCCTGCGACACCTCCCATGGCGCTGGCGAGCGCCGTTGTCTCCGTGGAGACTTGCCGGCTCCGAATCACGCCAGAAGGATCCCAGTGCTCTTCGGTCTCCTCGACCGAGTCGGGGTTCAGGTGAGCCGCGATGTTGACGCGCACGCGTCCCGTTCCCACCACGGGCTCGAGCAGTGCTACCACCCGCGTCTGAAGGTCGCGCTCGATTTGCTGCTGGCGCTCCGTCTGGGTTGTCGACGCCATCGTGTCGCCGGCGTCGGTCGCACGCGTGAGTGAGTGTCCGAACGTGTCGAGGATGACGACCGACTCGGGCCGCAGCGACTCCACGCTGCCCGAGATCAGGTTGGCAATACCTTTGGCCGTGGCAGGCGCCAGCGGGCGGTTCGATTTCAGCCGAAGCACGACGGACGCCTTGGCGGCCTGTTCCCGATCGACGAAGAGCGATTCCTTCGCCATGGCGATGTGCACACGGGCGCTCGTGACTTCTGACAGCGTGCCGATCGTGCGCGCCAGTTCCCCTTCGAGCGCGCGCCGGTAATTGACGTGCTCGAGGAATTCCGTCGTCCCAAACGCAGACCGGTCGAAGATCTCGAAGCCGATGCGTCCCGCCGAGGGGAGGCCGCCGGATGCGAACTCGAGACGTAATTCGTCGACCCGCTCCACGGGCACGCTCACGGTCTTGCCGCCGTCGCCGAGCTGATAGGCGACCTTGGCCTGTTTGAGTTTGGAGACGACCGAGTTTGCGGTTTCGGCGTCCATGTCGGCGACGAGCAGGCTGTAGGTAGGCTGGGAAATCCAGTATCCCGAACCCACCACGACGCCGACAACGGCGACGAACGCGAAGCCAAGACCCAACAGCTGTTTGGCCGAGAGCGTGGTGGCGAGTTTCTTGAGATGCGTGAAGAGCTGGTCTGGATTCACGTTGGGTTCACTGTTGAATCAGCGTTAGACGGGCATGCGCATCACGTCTTGATACGCCTGCACGAGCTTGTTGCGAATCTGCACGGTCAGCTGCAGCATGACGTCGGCGCGCTGCATCGCGATCATCGCTTCGTGCACGTCGCCCGTCCCCTCGAGCATGTTGCCAACGGCCTGGTTGGCTTGGGCGGTGGACCCCTCAACCGACTCGATGACGCTCTCGAGCGCGGCGCCAAAGTCGACCGAGCCTGTCGCCGCCGCCCCGCCAGCCGCAGCGGACTTGGCGGTACCGGCGACAGAACGCAGCGCTGCAATCGGATCGATGGCCATGGCTATTTCCCGAGCTCCAGCGCGCGCTGGATGGTGTCGCGAATGAGCCCGATCGCGGTGAGGTTGGCCTGATAGGCGCGTGCCGCGCCAAGCATGTCGACCATCTCCTCGGGCACGTCCACATTGGGAACCGACACGAATCCATCCGCATCGGCGTCCGGGTGGGAGGGTTCGAACCGCTGACGGAACGGTGTCTGATCCTCGAGAACGTTGGCGACCTTGACGCCTGCCGCCTCCACGTGGCCAGACATGGTGTTGCCCGTCGTGGCCTCGAGTACGACTTCTCGACGGCGGTACGGCTGTCCATCGGGTCCGCGCGTGGACTCGGCGTTCGCCAGGTTCGAGACGGCGACTTCCATGCGAGCTCGCTGCGCGTCGAGCGCGCTCGCACTGGCGTTGATGGCTCCCATCAGGGTCGACATAGTCAGCGTCCTTCGTTGATGGCGTAACGGACGAGACGGAACTTTGCCGCGAGCACTGTCTGTGCAGCGGAGAAATCAGCGGCGGCGCGGTTCATGCCCAGCAACTCGCGGTCGAGTTGGACGTTATTTCCATCGCGCCGCGAGGCCAGGCCCCCGGCCTCAGCCTGGTCAACCGGTCCGGCGGCCGTGACCGGTTGGCCGAAATGACGATCGTTGGTGGCGACCATGGACGCCTCGAGCTCGCCATTGAGCGCGTCGGCAAAGTGCAGCTCCTTGGTGCGGTAGCCGGGCGTGTCGAGGTTCGCCAGATTGCCTGCCGCGACCGCCTGGCGCTGCACGGCCCTCGTCATGTGTCGACCGAGCGCGGCCGTAATCGCCGCATCCGTCTGCATGTCTCCCATTGCTTCCTCCGCAGTGCACGGGGCGCCGTCGGGCGCGAGATCGTGCGCTGCGCCCTAGTGCAAGCAGAGGGCCGCGTTCAGATCTGCCCATCACTGCACGTCATTGCACGGTGGATGGGGCAATAGCGGGGGCCGCAGGACGCTGCAGCGACGAATTTCCGGTCGCTCAGCCGACAGTGTCGCTCCACCGACACCCCGGTTTCACTGACGCGGCCGGGTCACGGTGTGCGCAATGAGCGGAATCGCCCCACAGTGTCGCGTTTCGAACACCGCTAGAAGGCTGGTGCAATGGAGCGATTCAGATACTGCTGCCAAATAAATGACGCTATGGCCCCTCAAGCTCCGTCGCCCTGGCCCGATTACTGAGAGTTCGCGATCCGAGCACATGGCATCCGCCTTGCTCTAGGGCACACCGTCGAGCCAGTTGGATACAGCTGTCTCGCCAGGGATAGTGCGCTATTGACTCAGCCTCCCCAGGAGAGTTCCGTGTCTGATCGTGGCCGTTCGACTGTATTGGTTGCTGATAACGATAACGAAGCCCGACGTTCTATCGTGAGCGCACTGGAGGGTGCCGGGTTCGCGGCGGCGGAGTGTTCCACCATGGCCGACGCACGCTCGCGCCTCGAAGGCTTTGCCTACGACGGCCTCGTCGTCGATGTTCGCCTGGCAGATGGCGATGGGCTCGATGTGCTCGACGACGCCTTGACGCGCTATCCGGCGATGCGCTGCATCGTTACAGCCGGATTCGGCAGCATCCACCATGCGGTTCGGGCGCTGAAACGCGGCGCCATCGACTTCCTGATCAAGCCTGTCGCGACCGAGCAGGTCGTCGAGGGTCTGCGTGACGTCGAGTGCGAGCGCCGGCCCGCCCGGAACCCGGCCCCCGACCGAATCGCGGAGCGGCCCACGCCGCAGATGGTAGAGACCGATGAGATCGTGGGGTCGAGCCCCCCGATGCAGCGGTTGATGAAGACGCTGAAGCTCGTGGCACCGATGCAGAACACCGTGCTGCTTCAGGGCGAAACCGGCACGGGCAAAGAGCTCGTCGCCAAGGCCATCCATAGCAACAGCACAAGACGCAATCAACCGTTTGTCGCGTTCAACTCTGCCGCCATTCCCGAAGGGCTGGCCGAGGCAGAGCTGTTTGGTCACGTCAAAGGTGCGTTCACCGGCGCCATTCAGACACGGATCGGCCGAATCGAAGCCGCCGACGGCGGAACGCTCTTCATCGACGAGGTCTCGTCGATGCCGATGTCGCTGCAGACGAAGCTCCTCCGAGCTCTGCAGGAACGCGAGATCGAGCGGGTCGGCACCTCGAAGCCAATCAAGGTCAACGCCCGGGTCATTGCCGCAACAAACGTTGATTTACAGGACATGGTCCGCGCGGGCACGTTCCGCGAAGACCTCTATTACCGACTGAACGTGGTGCGAATCGAGCTGCCGCCGCTCCGCGCGCGTCAGGACGATATTCCGCTGCTCGCGCACCACTTCGTGCTGCACTCCTGCCGGCAGAATGGGATTCCCGAGAAACGGCTGGGTCAGTGCGCACTCCGGGCACTGATGGATTTCTCATGGCCCGGCAATATCCGGCACCTCCAGAACGCGATCGAGCACGGCGTCGCCATGAGCGGTGACAGCACGGAGATTCTGGCAGACGCGCTGCCACCCGAGCTGGTCGAGTCCAGTGCCGCGCCCGTGCAGGCTGCGCTGACGAATGTGCCGACACACGTCTCGCTCCCGCACACTCCCGAAGAGGGCATCAACTTCTCGTCCACGATGTCGCAGGTCGAACGCGAACTGATTTTGCGGTATCTGGAGAAGGCGGGCGGCAACAAGCGACGCGCCGCTCGGCTGCTGCACCTGAGCCGCACGACACTCATCGACAAATTGCAGCGGCTCGGCGTCGGCAGCGAGGCAGCCGCCTCGTCGGCCGCATAAACGGCGAACGTCACCTTCGGAGGTGTCGCCCGCGGGTCCTGAAGCGCTGACTTCAGAAGGTCGGGATCAGGCGACCGAATCGCCCGCAGGATCTGGCAGAACGGATGCGCGGGCCTGCTGAACGCCTCGGCCACTGATCGCGGTCACCTCGAGCCGAAGCCGGCCGTGTGTAATCACATCCCCGACTTCCGGTGGACGCCCGAGAACGGCCAGCACGAGTCCGCTGACGCTATCGACCTCCTCGTGTTCGAGCGCGAGGTCGAAGTTCTCACCGAGCTCGTCGAGTCGCACGGTGCCAGCGACTAGTGCCGAGCCGTCTGGCTGCGGCGAGAGATCGGCCTCCGACGGCGCCCCCTCGTCGATGTCGCCCACAACCTCCTCGAACAGATCCTCCAGGTTGAGAATGCCCGCGGTGCCACCATGCTCATCGATCACGACTGCCATGTGCGCCCGCACGGTCTGAAGCGATGCCAGCACATCGTCGAGAGAGGCTGTTTCCGGGACGACCGGGATGCGGCGCACCTCGGCGGCCGAGACGGACTCCCTCCCGACCAGCAGCCGGAGCAGGTCCTTAGCGTGGAGCATGCCGACGATGTGGTCGAGGTCGCCTTCGTACACCGCATACCGCGTGCGACGATGCTGCAGGACAAAAGACTGAATCTCGTCTGGCGTGGCGCCGACGGGAATGCCGACCACGCGCACCCGCGGCACCATCACCTGTGACGCGGTGAGATCGCCGAATTCGAAGAGCTCGCGCACGATCTTTCCAGCGTCACCGCCGATCGCTCCGCCGCGTTCGCTTTCTTCGACAATCAGCTGCAGCTCTTCTGGTGTGTAGATCTGCTCATGGATATTCTCCTGCCGCCTGATGCCGAACAGGCGCAGACAGAAGCGCGCGAGCATGTTCGACACGGCCACGAACGGATAGAGGACGCGCAGCATCACCTGCATCGGCACGTGCGCCAGCCGCGCCATGCGGGCAGGACGCTGCAGGGCGACCCCCTTCGGCACCATCTCGCCGATCACGATATGCACGACCGTCAGAAACCCGAGCGACAGCGCTGCACCGGCCGCCGCATGTCCCACGAGGGGCACGTGCCCGAGCCGTACCTCGATGAACGCGGCGAGTGCGTGCTCGCCGTACATGCCGAGTCCCAGGCTGGCGAGCGTGATGCCGAGTTGCGCGGTGGCGATATAGCGGTCCTGCCGCACCGGAGAGGTCAGGACGGCGAGCAGACGTGCCGCCAGCCGATCGCCCGAACGCGCCTGATGCTCGAGCGTCGGTTTGGGCGCGGCGATGAGCGCGAATTCGGCTGCGACGAAGATCGCATTCAGTATGACGAACAGCAGGCTCACGAGCAGGACGAGCGGCAGGCTCACGATCGGACCTCGCGTTCGGTCGAAGGCCGACCGACGGTCGGTCGCCCGCTGGCCAGACCGAGCAGCTCCCCAAGCACATCCTGAATCGTCAACAATCCCACGGCGACGCCGGTGTGATTCACGAGCACGGCCGCGTGAGCCCGGTGTTCGCGCAGCGCCGCGAGCGCCCGATCGGCCGCGAGGTCGTCTGGCAGCTGGAGCATGGGCCGGATCAAACGTGCGAGTGTGACGGGACCTTCCGCCGCGTAGCGCTCCACCAGGTCCTTGACCCGAAGCACGCCAATCACCCGTTCGGGCGTTCGCTCGTAAATCGGGATGCGGCTGTACGGGTTGCCGGCCACCGTCCGCATGATCGCGTCCCACGAGGCGGCCACTTCCAGCATCGTGAGCCGATCGCGCGGGACCATCAGATCGCGGGCGAGCCGCTGGCCCAGTCGAAGTGCGCGACGCAGACGTTGCTGTTCGAGCGGCTCGAGCAGGCCGCCGTCGCGGCTCTCCGCGATCAGCAGGTCGATCTCCTCCGGCGAATGCAGGTGGCTATGGGTCTGATCGCCGGCGCCGATCAGACGCAGGACGAACAGGGCCGAGCCATTCAGGAGGCTGATCACCGGGCTGAAGACGACCAACGTCCACTGCATGGGCAGCACCGTCGCCAGCGCGGTTTCGGTGGGGTACTGCAGCGCGAGGGCCTTGGGGACCAGTTCGCCGAGCACAAGTTGCAGTGCGGTGAGGACGATGAGAACGGTGAGCGCGGAGACAGAGAGGGCGGTGACCGGGGTGAGGTCAAACGTCGAAACCAGCAGGGGGACGAACGTTGCGCTCATGGTGGCCTGCGCGTAGGCGCCGAGCATCAGGCTGGAAATCGTAATGCCGATTTGCGAGGCCCCCACGTAACGGTCGAGCGCGACTGCGTTCTGAACGTGGGGCAGGAGTCGGCGCGCAAGCCAGTGGCCGTCTGCGCTGAGACGTCTGACGCGGCTGCGGCGGACACCCACGCCGGAGAATTCGGCGGCCACGTACAACGCGTTGGCCGCGATGAGCACCGCCACGACGAGCGCGACCCACGGCGACATTCGTCCCTAGTCTATGGCCAGACGGTTGGGGCTTGCCGGCCGAAACCGACAGGATTGCGCGTGCCGGTACAGGCGCCAGCGTGACGGCCCGGCCACCATCGAGGGCAGCGCCGCCTAGCGAGCCGTGGGCTGCGGCGCCGACATCGTGCGGGGCACCACTGTCGGATCCTGGCGGGCGCAAACGCGGTCGCCGGCCCAGATCACCATGAGTCCCACGCACTCGCCGATGTACAGGACTTCCACCATACCCGCCTTTGCGAAGCTGCCGCCGATACCGGGCATGATGGCGCCGATCGCAATGAGCGCATTACCCGCCGCCCGATAGAAATGCCCACGCTCCGAGTAATGCCGCCACGCGCTGCGAATCGCTCCGCCGATCAGGAAGAAGACCGCATACAGGTTGATGAACGGCGTGAGAAGACGTACCCAGCGCCAGGACAGAATGGCGCCTGAGGGCCGCGTAGCCTCGAGCGCGAGGGTATCCACGGGCGACAGCACCACGAGGACCGAGGCGACGATCACGAACGTGAGGCTCACGATGGTGAGCTTGTTGGCGACCCCTCTGGGCCAGGAGAGATACAGGGACCCCTGAGCGAGCGGGTAGCCACCGAGCAACGCTCCGGCGATGTACCAGAGCTTGGTCAGCAGCACGGTGTTTCCAAACAGGGTGATGCTGCTCTCGATCGCGGTGCCGATGCCGTAGGTGGTGATGCCGAACGCCCACCACCAGAGATGCGGCGCGTGGCGAACTCGGAACCTGCGATAGAGCGACGCCGCAAAGAGCGCGGACAGAATGGTCGTCAGGATCGGAACGTAGTGAACGACTTTCACCGGTTCCCTCTGACGTGGACAAGCAGTGTCACCGTGCGGCCACGGGCCGGTGCAAACTGGAACTGCTCGCGGTAGAACACGTCCGCGAGATTGTCGACCGCCAGCGTCAGACCCAGCTGTTGACCGGCGTTGCGCCAGTCGTAGCCGACCGCCGCGCGCTGGACCGAAAAGCCGCCAAGGCCGAATAGATCCTGCGCGATGAGAAACGGCGAATCCGAGAGCAAAGGCGAGACGCGAGTCACCTCGCCCTGCCGACGGACACCGTAGCTCGCCCACCAGCGCTCACGCCTGTCGCTCACGCGCAGCCCCACCGACAGCTTCCACGGCGTGATGTTGTCCTGGGGCTTGCCGGCGAGCGACAGACTGGACAGCGGACTCGTGCCCTCGAGAACCGTGCCGCGGTTGTACGAGATGTTCGCCATGGGCAGCCATTGAAGACCGGCCGCCACGACGGGCGCGCTGCCCTCCGCCTCGACACCCTGAATTCGAACCTTCGCCAGGTTGATGGCCTGTGAAATCGGTGAGATGCCACTCTGGCCGCTGGTCTGCGAGACGACTTCCGTGGAAATGAAGTTGTCGTACGTGTTGTTGAAGTACGACACAGAGCCGATCGCGCGCGCAAAACGCAGCCGGGTCCCGATGTCCACGTTGTGGCCCGTCTCCGGCTGCACCTGAATGTTGGGGACGATGTTGCCGGTGGTGGCCGGACCGGAGAACAGCAGCTCCTCGAGATTTGGATGGCGATAGCTGCGGACGTAATGCATGAAGAGACTGACCGGGGCCTCGGCACGCACCACGACCCCCGCCTCGCCGGTGAACGCGGTACGGTTCACGCGATCGCCGTTCACGTTAGGCAACGTGGCGGGTGCGATCGCCGGCGTCGCCCCGACCACGAGGGAGTCGACGCTGTAGCCACCGGTCGCGTCGGTGACGACCTGATATCGATCCATGCGGAGTCCAGCGGTGACCCGGATGGCGGGCGAGGCCGTCCACTCGTCGTGCAAGAAGAATCCGGCGTCGCGAAACGACGCGTCGGGCACCCGTGCCGGCTCGCAGTCGGCGGGTGACGCCTGGCACACGGCCGTGGAACGAACGACCGGCGGACCTGTCACGACCGGGACTGGCAGGACGGTGGCCGCTGGGCCAAACGGCCCGACGCTCACCTGTCCGATCTGCGAAGTGACCCTGGTCGTCGTGCGCTCGTCCTCACTGCGATCGCGGAGCAATGTCATCCCTGCGGTGAGCACGTTGGTGGGGTGCGTCAGGAACGTGGCTTGCACGTCGAGACCTGGCGTCGAGACCTGCTGGCGGGTATCACTGAGCACGTCGCGTCGAAAGACGCTGATCGGAAAGAAGGTCGCCGATGGAGCCGGGAACTGTACCGGCATCTGGTTTCGAAGCAGCCGGTCCTGGCGCTGGTAATAGGAAGTGGCCGTGATGCGCGTCAGCCAGGGGGTAATGGCCGTCGCGGTGTAGGTTGCCGACAGTTTGTCGAGGTTGCTGAACGGCAGGGTGATCGACTGGAAGAACGCGGGCGCCGCAAAGTCAGGGAACCCGACGTTGGTTGCACGCCGTCTCGTGTACTTCATGTCGAGCGTCTGCGAGGTGCCGAGTTTGATCAGCCCACCCACGTTCGCCGAACTGCCCTCCATCGCCGAGTTGCTGATGTGCGCCGTCGTGCGTGTAAACGGCGCATTGAACGGATCGGGAAACTTGCCGAACTTGAAGCCGAACGAGTCATCGATGGTGTCTGCGCGCCGCAGTCGACCGCTGTCGAACAGAGGCTGCGAAGACTCGCCGAAGTCCTTGCCTGCCGTGTAGTCGCCGAATCGCTCGCTGCCGCCGGAGAACGACACCGCGAAGACGGGGGTCGACATGCCGAGGTGAACGGTGCCGCGGCGGCCATCCTCGTTGGAGCTGTAGAAACCGTCGAATCCGGCGCTGAAGACGTTCAGCTCGGTGAGACGGGGCCGGTTGGTAATGATGTTGATCGTCCCCGAGAGCGCGTCTGTGCCGTACAACACGGAGCCGGCACCGCCGAGCACTTCGATACGCTCTACCGAATCCACATCCACCAGACCGACTTCGGCACCGGCGCGGTCCGTCGCGGTCCTCGCGTTGTTCAGCCGCTCGCCGTCCACGAGCACGAGAACCCGCGTCGAGTCGAGGCCGCGCAGACGTGGGCGCGTCTGGAAGGGGCCCGAGCCCACCAGCGTTACGCCCGGTGCGGCGGCAATCGCATCGCCAGTGCTCGTGGGCGTCAGCTCGCGGGATGCGTCGGCTGTCAGACTGTCGGTTCTGAGCGGCACGGTGCTCGTGTCGCGGGCACCCCGGTCGGCAGAGACCGTCACTTCGGCCTTCAGCTGACCGATCTCCAGCGTGAAATCGAGCGTTGCCGATTCGTCCTCGCGCTCCAGCACCAGCGTGCGGGAGGCGTCCGAAAATCCCGTCATCGCCGCGGCGACACGGTAGATGCCGATCTTGAGATTGAAGAACTTGAAGCGGCCGGCGGCGTCGGCTTTGACCGAAACCTGTTCGCCACTGGCCACGTTCAACAGCCGCACGAGGGCGCCGCCGAGCACGCCGCCCGAGCGGTCGGTGACCCGCCCCTGGAGATCGCCGGCAAATGCCGGGCTGGCCACGAGACAGCACGCGATGAGAAGGGCAGAAATTGTGATCCGCATAAACCTGCCCACTCTAGCAAAGGGCCTGCAGGGACGGCCTGCGCCGGACAAAACTCAGACAATTCACGAGTCGGCAGGCGGAGAGATTCCCGCGAGGCAGCTGTGGCGATCAGTTGAGTGACGCCGCGCATCCGAGCGCGTCGTTGTTCGACTTCACCCGGCCGTCGCCGACCGCCTGGATGAAGGCGGCGATCGGGCACAGCGGTTGCGGCGCCGACGTGCCGCGCCTGAGCGAGTACGGCCGTATGAAGACACTCGACGTCGTGGTGGGCAGGGCCGCCACGTTGTCATAGAAGGCGCCTTCCTTCCCGTCCTGAAACAGGTACTGCTCCACATTCGACAGATAGAACGCGCTGACGACACCGCCCTGGGCCTTCAGGTAGGCGGCGATGCGGCGCAGGGCTTTGGTGCCCCCGAAGTCGCCACTGACCGGCACGATCAAATTGCGTTCGTGTAGCGCCTTGACCGTGCGGAACTGCTCGTCGGTCGCGAGAAAACTCTGCGGCTGACCGGCCGCGTCGAGAGACCAGCCCGTCAAATCGGCGAACGTGGTGCCGTTGCCGCCGCCCCTCCCGCCGGGGGCGCCTCGCGTCGAAATCGCGGGTCCGTGCGTCACGAACGCTTGAAAGACCCATTCGAGCTGCGCCTCCTCGTCGGGTGTGAAGGCGAAGTGGTGCGTGACCTTCAATTGATCGAACAGGGTCTTGTGGTTCTTCGTCACGAGTCGCTGGTCCGTGCCGACCGCGGCGAACATCTCCCACAGACGCTGAATCGGGGTCGTCGTGTCGACGCCGTCCGGCCGGGGCTTGGCGAAGACGAGTGAAATGAAGTCGGCGCGATCAGCAGCGAGCTCGAATGCCGCCTTGAACAGCAGGTGCTGCATGACAGCCTGCCGCCGGATGTCGACGATGAACGCCATGGCGGGGCGGATGGCAGCGATGTACGTGAAATTCTGCTCGGGGCCGACTCCAAGGTAGACGCCCCCCTGCACGCGGCGTTCGCGCAGCATGCCGGAAATCAGCGCGACCTCCGGCTCGTTGCTCGTGAAGTTGTCTGCGATGCGGAACGACCCGCCCGGTTCGGAGATGTCGCCGACGAGTGACCAGAACGCGGCGTCGGTGAGCCGGTCCGGGAGCGCCGCGCGCGTGGTGATACCGCCAACCGCCGCACTGCCGGTGAGCAATGTGCCGGCGAGAATGGCGAGGCAGAGGAAGCTCGTTCGGCGCGACATCATGGGGCCCTCCGGATCGTGCGGTCGCGGACCATCATCCTCCATCTTCAGTGCGATCGCCGAGGGCGTCCTCGACGATCCAGAGGCTGGGACTCGGCCAACGCGACTGCCCAGCTGCACGAGGGGTCTTTACACTGTTGTTACCTTCCGGCCGCCTTCAGACATCTTTGTCGGGACGGTTCTCTCAGAAGCCGTCGCCTTCCGACCTGACGCGCTCCTGGCCGTCGAAGACCTGGCCGAGCCGACGCTCGCCAACAGGCGATTTCAACAGCCATGTCGTAATCGCCACCTCAATAAACAAAATTGTCGTACATCCAGTCTGGCGAGTTCGCGTGAAACGTGAGGAAAACTGCACGATCGCGGTCGATCGACGAGTGGAGCGGAGCTTGCAATTTGCGGCGGCACGCGCTCCTCAGTGCGTGTCACTCGTCTGCATGCTCACGTCACTCACAAGGCGCCTGTGCGCCGTAACAGAAGGGAATCTCATGAACAATGGATGTGTCGGCGGTCCGCCGGCCTGGCGGCATCTGCCGCTGCTCACGGCCGGCGCGCTGCTGCTCGCCGCCTCGACCGCTCAGGGTCAGGCTCCGCTGCCGCCCGTCACGATCGGGGCGGGCCTTCAGACCAGCTTCATGCACACATCGCCTGAAGTGGGCGACGGCACCGATGCGTTCAGGCTCAACAGCGCACGCCTGTACGTGAACGGACCGGTCACCTCGAAGATCAAGTTCATGTTCAACACCGAGTACGACGGCGCCTCGAGCCACATCGGCGTCATCGATGCGGTGGCGCGCATCGAAGCCTCGCCGAAGTTCAACATCTGGATGGGCCGCTTTCTGCCGCCGAGCGACAGGGCGAATCTCTACGGGCCCTACTACTCGCATCACTGGGCGGTCTACACCGATGGCGTGCAGGACGGCTATCCGTTCGTCACCACCGGGCGTGACGACGGGGTGACGTATTGGGGACAGTTCGGCAAGGTCAAGGTGTCGGCCGGCGCGTTCGATGGGGAATCGGCCACGGGCAACGCGGATGTCCTCACCGCGGCGCGCGTCATGGTCGATTTCTGGGATCCGGAAGACGGCTATTACCTGAACGGCACCTACTACGGCGGCAAGAACCTTCTGGCCGTCGGCGCTGCCGTACAGGCGCAATCGGGCGACACGGCGTCGACGGTGGACTTCCTTCTCGAACGCAAGCTGGCCGGCGGCGCCAGCTTCTCGGTGGAAAGCGAATACGCCAACTACGACAAGCTCGGGGGATACGACTCACGGTACGGCTCGAGCGAAGGCGCGTACATCCTCGCGAGCTATCTCTTCGGGAAGCCGGCAGGCATGGGCAAGGTCGAGATCCTCGGCAAGTTCGCGAAAGCCACCTTCTCGAAGGGGCTGAGCATTGCCAACCCGGACTACGACCAGAAGACCAGCGAGTTCAACCTCAACTACATCATCAAGGAATTCAATGCGCGGGTGATGTTCTTCTTCAAGAACACGACATTCACCGGCGTGAAGAGCGACTCGAAACAGGTCGGCGTCGGTCTGCAGATACAGATGTAGCAATCGTTTTTTGCCATTACAGGAGTCTCGACATATGAAGCGTAGACAAGTCTGGTTCGGTGCAGGAATTCTCGTTGTTGCCCTCGCCTGTCTGAAGGTGAGCGCCGCGCAGGAGACCATCAAGGTCGGCATCCTGCACTCTCTCTCGGGCACCATGGCCATCAGCGAAACGACGCTGAAAGACACGGTGCTGATGATGATCGACGCCCAGAACAAGAAGGGCGGACTGCTCGGCAAGAAGCTCGAAGCGGTCGTGGTCGACCCGGCTTCCAACTGGCCGCTCTTCGCCGAGAAGGCCGCTCAGTTGCTCGAGAAGGACAAGGTCGCGGTGGTCTTCGGCTGCTGGACGTCGGTCTCGCGCAAGTCGGTGCTCCCCGTGTTCGAGAAGGACAACGGGCTGCTGTTCTACCCCGTGCAGTATGAGGGCGAGGAGTCGTCGAAGAACGTCATCTACACTGGCGCCGCGCCCAACCAGCAGGCGATTCCGGCGGTCGACTACCTGATGAAGGAAGTGGCCGTGAAGCGATGGGTGCTCGAGGGCACCGACTACGTCTATCCGCGCACCACGAACAAGATTCTCGAGGCGTATCTGCTCGCCAAGGGCGTCAAGGCGGAAGACATCTCGATCAATTACACGCCGTTCGGCCATTCCGACTGGCAGGCGCGTGTGGCCGCGATCAAGAAGTTCGGATCGGCCGGTAAGAAGACCGCGGTCGTGTCGACCATCAACGGTGACGCGAATGTGCCGTTCTACAAGGAGCTCGGCAACCAGAAGGTCTCGGCCGAAGACATTCCGGTCGTGGCGTTCTCGGTCGGGGAGGAAGAGCTCTCGGGCGTCGACACGAAACCCCTCGTCGGACACCTGGCGGCGTGGAACTACTTCGAGAGCATCAGCAACCCCGCCAACAAGGCGTTCATCGATCAGTGGCATGCCTACATCAAGTCGGCGAAGCGGACCACGAACGATCCGATGGAGGCGCACTACATCGGCTTCAATCTCTGGGTGAAAGCCGTGCAGAAGGCCGGCGCCACCGATGTGACGAAGGTCATCGCGGCGCTGCCAGGCCTGGAGACGCCGAACCTGACAGGCGGCATCGCGAAGGTCCTCCCGAATCACCACATCACGAAGCCGGTCTACATCGGCGAAGTGCGAGCCGACGGGCAGTTCAACGTCGTCTGGAAGACGCCAGGCACGGTGCCGGGTGATGCGTGGTCCGACTTCCTGCCGAGCAGTAAGATCCTCGAAGCCGACTGGGTCACGTTGAAGTGCGGCAACTACAACACCCAGACGAAGCAGTGCTCGGGAACGAACCTGAAGTGACAGCACCTGGGCGCACGCGCCGAATCGTTCTGCACGGCGCCCTGTCGTGGGTCTATCCCGGTGGTCGTGGCGGGCAGTGGCACCTGGTGCTGCTGCTCGCCACGCTCCTGGGCGCGTTACCCCGTCCGTCGCAGGCGCAGACACCCGGCATTCCCGCCATGCTCGAAAGCCTCCGCGACGGCGGATACGCCGACAAGGAACAGACTGTCGATCGCGTGGTGCAAAGCGGGGATCCCAGCAGCCGGCCCATTCTGGCCGCGCTGATGGAGGATCGGCTCTACACCCGCAATGCCGACCAGCGGGTCTTCATCGTCTCCTCCGCAGACGAAGCCACGCCGGCACTCACCCTGATTGATCCGGTTACGCTCGCCGCCGCTGGGAGCGGGCCACGTGAGGAGTTCAGCAAGATCGGCACGAACAACCGGTTGCGGCGGGTGCTTCGGATGGCGATCGCCCGCTTCGATCTTGCCGCGCCAGACCGCGCCATTCGACTCGCCGCGGTGACCGAGGTGCTGCGCTCGATGGACGAACCGGCCGCAGAACTGCTGCGCCAGCGCTCGGCGGTCGAGACAGACCCGGCCGTAAAGAAGGAAATCGAAACGGGGCTGGCGCTGGCGGCGCTCGATGGCACCGACACAGCCGCCCGGCTGCGGGCCATCCAGACGCTGTCGCATCGGCTGGGGACCGACGTCCGAAACCGCCTCGCGGTGCTGCTCGAGCACTCCGACCAGGGCACGTTCGTCGAGCCCGACGAGACCGTGCGAAACGCCGCGGCACTCGCCGTGAGCCACATCGATTCTTCGCGCTGGCTGTACTCGGCGGTCGAGACGCTCTTCTTTGGACTCAGCCTCGGGTCGGTGCTCGTGCTCGTGGCGATTGGCTTGGCCATCACCTTTGGCGTCATGGGCGTGATCAACATGGCCCACGGCGAGCTCATGATGCTCGGCGCCTACACCACGTACGTCGTGCAGACGGCCATGCCCGGGCACGTCGGCGCATCCATTCTCGTGGCCATCCCAGCAGCCTTCGCTGTTGCCGGCCTGGTCGGCATCGTCATCGAACGATCGATCATCCGCCATCTCTACGGCCGGCCGCTCGAGACGCTGCTGGCGACGTTTGGCGTCAGCCTCGTGCTGCAACAGCTCGTACGGTCAGTGTTTTCGGCGCTCAACCGTTCGGTTGAGACCCCGGCCTGGATGAGCGGCACACTCCAGATCAACGAAGCGCTCGGCTTCACCTATAACCGGCTGTACATCATCCTGTTCACGCTGCTCGTGTTCAGCCTGCTCCTGCTGGTGCTCCGGCGCACCCGCCTCGGGCTCGACATTCGCGCCGTCTCGCAGAACCGCGCCATGGCGCGAGCGATGGGCGTCCGCAGTGAGTGGGTCGATGCCATGACGTTCGGCCTGGGCTCGGGCATCGCCGGTGTCGCCGGCGTCGCACTGAGCCAGCTCACGAATGTCGGACCGAATCTCGGCCAGGCCTACATCATCGATTCGTTCATGGTCGTGGTGTTCGGTGGTGTCGGCAACCTGTGGGGGGCGCTCATTGGCGGCATGTCGATGGGCATCGTCAATCAGCTCCTCGAGCCGTTTGCCGGCGCGGTGCTGGCCAAGATCGCCGTGCTCGTGGCGCTCATTCTATTTATCCAGCGACGGCCGCGCGGCTTGTTTCCACAGACCGGCCGGGCCGCAGAAAGCGAATCGTCGTGAGCCGCCTGGCCGTCGCCTTCCGCCACGACCGCGGCGGATTCACGCTCCTCGGGCTGCTCGCCCTCACCGCGGTGATCGTTCCGCTGCTCGGCCTGCTGGTTCCAGCGAGCTCGCCCCTGCATCTCTCGCCGTACGTCCTCACCCTCCTGGGCAAGTACCTCTGCTACGGCATGCTGGCGCTGGCCGTGGACCTGGTCTGGGGCTACTGCGGCATTCTCAGCCTGGGACACGCCGCGTTCTTCTCGCTCGGCGGCTACGCGATGGGCATGTATCTGATGCGTCAGATCGGCAATCGCGGGGTCTACGGAGACGCGCTGCTGCCAGATTTCATGGTGTTCCTCAACTGGAAGACGTTGCCCTGGTTCTGGCTGGGCTTCAATCACTTCTGGTTCGCGAGCGCGATGATCATGGCGGTGCCCGCCATCCTCGCGCTCATCTTCGGGTGGCTGGCATTCCGGTCGCGCGTGACAGGCGTCTACCTGTCGATCATGACCCAGGCGCTGAGCTACGCGCTGATGCTCGCCTTCTTCCGAAACGACATGGGGTTTGGCGGGAACAACGGATTTACCGATTTCAAAGAGTTGCTGGGCTTCGACCTGCAGGCGCCCGCCACGCGTGTCGGTCTCGTGATGGTGACGGTCGTGGCGCTCGCCGCCAGCTACGTGGTCTGCCGGCTGATCGTCACTTCGCGCGCCGGCCGCGTGGTGCGGGCGATTCGCGATGCCGAAAGTCGCACGCGCTTTCTCGGCTATCCCGTGGAATCGTACAAGCTGTGGATCTTCGTCGGCTCCGCCGTCATTGCTGGCGTTGCGGGCGCTCTCTACGTGCCGCAGGTGGGCATCATCAATCCCGGCGAGTTCGCGCCCATCAACTCCATCGAGGTGGTGATCTGGGTCGCCGTGGGCGGTCGCAGCACCCTCTTCGGCCCCGTCGCTGGCGCCATCCTCGTCAACTACGCTAAAACGTACTTCACCGGCGCACTGCCCGAAGTCTGGTTGTATGCACTCGGCGGCCTCTTCGTGCTCGTGACGCTCTTTCTCCCGCGCGGCGTCATTGGCATCATGCCAGCCCTACGGCGGCAGTCATGACGGTCAGCGACCACATCCTGTATCTCGAGCATCTGACCGTCAGTTTCGACGGGTTCAAGGCGCTCAATAACTTGACCCTGTATGTCGAGCCTGGCGAGTTGCGCTGCATCATCGGTCCCAACGGCGCGGGTAAGACCACGATGATGGACGTCGTGACCGGCAAGACACGGCCAGACAGCGGCACGGCGTGGTTCGGCCGCCGGATCGATCTGCTGACGATGAGCGAGCCCGCGATTGCGCAGGCAGGGATCGGGCGGAAGTTTCAGAAGCCGACCGTGTTCGAGTATTTGTCGGTGTTCGAGAATCTCGAGCTCGCGCTCGCAGGTCCCCGCTCCTTCTGGCAAGTCTTCCGCGCCACGCTGTCGCCCACAGAACGCGATCGCATCGGCGAGGTGCTCGACATCATTGGACTCACCGATCGCAGGCAGGAGCTGGCGCGCACGCTCGCCCACGGTCAGAAGCAGTGGCTCGAGATCGGAATGCTGCTGATGCAGCAGCCGGAGCTGTTGCTCGTCGACGAACCCGTGGCCGGCATGACACCTCAGGAAACGGAGCGGACGGCAGAGCTGCTCGTCTCTCTGGCCGGAACGCATTCGGTGGTCGTCGTCGAGCACGACATGGATTTCGTGCGCTCCATCGCCCGTCGCGTGACGGTGCTCCACGAGGGCAGTGTGCTCGCTGAAGGCACGATGGATGAGGTGCAGAACGATCAGCGCGTCATCGATGTGTATCTGGGAGCGTGATCATGTTGACGGTCGAGGGTCTGAACCAGTCGTACGGCGGCAGTCACACGCTCTGGGATGTGAATCTGCATGTCGCCGCCGGGTCGAGGACATGCCTGATGGGACGCAATGGCATGGGCAAGACGACCCTGTTGAAGGCGGTGATGGGACTGGTGCCGATCGATTCGGGGACGCTGGCGTTCGAGGGCACCGACCTGCGTCCGAGGCCGACCGAGGCCCGGCCGCGCCTGGGCATCGGCTACGTGCCCCAGGGCCGCGAGATCTTTCCGCATCTGACCGTGGAAGAGAACCTGCGCGTGGGCCTCGGCGTGCGCAAAGGCGGACCGCGCACGATTCCAGCGCGAATCTTCGAGCTCTTCCCCGTGCTCAGGGATATGCGACGCCGCCGCGGCGGCGATCTCTCGGGCGGGCAGCAACAGCAGCTGGCGATCGGCCGCGCGCTGGTGCTCCAGCCGTCGCTGCTCATTCTCGACGAGCCCACTGAAGGCATTCAGCCCAACATCGTGCACGAGATCGGCGACATCCTGCTCCGCTTGAATCGCGACGAAGGTCTCACCGTGCTGCTCGTCGAACAGAAGCTGCCGTTTGCGCGCCGGGTCGCCAGTGACTTCTGCATTCTCGAGAAGGGACGAGGCGTCGCAGGCGGACCGATCTCGGCGCTGACGGACGAAATCGTGCGCGCGCACCTGAGCGTGTGAGTGACGCGCCGCTTCGAAAAGGTTGCGCGGCGGAACGTTCTACGGTAGACATGCACCTGCCAATCCGGGGCGACAGGCCGGACAACAGAGGTGGTGCATGGCCGAGCTCTTTCACCAGGTCTACAGTCCAGTCGGTGGCAGCGTCCTTCTCTCGGCGTTGACCGCCTCCATTCCGCCGCTGCTGCTCGCCATCCTGCTGGCGGTGCTGCGCGTCGCGCCGTGGAAGGCGGCTGTCGCTGCCGCCACCGCCGCGGCTGCGCTGGCGTGGCTGGTCTGGGGCATGCCGCTGCAGCTCACCATCGCCGCGGCCACTCATGGAATGGCCTTCGGGCTCTGGCCGATCAGCTGGATCGTGCTCAGCGCCGTGTTCTTCTACAACCTGTCGGTCGAAAGTGGCGACTTCGACGTCATACGCCGGTCGCTGTCGCGTTTGACGGGTGACCGCCGGATCCAGCTGCTGCTCGTGGCGTTCTGCTTCGGGGCCCTGATCGAGGGAATTGCCGGGTTTGGCGCCCCTGTCGCCATCACCGCGTCGATGCTCGCCGGACTGGGATTCGAGCCGATCATGGCGGCCTCTCTCGCGCTCATCGCCAACACGGCGCCGGTTGCGTTCGGGTCACTCGGCATCCCCGTGACGACGCTCGGTGGGCTGCTCGCGCCAATGCTGGGGTCAGACCCGCAGACCACCACGCGGGCGCTGTCGGCGATGGTGGGGCGCCAGTTGCCAATCTTCTCGTTCGCGATCCCCGCGTACCTCGTTGTGCTCTACGCCGGCTGGAGACGAATGGTCGAGGTGTGGCCCGCGGTGCTCGTCGCTGGTGGCACGTTCGCAATCGGCCAGTTCACCGTGTCCAACTTCGTCGGGCCAGAGCTGACAGACGCCTTGTCGGCGCTGCTCTCCCTCATGTCGGTCGCGCTGCTGCTGCGCGTCTGGCGGCCGGCCGAGGAATTCACCGAAGGGGCGCGACACGTCACCTACACCGAGGCTATTCATGACGGCGCCGGTCGCGTGTTCCGCGCCTACTCGACCTACGCCTTCCTCATCGTGATCGTGCTCATCGGACAGATCGGCAACTTCGCCGGAATGTCCAAGCTCAAACCACCGGCGAACGTCACGGCCCTGCTCAAGTGCGGCCAGGCAGGCAACGCTCTGTGTCCAGACCCATGGGTGGGCCCAAGCGCCGCGACCGACCCGCAAGGCTTCCGCTTTCCTGTGTGGGAGTTCAATTGGCCCGGTGCCTACCAGATGCAGGATGGCAGACCGGTCGCCCTGGTGCAGCGCGAAGTGCCGGTCGTTGCGGCGTCGAGCCCATATCCGCTCCGCTATCGCCTCGACTTCCTCGCCGCGGCTGGCACGCTGGTATTCCTCGCCGCTCTGCTCGCCTTCGTCCCGATGGTGATCAACGGCGTCCCCGCAGCGGCCCTCGGCGTGGCTCTCGGAAAGACGCTCCATCAGCTCCGGCTGCCGGTAATCACCATCGCCTTCATCCTTTCGATTGCGACAGTGATGAACTACTCCGGCATGACGTCGTCGATGGCCCTCGCGCTCGCGAAGACGGGTGTCCTGTTTCCCTTCTTCGCTGCGTGGCTCGGCATGATCGGCGTGTTCCTCACGGGCAGTGACACATCGTCCAACACGCTGTTTGGTCCGCTGCAGGCAACGACGGCCAAGCTGTCAGGACTCAGTCCCGTGTTGATGGCGGCCACCAACAGCTCAGCCGGAGTGATGGGCAAGATGATCAGCCCGCAAAATCTTTCGGTGGGCGCGGCAGGAGTCGGCGCGGTGGGACGCGAAGGCGAGATTCTCTCCAAGGTGCTCATCCACAGCCTGATTCTGACCGGCCTGATGGGGCTCGTCTCGATGCTGCAGGCCTACGTCGTGCCGTGGATGGTGCCGAAGCTCTGAAACCCCGTTCCGGTCGGGGTCCGCAGCTCACGCAACGCTGCACCTGCGGAACTCAGCAGGCGGCTAGGGTAGGGCGAGCGCGACGAGCTCGGCCGGCACGTTCCGTTCGCCTGTCGCCACGACGATGTACTGGCGGTCGTTGACCATGTAGGTCATCGGGATGCCGGTCGTGGAGGCCGGCAGCTGCAGTTCGTAGATGATCCGTCCCGTCTTCTTGTCGATCGCCCGGAACGTCCTTCCGCCCGAGCCGGGGCCGGCGTTGAACAGGCCCGAGCCATCGGCGCCAAACAGCAGCGTCTTGGTGACGAGCAGCGGCGACCTTTCGGGCCTGCCGGTCGGGCCCAGGTCCATGCCCGCCAGCGCGGGGTGGTTCTTGACGACGTCGGGTGCGCCGCCATTGGGAATCATCCAGAGGTGGTTCCCGGTATTCAGGTCGATGGCCGTGATGCGGCCCCAGGGGCCCTTGACGAGCGGCAGGCCCTGCGGCCCCAGCCCGGTTTTGCCCGACTGACCGCTGCCGCCCTCGATCGGCGCCGATCCGGCGCCCGAACGACCGATGTATCCCATGTCCGACCGCCCGGCTTCCGCCGGCACGATCGCCAGCGGATCCGGATTGGTGACTGACGACACGTACACGATCCCCGTCTCCGGATCGGCCGCTCCGCCGGGCCAGCTCGCGCCCCCTGTGTGATGCGGCAGCAGTATCGTCGCGAGCTTGCCGTCGGGATCGCGGAGCACGGGCGGCGTGAACAGCGGACCGAGCTGATACTGCTTCACGATCTGCAGCGCCTCGGCCTTGATCGCGGGCGTGTAGTCGATGAGATCGTCCACGCTGATGCCCTGGCGATCGAATGGGGCGGGTCGCGTCGGAAACGGCTGCGTGGGCGACGACCACTCGCCCGGAACCATCGAAGGTGACACAGGGCGTTCTTCGATCGGCCACACGGGTTTGCCGGTCACGCGGTCGAACACGAACAGGAACGCCTGCTTGGTGGGCTGGGCCACCGCTTTGATCTTCTGACCGTTTACCGTGATGTCGAGCAGGATGGGGGGCGAGGCGATGTCGTAGTCCCAGAGGTCGTGATGCACGAACTGGTAATGCCACACACGCTTCCCCGTGCGCGCGTCGAGGCACACCAGGCTGTCGCCAAAGAGGTTCGCGCCCGGTCGATGGCCGCCATAGAAGTCTCCCGTCGGCATCTCGACGGGGATGTAGACGTAGCCGAGTGCCTCGTCACCGCTCAGCGGTGCCCACGCGCCCGTGTTCCCCGTGTAGGTCCACGAGTCCTTCAGCCACGTGTCGTTGCCGAGCTCCCCGGCGTGCGGCACCGTCCGGAACGTCCACCGCCGTTTACCGGTACGCACGTCGAACCCGCGGATGTACCCCGGCACCATCGTCTTCGACGGTGGCGCCGTGCCGGCGAGCATGGCTGCACCGACAACGACCGTGTCGCTGATGACGATGGCCGGCGAGCTGGCGCCGATTTGCCCTGGTTTCACGACATCGCGGTCGAGCCCGTCGGTGAGGTCCACGATGCCGTTCTTGCCGAAGGTGGAGATGGGATGCCCGGTGTGTGCATCGAGCGCAATCAACTGGTAGCCCGGCGAAATCAGCAGGATGCGTTCATCGGCCTTGCTGTCGGACCAGTAGGCGAGGCCACGGTTCGTATTCCGCACCGCCCGCGTGCCGCGTTCGCCCTCGTCCAGGCGGTACATCCACAGAGTCTCTCCGCTGATCGCATCGATGGCCACGGCGTCGCGTCGCGAACCGGCAGTGAAGTAGAGCACGCCCTTCACCATGAGAGGAGTGACCTCCCAGTTGAAGTCGGCACGCGGGCCGAAGTTCTCGGCCTTCCACCGCCAGAGCACGTTCAGATCCTTCACGTTGTCGGCGTTGATCTGGTCGAGCGCCGAGTACTTGGTACTGCCGGCGTCGCCGCCGTAGAAGCGCCACTCGCCCTTGGTGCCCTGCTGAACCCGCACGGGCGCTGCCGACGCCGCGATGAGTGCGCCAAGACCGAGGAGGAGAGTCCAGGGGGAACGTCGTCGCATCATTCTGACTCCAGCGATCGCGGGCGGCCTTGCGGGGCATGTGCCCGCAAGGCGATCTTCAGGGCCTGGCTTTGGTGATGAGGACTGATTTCAACGCCTCGTCTTCGGTCGAGACTTCAGCTGTGCCGGCAGGGAAGGCGTTTGCGCTCAGCAGAAAGGCGACCAGGTCGGCGGTCTGCGTGCGAGTCAGCACGTTGGGACCATCGTCGGGCATCGTCCTTCGTATGATGTCGAACAGTTTCCACTCGGGCTGCGCATCCCACTTCTCGAGGAACTCGTCGCCTACGAGCGGATGCGCTTCGTCGCCACCGAGCAGGGTCTCGCCGTGGCAACGGGCGCAGGTCTGGTCGTAGACCTTCTTACCGCGCTCGGCCTGGGACTTGGTGTACACCCCGTCCCAGACCGAGCGCGACTGCGCAAGGACCGCCACACTACACACGACCCACCCCGCAGCAAGCACTGTTGCGATTCGGGTCATGTGCCAATCTTCCGACGGTCGCTATTGAGCGCCGGCGCCGCGGCGTCCACCGCCGGCTGGCGCGCCGGCAGGAGGGGCGGTTCCGCGTGCGGGCGCGCCACCCGGCACACCGATGAGCGGCTCTTCCTCGACGCCGCGTCCCCGGCCCCCGCGACCGCCAGGTGCCGTCCACCCGTCCCGGGCGGGGCCGTTCTGCACGAACCGGGTGTCTGCGGTCGGCTGGAACCCGCCTGTCAGATACTGCGAGCCGGCATTGCCCCAGAACTTACCCGCACGCAGGGCTGCATCGTGCGTCTTGGTCAACGCGTCGAGATATCGTGGGTCGTTCTGAGACCAGCCCGAGAACGCCGACAGATCGTTGTTGCCTTGAATCACCACGTCCACGCCGAACGTGGAGGCGATCTCGTTGGCGTTGGCCACGCCCTCGAGCGTCTCGATCATGACGACGACGAGCATGTTGTCGTTAATCGTCTGGCGATAGTTCATCCCGGGCGCGTTCCAGATCTGGCTGTACTGTCCGCCGCCGGAGCTGCGACGACCCGTTGGCGGGTAGCGCGCGAAGCGGGCCGCGTCGCGCGCCTCGAGCGCGTCGTCGACGGTGGGGACGATGATGCCGAGCGCGCCGAGGTCGGTGGCCTTCTGCATGTTGGCCTCGAGCGCGTCAGGCATGCGGATCATTGGAGCGGCGCCTACACGGGGGCATGTTGCGATCATCTTGGCGACTTCGTCCCACGACATCGTGCTGTGCTGCATCTCGAACCAGATGAAGTCGAAGTGCTTTCCGACCTCGCAGTACTGATCGGGGTCGTATTTGGAGATGGTGTAGCTCGTGACCTGCTTGTCCTGGAAGAGCAACTCCTTGGCCTTGTTGTAGAAGGGCCGCGGCGTGCCCGTGCTGACACTGGCCTTGACCTGCCAGCCCCATCCGCGCGAATCGGGGACCATCGGGGTGAGCTCTCGTGCGATCGGTGCCGCCGCCGCGCCTCCGCCGCGCCTCTGCCCGGCGGGCGCCGGAGCCTGGGCTGGAGCTGCGCCTTGGCCTGCGCCAAGTGCCTTCGGCCAGAGCGCAAGGCCCGCCATCAAAGTAATACCGGCTAACAGTCCTGCTCGTCGTGCGGTCATTGCCCCTCCTGGTTACCGTGAATATCGCGTTCGAGGTGACTTCGCCCTCTGACGCGGATACGTGCTCGCGGCATTGGTGGATCCGGGAGCCCCTCAGTACCGGGAGCCGCGGAGGCGCCTCGACGCCAGCCAATCGATTGTGGCTGCAGATACTACCGCGTTGCAGGAGCACGGCGCGAGAATTGTGTCGAGCAGGTGGATAAGATACCCCGATGCGTTCAGATGACGCGTCGCACGCGCGGCCATCCTCCTTCATCCTCATCCTCGATTCCCTGGCTGCGCTCCTGATCGCGCTTGCGATCTGGATGACCCTCGTCGGCGGGTTCTCGTTCAGCGTGGCGGGCCTGAAGGTGTCGGCGCACGGTGGCGCTCGCGCGGCGCTTGCCGCGGCGCTGGTGATCGCGATTCGTCTCACCCGGGCGCGCAGGCAAGGAGCGTTCGGGCTCAGCGTCAGCCAGCGGCAGGCGATCGCGCGGCGGTTCTACAGGCCCGAAGCGGATCCGGTGGTCGACGCAGAGGTCACGTGGCGGCAACTCGGGTGGACCTGTGCGGGCCTGTGCGCCTTTGGGACGGTGCTGCTCTGGCCACAGTTGACGCACATGATGTCGGTGCCCGACATTGGGGATCCGCTCTTTTCGGTCTGGCGCACGAGCTGGTTCTTTCACCACCTGCAGGGCGATCCGCGGCCGCTCTTCAGCCCAAACATCTACTATCCCGAGCCGCTCACGCTGACGTACTCCGACTCGATGTTCGTGCCGTCGCTCATGACGCTGCCGTTGCTGGCGGTCGGCCTGCACCCCGTCATCGCCTACAACATTGTCCTGCTGGCGAGTTTCGTGCTGTCGGGACTTGCGATGTTTGCGCTGGCCACGCATCTCACCGGATCGGCACGTGCGGGGTTCATTGCCGGCCTGCTGTTCGGGTTCTATCCGTACCGGTTCGCGCACTATCCGCACCTCGAACTGCAAATGACGTTCTGGATGCCGCTCACGCTCGTCGCCTGCCATCGATTCGTGGCCACGCAGCGTACCCGCTATGGCATCGCAGCCGCTCTGTGCATGGTCGGACTGCTGTACTCGGTCATGTATTACGCGCTGTTCTTCGCGCTGTTCCTGATTCCGTTGCTGGTGGTCTCGATTGCGACGGTCAGACCGCCGCTGCGGCGCATGTGGCCAGGCGCGATGGCGGGAGCCGTCATTGCCGTGGCCATGGCGGTTCCGCTCGCGAGGCCGTACCTGGCCGCACGGGGGGTTAAGGGCGACCGACCTCTTTCCGAGGTCGAGTTCTACAGCGCCACGCCGGCCGATTACGTTCAGGCGCACTGGCGGAGCCGGATGTACGGGACGTTATTGCCATCCCATCATCCGGAACGCGAACTCTTTCCAGGTGTCATGGCTCCCGTCCTGGGCGTCGCCGCGTTCCTGCCGCCCTTCGGGCCCGTGCAGGCAGCCTATGGCGCCAGTCTGCTCTTCGCATTCGACGCCTCGCTCGGAGTGAACGGCCTCACGTACTCGTACTTCTACGATTGGCTGGTGCCCGTGCGGGGCGTTCGAGTGCCCGCACGGTTCGCGATCATGCTGGGGATGACGCTCGCCCTGCTGGCCGCCTTCACCGTGCGTCGCCTGCTCGCCCGCACGCGCACGCCGGCGCGTCAGACTGTGCTGTTCGCGCTGCTCGTCGCCGGCACCGCTGTCGATCTGTGGCCGCGCTTGCAGCTTCAGGAGATGTGGGCGCAGCCGCCGGCGATCTATGAGACGGTGTCGCGGCTGCGCGGCGCGGTGCTCGCGGAGTTCCCCATGCACGCACATGCCGGCCCGTTTACCGAGAGCGTGCCGTTCATGTACTTCTCGCTCTGGCACTGGCGGAACATGATCAATGGCTACAGCGGCTTCTACCCGCGCGGGTATCCGGCCCTCGTGGCCCGCGCCGACGCGTTTCCGGAAGCAGACGCGCTCGACGCGCTCGCGGCACAGGGAGTGACGCACGTCACCGTGAACTGCGCGCTCTATTTCACGCCTGCGGGCTGCGTCGAGTTGCTCGAGGAGGTGGAGCGGTCCCCCCGCCTGCGACGCATCGCGCAGGCACGGTGGCGCGGCGAACCGGTCCGGCTTTATCAGCTGTTGCGTTGACGACTCGCAGCGCAACCGCACCATCCACCGCCGGGCCGAGTGTGCCGCCGCAACGGGTGAGTCGCAAGCCGTCTCTCGTGCTACCGTGGGCGCACATGGAACGGCGGCAGCACCCAAGAGTCTCGCGCCCGCTCGATGCACATTGGCAGGGCGCGTCGGCGAACGGCCATTGCCGGGTCGGCGACGTCAGTCTCGGCGGCTGCTTCATCCAGACGCTCGCCATGCCGCGCCACGGCGAAGCCACGGTCATCACCTTATCGGCCCAGGACGGTCCCCTGAAGCTGCCGGGCAAGGTGGTCTACGTCGATCCAGCGATGGGATTCGCGGTCCAGTTCGACGAATTGGAGCCGAACGCCGAGGCAGAACTGCGCCGCTTCATCGACGCCCTGCTGGATCCGACGCACCCGCAGTAGCCAGGCACCGACGCGCCGGGCGCTCGAGATGTTATCCCCGCCCCCGATCGCCAGGCCATCGGGACGCCGGAGTAGACTCCAGATCGTGGCTGCCGATGAGATCGAGACAGAGTTCGCGGTGTGGTGTCCGTACTGCGGCGAACAGATGCAGATTTACCTGGAGCCGGACGTTCTCGGGACGCTCGTGCAGGATTGCGAGGTGTGCTGCCAGCCCTGGCGCGTCCACGTTGGCTACGATCAGGGCGAACGGTACGTCGACGTGACGAGAGGTGACGGATCGGAGTAATGATCCGCCTCACGGGCCTCGTCGCATTGCAACGGCCCCTGCCTCGCTACTAGAATCCCGTTATCGGCCAGCAAGATCTTTCAGGCGGAGCGTCATGAGCAGGAGCGCGTGACGCCAGCTGTCAGGAGTCAACGTGTCACGAATCCGCAACGCCCGGTGGGCCTCGTGTGCCGCACGGATCGCGTGTTCCGCGCTGGCAGGCGCGGTCGTACTGGCGCAGGCGCCCCCGCCCTCGCCGTTTGCCAAGTCCCTGGCTCTCCGCACCGATCGCATCGTCGCCGACTCGTCACACGTGGCGGTGGCCTGGCTCACACAGACCAGTCCCGCGACCTACGCGGCTACCGGTCCCCTCCGTCTGCGCATGGCGCTGGTTCCGTGGGAGGGCGATGCCACGGTGGTGAAGGACCTGGGGAGCGTCGCGGTGTATGGCGGCGATCTTGCCGCCACGCCCGTGCCCGTGGTGGCCGATGTTCGGGGCGTGGCCGACGGGTACTACCGCTATCGAGGAGAACTCCATGATGGCGATGCGCTCCTGGCCACGCTCGAGCGACCCGTGGTGCTCGTAGCCGGCCTCGAGAGCAAGCAGGCTGCAGTGACCCTGCGCCTCGCTAAAATCCAAGGACATGACAGCGCGAAAGCCACGGTGCTCTACCCGTTCGATCTGGCTCGAGTCATCAACATCGGCAAGCGAGTGTTCGGATCGAACAACTCCGCGCCGGAATTTGGCTTGTCGCAAGCCGGGGTGCAGCAGCGCTATGACTTCCCGGCCGGTCTCAAACGCTCGAGCGACCTGTTGACGACGCTCGAGGCAGGGCGCGATTCCCTGTGGCGCGCCAAGGGTGAGTCGGTGCGGCATTACCACATGGCCGAAGCAGACGAGATTCTGCCGTATCACGTGTTCGTGCCGTCCAGCTGGGATGGCAGGTCGGCGCTGCCGCTCGTGTTCATCCTGCACGGCAACAGCCGCGATCAGGATTTCTACTTCGACCGCGACGATCACATCATCCCGAAGACAGCGGCGAAACACGGCTTCATGCTCGTCGCGCCGCTGGGGTACTGGCCCAACGGCGGATACAACTACGTGCCGTTCACGCGCGAACGCGGGGCGCGCGCAGTGGCGGCCGCGCCCCAACAGTTCGGCCCGTCTCCGGCGGCGCCGCCTGCGAATGGCGGCCGCGGTGCCGGCGCGGCCGGAGGCGTCAATGGTTCTGTGACTCCTGCGCTCGTGCGCGCCGAGTGGAGCGAACAGGACGCGATGCACGTCTTCGATCTCGTCAAGCAGGAGTACCCGATTGATCCGAAGCGGACGTTCCTGTTTGGCTATTCAGCGGGCGGCCAGGGCGCTCACTACTTTGCGCAGAAATACGCGGGTAACTGGGTTGCGGTGGCCATTGGCGGCTCCGGAGCGACGGCCGGCCCGTACTATGATTCAGCCAAGATCGGCCGAACGCCGATGCTGCTCGTGAGCGGTGCTGTCGATCCAGCCCTGAACGCCACCCGGGCGATGGCGCAAGCCCTGAAAGAAAAAGGCGTCGACGTCAGCTTCAAGGAGTACGCCGGTCAGAACCACGACACGACGCCCGGCGCAGCAACTCCGGACATCTTCGCCTTCTTCGCCGCCCACGCTCGCCAGTAGCGGGCTCGGGCGGATCGTTCGGCGGGCAGGTGCGATCGGAACAAGCAGTCGTCATCGTGGAGGACGTGTGATTGTCAGAATCGTGCTGGCGCTGTTCTTGGCAACTCCGGTCCTCCTTGCACAAGGCGAAGACGGTCCGTCCGCTGCTTTCGGGCGGCCGCGAACGCTCTTCGAGCAGTTCAGCGAGACATTGAAGCTGGATAAGGCGCAGGTGCCCGTGGTGCAGCAAATCCTGACCACCGCGGGCAGCGATGCCCCGCCGCTGGCTCAGGAACTGATGACACTGCGCGAACGCATCATGAACGCGGAGCTGACCAACCGCCCCGACGCCGCGAAGGTCGCCCTCGACAGCTACAGCATTGCGGCGGCCAAAATGGCGGCGATCGAAGCGTCGGCATTTGCAAAGGTCTATCAAGCACTGAAGCCCAATCAACAGCCGAAGGCCACCGAAGCCTTCGGCCTGCTGGGAGGCATCTTCATGCCCGGTGTGCCGTCCGCGTCACGCGGCGCCCCTCCCGCTGGTGGAGGTGACCGATGAACCGCGCCCGGTGGGTGGCCATGACGTGTGGTCTGGCGGTCTGCCTGCTTGTCACCAGCTCCGTGTCGGCGCAACGTGGCGGCGGGGGAGGCGGCGGCCGAGGCGGTGGCGGGGGCGGGGTGCCGTTCACGAGCAGGACGCGGCTGTTCGTGCTCACCGAAGCCTTTACGCTCGGCAAGGATCAGAAACAGCAGGTCAAAGACGTGATGGACGCCGCGTTTAAGACAGCGGCGCCCATCCGGGCTGAACTCTCGAAGACACGGGCCTCCCTGGCGGCAACCGTCATCGCGGGCAAGAGTGGCGGGGACCTCGACGACGCCACCAAGGCGTATGGCGCCGCAGCGTCGACGATGACCGGGCTCGAGATGAAGACGCTTGCCGCCATTCTCAACCTCGTGAAGGCCGAGCAGCGCACCGCCGGCGCGCGTACCGCATTCTTCCTGATGCGCGGCGCGTTCGCAGGCGAGAAGAAGTGGGACGAAGTGCCCGAGGGCCGAACGTACTGAGAAAGGCTCCGGCCCCTCGGTCTGTCCCGCGACCAGTCACCAGCGGCGCCGGCCGCCTACGAAAACCGTCATCGCCCTCGCAGAAGTGTCGCTGTCCAGTTTGGTGTGTCGGGGAGCGCTGACCCATCGACACGCCGGAAAGTGTCATCGCCCTTCCCCCCCCGGCCGGTACCAAACGTGCCCTACTCCTTATCGCAACTGGTACTTGAAGGAGACATAGTGACAATTGGCAAGACGCCACGGGTGCGACGCTCGACTGGCAAGGCGGCCGTGTCGCGCTCCCGACCTTCTCGTGGGGCAGCAGTTCACGAACTTCATGCGCGCGAACTCGGCCGGCGCGGAGCTGTCGTCACGTGGAATTCGGAGGGACCGAGAGCGTCACGGCCGGCGGGCGGTTCCGGTTGAGCGCTGACCTCCTGAGTCTCGCCAAGATCGTGAAGGACTGAGTCGTATGGCTTTGACCGTTCGCAACTGGTTTCGCAATCTGTCGCTCGCGCGCAAGCTGGTGAGCATCAACCTGCTCACGAGCGGCCTGGTGCTCGCCATGGGATCGGGCGCGATGTTCTGGTACACGCTTTCGAACGAGACCGAGCGCATCCAGGCGAAAGTGCAGCTACTGGCCGATGTCATCGGCACCAACAGTGCTGCCGCGCTCACCTTCTCGGACTCCGAAGCGGCGACCATCACGCTCCGCGGCGCCTTGCGCGACGCGGACATCCGGGTTGCGGCGATCCTCACCGACAACGGCGTCTTCGCACGTCTCGACAGGGACTCAGCCGCCTCGGGTCGCGAGCTCATCGACGCGGCGCCCGAGGGCCTCCTCACGGCGCACGTCTGGTATTCGCACGACGGCAACTTTCTACGAGTCAATGCCCCGATTGTGGTGAAAGGCAAGTGGGTCGGCGCGGCGTACATAGAGACGGACCTGGCGGAAGTCCGCCGCCTCGAGACGGCCTATTCACTGGTTATGCTCGTCGTGCTCGCCGGTGGGTTGGCCTTGGCGTTCACCGTGTCCGTTCCGCTGCAGCGCGTCATCTCGGGCCCGATTCTGCAGCTTACCGACATCACGCGCAAAGTCAGCCGAGGACAGCAGTACGATCTGCGCGCGCATCACGAGAGCACCGACGAAGTGGGCGAGCTGGTCGACGGCTTCAACGACATGCTGTCGCAGATTCAGACACGAGACAGCCAGCTGCTGCAGCATCAGGAACAGCTGGAAGCCACCGTCGACGCCCGGACCGCCGAGCTCAGAAGCAGCAACGAGGAGCTGGTGACGGCTCGAGACCGCGCCACGGCTGCCAGCCAAGCCAAGAGCGAGTTCCTGGCCAACATGAGCCACGAAATCCGTACGCCCATGAACGGCATCATCGGCATGACGGAGCTTGCGCTCGACACGCTGACCAGCCCCGAGCAGCGCGAGTACCTCGACACCGTGAAGGCCTCGGCCGAGTCGCTGCTGACAATCATCAATGACATCCTCGACTTTTCGAAGGTAGAGTCGGGCAAGCTCGAGCTCGAGTCAGTGTCGCTGTCAGTTCGGGACGTGCTGAGCCAGACGTTGCGTCCCCTGTCGGTCGGCGCCGAACAGAAAGGCCTCGAGCTCATCTACCGCATCGCCGATGCAGTGCCGACGCACGTCTCCGGCGATCCGGTCCGACTGCGTCAGATCGTCGCGAACCTCGTCGGCAACGCTATCAAGTTCACCGATACCGGCCACATCCTGGTGGAGGTCGACACCGCGCCCGCCCCGCCGGGCCGACTCGGGTTGCTGATCAGCGTGACAGACACGGGCATCGGCATTCCCCTCGAGGAGCGTGAGACGATCTTCGAGGCCTTCAGCCAGGCCGATGGTTCGACGACCAGAAAGTTTGGCGGCACAGGACTGGGGCTTACGATTTCCTCTCGCCTCGCGCACTTGATGAACGGGCGGATCTGGGTGGAGAGCACTCCAGGATCGGGCAGTGCCTTCCACGTCCTGCTGGAGGTGGGCCCCGCCGAGTCCGTCGACAGTGAGCCCGTGCGCCAGAACCTTCCGCCCGTGCATGTCCTGGTCGTGGACGATAACGCGGTGAATCGCCGGATCTTCCAGGAGCTGATCACGCGCTGGGGGATGTGGCCCACCGTCGTCGAAGGCGGTACTCAGGCGCTCGAGGCACTTGGGGCAGCCAAAGTCGCCGGACGCCCTTTCTCGCTGGTGCTACTCGACGCGAACATGCCCGATCAGGATGGCTTCACCGTGGCACAACGCATCTCGCAGCGGCCCGATCTGGCCGACGCCACGATCATGATGCTGACCTCGTCCGGTGAGCACGGCGATACCAGCCGATGCCGCCAGCTGGGCATCGCGGCGTACCTCATCAAACCAATTCGTCAGGTGGATCTGTACGACGCGATTTCACGTGTGCTCGAGCACAGGCCCGTCACGCCTGAGGCCCCCGACCACCACCAGATCCCCATCGTCCAGGGCGCCGTCGGGCGAGCCCGGATTCTGCTGGCCGAAGACAACATCGTCAACCAGCGAGTGGCGGTCCGGCTGCTGGCCAAACGCGGCCACGAGGTCACTGTCGCCAACAACGGCAAGGAAGCGCTCGAGGCGCTGGCGCACGCAAGCTTCGACCTGGTGCTGATGGACGTGCAGATGCCCGAGATGGGCGGGTTCGAGGCGACGGCCGCCATCCGTGCGCGCGAAGTCGGCACCGGCCGGCACCAGCGGATAGTGGCCATGACAGCTCATGCCCTCAGGGGCGACCGCGAACGGTGTCTCGAAGCGGGCATGGACGGGTACCTGGCGAAACCGATCGATCGACTCGAGCTGTTCGAGGCAGTGGAGCTTGCGCCGGCAGAGCCGGAACCCGTTCGTGTCAACGCGCCTCGTGCCCATGCCTTCAACTACTCCGAGGTGATTGCTCGACTCGGTTCTGACGAACACCTCTTCTCCGATATCGTGGAGATGTTCCTGGTCGACGCCCCGCGTCAACTGGCCGCGGTCAAGAACGCCATCGATGCCGGGGATGCAGACCGGCTCCGCGCGGCGGCGCACGACTTGAAGCGCGCGGCAGGCAACTTCGCGGCTCCTGCAGCAGTCGACGCCGCACGGGCGCTCGAGATTCTGGGACGCCACGGCGTGCTCGACGCGGCACCGGAAGCGTGTAGGCGTCTGGAAGATGAGGTTGCGCTTCTCACGACCGAACTCGAGAACACACTCCACGTGAGCGCGCGGGCGTCATGATCACGGCCGACAGAAGCGCACCGGCAAGCCCACTCCTGGGGTCGGACGTGTGGGGCGGCATCAAGCCGCTGCTCGACGCGATGCCCGAGTTCGTGACCATCGCCTCGCTCGACGGCCCGGCGGTCTACGTGAACCCAGCGGCGCGACGGGCGCTGGGTATCGCGCCGGCCACCGAAGTCGCCACGCTCCTTGAATTCCGTCCGCCCGGATACGCGCGGCACCTGCGCGAGGTCATTCTCGTGGTTGCCGAGCGCGAGGGGATGTGGCGGGGCGAGACCGACTTCGTCACGCGATCCGGCGAAGTGCGACGGGTCTTCGAGACGACCGTCACGTACGCGACCGCCGACGGGGCGCACTACGTGGCATCGATCGCGCGCGATCTGACAGCCGCGGACCGCGAAGCGGAAGCAGCGAGGAAGACGGAAGAGCGCACCCGATTCGCGCTGGAAGCCGCCCGGGCCGGTGTCTGGGAGGCGGACCTCCGCACCGGCCGCGCGACATGGTCGGAGTCGATGCGGGCCGTGCAGGGCTTCGTCGGCGAAGAGTTCGGCGGCACCCTCGAGAGCTTTCTCGCGCTCGTGCATCCAGCAGACCGCGCCACTGTCCGGCAGGCGCTCGACCCAGGCATCGAGCACCCACGTGATTTCTGTGTCGAGTTTCGAACCCTCTGGCCCGACGGGACCACGCACTGGATCGAGTCGCATGGCCACGTGCTGTCCGACGAGGCCGGACGCCCAGCGCGCGTGCTGGCCATGGCGCAGGACGTGACGGAACGCAAGGTGCTCGAGACGCAGCTCCTCCAGGCCCAGAAGATCGAAGCGTTGGGACAGCTCGCCGGCGGCCTGGCGCACGACTTCAACAATCTGCTGACCGCGATTCTGGGGTACGGCAAGCTGCTGCAGGCCGATCTCGGCGAAGACGATCCGAGGCACGCCGACGCCGGCGAGATCGTCAAGGCCGGCGAGCGCGCCGCCGAGCTCACGCGCCAGCTCCTCGCGTTCAGCCGTCGCCAGATCCTGCAGCCGACCACCATCGATCTCAACGAACTGATTTCGGGGCTGAACAAGATGCTGAGCCGGCTCATCGGCGAGCACATCGAAATTGCGCTCAAGCTCAACGCCGGTCCCACGCTGGTTCGGGGCGATCACGCACAGGTCGAGCAGGTGCTGGTCAACATGGCCGTCAACGCGCGCGACGCCATGGAAGACGGCGGCACCCTGACCGTGGTCACCACCGTGCTCGAGCTCTCCGGCGTCCGCGCGCGCCAGCTCGGTCTCACCCCTGGCCCGTACGTCGTGCTGCGGATGTCCGACACGGGCATCGGCATGAGCGAAGAGACAAAGAGCCATATCTTCGAGCCGTTCTTCACCACGAAAGAGCGCGGCAAGGGCACGGGCCTCGGACTGGCCACCGCCTTCGGCACCATCAAGCAAAGTGGCGGCACCATCGAGGTGACGAGTGAGCTCGGACGCGGCACCGAGTTCGACGTCTATCTCCCCGCCACCGCCGAATCGGCCCAGGCCAGTGCCAGCGTCGAGGCGAAGCCGGCGCTCGCCGGAGGATCCGAGACGATCCTGCTCGTCGAAGACGAGCCGGCGGTCCGGACGCTCGCGCAGAACATGTTGCTTCGCAGCGGCTATGTGGTGTTGACCGCCGGCCGACCCGACGAAGTGACCCGTCTGGTGGCCGAGGCCGGGCCCATCGACTTGCTCCTCACCGATGTCGTGATGCCGGGTTCCACCGGGCCGGAGGTGTACGCGCGGCTCCGCGCCCGGCGGCCCGGACTCCGCGTGCTCTACATGTCGGGCTTCTCGGCCGGTGCGATTGCGCACCATGGCGTCGGAGAGGGCTCGCCCTTCCTGCAGAAGCCCTTCTCGGCACCCGATCTCATCCGAAAGGTGCGGGAGGCGCTCGACGATCGCCGACCTGCCGCGGCGCCGCGCTAGATCGCCCTGGCTGCCTGGCGCTGTGGCAGCCGCTGGCCAGCGAGCCAAAAAACCGAGACGAAGACCTTGCCGCTGCACGGCTGGACCGGTACGATGTTGTGTCCTCATCGCGTGCGTCCGCCCACGTCTCCCCGGAGTTCTATGTCCTTCCAATCGCGCCGGTTGATCGCCTCTGCCTTTCTATGTGTCGCGGTTGCCTGTGGCAAGTCGCCAGTGAGTCCTGGCGGATCGCCCACGACTCCCGGTCTGAGCTCTCCACCTAATGGCGCCCTCATCGCGAACACTGCCCAGCCGGTGACGCTCACGGTCACAAACGCCACTGCGACGAGCGGCACGGTGAGCTATACGTTCGAGGTGGCAAACGACAGCACGTTCGCGACCGTGGTCCTCACCAAGGAAGTTCCGCAAGGCGCCGGCGAGACATCGGTCAAGCTTGATGTGCTGCCGGCGGGGCGCGAATACTACTGGCGGGCTCGCACGAAGATCGGCGACGCAGTCGGGACCTTCACGGCACCCGTCCGGTTCACGATCGGTGCGGCCGTGACCATTTCGACGCCCGTTCCCATCCTTCCGCTCTCGGGGGCATCGTCTGATCAGCGACCCAGGCTGGCGGTGAGCAACGTCAGCAGCAACGGCCCGGCCGGACCGTTGTCCTACCGGTTCGAAATCTCAACGAGCGCCGCGTTTTCGCCGGTGCTCGCGAGCGGCACGGTATCCGAAGGTAATGGCTCCACGTCGTTCACGCCTGGCACCGACCTGCCAGCGGATGCGGCGTTCTTCTGGCGCGCGCAGGTGGTCGATCCCGCGAGCGGCGCGACCAGCCCGTATTCTGCACCGCAGAGCTTCTCGACCGCCCTCGCGGTCGACCTCAACAAGGTGAACTATCAGCGCTTCGTGAACATCTCGGGCTGGCCGGTCACCAACCGAGTGATCTCGGTGGACCAGGACGGCGGCGACGGTCACATGTGCATCGATCATGAGAAGCGCGGACAACTGCCGACCGTGAACTTCGAGGACAATCCGCTCGTGCCGGTCGAGGCCACTCAGTGGTACTTCGCCCGTATCAACGGGCAGTGGTACGCGGGCGCCGGCGAGTGGCTGCGGCCGAACCAGATTTGCAAGGATGGGCAGAAATCGGAGGACATCGGGAAGGACGGCACCTGGGGCGGCCCGATGGACACGTGGATTCCAAAGCGAGGCGAGCTGGTCGGCTACCTGATCTCGACGCCCGCCCGGAGCTGGCCGAGCCAGACCACAATCGATCAACGTTCCAACGTCGTGGTCAGGCCGTGGGTCGTCAACGGTATCAGCACACCGTAGCGCCGACGCTCCGAATTGCGGTCGTAGCCGCCCGAAGGAGCGTATCCTGATGCGTTTGCTAAGAAGATTTGCGATGCGAACGAACAACCGGCTGGCGACCATCACCACCATCGCTGCGGTCAGTGCGGTCCTGAGTGTCGCGGCAACTTCGGCGACCGGGGAGCAGACCAGACCGCCGACTTCGCTCGACGCGAGCGATCTTGCCGACGGCATGCGGCTCTATCAGCAGAAGGCCAACTGCGCGGCCTGTCACGGATGGGCCGGTGACGGCAGTAAGCTCGACAACCAGATGCCGTCGGGCGCCAACTTGCGTGAGAGCAAGCTGCCACGCGAACTGGTCGTGATGACGATCAAATGCGGGAGGCCGAACACCCAGATGCCGGCCTTCGACAAGTTTGCCTATACGGACGGGCGTTGCTCGGGAATGACGCAAGCCGACCTGCAGAAGCTGACCACTCGGATGCCCGATCCGCCTTCCACGCTCCAACCGCGCGAAGTCGACCTCCTCGTCGATTTCCTGATGACGAAGGTCGTCGGCCAGGGCCCGATGGATCGCGCCAAGTGCGTGGCCTTCTGGGGCGAAGACGCCGATCCCTGCCGCGATCTGCATTAATCGCGAATGCCGCGCTGCGGCGATCAGTTCAGCGCGAACACGAACAGATAGCTGGCGTCCTGGTATTTGTCGTACCGAACCGGATGCTGATGCCGGCCGCCCGCCTGCACGGCCACGTACTGTTTCGAGCCCACCGCGTAGGTCACGGGCGCACCCTTCAGTGCGGTTCCGACGTTGAAGCGCCAGAGCTCTTCGAGACTCTGGTCGTTGTAGGCCACGAGCCATCCGTCTTGAAGCGCCGTGAACAGGACGCCGCCGGCCGTGTCGGTGGCGCCCGATCGAATCTCGATGTCGGTACGCGCCTTGGCGATGATCTTGTGCGCGGACGTGTCGAAGGCCGTGACGGAGCCGTAATACAGGTCGCTCGTGTACGAGCGTCGCTCGCTCGCCCGTTCGTCGATGCCGCCTTGTGGTGACTGGAACGCCACGGTCGCTCCGGTCGACGAGAAGCATCCCTCGATGCCAACGCCGTAGGCGATATGCCTCACCGGGTTGTATGCCGTCGGCTGGTGCGCGATGCCGCCATGCCAGGTGGGACACGTACGCTTCATCGCGTCACCACGCAGCGCGCGCGCCGCCGGGTTGTAGATTTGCACGTCGAGCTTTGGATCGTACTCGAGCGGCTTACCGCTCCTCGGATCGAGCCCTTTGGTCCAGTTCAGGTCGTTGACGTACTGCGCGCCTTTGATGAACGCGCCGTTCGTGCGATCGAGCGAGTAGAAGAACCCGTTGCGCGCGAAGTGCCCGACGACCTTCCGGACCCGGCCGTCGATGGTTTCGTCGTACAGCATGTGGATGCCGACTTCGTCGAAATCCCACGAGTCGTTTGGCGTGTACTGGAAGAACCAGGCGAGTTTGCCGGTATCGATGTTCAGCGCAACAGCGGCATTCGTGTACAGGTTGTCGCCGGGCCGCGCCTGGGGGTCGTACTGCGGGATCGGGTTGCCCGTGCCCCAGATCGTCAGCCTGGTGGCCGGGTCGTAGGATCCGGTCTGCCACAGCCCACCGCCGCCTGTCTTCCACGCGTTGTTGGTGTCTTTCCACGTCTCGCTGCCTGGTTCGCCGGGCTTGGGCACGACGTACCACCGCCACAGTTCGTTGCCCGTACGAGCGTCGAGGGCTGCAATCCACCCGCGCGTCTTGCCGTCTCCAGCGCCGTTGGCGATGATCACCTTCCCTTCGGCGGCGATTGGAGCCGTGTAGAACTTCTCTTTGCTGCCGAACTCGTTGGCGACCGCCACCATCTTGTCCCACAGAATCTCGCCGGTGTCCTGTTTGACCGCGATGACTCGTCCATCGGGCAGATTGGCAAAGACGAGATCTTCCCAGAGCGCGATGCCCCGCGTGCGTGGCACGTTGCCCTGGTGCTTCACGCCTGGATCGGTCACCCAGAGGAACTGTCCGCGGTTGCCCTCGCGAGCGTCGATCTTGTAGATGGTGCCCCAGCCGTCGCTCGTGTACATGGCGCCGTTGTCGACGAGGGGATTGAGCTCGTTCTCGGGACCGTTCTGCCCGAGATCCTGCATGCCGCCGAGCGCCAGGGCCCACACCATGCGCAGGTTCTTGACGTTGTCGCGGTTAATCTGCGTGAGCCTCGAGTAGCGCGTCGACGCGTAGTCGCCGTTCATCAACAGCCAGTTGTGCGGCTCGGCCTCGGGGTGCAGCAGTCGATCCTGGCTGATCCGTGCGCCGTTCTGCGCTGGCAGCGTGATTGCCGTGCAGGCACCCACGAGTGCGGTGCCGATCAGCCGCGCGATACCCCCTCGTCGATGTCGAATGCTGATGTCTAACATGATGCTGCCTGCTGATGTCTCGGGTGGATGGAGCGGCCCGCGTCTACTTCCGGATCTGCCAGGTGTTGTTAAACAGGCCCGCCGTCATCATGCCGGGCAGGTCCGATCCGTCCCGCACTTTTACGACGCGTAGTCGCCCCAGCGAGGCATGCCGCGGATGGAACGGCAGCATACAGCAGTCTTGCCTGGACGGAGCCGTGTTCGGGCGTATGATGACGTCGAGGAGTACTCCCCATGTCCAATGATTCCCGCAAGGCGCTCGATCCGCTCGTCGCCGCCGCAGCTCCGCATCGTCGTCGTTTTCTGAAGCAGATACTTGCCGGCAGCACGGCCCTCGCGTTTCTCGGTCTGCCCGAATCCACCCTGCTCGCGCAGGATCGGTCTGGTGGAGAGGGGAAGGGCAAGGGGAAAGCAGCCAAAGGCAAGGCCAAGGGCAAAGGCAAGGGAGAAGGCGAAGGTGACGGCGGCCGTGGCGGCCGTGGCAAGGGTAAGGGCGAGGGCGGCCGTGGCAAAGGCACCGGCAGGGGATAGTCTTTCTCCCGTGCGCGACTGTCCGGTGCGGACTCGGGACGGCTGCCTGAGACACCGCACCGGCTTCAGTTCGAACCCGCATTCACGCCGTACCGATGGCCCGGCTTCGTCTGAGTCCCACGATTGCTCTCGCGGCTGACGACAACGGGTACGTCGCGTACGACTTGCGCAGCCGCCTCCTCTCACACCTCAATCCTGCTGCAGCCCTCATTACTGAACTCTGCGACGGCACGCGTACGGCCGCCGATATCGAAGCGGCAGTTGGTCCGTTGTTGGGGCCGCTTGGCGCTCAGGCTTGTCGCGCGTGGATCGAGTCGGCCCGGACGTCAGGACTTATTACCGAGACGGTGACTGCCGAACACGCAGTCCCGTGCGGTGCCGACCAGACGGATGCGCGCGTGTTCAGCGAGCGCGCCTGGGAGCTCAGAGACGAAGGACTGATTCAGGCGGCCTTCGTCTGCCAGTGGCAGGCGGCATACCTCGATTCCGCATCTGCCTCGCAATGGCACGCCCTCGGTGAGCTGGCTCACATTCTGGGTCGTCGTGCCGTTGCACACGATGCCTACGACCAGTACCTGACGCTTGAGCCAGACGATGCGGAGATTGCGCACGTGATGGTGTCGCTTCGCGACGAAGCGCCGCCGCCGCGCGCGCCCGACAGGTGCATCGAGCAGCTCTACGCGCGTTTTGCATCGTTCTACGACGAGAACATGTGCGGCGATCTCGACTATTGCGCGCCGGCCTGTCTCGATACGGCGATTCGCCAGGTGCTCGGCGAGCCTCGCGATCTCGACGTGCTCGAACTGGGATGTGGAACCGGGCTGGCAGGTCGCCTGCTCCGCGCGTACGCGAGGCGCTTGATTGGAATCGATCTCTCGCAGGCGATGGTGACGCGTGCCGCTGCGACAGGTCTGTATGACCGTCTCGAAGTTGCGGAGATTACTGAATGGCTCGGTCGCAGCTCCGCCGTGGAGTCGCCGGTGAACCTCGTTGCCGCTTGCGACGCGCTGATCTATTTCGGCGATCTCGCGCAGGTCGTGGTGCCAGCGAGCGCATATCTTGCGAACGGCGGATGCATCGCGTTCACGCTCGAGCTCACCGATATCCGTCCTTTCCGCCTGACCGACTCGGGTCGATACGCGCATCATCCCGATCACGTGCGCGACGTCGCCGCCGTGGCTGGCCTCGCCGTGCGCCAGCTCGATGTCGTCACCTTGCGTTACGAGTATGGCGAGGCGGTGAGCGGACTCGTCGCGGTTTTGCAGAAGCCGGACGGCAGCTAACCCGGCGGTGACATGGCCTTTTGGGCGCAGTCTTGACATATTCCGCAACTGGAATATGATGGACGTCGTGCCTCGTGCCGCTCCCAACTCAGACCTCTTCAACGCCATCGCCGAGCCACAGCGGCGGGCGATCCTGGCGCTCCTCGCGGATGCCGAGCGGCCGGTGGGCGACCTGGTGACCGAGCTGCAAATCGCACAGCCTTCCGTGTCGAAGCATCTGCGAGTGCTTCGCGAGGTGGGCCTCGTCGATGCGCGGCGGGATGGCAAGCAGGTGCTCTACCGCACCAACGTGCACGCGATCCGTCCCTTGCACGAATGGGCCAGGCAGTTCGAACGGTATTGGCGCAACCAGCTCAATGGCGTGAAGGATCGCGCCGAGCGTACCTGAACCGACAGCGCACACAACGGAGTCATCATGGTTACGACTGATATTCAGACACGTGAATCGCATCTCGACCTGACGCAGGAAATTCTTGTGCGTTCGTCGCTGGCGTCGACCTTCGACGCGTTGCTCGAGCAGATGGGACCTGGCAACCAGGGGCACACCGGCCAGCCGTTGCCGATGATTCTCGAGGCATGGCCTGGTGGCCGGTGGTTTCGAGACCTCGGTGACAGCAACGGACACTTCTGGGGGCACGTTCAGGCCATCAAACGGCCGACGTTGCTCGAAATCACGGGTCCTCTCATGCTGTCGTTCCCCGTGGTGTCGAACGTCCAGTATCGCCTCACCGCGGCCGGCGAGGACACACTGATCACGTTGCATCACGCGGCCTACGGCCTCATTCCAGACGGTTACAGCGACGGATTTTCACAGGGCTGGACGCAGATGCTCGAAGGCGTCAAGCGGCGTCTGCGCACGGCTTGAGTTTCAACCAGGAAGAAGGATAGAGATGGCAATCATCGACGGTCTGTTGCAGGAACTGGAACACGAAGCTCACACGACCCGGCGCGTCCTCGAGCGCGTGCCCAACGAATCTCTCGCATGGCGGCCTCACGCAAAAGCGCGCTCGCTTGGCGAGCTCGCCATGCATGTGGCGCAGGTGCCGGGTGGCGTCGCGCGGCTCGCCGCATCGCCGTCGCCGTCTCCCGTCCCGCAGTTCAAGGACCCCGAATTGAAGACGGCGTCGGAGCTGGTGCCCGCTCTCAATCAGAGTCTCGCGCTGGCTCGGGAGACGCTTGGTGGCATGGACGATGAGACCGTGATGAGCACGTGGCGCATGGTCGACGGCGACCGCGAGCTGCTCGCGCTGCCGCGTGTCGCGTTCCTGCGCGCGATCATGCTCAACCACTGGTATCACCATCGCGGTCAGTTGACGACGTATCTGAGGCAGCTCGGGGTGGCGTTGCCGTCGATTTACGGGCCGAGCGCCGACGAGAACCCGTTCGCCTGACGCGCATGCTCCGGATGAGCGCTCGCGCTCCAGGTGTGCCGGCAGCCCGTCGGGATCCTCGAGGAGCGCCGTCCGCACCCGTTTGGGCAGACTCTCGGGCGTCACCCGCAGCACCCGTCCGAGTCGCCCCCGCACGTAGCTGCGCACACGGCCAACCAGCTGCGTCCGCGTCTTGATGAGCGCTTCGCGGGACACGCAGATCGCCTTGACCTCTTGCGCGATCACCGTTGGGATGTGCACCGAGGGCAACTCCATGCGACATGACGCCTCGCTCAACACCCGGGCATCGCGGACGTCGTTCTTCAGCCCGCGTTGGCCGACACCTAGCGACCGCACCAGCGTGGCCGCGACGACACGCACCTCATGGCCGGCACGCTGGGCCGTGGCGGCGACACGAAACGCTTCGGTGCAGGTCTCGACGATGACGCGCCCCGGGCGAGCGCACGCTCAAGCACGCGCCCAGCCGCTCGGTCCGGCAGCGCCGTTCCAGCAGGATCTCTCAAGAGGCGCTTCGCACGCAGATCTGGCTCTCTTTGCTACCAAGGTCGATCCCGATGTGTTCCATGGTCGGCTCCTCTCGGGGTCAGTATCGCCCCTGAAGATGCCGGCCACTTCATCTCTTCTGATCAATTGCACAGACAAGTCCGAGTTCCGTCGATCACTGCACGGAATTGGCGATTGTAGCCGCCTCCGCCGGCGTCAACGTTTCAGAGCTCAGGGCGAAGATACGGCCCGGCGTGCTCCAGAAGAAGCCCGCGCCTTCTGGCTGGCCCTCGCCAACCAATACGCCCCACTCACCAGATCGGAGCGGGACATCGATGGCCGTGGCCCGCCCAGGAAAATGCATCACGAGCCCGGGATTGGTCTGAAGACGCGAGCCCCGCTCGCGCGCTGCCGCCGGTCCCGCCCCGAAGACCCTGAACGCCAGCGTCATGAAGTCTCCGAACTGAAGGCTCGATGACGTGGTCATGTGGAACGGCGCCGCTTGCATCACCTGGACGTCTCGCTGACCGGCGTCGTCTCGATACACGGCGACAATCACCGGTCCGCCTTCTGCGACGAGTGTGGTCCCTTCCCACGCGCCTGGAATATCGACGTCAGTGATGCCGGCGGCTCGGAGCGCCTGCTGGATGTCATCAACCTTCAGGGGCGAGGTGGTCAGCCTGAGGTTCTCGATCACCTGGAAGCCCGGCATTCCAGGCACGCCGGAGGCAGGGAGCATCAGGCGAAACCCCACGAGCCGCTCAGCCTGAGCCCGATCATCGATCGTCGTCCACCTCGACGAGGACGGCGTCATGGTGAACGCGGCGGTGACGGACTCAGGCAAGTTCGGACGTTCGATGTTGACGACCACCACCCGGCCCAAGACCAAGCGCTGCCAGAGCTGGGCCGCGATCGCCCGTGAGCCGGGCAACGCGACGAGAAGGACGATGGCGGCAACCAAGCTAGCGACGAGCTCGCGGCGGTGCCTTGCCGCGCGAGCCGCACGTCGAGCGAGCCGGACGCGCGCGCCGCTCACGTCGGGCTGAAAGGTGGCCGGCGCCGCGAGCGTGCGAAGATCGCGGTCGATCCACGAGTCGTCGTGTGCGTTAGAGGGTTCCTGGTGTCCCATAGCGTTTCACGTATTCCTTTCGGAACGCCCCGCGTGCGCGGGCGAGCAGCGTTCCAATCGAGGTTGGACTCACCACGAGAGCGGCGGCGAGTTCGTCGTAGCTCAACTCGGCGGATCGGAGCACTAATAACTCGGCGTCACGCGCGGCGAGGCACGCGAGGACCGTTCGGACTCGTCCCTGCTGTTCGGCGGCAAAGAACAACGAGTCGGGACGTCTGGGTGCCGATCGCACGGCCGAAAAGAGCCGTTCGTAGCGCTCGCGGCGCGCACGGCGTCTGAGTTCGTCGAGGGCCAACCGGACGGCGGTTCGGTACGCCCAGCCGCCGCCCTGGCCGGTCTGTGCTTCTGGACGCCGCGACAGCCTCCAGAACGCCTCGACGGCCAGTTCTTCGGCGCGCGCCGGGTCGCCGATAATACGGGCGACCGCACGCGCGACCTGCGCGTAGTTGAGGCGAAACAACGTTTCGAAGTCCGCCGGCATCGCGCGGTCGGTCGCTTGGGCCTCCGCCTGCTCCATCTGCACACTCACCTAACGCCGGCCGGTCGCATTTTGTGACATGACCCGTGGCCCCACCAGGCCGGAGCGCCGGCCGGGCTGACCGGCTTCCTCGCGTCGCGATTTCGTCGAATACCGAAATCCCCCAGTGTGGCGACCACTTGAGCCCTCACGAGCTCGCGACCAGTGGGCGCAGGCGGTGGGCGCACATTGAGTTCGCCCGTATGAACATTGGCCCGATCATCCTTGAGAATCAGATCGAGGACCGGATGGAACTCTCGGAACCGGCGTGTTCTTGGTGAGCGTCTCAGCGGGCCACTCGACTGAAGGTCGGTGAATCGGGCGACCCGGACGCATCGCCGATCGAACGTCGCCCTCGAGCCCCGCGGCCACGTCGATGCTGCAGCCATCTGCAAGAAAACTGGAACCGATCGTTCTATCTACACAGAGGCCACTCCTACGTGGGCAGAGGACGAAGTAGGATGCCACCCGTGACCTGTCTCACGGGTGCTCGTTTAACCGTCACGCGCAGATTGGACGTATTTATGCGGAATCACGGCAGGTCTCTGAGGTTCGCCTTCGGGATGCTTCTGGTCGCCTCCTGCGCGGCCCTGCCAAAGGGCCAAGCGGTGAGGACGCCCCAACCGCTACCGGCGCTGTCCCCGAAGCCAGGATCGTGGGTTGTTGAGGTCGCGACGCGCAACGGGCTGACGGGACAACAAACCCGCAGCATCGCCGTCAGCTCCGTGGACGAAATCGTCTGCAACATATCCGACTGCAATAAGCGCGCGATTCGGAGTGCGAAAGCCAGAATCATGTCGCTGATCCCTGGGCTTGTGGCCGCGGAGTGGTCGGACAAACGGGGCAGCCTGTGTATGGACTGTGACACGCGGAGGGTCACCGCGTATCGACGGGAACCCGATGGAACAACAATGATGGCCACGTTCACGTGGACGCTTGTGGGACAGTCCGACGTTCCCGATGTTGTGAAGGGGCTGTTCGCTGCGATCGCTGGTCCAGACCCAAGATAATTTCGACCCCGTTGGCACGCTGACATCAATTCTCGCAGTGGGTGCCTCCGGTGTTCAGGCGACGTGCACCTCGACGCGTTTACCCAGGGCCTTCGCCGCAGCCTCGAGCTGGTCAAGTCGAGAACGATGGCGGACGTCGAACAGTCGATCGACCTGCGGCACGTGCCAGCCGAGCTTCTTCGCCAGCGCATACTTCGTCGTGCGTGTCTCGAGCAACGATCGGTACAGCGCCAACTTGATCGCCATGGTGACCGGCAGCGTGAAACGCACATCCTTCTTTCTCGGCGCCGACGGCATCGGGACAGGACGTCGGTCCGTGATGTATGCCTGAATGACCGTCGCGAGCGCATCTTCAGCGCGCACAAGCGCCTCCTCCTTCGTCTCGCCGAACGTGTGGGCCTCCGGGAAGTCCGGGAACGACACCAGAACCGTACCGTTGTCGTCCGGTTCGAAAACAACGCGATAGTCCACAGCCTTCTCCCTCTTGGCCGTCGTAGTCGCTGGCGACCCTCTGGCCTACCTCAGCCCAAGATTCTTCTTGATGGTATTCACCGACGACTAATACAACAGAAGTGTTGCATATGACAACAGATGTGTTACGCAACTGTACTGGTAGGCATCGAGGGGGGGGTGGCGTTGCCGTCGGTTTACGGGCCGAGCACCGACGAGAATCCGTTCGCCTGACGCGCATGCTCCACAAGAGCGTCGGCGGGCTGGCAAGGGCAGGTTCCGGGGCGGGCGCGTGCCCCAGCGGCGTGATGGGACGGCGTCGCTTTCGCCCACGTCCTGCCGCCGGGTATACTTGCAGCGCCGGTGAGGTGGCTGAGTGGCCGAAAGCGGCGGTTTGCTAAACCGTTGTAGGGGCTTAAACCTCTACCCAGGGTTCGAATCCCTGCCTCACCGCCATGTTAAGTTGTTCTATCCATTGATCTTTTCTTCGGAGACCCTCCCTGTCTCCAAAACTCTGTACGGAAAACGGCTGATCCAGCAGTCGGATCCCCGACAGCATCGACGCACTGGTGTCGCACCACCACCATATGGGTACGGCGACAGCACTTTCGACCCGGACTCACGTCGTGTGGAGCACGTCGGCAGCCGAGAACTGCTCGTGGCGATCGAGAGAGTTCGCCTGAGGGTCGTGATTTGTGGGCACGTTCACGGAGGCTTCGGCCGCTACGAGCATCAGGGCATTCCGATCTACAACCGTCAGCGTCGTCGACGAGAGCTACCGGCTCGTCAACACGCCGACGGTCATCGACCTGCCGGGCGTGAAGAATGTGACGGTAAAGTGTTCAGGATTTTGCGTTGTTCATTAATTCTGAACTGCAGTCATCGCTGCCATCAAGCTCTGTTTGAAGGAGCTTTCGAAGTCGCGGATTGTCGATCGGTCCACCTGCGGTTGAAAGTCCAGGACAGGGACGGGCGTCACTGACTGGCAATTGCCGAAGTACGCACGAAAAGTGTGTATCCCGGCAATCGCCAGCAAGCCACCGGAGTGCGCTAACCTCGGCCGTTTGACGCCGCTCACGATACTGAGTAAATTTACTCAGGGCAATGAGCACGGCGGGGAACCCGGCGTTCGAACGGCAGCAAGCGGGCACCCTCGTGGCCAGGCTGCGCGAGCCCCGCAGATTCCTGCAGGTCGTTGCAGGCGCTCGTCAGGTGGGCAAGACCACTCTGGTCGGCCAGGTGCTGAGCGCCTTGGACATCCCGAGTGTCTTCATCTCTGCCGATGAGCCAACGGTCGGCGATACCGCCTGGCTCGCGGCGCAGTGGGAGCGTGGGCGGTTGGCGGCGGCCGACGCTGGCAACGCGGGAGCCGTCCTGGTCCTGGACGAGGTGCAGAAGATCCCTCGCTGGTCGGAGTCCGTGAAGCGGCTCTGGGACGAGGATTCGCGCGCCCGTCGCCCGCTTAAGGTCGTCCTGCTCGGGTCGGCGCCCCTCTTGATGCAACAAGGGCTCACCGAGAGCCTGGCCGGTCGATTTGAAGTCGTGCACCTGCCGCACTGGTCATTCGCCGAGATGCGCGCCGCGTTCGGCTTTTCGCTGGAGGAGTACTTGTACTTCGGCGGTTATCCGGGAGCTGCGCCGATCATCAAGGACCCGCAACGCTGGCGGCGCTACCTGCTCGATGCGCTGATCGAGACCACCATCTCCCGCGATGTCCTCTTGATGACACGGGTAGACAAGCCGGCCCTCTTGCGACGGTTGTTCGAGCTGGGTTGCCGCTATTCCGGCCAGGTGCTCTCGTATACAAAGATGCTCGGACAGCTTCAGGACGCCGGCAATGCCACCACGCTGGCGCATTACCTCGAGCTGTTGGGCGGCGCCGGGATGCTCACAGGCCTCCAGAAGTACGCTGGCAAGGCTGTTCGTCAGCGCGGATCGAGCCCGAAGCTTCAGGTGATGAACACGGCGCTCATGACCGCACAGTCCGGCCTCTCACCCGAGGAAGCGCGGGCCGACCGCGAGTTTCGCGGGCGCCTCGTCGAGTCGGCTGTGGGCGCGCATCTCGCCAACGCGGCGGCGGGCGGTGCCTGCGACCTGTTCTACTGGCGCGAACGGAACCGCGAGGTGGACTTCGTGGTGCGTGCCGGCCGCACGGTCATCGCAATCGAGGTGAAGAGCGGCCGGGCGCCCGATGCCTTTCCAGGGCTTGGCGCCTTCGCGGAGGCCTTCAAGCCGAAGCGCACGCTGCTGGTGGGAGGCGACGGCATCTCGCTGGAAGAGTTCTTGACCAAGCCGGTCGAACACTGGCTCCAGGCATAACGGGGAATTCATGATCACTGGCGCCATCAAGGGCCAAGTCGACCAGATCTGGAATGCGTTGTGGTCTGGCGGCATCTCCAACCCGCTCGAGGTCATCGAGCAGATCACCTATCTGCTTTTCCTGCGGCGGCTGGACGACCTGCACACGCTGGAGGAGAACAAGTCGGTCAGGCTTAAGGAGCCGATGGCGCGCCGGGTCTTTCCGGGGGTCTTCCACGACCGCGAGGGTCAGACGCTGACGGTCTGGTTCACAGACCCTTCGCTGGAGTACGTGTCTGAAGAGACCGGCGACGAAGTCGTGCTCATCAAGGACCGAAGCGGCCGAGCGATCGGCTTCGAAAAGCTCAACTTCTCGGTGTCAGAATCCGACTCCGTGCATGTGGCATTGGAGACGGCCCCCGCCTGAGCATTTCTTGCGCCCGACATCTCCAAGGCTCTCCGCGCCTCGACAGAATCGTGAGACTGCCGAGAACCACGGCAGACAGCGAAGCTCTAAACAGTTCGAACTCGAATCCTGAGACCCAGAAGTTGCGCGCCATCTTGCCGGTGGCCCAGTCGCCGCGCAAGGCTCAGGCGCTCGCCGGTTCGCCGACCCTCACCCTCTTGCGCACGGTTCCTGTCTCGAGTCCCGCTCCAGCTCATCAGCGGGGCCTCCGGTTATACACGTGAGCGACGGCACCCTTGGGGAAGCGGCGCTCCTCGACAAGCTCCAGCTCCATCAGCTTCTTCGCCTTCGTGAAGACGGGCAGTCCGCTTCCGAGTACCACAGGGTGGATCAGGAACCGGTAGTCATCGACGACGTCGAGCTCGATCAGACTCTGTGCGAATGATGCGCCACCGTACGCGACGATGTCCTTGCCGCTTTCGCCCTTCAGCTTCGCGATTTCCTCGCGGAGGTCACCCTTCGCGACGCGCGGATGCGTCCAGCTGCGGATGATGCCGTCGTCTGGACGCGCTTTGTCCTTGGGATGCTTACGGGCCTCCTCGACAGCGCGAGGCGTGATTGCCGCGTCATCCGCATCGAGGCCCTTGCGCGTGAAGATGAGCTTGGGAATCGAGTTCATCAGCTCCGCGAAGCCGTCCGTCGACACCGGCCAGAAGCCGGCCATGACTCGATACGTATTGTGGCACATGGCGTGATAGCCAGCGCTCTCGAGAAACGAACGTTCCCACGCGTTCGACTCGTCGTCAGCCGTACTAAAAAGCCGCATTTCCCCTGTATAGCCTGCGGACCTCGACCGATAAGCCGGATACCGGCACTTCTGCCGCCCTGGACTCTCGATTGTTCGGCGAGCTCCCCCCGCCGCTCGGCACCTGTACGACTGCCGACGCCAGGAGCTTTCACGCTGAGGTCGAGCTTTGACCGACATTTCCTTTGGCGCGCGGCTGCGCCACGAACGAGAACGGCGCGGGATTTCCCTGGCGTCGATTGCCGCAAACACCAAAATCGCCACCCCGCTGCTCCAGGCGCTGGAGCATGACGACGTCTCCCGCTGGCCGGGGGGCATCTACCGGCGGTCCTTTGTGAAGGCCTACGCCGAAGCGGTGGGCCTGGACGCCACGACGGTGACACGTGAGTTTCTGGACCTGTTTCCCGACCCCGCCGCAGAGCCACCGGCACCAATCGCCGCAGCCCCGACCGTGCTGCCCGGCAGCGAGCCGGCCGAACCGGTCACCCCCCAGCCGAGGGCGTCCGCCCTCGTTCAGTTGTCGATCGAGAAAATCCGTCCGCTCTGCCGAGGCGGCCGCTTGCTGCCCGACGCGCGCCAGCGGCTTGGGGCTGTCGCGTCGGATCTGGGCATCCTCGCCTTCATCGGACTGGCATTCGCGACCACGGTAGGTGAGTTCTGGATGCCGCTCTGCATCGCGATGACCTGCTATTACCTGGGCGGCATCCTTGTCCTCGGAAACACACCCGGTGTGTGCCTCTTTGCCGCGATGGTCAAGGACGACGTGAGGAGCCTTCAAGACGGTCGCAACGCTCTTGGCGCGCACGACCACTCGCCGATGGGAGCTTCGCCAGCTGAGAGGTGCTAGCGCCTGGGCGACTGCGTTCACGGCCGCCAGCCCGGCGTAGCCGGGCGCCGCGATTCAACGATCGATACGGAACCGGCGCTCGGCTGTAGAATCCGCCGACACCTATGCCCATTCACCACGCTCGTCTGCTGCCCGTCCTGCTGGCGCTCTCGTCACTGGTTCTCATTTCAGAAGCCCGCCTCCTGGCTGGGCCCCCGCGAGCGCCCTCGCACCTGACGGTGGATGACGACGTGAACCCGATTGGCGTGGGGCCACGGCCATCATTCGGCTGGCGCGTTCATGATGCCGACCCGAACGAACTGCAGACGACCTATCAGATCCGCGTAGCCTCGACAGCGCAGTTGCTGGCAAGCGGCCGTGCCGACGTGTGGGACAGCGGCGAAGTCCGCAGCCGGCAGCAAAGTCACGTCGACTACCGAGGGCCGCAGCTCGGCGCCGACCGCCAGTATTTCTGGCAGGTGCGGACGTGGGACAAAAGCGGCGTGCGTGGTCCGTTCTCGGCCCCGAGCCACTTCGTGGTGGGGCCACTCGACAACGCCGATTGGGCAGGCGCGCAGTGGATCCGTCGAGCGAGCACCGACGTCGACGATTACACCTATTACCGGAAGAGTGTCCGTCTCCCAGCCAAACCCGTGCAGCGGGCAACGGTGTACGTCACGAGCGTGCACAAGTACGAGCTATTCATCAACGGACAACCGGTCGGCAAAGGGCCGGCCTATCAATACCCTCAGTTTCAGTACTACAACGGATTCGACATCACCGCGCGTGTTCGTCCAGGCGCCAATCTGTTCGCGCTGTTCAACCACTGGTTCGGTGGCGGGCAGGGCCGCGCAACGAGCGCGCGCGGCGTCCTGATGAAGGCGGTCATTCACTACGCGGACGGCTCGATCGTCACGGTGAATACCGACGGCTCGTGGAAGCAATTGCAGGCGCCGTCCTGGGTGCTTGGGCAACTTGGCCGCAATCCAGGCGAAGGTATTGGCTATGTCGAGCGCATCGACGCGCGCAAGCTGTTGCCCTTGTGGAACCAACCGTCGTTCGACGACACGGCGTGGGCGCCCGTAGAGTCGATCGGCCCCCAGCCCGTGGCTCCGTGGGTGAATCCTCCCCAGCCTGACCTCACGCGCATCGTCGAAGAAGAGATTAGACCTGCATCCGTCACACCGATCGGCGACGGCGCATACATGGTGGATCTCGGCAAGGTGTACGCGGGGACGCCGCGAATCACGTTCAGCGGCGGTACGCCTGGCCAGCTCGTCACCATGCTCGGCGGGTACACGCTTGGCGCAAACGGCAGGATCGATCCGACGAAGAATCAGGCGGCAGACCTCAGCTATTTCGCGGAGCTCAACGGCAGCACGTTCGTGTACGCGCCCACGGAATACGTGGGCCTGCGGTTCTTCCAGATCGAGCACGCGCCGATGCCGATTGCGGCGTCGAACTTCAAGTTCGTCGTGCGCCACAGCCGCATGGATTCCACGAGGTCGTCATTCGACTCTCCAAACGAGACCCTGAACGCCGTCTGGAACCTGATGAAGCGCTCGCTGACCGTCGGAGCCCAGGAGGAGTTTGTCGACACACCAACACGAGAGAAGGGCGGTTTCCTGGGCGACGGCGCGATCATGAGCACGATGGCGATGCCCGTGTACGGGGAACGGCTGTTGTCAGAGCGGCAACTGCACGAGTTCATCAGGTCGATGGAGCAGTTCTGGCCGTCGGAGGCCGACCGCGGCCGCATCAACGCGGTCTATCCGAACAACGACAACGCGCGCGACATACCGGATTACACCCAGGCGTTTCTGCTGTGGGTCTGGTCGTATTACATGGAAACCGGCGACCGTCGCTTTCTCGAGGATCAGTACGACCGCCTGAAGGACGTCGCCGAATACGTCTACCGCGCGCGCAACGCGGCGACCGGCCTCATCACCGACATTCCGGGGGGCAGCGGCGGCTATGTGCACGGCATCATCGACTGGCCGGCGTCGATGCGGTACGGATACGACATGACCACCGCGGCCCGTACTGTCGTGAACGGCTGGGCGTACGCCGACTTCGACGTCATGTCCCGGATAGCCGAGGTGACGAACCGGCCGGCCGATCGCGAGCTGTATCGCCAGCGCGCGGAGGCACTGAAGACCGCCATCAACGCGAAGCTGCTCAATGCCGATGGGGTATACGTGGACGGCCTGAGGGCCGACGGTACGCCCAGCACGCACGTCTCGCAGCACGCGAACATGTTTCCGCTGGCGCTCGGCCTCGTGCCGGAAACGAACCGGGCGAGTGTCATCACGAAGGTCAAGGATCTCCGCATGAGCGTCGGGATGGTCACGGTGCTCTATCTGATCCGCGCGCTTGGCGAGTCTCATCAAGGCGAGCACCTGATCGACCTGCTCACCAATGCCACTTGGGACGCCGGATGGGCTCGGAGCCTCGCGAGGGGCGCAACCGCGACCTGGGAATCGTGGACGGCAGACGTCGACGGCAACAGCCAGTCGCACGCGTGGGGCACGGGAGGCCTCGAGGCATACGTCCGCTACATCCTGGGCATCCAGCCCACGAAGCCGGGATACGAAGAGGTGCAGATCAGACCGCTCGACTTCGGAACTGTTCTCCCGTGGGCCAAAGGATCGATCACGACAGAGCGGGGCGAGATCGCAGTCGCCTGGAACCGCAGTGCCAGCCAATACAAAGCCACGCTCACCCTGCCCGCCAACGTGACCGCATCTGTCTGCCTACCGAGCGGGGCCGACACTGCAACGACAGTTCGCGTCGACAACAGGGACGTGCGCGGGACCCTCGACTCGACCTGCGTGCGAGTGACCGTTGGGTCCGGTACTCACATACTTACCAGGGCAGTGGCTGCGCGCTGATCCGAGAGTTGCCGGCTTGTTGTGGAAAGGTAAGAGGTTGGCGTAAACTCGGCGACCGTGCGACGCCTGCTCCCCCTTGCGCTGCTCCTGGCTGCCGCCTGCGGCAAATCATCGCAACCGCTTCCTGTGGCCCCGACCACGCCCACGCCGGTGCCGACGACGCCGTCGGTTCCTGCACAGCCTCAGACCTACACCTTGTCGGGCCGAGTGCTGGCTACTACGACTGGGAGTCCACTCGCGGGGATCACCGTGACGCTGGATGAGCGGACGACGACCACGGCTGATGGCGGTGTCTTCAGTTTTGAATCGCCGGAGTCGGTGGCGAGCGCGCCGCCGCGGGTGAAGCTAGACGGCGCGGGCATTGTGCCACGGTCGTTCAGTCTGGTCCCCTTGCTTTCGCGGCAGGTCGTCCTCGATGCGATCCCGACCGGCGGCGGGTTCGACCCTGAGTTCTACCGCCGGTTCGTCCGTGACACATACGACAACCCTGGACTGGTGAGGAGCTTGCGTCGCTGGACGGTGGCTCCCCGCGTCTACCTGAAGACCGTCGACGAGGCAGGTCGTCCGATCGATACGACGACACTCGAGACGGTCGCTGCCGCTCTCGTGGACGACGCCACGGCCTGGACCGGTGGCCGGTTCGGGATCGCGAGTGTGGAACGCGGAACAGAGAGCCGCGAAGGTGTGAGCGGATGGCTGACGGTGAAATGGCCATCGCAGCTGGACCCGACCGTCTGCGGTCGCGCCCAGGTAGCGACCGACGGAGGATGGATCGAGCTCTACGGTCACACGGCTGGTTGCGAGTGCCGATCGTCGCGAGTCGGTGCGGGAACCGTGCGGCACGAGCTCGGCCACGCGATGGGCTTTTACCACACGGGCGATAAGCACGACATCATGTTCGGAACGGCCCTGTGTGGCGGCGACCAGCGCGCGTCCGATCGTGAGCGCCTGCACGCAGCCATCGCCTACAGCCGGGCCGTCGGCAACACCGATCCAGACAACGACCCTACCAATAGACTCTTCTCGGTGCCAATGCCGGTGGTCGTCGTCAACTAGCCGCTCTCCCCGCTGATTGCTCCGGGTGTGCGGCGCCTGGGTCGCCGGAGCCGCTACAATTCTCCCCGTGACCCCTCGTCTGCGGTTCGCGCCTTCGCCCACCGGGTATCTGCACGTCGGCGGAGCACGCACGGCGCTGTTCAACTGGCTCTACGTCCGGCGTCATGGCGGCACCTTCATCCTGCGCATCGAAGACACCGACGAGGAGCGATCGTCGCACGACATGGTCGCCGAGATCCTGACGAGCCTGCGGTGGCTCGGACTCGACTGGGACGAGGGCCCGGACGTCGGCGGTGCACACGGGCCGTACTTCCAGACCGAGCGGCAGGCGGCCCATCGCGCGGCGGCGGCGTCACTCGTCGCAGGTGGTGCCGCGTACTACTGCTATTGCACACCGGACCAGCTCAAGACCAAGCGCGACGCGGCAGAGGCGGCCGGTGGAGCGTTCATCTACGATCGCACCTGCCGCACGCTGTCTGCCGACGATCGCGCCGCGCGCGAGTCAGCGGGGCAGCCCCGTGCGGTGCGCTTCAGCGTGCCCGAGGGCCAGACCAGCTTTGCTGATCTGGTGCATGGCCCAATCACTGTCGCTCACGATGCGATCGACGACTTCGTGATTCTGCGCTCGGACGGCACGCCGACCTATCAGCTTTCCGTCGTGGTCGACGATGTGGGGATGGAGGTGACGCACGTGGTGCGTGGCGACGATCACATCTCGAACACGCCGAAACAGGTTCTGCTCTATCGGGCGTTGGGCGCCGCGGTGCCGCTGTTTGCCCACGTGCCCCTGATTCTGGGGTCCGACAAGAAGCGGCTCAGCAAGCGACACGGCGCGACGGCGGTCAGCGAGTACGACAAGGCCGGTTATCTGCCAGAAGCGATGGTGAACTTTCTAGCGCTTCTCGGCTGGTCACCAGGCGACGGCGACAAGGAGGTGTTCTCGCGCGATGAGCTGATCGCGCGGTTCACGCTCGAGGGCATCAGCGGTGGCGACGCGGTGTTCAACAGCGAGAAGCTCGACTGGTTCAACCAGCAGCACATCATGAAGCTCGATGCTGGTGAACTGATCGGGCGTCTGCGACCGCTGATCGAGGCAGCCGGACTCTGGCGTCCGTCGTTCGAAAACGACCAGGTCTCCTGGCTTCGGCGCGTCGTCGATCTCCTCAAGCCGCGAGCGCACCGTCTCGTCGACTTCGTGCCGCAGCTTCGTCCGTTCGTCGCCGATCGCGTGGAGATCGATCCGGACGCGTCGGCAAAGTACTTGAGCGACGAAGTGGTGACGACACATCTACGCGCATGGGCCGAACGGCTGGCCGGAGTTGAGCCCTTCGATGCGGCCGCCATCGAGAGCGCGCTTCGTGCTCTCGCACAGGAACGGGGCATCAAGGCCGCGATGCTCATCCACGCGACGCGCGTGTCGGTGGTCGGTCAGGCGGCCAGCCCAGGACTCTTCGAGGTGCTCGAGCTCGTGGGCCGCGACCGCGCGCTCGCCAGAATCAACCATGTCCTCTCCACTCACGCCTAAACCTGCCTCGCGCGGGAAGAAGGGGCCGGTGTTGACGGCAGCGGTCGATCCAGCGCCGCTCTTTGCCCCGTTTACGCCCGAGGAGTTCGAGCGCGCCCGCCGGTGGCTGATGCGCCAGGACCCGCGTCTGGCACCATTGATCAAACGCGTTGGGCGGTGCTGTCTGCCCGATAGTCGCACCAACGCGCCGTTCGGTGCTCTTGTGCGCGCCATCCTCGCACAACAGTTGTCGGGCAAGGCGGCAGACACCATCCATCGCCGCGTGCTCGCTCTTGTCGGCGGCGCCGAGCGTCTCGCCCCTCAAACCCTGCTCGACGTCGACGTGGATCAGCTGCGGGCAGCGGGCGTCAGCCGCCCCAAGATTTCCTATCTTCGCGATCTGGCCGAGCACGTGATCGACGGCCGGCTTAACCTGGCGGCTCTCGAGCTGCAGTCCGACGAGGAAGTGATCCAAGCGATTACTGCGGTGCGCGGTCTGGGCCGCTGGTCTGCCGAGATGTTCCTCATGTTTCACCTCAATCGACCAGACGTCTTTCCCGTCGCGGATCTCGGCATCGTGAAAGGCATCGAGCGGCTCCTGAGCATGAAGCGGCGACCGGCGGCAAGGACGATGCTGCGAGCCGCCGAGGCGTGGCGACCCTACCGGTCGGTGGCAGCGTGGTATCTCTGGCGGCTCCAGGACTAGCGGCGATTGCGGGGCAATTGTCCGCAACGCACCGCTGCCGGGCGGCGTAAGGAACATGCAGATGATGATTCGCCGTCGCGTTCTCGTGACCTGTGTGTTGATTGCCGTGCCAGCGGCGGCGGCCCTGACATACGCGATCGATCGCGTTCGCAGGGCAGATGCGGAGATGGCGCTCGACCGAGTCGTGCGATCGCAGGTGAACGATCAGGTCAGAGAGCGGTGCCTGAGCGATCCGAAATGGTTCCTGACCGGACCGCTCGAGGGCCGGCCGCCGAACGGCGTGTTCGTCGAGACCACTCCAGACGTCCTCCCGCCCCGCCCGAAGGTCGTCCCACAGCCGTTCGAGCTGTTTGCTTACGACGAAGCGTTTGTCGGCTCCAGTTCCGCAAGCGCCAGGTTTCCACCCGACTTCCGGCGGGCCCTGCGTGCGTCCGGCGACGCGGTGACCTCGGTATATGGCACCGACCAGGGCACGGGCGTCCAGATGGCGCTGCCGACCGGATGGATCGGAACGCCCTGCATGTACTTCCTTGGCAGAATGGCACCACCTCCACACCAGTGGCGGCAACGCGCGCTCACGTTCCTGAGCCTGTTCGGTGTCTGTCTGGCGATTTCCTTTCTCGCCTCAACGCCGACACTCACGCGGCTCCGGCGCCTCGCTGCCGACGCGCGTGAATCGGCGGCTAGTGACTACCGCGCTATTGCACCAGACAAACTGAAGGACGAGCTGAGTGGATTGACGTTTCTCTTCAACGACGCCTCGACCGAGCTTCACCTGCGTCGCGCACGCATCGAAGACCAGGACGAGGCGCTCCGTCGCTTTGTGCAGGCGACGGACGAGGGCATTGCCAGACCGATTGCGTCACTCGAGAAGCGGCTCGCGGCGATGGTGCTGGCCGAAACCGCGACGCGCGAGGACCTTCGGGCCCTGTTTCAGGAGACCCATCACCTTGGCGGCGCGGTCGAGAACCTGACCGCCGCGACGCGGCTACGCGCGCCGGGAACCATCGCCACTTCAACGGTGAATCTCAACAGCCTGCTGGACCGCGCGGTGAATCGTCATCGCGCTCTCGCGCACACCGCTGGTGTGTCGCTGGAGATGACCGTGCCGACCACCGCCGTCGTAATCAACGCCGACGAGCCACTTCTCGAGCGCGCGGTCTCGAACGTGATCGACAATGCCATCCGCTACAACCGCGCCGGCGGTGCCGTCACGGTGGCACTCACACGCGACGAACACGACGTGCGCTTTCGCCTCTGGATTGGCGACACGGGACACGGCGTCACCGAAGAAGAGTTTCGCGGTCTGACGGCGATCCGACGTTTCAGGGGAGACGAGAGCCGCAACCGTCGTCCCGGCGCACCCGGATTGGGGCTGTCGGTGGCGCGTGAAGTGGCAGACCGCTTCAAGCTGCAGCTCGATCTCAAGCGGCCAGGCGCGGGAGGATTCGAAGTGGAATTCTCCGGACCGGTCGCGTGAACCACTGGACTTCCGCCAGATCAGATCAGCCCAGCCAGTGACAGGAGAATAAGCAACGCGCGAGTAGATCCCGCAATGCCTGCGCGCCTGTCCGTGTCCAGCCATTCGCCCGGCGAGTGCACGCGACCGCCAGGCATTCCCGAGTCGATGGTAATCGCGGGCACCTTCAGGCTCATCGGCAGATTGGCATCCGTGCTGCTCGACATGAGAGCGGGCACAAGGTCCAAGGCGCGTGTCGCTGCCATCGCGACCTTGACGATGAGCGCGCCGGATGGCGTTCGGCCGGCAGGTCTGGAGCCGAGCCGTTTCACATCCACCGCGATCGATCCATCCTCGGTTGACCGCGCCCTGTTTTCATTCGCGGCGGCCTGCTGCAACAGCGTCATGAACGTTCGCTCGAGATCGGTCAGCGCGGCGGCAGACTCCGACCGCAGGTCCACATCCATCCATGCTTCGGCAGGAATCGCGTTGATCGCCGTGCCACCGCCAATCTGGCCAACGTTGTAGGTCGTCTTCGGGCCGTCGGGCCACGTCAATTCAGACAGACTGTGGATCGCGGTCGCCAGCGCGAATGCGGGACTCACCAGGCCGAACGAGCCGTAGCTGTGCCCGCCCGGGCCGGTGAACGTGACGTGCAAGCGGAGGCTGGCCACCCCGGCATTGGTGACGACGGTGCCTGACCCGGTTCCATCGATCGACACGAAGAGCCCGATCCGGTTCTTGTAGCGACCTTTCTCGAAGAGATAGCGCGCACCCCGAAGATCTCCGCCGCCCTCTTCGCCCACCGTGCCGACGAACAACACGTCATCCGTGGTGCGAACGCCGGCCTCGTTCATCGCGCGTGCGAGTGCCAGCAGCAACGCGAGGCCATGCGCATCGTCACCTACTCCTGGCGCTTGGAGGATGGTGCCGTCGCGCTTGACGCGCACGTCTGTGCCCTCAGGAAACACCGAGTCGAGGTGCGCCGCGATGACGAGTACCGGCCCTCCGTCGCCTCGACGCATCCCCATCACGTTGCCTTCGTGATCCCGCTCGACGTCGACGAGCCCGGCATCGCGCAAGAGCTCGAGGTAGGCGGCAGCGCGTGCCGCTTCTTTGAACGGCGGTGCAGGAACTTCCGTGAGCGCGATTGTCTCGGCGACGAACCGCGAGTAGTCGCGGTCCAAGACCGATGCGGCGCTCCGGAACGCGGGATGGGTTTGGACGTGACGGACGATGGACTCGGCTGCGCCTTGGCTCTCGAGGGGCCCGCCGGTGGTCATCGTGCAGGCCACGAGGATGCAGGTGAGCCTGATCGCAGGCATGACTGGACGGAACACGGGGGAGCGGCCTAGAGCCTGTTATGAACTTCCGGCCGCCAGCGCGTGCGGAAGCATGAGGCACGCGAAGGCGAGATAGTGATAAGCGGCGAGCGTCGCCGCGAGGCGCTCATAGTCGCGCGCCAAGCGCCGG
>JBDSZL010000060.1:0-39324 GCA_039925145.1 Vicinamibacterales bacterium | reverse complement strand
GGGGCTTGGGGCTCGAGGAGAGATGGCTCGGGGCTCGGGGCTCGGGGCTCGAGGGGAGAGGGCCAGAGGTGGCTACTCGGGTGATGGTGTGTCGGGCGTGGGGGGCGCGGCGGCTGCCGGGCGGTCGGGCCAGTCGGTGAACAGGCGCGCGTGCCCAAGCGGCCACCACCGCAGTTGTACGCGGCCGATGATGTATTTCTTGGGCACGAATCCCCAGGTGCGGCTGTCGGAGCTGTTGTTGCGATGGTCGCCCATCACGAAGTAATAGCCTTCGCGCACGACCTCGGGTCCCCACGTGTCGTACGAGCGAAACTCCTCGGGAATGAAATCGCCCGGCAGGGGCACGTCGTTGCGGTAGACCTGCCCGTTTACGCTGCGGATGGTGTCTCCGGGTTCAGCGACGACCCGCTTCACGAATGACTGGTCGGGGTTGTTCGGGTAGAGCAGCATCACGATATCGCCGACGCGCGGCGAGTGGTTGGGCAGCCGATACTCAAGCTTGTTGACGATGAGCCGATCCTGATCGGCCAGGGTGGGGGCCATGCTCTGCCCTTCGACCCTCGCCACCTGAAAGCCGAACGTCACGATGAGCGTGGCATACACGGCAGCCGACACGAGCGTCTTGAACCACGCCAGCAGTTCTTCGCCCACACGGGACAACATCGGGCTCGACGACCGGGGCCCGGGCTCGAGCGGGTTGGCATCGTAGGGGTTCTGCGCGCGCTCCAAGGTCTCGCTGCCAGCCGCGTTAAAGGTGGGGGGCAGGTACCGCGAATCGAGCTCGCCATTGGGCAGCCGGACACCGATCTCCGCGAGGTGCGGATCGGCGGGGAAGAGTGAATCGGCGGGGCGGGCCGGACTCGGCGAGTCGGCGCTCAGAGCTGCAGGTAGTCCCGCAGCCTGCGCGTCTGCGAGCGGCTGACTGGAATCTCCGTGGCCTTCGCGTCTTTCATCTTCAGGAGGTAATTGCGGCTGAACCAGGGGACGATCTCCTTGATCTTGGTGATGTTCACCAGATGCGACCGGTGGACCCGCCAGAACACCGCCGGGTCGAGGCGGGCCTGCAGATCGTCGAGCGTCCTGTAGTTAGACGTGCCCGACACTGTGTTTGTTACCACGACTATGGCCTCTTCGACCAGAGACGCGTGCACAACCTCGTCTGCTTGTACGAGGACGAAGCGCTCACCCACTCGGATAGCCAGCTGCTCACGACGCCCCTGACGGGCCTGAACCGCCTCAATCACCCTTTCGAGATCTCCCGGCGTGAGCGGCAGTTTGGCAGCTTCGTCGGACGCCCGGCGGCGGCGCACGCGTTCGATGGCCTGTGCGAGCCGCGTCGCGTCGACCGGCTTGAGCAGATAGTCGACCGCATTGACCGAGAAGGCATCGACGGCGTACTGGTCGAACGCGGTCACGAAGATGAGGGGCGGCAGCAGGCCAGCCTCGAGCAGACGTCTGGCGACCTCGAACCCTGTGAGGCCCGGCATCTGGATATCGAGGAAGAGCAGGTCGGGTCGCAGGTCTCCCGCGAGCTTCACGGCGCTCACCCCGTCTGCCGCCTGCCCCACAATCTCGACGTCTCCGATCTGTTCCAGCAGAAAGCACAGCTCCTCGCGGGCCAGCTGCTCATCGTCGATAACGAGAATTCTCAGGGGCGCCATGGCTCAGGCCGTGGCGCGCTCGGCCACGATCAACTCCGGAATCTCGATGCGGGCCACCGTCCCCTGGCCCGGCACGCTGTCGAGGTGGAGCGCGTAGTTGGCGCCGTAGATGACGCGGAGTCGTTCGTTGACGTTGCGCAGACCGATGCCGTGCTCGCTCGTCGCGGCCATACGCTCGCTCGGCATCCCCACGCCATCGTCGACGACTTCGATGACGGCGTGACCGGCGCGACGAGACGTGTGGATGGTGATCCGGCCGCCGCCGACCTTGCGTGAGAGGCCGTGCTTGATCGAGTTCTCGACCAGTGGCTGCAGGATCATGCTGGGCACGATCACATCGAGGCTCTGCTCGTCGATGGCCTTCTCGACGACCAGGCTCGGCCCGAAGCGGACGCGTTCGATGTCGAGGTATTCGTCGATCGCCTCGAGCTCCTCGCGCAGTGTGACGAAGTGCTCCTGGCTGCGGAGCAGTCGCCTCAGCAGGCCAGACAGCTTGCCGATGATGACCCGTGCCGTTTCCGGCTTCGATCGGATGAGGGACGAGATGGAGGTGAGCGTATTGAACAGGAAGTGCGGGTTGATTTGGTTCGCCAGCGCTTCGAGCCGGGCCGCCATCAGCAGCTTTTCCTGTTCAGCGAGCCGATGTTCGATCCGTGCGCTGTTCCAGATCTTGATGGGGATGGCCACGCAGAGGACCGTGCCGAGAATCACCAACAGAAACAACCACCACGTGTCGGGTGCGTAAAAGAAGATGCGCTCCGGAAAGCGCTTGCCGATCGATTGCCGCAGCACCTCGAGCATGACGGGCGCCATGACCAGGATGACCTGCCAGTCGAGCTGGAGGTTGCGCATCAGGCGCCAGGCGGAGCGATGGAGCTGCGTGACGAAGAACGGCGAGAACCGCCAGATCTGTTCCTTCGGGCAGATCTCCCGCAGGCCGCCGCCCGCGAAGCCGCAGCCGATCGCGAACGGCAGCATCGCGAACTGGCTCGGGTCGGCGAACAGGGGCGGCAGCCCGACGACCGCGCCTACGAGCGCCCCGGCAAAGGGGCCCGCGATCAGCCCGGCGAGGAATGCACCCGAGAGCGTCAAGTCAGCGGCTTTGTAGTGAAGCAGGAGCTGGCCCGCGACACCCACGACCAACGGAACGCCCAGGCCGGCCGCGAAGACGAGCCGCTCGGGCCAGTCGCGCCGCTCGGTCAGGAGGATGCGCCGAAACCAGTGGAACCGGACCAGCATCGTCGCAAGAATGGCGGCCACCGCCACCTGGGCCATCAATGTGAGGAGCAGCTCCTCCGTTTGGAGATGTGGTGGCATTAATGCACCCTAAGTATAACATCCGGTTGTAGTTATCAGCTGGAGGCAAATGGTGGCCGCGACGGATGCCGGTCGCGCGATCGAGCCGCTTTTGCTATGATGCCGAACATGATCCGCCCGTTTCTCGTCGGCTTTGCCACGACGTTCAAGCACATCTTCCGGAAAGCGAATACGGTGAACTATCCGGACCAGAAGGTGCCGATGTTCCCGAAGTACCGTGGCAAGCAGGTCCTCATGCGCGACGAGAACGGTCTCGAGAAATGCGTGGCTTGCGGCTTGTGCGCAGTGGCATGTCCCGCCGATGCAATCTATCTCGAACCGGCCGAGAACGACGGCTCCGTCCAGGCCGGACCGCGATATGCGTCGCTCTACCAGATTCACAAAACGCGCTGCATCTTCTGCGGGTACTGCGAAGAGGCCTGCCCGGTGTCGGCGATCTTCATGGGCAAGGACTACGAGCTCGCCGTCTACGACAAGAAAGATTTCATCTGGGACAAGCAGGATCTGCTCGTGCCGGCGGCTGCCAGCTCTGCCGACGGTCCGCGCTGAGAGCCATCCCCCATGCAGGGGTTCCTGGAGGCTCTCGATCAGCGTGTGCTCGTGTGCGATGGCGCCATGGGCACGATGCTTTACGCCAAGGGCGTCTTCCTCAACCGATCGTTTGACGAACTGAATCTGGCCCAACCCGATCTGGTGGCGGACGTGCACCGCGAGTATCTGCGCGCGGGCGCCGACGTGCTCGAGACGAATACGTTCGGCGCCAACAGGTTCAAGCTCACCCATTTTGGCCTGTCCGACCAGGTCCAGGCGATCAATCTCGAAGGGGCCCGCATTGCCCGGCGCGTGGCGCACGACAAGGCCTGGGTAGCCGGATCGATCGGACCGCTCGGCATCCGCATCGAGCCCTGGGGCCACACGTCAGTGCTCGAAGCCGAAACTGCATTTGCGGATCAGGCCGCGGCCCTGGCAGAAGGCGGCGTCGACCTGTTCATTCTCGAGACGTTCCGCGACCTGAGCGAGCTGACGGCGGCCATCCGGGGAGTGCGCCGCGTCTCGCCGCTGCCTGTCGTCGCGCAGTTGACCACGGGTGAAGACGGTCACACGCTCGATGGCACACCGGCCGACATCTTCGTGCCCGCGCTCGAGCAGGCCGGAGCCGATGTCATCGGCCTCAATTGCTCGGTGGGTCCTGCGGCCATGCTCGAGACGATTGAGACGATGGCGCACCTCACGGGTGCCAGGCTGGCGGCCCAGCCCAACGCTGGCAGACCCCGCGACGTAGACGGTCGCAATCTCTATCTGAGCTCGCCCGAGTACATGGCGAGCTACGCGCGGCGTTTCGTCGCCGCGGGCGTTCGGCTGGTCGGCGGCTGCTGCGGCACCACGCCCGAGCACACCCGCCAGATCGGAACGGCCGTCCGGGCGGCTGCCCCGGCCGTCCGGACGACACCCGCGTATTCCACGAACGCGCCCGCCGCGGTGGCGCCGCTCGTCGACGCGCGAGAAAAATCGTCACTGGCCGGAGCGTTCGCCCGCGGTCGGTTTGCGGTGGTAGTCGAAATCGCGGCGCCGCGCGGCGCGGACCTCTCGTCGACGCTCGAACAGGCGCGCCGATTCCAGACCCGGGGTGCCGTTGCTGTCAATGTGCCGGATTATCCCAAGTCTGGTGCGCGAGCCAGCGCGCTCGCCCTGGCCGCGCTCGTGCAACAGAGCGGCGTGGAGGCTCTGCTGCACTACACCTGTCGCGACCGCACGCTGATCGGGATGCAGTCCGATCTCATCGGCGCGCATGCCATGGGAATTCGCGACGTGCTGCTCACGACCGGAAGTCCGGCCCACGGCGGCAACTATCCCGAGGTGAGCTCGGGGTTCGAGATCGACGCGGTCGGCCTCACGAACATGGTCGCTCAGCTGAACCGTGGATTCGACATCGCGGGCCAGCCGCTCGCGGCGGCGACACGCTTCCACATCGGCGTCGTCGTCAACCCGTTCGCGCCAGACCCCGACGCGGAATGGCGCCGGCTCGAGCACAAGGCGGCGGCTGGCGCGGAGTTCGTGGTCACCCCGCCGGTGCTCGATCTCGAGGCTTTCGAACCTGTCCTCAGTCGCGTGCAGAGCACGGGGCTGCCCGTGCTCGCGGGAGTGGCCGCGCTCGAAGGTGTACGGCACGCGGAGTTCTTGTCGAGCGAAGTCGTGGGTGTCCGGGCGTCTGACGGGCTGCTTGCGCGATTGCGCGGCGCGCGCGACGAAGCGGCCGAGGCGGCTGCTATCACCCGCGAGATCGTCACCTGGCTGATGGCGCGGACGCAGGGGCTGGTCTTCACCTGGCTGCACGGCTCGCCGATGACGGCCGAGCAGCTCTTGCCTGGTGTGGGCACGGGCACGACGCCGCCTGTCGGACGTCAACGGAGCGTGGCATGAGTGAGCCGTCGAACGGCACCGGCTTGAGGGAGCATGTGCTGCTCTTCAGCCGGTTCTTACGGAGCCCGCGCACGGTCGGCGCTCTCACGGCGAGCTCCCGCGCACTGGCCGAAGCCATGGTGGCCGGGCTGGACCTCAGCGGACCCTGCCGTATCGTCGAACTCGGACCCGGCACCGGCGTCTTCACGGCCGCCATCGTCGAACGGATCGGGCCGGAAACGAAATTCCTCGCCATGGACATCGAGCCGGCGTTCGTGCGTCAGATCCGCAAACGCTGGCCGGCGGTCGATTGCGTCTGTGCGTCGGCGGAATGTCTGGATGCCATCGCGGGCGATCGCGACATGCTGCCGGTCGATCACATCGTCTCGGGACTGCCCTTCGTGAGCCTGCCGCCGCAGGTCACGCGGCAGATTCTGGAGCGCGTGGCCCTCGTGCTTCGCCCCGGCGGCACGTTCACCACCTTTCAGTACCTGCCGGGATATGGCCTCCCCTCCGCCGTGTCATTCAGACGCAGCATGACGGCCCGGCTCGGCGCCGGGCCATCGGTCCGGCTGGTCGTCCGTAATGTGCCTCCGGCGCTGGTGCTGACCTGGAAGAAGAAGCTGACGAGCGTGCTGCCTGCGCTCAGCAACGCTGCCGACTGAGGAACTGCCGGAGGATCCCGGCCGCAACGCTCGCGCCGTCGAGAGGCGGGGGAGGAGGAGGAGCCGGTTGTGCCAGCAGCGCCTCCAGTGCGTCACGCCACCGCCCCGCCAGCAGGTCGTCTTGTTCAATGAATTGCGAGCGCACCACCTCCGGCAGCGCGGCCACGAGCGTGGCGTACTCGCGGAAGTCCCCTCGTGACGTGTACAACATGGCCGTGCCTGTCGACACGCACTCCGTGATGATGCCGTAGCCCGGCTTGGTCACGACCACGTCCGCCGCGGCCACCAGATCTTCGTATCGAAACGCGCTGTCAGCGAAGAGCTGCTCGGCCAGGACATGAACGTGGGCCGCGAGACCGGCATCCCCCCGGCTCACCCTGTCGGTCGTGACAATGGTCCATTCGGGTCCCACGTCGATCGCCGGCAGATCGAGCGCCGGGAGTCCATAGCCGCCGAACGAGAGCAGCGCCATGCGGCGTTCGAGCGGAATGCCGAAATGTGTCCGTGTGGCCTCTCGTGGCTGCGTGGCGTGCCTGGCGATCATCGGAATGGACTCGACACGCGGGAAGACCTCGAACCCGCCGGCGTAGGGCAGCGCGAGCGCCAGCGTCGCGCTGCGATAGCAGGTCCGCATCAACTCGAGCGCGGTAGCGCCAGCCGGCAGAAATCCGGGCTGCTCTTCGTAGATCCAGTCCCAGGTGAAGTTGGCGAGCGCAACCGACGGCACCTGGAGCCGACCGGCGACTGCGAACGCCAACGGCGGCACGTCGCCCACGACCAGTTGCACGTCGCGCTCCGCGAGGATCTCGATCTCCGCGTCGACGTGGGCCGCGAAGTCGCCATAGAACTCGAGGGCCGCGCCGACCGTGGCATCGCGATCGTTGGCGATGCTCGACGTCTGGATGATGCCCGTGTCGCAGGCACCGGGAAGCAGCTCGACCGGAACCCGCAGGGTTCGGCGCAAGAGGTCCGGGTTGACCGAGGACCGCACGACGATGTCGCAGTCGCCGGCCTGGCCCAGGGCGTTGATGACTTCGACTTCGCGCGACGCGTGGCCGAATCCATGCCCCGATATGTAGAACACCGTCGTCACGGCTTGCACTTTAGTACACGCCTGGCAGCATGCGCCAGCGCACGCGCCGCGTGTAGGCCGTGTAGGCGTCGCCAAACACGCGACGGAGCGAGTGCTCCTCGAAGGGGACCGCGATCGCGAGATAGAGCGTCGTCATGATGGCGAACAGCAGGCGGGATCCGGTCATGACGGGCGACGGCCAGACCATCAGCAGCCACGCGAAATAGATCGGGTGCCGCACGAGCCTGTACGCGCCGCCAACCGTGAGCCCCTCCCGCGGGGGACGTTCGTGACCAAACGCCTGCCGGATGCCCGCGAGGTCGAGGACGCCCAGTTGCTGCGAAGCGTAGCCGGTCAGCAGCACCCCGGCAATCTGCACCGCGTAGCAGAATGGGGCGACGACGACCGGCGCGCGCCACGCGATCCCAGGCACGGGCACCCAGAACAGGACGTTGGCGAGAAACAGCAGACTGGCGATCCACACGTAGGCCGATCGTTCCATGGCGCCTGTCACCAGCCGGGCCACGACTGCCTTGACGCGGTCGCGGGCGAACACCGAGTGGTGGAAGGCGAACGCCGCGAAGAGACCCGCGTCGACGGCAATCGCGTGCGCGCCCGCCGGACCGGTCCACGGGCCCGCGGAAACCCCGAATGCGCTCACGTAGCGAAGCAAGGCGTACAACAGCGACACGACGAAGAGCAGGCCGCCGGTGAGGGACACCGCGCGTCCAGTGCGGCCGGCCGAGGGTACAGACATGCGGGTCGTATTATAGGGACAGCATGCCGCAGCCACGCGTGGTGATTACCGGGATCGGGGTCGTCTCGCCGTTCGGAGTCGGCCGACGCCTGTTCTGGGATTCCATCTGCAATGGTGTCAGCGGCACGCGGGCCATCACACAGTTCGACAGCTCGCAGATGACCTGCCGTGTCGCGGCCAACGTGCCCGACGAGGCGCTCGACGCGGCCGATGCCGATCTGAAGGCCGCCGAGGACACGCCAGCGAGCGATCGCTCCGATCCGCGTCGGTACGCCAAGGTCTCGCGAATCGCCGTCATGGCGGCCCGCGAAGCGCTGCGCGATTCGGGGGTCGATCCCGCCACTCCCGACCTTGGTGTGATCGTCGGCAGTGGTGCAGGCGGTATCGACGTTGCTGAACGCCAGTACGCGGATTTTCATTCCGGTGACTGGCACAAGGTCTCGCCCTACGCCATTCCCGTGTCCATCGTGGGTATCGTCTCGAGCGAGATCTCGATCGCACTGGGCCTGCGCGGCATCAGTCATGTGCTGTCGACCGGCTGCACGAGCTCCACGGATGCCATCGGGTACGCCGCCTCGCTCATCCGCCACGGCGAGGTCGAGGCTGTGATTACCGGGGGCGCCGACGCGTGCGTCACCCCCGGCATGATTGTCGGCTTCACGCGCATGCGCGTGGTGGCCACACGATTCAACGACACGCCAGAAGCGGCCTCACGGCCGTTTGAATGCGACAGAGACGGCTTCGTGCTCGGCGAGGGTGCGTGGATGCTGGTGCTCGAGCGTGAAGATCGCGCCCGTGAGCGCGGCGCCCGCATCTACGCACGAATCGACGGCTATGCGTCCACGTGCGATGCCTACCATCGCGTCCAGATGGATCCGGACGGCACCGAGATCGTGCGGGCCATGCAACTCGCCGTCTGCCGGGCGCGGCTGCCGCTCGAGGCGATTGGATACGTCAGCTTTCACGGGACGTCGACGATGTTGAACGACGCGGTCGAAGCACGGTGCGTGCGCCGGCTCTTCGGCTCCTCTCGGCTGGCCGGCTCCTCCATCAAGTCGATGATTGGCCATCCGCAGGGTGCGAGCGGCGCGGCTGGAGTGGTCGCGACGGCGCTGGCGCTGTCGAACGGCATTCTGCCGCCCACCATCAACATGACGCGCCAGGATCCGGATTGTGACCTCGATGTGATTCCCAACCACGCGCGGCGGGCGCAGGTGGAAGCCGCGCTCTGCAATTGTCTCGGCTTCGGATCCAAGAACAGCGCGCTCCTGCTGACCCGCGCGTGAGTGTGCCGGGCTGAGCGTCCACCATCGAGCGGGAGCACACGATGATTGACGTGATCATCGCCGGGGCTGGACCGGCCGGATCGGTGACGGCGCTCCTGCTCGCGCGTGCCGGTGCCCGCGTCCTCATCATCGATCGCGAGCGGTTTCCCCGCGAGAAGCTCTGCGGCGACACGTTGAACCCGGGCGCCGTGCGACTGCTCGCCTCGCTCGGGCTGCGCGACGGGCCTCTGACCGAAGCCCTTCCGTTGCGCGGGATGCGGGTGACAGGCCCCAGCGCCTCGGTGACCGGTCTCTATGCGCCGGGCGTCACGGGACTCGCGGTCCGGCGTCGCGACCTGGACACCTGGCTGCTCCAGCAGGCGGTGAGTGCCGGGGCGCGGTTCGAGAGCGGTCTCGTGGCACGCCGGCCGCTCCTCGATTCGACCGGCGGCCTCGTGCGTGGACTCGTGCTGTCGCCGCCACGCGGCGGTGCCGAACTTCGTATCCCCGCCATCATGACGATTGCCGCCGACGGCCGTCGGTCGATTCTCGTCAGGCTGCTCGGCCTCCGATCCACTCGGCCCCGACGTCGCAGGTGGGCCTTTGGTACCTACGCCGAGAACGTGGCAGGGATGAGCGATGTGGGCGAGATGCACATCAGGGCGGGCTGGTATCTCGGTCTGGCACCGGTTGGCTCCGGTCTGACGAACGTTTGCCTTGTCACGCCGCCAAGGCCGGCCGGACGGACGCCACTCGAGGTGGTCCAGCATGCGATCGCGCGTGACCCGACGCTGGCCGAGCGTCTGGGCCGCGCCACGTTCGACGCGCCAGTGCACGTTCTTGGACCGCTGGCGGCCGACGTGCGGGCGCCGGGCGTGCCAGGGCTGCTCCTTGTTGGAGACGCGGCAGGCTTCATCGATCCAATGACCGGCGATGGCCTTCATCTGGCCTTCCAGAGCGCCACGCTCGCTGCCGAGTCCGTGCTGCGCACGTTGGAACGCGGCGACTACCGCGACGCGGTCAGACGCCTTGCAGCCGGGCGGCACGCCAGCCTGTCGGCGAAGCTCCGGTTCAACCGATGCCTGCGGCGTCTGGTCGACTCGCCCTCGGCTGTCGACTTCGCGAGCCGCAGTGCCCAGCTCTTTCCAGGGCTCATTCGCCGTGCGATCACCTACGCCGGAGACGTGAAGTGACCGCGACCGTATTCATCGCGGCGACGATCTTCGGACTGATGCTCGCAGAGCAGCGCGTCTCACGAAGACACGAACGGGCATTGCGCGCCGCCGGCGCGATTGCGCCGCCCGGCGATGTCTACCGCGCCATGGCCGTCCTCTATCCGGCAGCGTTCCTGGCCATGGCGATCGAAGGCGTGTGGCGTACACAGGCGACGACCGACACGGTGGGCGGGCCCTCCTGGATGGCATCCGGCCTGCTGCTGTTCATCGCGAGCAAGGCGCTGAAGTACTGGGCGATGGCCAGTCTTGGGCCGCGGTGGAGCTTTCGCGTGATCGTCCAGCCCGGTCTGCCGCTCGTGACCCAGGGTCCCTACCGATACCTCTCACACCCGAACTACGTCGCGGTGGTGGGCGAGCTGGTCAGCACGGCTATGATGATGGGAGCCATCGTCTCGGGACCAGTCATGACCGCCGCGTTTGGCGCGGTGCTGTGGGCGCGCATCCGGTTCGAGGATCGCGTGCTCGCCGCCACCGCGCCGGCAGCCGCGTCGGCTCCGCAGACGTCGCAACAGAAGGGATAGGCAAGCTCGATGCAGAGGCGGGTTTCGATCATCACTCGCTGGGGCCTGCTCTCGCTGGCGTTGGGGCTCGCTGTGGTCTCGATGGGAGCGCAGGGCCGCGGGGGCGTCGCCGCCAATCCACTACGTCAGGTGCGCGTGGCGCTTGGACACGGCGACCTCGAGGAGGCGCGCCGCCTCGCACCGGCGTCGCCCGAGCCCGCCCGCTCCCTGAGCCTTGCCCTCGTCGATCTGTTCGAAGGCAAGGACGCGGACGCGCACACGAAGCTGCTGCCGCTCGCCGAACGCACCCCGATGGGTGATGCCGCGCTGGAGCTCGCGCTGCTCGAGCTGCGGACGGGCCAGGCCGCCGCCGGACGCCGCCGGCTCGAGACGCTCATCGCCGTCCGCACATTTGCCGGGCCAGACGACTACCTGCGGCTGGCGCGCGCCGCGCGCGCCGCCCGCGAGTTCCTCCTCGCCAACGACGCGTATCAGCGCATTGCCGACGTGCCGCGGGCAGAGGTACAAGCCGAATGGGGAGATCTGTTCCTCGAGCACCATCAACCAGGCGACGCCGTGGTGAGCTACACGAAGGCGCTCGAGCTCGACGACAAGTGGGTACCGGCACTGCTCGGGCTGTCACGCGCGCTCGAAGACGAAAACCCGGAGGCATCGCGCAAGGCGCTCGATCAGGCGCGAACGCTGGCTCCGAACCACCCAGGCGTGGCGTTGCTGTCGGCCGAGCAGCAGCTCGAGGGCGACGACTCGGCGGCGGCCCTCGCGGCGCTCGACCAGCTGGCAAAGGTAAAGCCGAACTCTATCGAAGAGGCCGCCCTGCGCGCGGCCGTCGCCTATAAAGACGCGGGAATGGCCGGCGTGGAATTGGCCGTCGTTAAGGTCCGCGAGCTCAATCCCACCTCTGCCCTCGGATACCGTCTCGCCAGCGAACAGGCCGCACGCGCCTATCGATTCGACGATGCGGCGGAGCTGGCCCGCAAGGCGGTAGCCATCGATGCGGCCGACCCGCTCGCGCAGTTCGATCTCGGGCTCCATCTGATGCGCACGGGCGACGAGGCCGGTGCGCGTGCGGCACTCGACGCGTCGTGGGAGCTCGATAAAGGCTCCGGCGTCACCAAGAACCTGCTCGACCTGCTCGACCACCTGAAGACGTTCGAGATCGTCCCGCACGGCGAGTTCCTCTTCAAGTTTGCCAAGGAGGAAACGGCCGTCCTGAGGACATATGCGCTGCCGCTGGCCGACGAAGCGTACCGCCAGTTCAGCGAGCGCTACGGCATCAAACCTCGCGGCCCCATCCTCGTCGAAGTGTTTCCCACGCACGACGACTTCGCGGTTCGGACGCTCGGGCTTCCCGGTCTGGTCGGCGCACTTGGCGCCTGCTTCGGCCGGGTCGTGACGATGGACTCGCCCCGGGCGCGGCCCCCCGGAGATTTCAGCTGGCAGGCCACGCTCTGGCACGAGCTGGCGCACGTGTTCAGCCTGCAGCTGTCGGAGTACCGCGTGCCCCGGTGGTTGACCGAGGGTATTTCGGCCTACGAAGAACATCGGCGGCAGGCCGCGTGGGGGCGCGAGCTCACACTCGAATATGCGCGCGAGCTGGGTGCCGGCAAGAACTTCGGGCTCAAGAAACTGCCCGAGGCCTTCAAGCACCCCGAGAGTCTGTCGCTCGCCTACTTCGAGGCCTCGCTCGTCGTCGAACACCTGGTGGCATTGAAGGGCGAAGCCGGTCTGCGCACGCTGCTGCTCGCTTATGCCGGCGGTGCGAAGGACCTCGACGCCTTCACCAAGGGGTTCGGCCAGAGCCTCGACGAAGTGGAGACGTCGTTCCAGGCGTTTGTGAAGCAGCGGTACGGTGCATTGGCCGAGGCGCTGCGCAGCCCTGGAGCGCCCATCGTTGTCAGTGACCTGGCGGCCCTGGAGGCCAGGGCCAAAGGCGCACCGGGCAACTTTCCGAGCCAGCTCGCCCTCGGACAGGCGCTCGTCCGGGCGGACCAGCTCGACGAGGCGCGCGCGCCGCTCGAACGGGCCGCCGCCCTCGCACCGCAGGCGAGCGGCGACAGCAGCCCGCATGCGCTCCTCGCGCGCATTGCCGAGTCGCAAAAGGATCTCGCCAAGGCGCGCCGCGAATGGCGCGCCTTGCTCGAGTACGACCATACAAATGTCGCGGCGGCGCGGCGCCTGGCGGAGCTGGCCGCGGCGACGCAGACGCCCGATGACGAAGACTTTGCGCTGCGGCTGGTCGCCGACCTCGATCCATTCGACGCGGCCATCCACGGCGGCCTGGGGCGCCGGCTTCTTGCGAAGGGCGATGCGGCGCCCGCGCTCATCGAGTTTCAGGCGGCGCTGGCCCTCGGTCCAGTGAATGCGGCCGAGGCGCACACGGATGCCGCAGAAGCGTTACTGAAGCTGGGACGTACGGCCGAGGCCCGGACCGAGGCGCTCACCGCGCTCAAGACGGCGCCAACGTTTGCCCGGGCCCAGGACGTGCTGCTGGCGGCCAGTCCGCGATGACTCCTCTCACGCTCATGACACGACCCAACATCGCTCGCGCGTTGATTCTGGCCGCGACAGCCGCGTCGCTCCTCGCGACCTCTCCCAGTCTGGCGACCGCTCAGGGTGGACGCTACGCGCTCGTCGTCCAGGGCGCATCGGGAGAGGAGCAGTACGCGACGCTCCATCGCGGGTGGCTCGACAGCCTCTGCGCGGTGCTGCGTGACCGGTTCAAGTACGACGCGGCCCACCTCACCGTGCTTGCCGAGCAGCCGCAGACCGGCGAAGAGCGCGCGACTGCCGAGAGCGTCAAGGCCACGCTCGTGCGACTCAGCCGCGCCATGGCGCCGGCCGACCAGTTGATCGTGGTTCTGATCGGCCATGGGAGCACCGACGCGGCTGATGCGAAATTCAACCTCATAGGCCCGGATCTCACGGTGACGCAGTGGAAGGACGCACTTCAGCCCATCAAGGGACGGCTTGCCATCGTCGACACGACGGCTGCAAGTTTCCCGTATATGAAAGGGCTGGCCGCACCAGGCCGGGTGGTCATCACGGCGACCAACAGCCCTGCGCAGCGCTTCGCGACCAATTTCCCTCAGCAGTTCATCGCCGCATTTACAGATGACACAGCCGATCTCGACAAGGACGGCCGCATCTCACTGCTCGAAGCGTTCAGCCATGCTTCGCGCGCGGTCAAGCAGTACTACGAGCAGAAGGGCTTGATGGCCACCGAGGTCGCGGTACTCGACGACAACGGCGATGGCGCCGGCCGCGACGCCACGGTCACCACCGGCCCCGATGGCGCGCTGGCGGCGCTGACGTACTTCAATGGCGTTGGGGCTCCCACATCCAGCGATCCGGAGACGCAGCGTCTGCTCAAGCGGCAGCAGGAGCTCACCGAGCAGATCGACGATCTGCGTCGGCGTCGCGGGACGATTCAGCCCGACGAATTCGATAAGGAATTCGAGCGGCTGGCGCTCGAGCTGGCAACGGTGTCACGCGACGTTCGCCGCAGGACGCCGGGCAACTGACGCGCTATCGTCACACGCCCCACCATTCCACCCGTTGCCGCGCTGGCTGGCGGAACACCCAGATCGAGGCGGCGCCAAAGGCTCCGCCGGCGACAATCGACCAGATGCTGCCGCGTGTGTCCGCGGCGAAGTCCCACAATGTGACGCTCGCGACCGCCTGTCCGAGCAGCCAGAATCCTGGCAGCAGGAACACCGGCACTTCAACCAGGTCGACTGAGCGCCAGAGCGGCACCAGCATGAGCACGCGCGATCGGGGAAATGTCGCCATGTATCCGCCGATGAGTCCCGCCACGGCGCTGCCGGCCTCGACGACCGCGGCCGACCCTGGCGCCGCCCAGCAATCAGCGACGCCACCGGCGTAGCCCGCCAGGAGATAGAACGTCAGATAGCGGAGGTGCCCCAGGCGATCTTCGAGCGTGCTGCCGAAGATCCAGAGCGCCAGCAGATCGCTTGCGAGCGACAGCGTGCCGACGTGCATGAGGGTCGCAGTCGTCGCCGGTAGCCAGGCCCACTGTGCCGGCGTGAGCCCATATGTGAGAATCAGCAGGCGGCGCGTGTCTTCGGGCGCGAGCAGAACCACGGCCGCGACAACGGCGTGCACGGCCATCAGAGCGATCGTGACGCGGGGTGCCGTGCGCGTGGGAATGACGTCACGAATCGGGATCACGCGGTGCCAGTATAGAGCGCCGCATGGTCCGGGTCTGGGTGCGGGAAGGGCAGGACGACCGATGGTGTGTGGTGGGTGCGGGGCGACAATTGCGGACAAGGCCATCGTTTGTTACCGCTGCGGCACGGCAACAGCGCTGCCGCCGGTGCCCATGCGGAACGGCGGGGTGCAACTGCGGTCTCGTACCCGGCTGCTGCCAGTTCTGCTCCTTCTCGTGGCGCTCGGTCTTGGCTGGTTCGCGTTGACGTCCGAGCCCCGGTCGTCCGCGCAATGGGCCACGAGCGCCGGTGCGGTTGTCGCGGTTGTCTCAGCTGTGTACCTGCTCGTGCCCAGACGTCGATGACGCCGCGTGTCGGGGCGCGACCGGCCGTGCTCGCCCTCTTGTGGCTGGTGGTGGCCGCGGCGGTGTGGAACGGGTTCTTCGATCTATATGTCTCGCGGGGCGCCCGCGAGTATCTGCAATTGCAGGCCGAATTCGAGCTCGGGCGCGGACCCCAGCCGGCGATGGCCGAGGTCATGGCTCGAGCGTCGCACGACGGGGTGCGGGGCGCCTCGGTCTGGGCGCTCTTCGTGCTCGGATGTGGGTGGGCAACGCTGGCGCTCCGCAGGGGCGGGGCTTCCGAGGCCGCAACCAAGCGCACGACATGAGCCGTGCTCGCGGCTGAGTGTTCCGGCCGCGGTCAGTTCTTGAAGTGGCTCTCGATGTCGGGCAGCGCGGCGACCAGCACGTCGCCCACGGCCTGAAGACTGCGCGCGCTCACGTGCTGCAGCGTGTCATCAGGCGTGTGCCAGTACGGGTAGTCGAGGTCGATGATGTCGACGGACGGCACGCCCGCTTCGACGAACGGCAGGTGATCGTCTTCGACGGTCGTGTCGGCGTTGACGAACACGCCCCCGTAGGCGAGCCGGCGGGCCGTGTTCCAGATGATGTCCGTGAGCCAGCGCGCGGAGTTCGAGTCTCTCCTGATTTGCAGGTCGGTGTCGCCGATCATGTCGACCAGAACCATGGCCTTGATCGATGCGAGCGCACCTGCTTTGCGGGCGGCCTGCACGTAGTAGCGGCTGCCGTACGTGTTGTCCGGAGACCCCGGGCGGCCACACTCGGTCCAGCTCGAGCAGAACGCTTCCTCCCCATCGAGCCACACGATCTCGTGCGTGAACTCGCGGGGCCGATCCCTGAGCGTGCGAGCCAGCTCGAGGAGGAAGGCGGCGCTCGACCCGCCGTCGCTCGCGCCGACGAACGTCTGCGTGCGGAACAGCTTCGTGTCGTAATGGCCCGTGATCAGAATGCGATCGCTGCGTCGGCCGGGAAGGCGCACCGCCAGGTTCACCATCTCCACGCGGCCCATGGGCGTATCTGCCGTGAATGCCTGCTCCTGCACCGTGAGTCCGAGTGCCGCGAGCTGGCGGGTAATGTAGGCGCGGGTCTGTCGCAGCTGTGCGGACCCGGCGGGCCTCGGGCCGATGGCGATCAGTTGGCGCAGATGCGCCCAGGCGCGCGCGCTGTCGAACTGGGGCGGCTGAGCGGTTCGCGCCGCGGCGGCACCCGCCGCCGGCTGCCGCTGTGCCGCAGCCATCGTCGCTGAGGGGAGCTTCGTCGCGATCGCGCCGCCCACGACGGCCCCGAGGGCGAGGGTCGCGGAGATAACGAGGCGGCCGCTGACCGTCACGCGCGCCCTCGACCGGTGTGCCGTGGTCGATGCTGCATGCGCTGGCCTTCAGCGCTGGGGCTGACGTGCCGGGACATCCCGTCGACCGTGGCCGAGATAGATCTGTCGTGGACGCGCAATCTTCTGGTCTGGGTCGCGCAGCATCTCGTCCCATTGCGCGAGCCAGCCGACGGCCCGCGGAATGGCGAAGAGCACCGGGAACATCTCGACCGGAAAGCCCATGGCCTGGTAGATCAACCCGGAATAGAAGTCGACATTGGGGTAGAGCTTGCGTTTGACGAAGTACTCGTCTTCGAGCGCAATCCGCTCGAGCTCGAGGGCAATCTCGAGGAGCGGATTACGCCCGGTCACTTCGAAGACGGCATCGGCCGTCTGCTTGATGATGCGGGCGCGGGGGTCGTACGACTTGTAAATCCGGTGACCGAATCCCATCAGCCGGCCGTCGCCACCCTTCACGCGGGTGATGAACTCGGGGATGTGATCGATCGAGCCGATCTCCTGCAGCATCCGGAGCACGGCTTCGTTGGCACCGCCGTGGAGCGGGCCGTAGAGCGCGGCCGCCGCGCCGGCCATCGACGAGTAGGGATCGGCCTGAGAGCTGCCGATGCCCCGCATGGCGTTCGTGCTGCAATTCTGCTCGTGGTCGGCATGCAGGATGAACAGCACGTCCATGGCGCGCTCGAGAACCGGGTGAGGCGTATACGCGCCGTCGCCGGTCTTGAACAGCATCCGCAGGAAATTACCGGGATAACTGAGGCTGGGGTCTGGTGCCACGAAGGGCTGGCCGGCGCGATGGCGATGCGTATAGGCGCCAAGTGCCGGCGCTTTGGCCACGAGCCGCGCGATCTGACGCTGCCGATTGTCGGCGTCGAGCACGTGCTTGGCGTCTGGAAAGTAGGTCGACAGCGCGCCGAGCAACGAGATGAACGCGCCCATGGGGTGCGCTTCGGGCAGGAACCCGTTCATGAACTGGGCGAGCGTGTCTGGCACGTGGGTCTCGCCCGCGATTGCGCGGGTCCACTCCCCGCGCTGTACATCGGTCGGCAGCTCGCCGTTCAGGATGAGGTAGGCGGTGTCGAGAAACGTGCTCTGCTCGGCCAGCTGCTCAATCGGATACCCGCGATAGAGCAGGATGCCCTTGTCGCCGTCGATGAACGTGATGCGGCTCCGGCAGGACGCCGTGTTCTGATAGGCCGGGTCGTACGTCATCAGTCCGAAGTCGTCGGCGGAGGCGCGAACCTTCCGAAGATCCGTGGCGCGAATGGCGCCCTCCTCGATGGGAATCTCGTACTGCTTGCCGGTGCGGTTGTCGGTGATTGTGAGGGTGTCGGCCATAGGTGTCGGCGGCGCCTCGCCGCCCGCAGCAAGCTCAGTCGTGGTGCCCGTGCGATCCTCCACCTGCCTCCGGCGGGTCGTCGTCGTCGTGAGGCTCGGCATCGACTGGCGGCCCGGCGACACGATAGTCGCCGAACAACCACCGACCCAGATCGGCCATCTTGCATCGTTCGCTGCAGAAGGGCGCCCAGGACGATTCTGCCGGCCGCGTGCGGCAATACACGCACAGCGGAGGATCGGGCATCGAGCTATTCTACAGGTACGAGTTGATCAGGCAACCGCGCCGCCCTGGTGCCGGTCTGGCAGCGCGCGGCCAGCAATCAGGCGCGCGGCGTTGCGGGCGCGCTGGTCTCTTCGAGGAACTCCCCGATCTGCCGCCTCAGCTCATCCTGGATGTTCTTGATGGATTTCCGGCCATCGATCACCCGAAAGCCGAACTCGTCGGACATGGCGGCATACTCGCGCAGCAACTGCCGCTGGTAGGTGCGGAAGCTGTCGTAGATGTCGTCGCCGGATTTCATGTCCATCCCCGCCTCCCAGTACGAGATGCCCGACGCCTCGAGCACGCGCCGCGCCAGCGCATCGGCGTCGATTTTGAGATAGAAGACCAGGTGTGGGGCGATGGCAAATCCGTAGAGGCGCCGGATCCACTGGCTGTCTACGCTGCGGACACCCGCGCGCGCGATGGCCGTGTAGATGTACCGGTCGGCCAGGACGATGAAGCCGGCTTTGAGCGCGGGGATAATCTCTTTTTCGAGCCGATCGGCGAAGTCGCAGGCGTAGAGCAGCACGAACGTCAGCTTGTTGAGCGTGTTGCTCGACTTGGCGAGCTCGATCGTCGGCTGCATCAGCGGAGACCGCGTCCAGCCGGTCTCGATCACGCCGTAGCCGCGCACCTCGAGCCATTCACGCAGGAGCCGGATCTGCGTGGACCGGCCCACGCCATCGGTGCCCTCGATCGCGATGATCTTCCCGGGGCAGTCTTCGAGCGAGAGGTAGGGCAGACCATGGCCGAAGGAGCGGCCGGGGGTGACGCCTCCGTGAGCGCCTCGATCGGGAGCGATGTCGTCTGGGCTCATCCGCGCAACTTCTCCAGGTTCTCCGAGACGAGCGCGCGAAAGACCCGCTGCTGCTCGGTGATGCTGCCTCGCGCGTCGACGACCATCAGGTCGTGCTCGTCGACGATCCGGTCATACTCGGCGAGGACTTTAGTCTGAAAAATCCGGAAACTCTCGGTGGGGTTGGTGCTCCAACCCATGTCCATGCCGGCCTCATAGAACTTCAACTTCACGCGCCGCGCCAGCAGACGCTCGACCGACACCTCGATGGGCACCCGGAAGTACACCGCCAGGTTGGGCCGAACCGCGAAGCTGTACAGGTCCCGGACCCACTGCCGATCGACGCCGCGGGCGACGTCGCGCGCGAAGGCGGTATACGCATACCGATCGGCCAGCACGATCATGCCCGCCTTCAGTGGCGGAATGATGTTGTAGAGCTGACGATCGGCGAAGTCGGTCGCGTGCAACAGGCTGAACGTCATCGGCGTGAGGGCGTTCTTCTTCTTGCCGGTTTTCGTCGCGGCCTTGACCAGGACCGAGGAATTCCAGTCAGTGACGAACACCCGGTGGCCGGCGGCGGTCAGCCACTTGGCCAGCAGGCTGAGCTGGGTCGTCTTCCCGGATCCGTCGATGCCCTCCACCACGAAGAGCCTTCCCGGATAGGCGTGTGGTGTGGCGAGTGTGTCGAGCATGCGAACTGGCCTCCTTGCGCACGGGCACCGCCCCGGCCGCTTCAAACGTAATCGGCAACCCCAGCAGCTCGGCAAGAGGCGCCGCGTGCCGTGCGGCAGCCCAGAGCTCGAGCTCGGCATCGCCCGGGGAGGTGAGGGTGATCGCCATCTGGTCCTCGATCGGTGAGTCGCCGTCAGAGCCCCTGGAGTCCCGGATGTCCAGCCGGTGGACGACCTGCGCATGACTGCGGTCGAGCCCTTCGGCAAGACGGACGATGGCGCTCAGGAGGCGCACGCGGCGGCGGGCGTCTCGCGGCAACGCGCCAAACTCCGGGTGGGAACGTTTTGGGGTCGCCTGGCGATGGTAGCGCGCGAGCAGCGCGATGATGGTGACCTCCTCGGGCTCGAATCCCCGCAGGTCTCCGTGCTGAATCAGGTAGTGCGAGTGCTTGTGATGTCGCTCGTAGCTGATGTGCGTGCCAATGTCGTGCAACAGGGCGCCATACTCGAGCCACTCGCGCTCGCGGCTGCCGAGCTGGTGCCGAGGCTCGAGGCCGTCGAACAGCGCGAGCGACAGCTTGGCAACCTGCTGCGCGTGTGCCGGAAGGTAGTTGCAGCGTTCGGCCAGTTCGATCACGCTCCGCCGCCGCACGTCCGGGTAGCGTTCGACCGTGCGGATATGGGCCGCGTTGCGATGGATGTAATCGAGAATCAGTCCCTCGCGCAGAGCGAAGTCGCAGAGGGTGATCTCCTCGGCGCCAAGGCCCGCGAGCAGCGTGTCGATGAGGACGACGCCGGCCGGCGCCAGGTCGGCGCGCCGCGGATCGAGGTCTGGCATCTTGAGCCGTTGGGGCAAGGTCATGCTGGTCAACCGTTCGCGCAACCGATGCACGGCCTTCGCACTCACGCGCACATTGCGCAAGTCGTCGTTGGCCCGTCGTCCGCCCGCCAGTGCTCCGAGGGACAGAATGGTGCCCGACGTACCGATCACACGCTCGAAGCGCCGCTTCCCCAGCTGTTGCAAATATCCCGCCGTCTCGCGCCGGATGTGGCGAACCAACCGCTGTTCGTCGCTCTCCGAGAGAGGATCACTCTTCGCGAATCGCTCCGTCAGCCGGATGACGCCGAGCTTGAAGCTGCGGCCGAGCGCCATGCGGTCGGCTGTGCCGAGAGTGATTTCAGTGCTCCCTCCGCCGATGTCGATGACCACGGCTGGCCGCTTGCCAATGTCGACCGCGTAAGCGGCTGCCAGGTGAATCAGGCGCGCCTCTTCGGTGCCGGAGATGACGCGAACATGTAGGCCCAGATCGTGCTTGATGGTTCCAATGAACGACGCGCCGTTCTCGGCTTCGCGTACGGCGCTGGTCGCCGCCGTGATGATCTCGTCGACCCCATGCGAGGCGGCAATCCTGAGGAATTTTGATAACGTGAGCACAGCCGCCGTCGCGCTCTCTTCAGCCAGTCGCCGGCCATCGAGGCCTCCCGTGCCCAGCCGGACCATGTCTTTCTCGCGATCAATCACCTCGAACGACAGATCCGGCCGCACCCGGCACACGATCATGTGCAGGGAATTCGTGCCGATGTCGATGGCGGCAATACGCATGGGCTACACCAGCACAAACGCGGGGGAGATGGTCGGATGAGCCATCGTACCACGGCGATCGTACCGGCCTTGACGACGACGATGGCGGTAGAGTCCGGACGGCTGACCGAGGCGATCAAGGCCGCCCAGGGCGGCGATTTGGGGGCGTTGCGCCGCGCGCGCGTCGCGTCGCGGCGCCTGCGCGAGCTGTTGGCGATTGTCGAGGCGGCCGATCCCGACGTGCCGGCGCACCGAGCCAGGCGGCAGTTGCGCGCCGTCACGCGGGCGCTCGGCCCTATGCGCGAGCTCGACGTTGCCCGCGCCGAACTCGACGCGGCGGCTCGTCGCCGCCGGTGGCCTGACGAACGCCTGGCGCCTTTGCGCCGGGCTCTTGGTAAAGAGCACTGGCGTCGAAGCGAGGCCCTGTCGGAGTGGATGGACGAGTTCGACTCGAAACGCCTGGCGCGCGTCCTTGTGAAGACGAGCCGGGGCCTTGACGACGCCACCGGCGATGCGGTGTGGCAACGTGCGATCGCGGCGCGCGTGCTCGACCGGGTCAGAGCGGTGCACTCAGCGGCCAGTGCCTGCGGCACGCTCTACGCGCCGGACCGGCTGCACGAGATGCGGATTGCGACGAAGAAGCTGCGCTACGTCCTCGAACTGGGCCGGAAGGCCGCGCGACTCGACGTGGCCGTCGCCATTCGCGCGCTGAAACGGACGCAGCGCCGGTACGGTCAGCTGCACGATATTCAAGTGCTGCTGCGGCTGGTCGCCCAGGCCGCCGTGAGTGGACGCGGCACGGCACTTCGCGTGGCCGCTGCGATCGTGACCGACGCACTCGAGCGTGACTGTCGCGAGCTGCACGCCGCAGCCCTGCGCGACAGTGCTGCGCTCGCCGATCTACTGCAGGGCGTCCGCCGCACCCTCGCCGACGCGGCAATGACCAGCAGAAGGCCCGCCGGGGCGACGAGCGTGCGCCGCCAGGGGGGCGCGGCGCCGGTCCGTCGGCCCGCATCTCTTGCGAGTTAGTTCCCAATCATGGCTGTCACGCGTTCGCTCTATCTAATCCGACACGGTATTGCCGCCGAACGTGGTGACAAGTGGCCCGACGACACGTTGCGCCCGCTCACGCATCAGGGCGCCGTCCGCATGCGCCATGTCGTGCGCGGGCTGCAGACGCTCGGCACCGATATCGACCTGATCCTGACCAGTCCACTGGTGCGCGCCATGGAGACGGCCGAGCTTGTCAGCCGGGGCCTCGAATCGCGCCCCGACGTGGTGTCGCTGCCGGTACTCGCGCCCGGTGGCACGCCAGCCCGGGTCGCCGAGGCGCTGGCCGCGCGCGCGAAGGTGCGTGGCGTCGCCCTGGTGGGGCACGAGCCCGATCTGGGCGAGCTTGCAGGGTGGCTCATTGGCTCGCGCACGCCGCTGCAGTTCAAGAAGGGCGGCGTCTGTCGCATCGACTGCGAAGACTGGCCGCCGGCGCGTCAGAACCAGCTGGTGTGGCTCGCCACACCCCGCATGCTCCGCGGCGTCTGACCGCGGGCGTCAGACCACCGTCCCCGGTTTCACCACGCCGTTCTTCGGCACGATGATGATGCCGCTCCGAATGAAGTAGCCGTCGCCGTCGACCTCCTCGATGCCCTGCTCGTTAACCAGACGTGCGCCCTCGCCAATCTGCGCGTTCTTGTCGACGATGACGCGATCGAGGACGACGTTGCGACCGACGCCGAGCGGCAGCTCGCCGAACTGGTCGTCGTAGAAGTCGGCGCCGAGCAGGATCGACCGCGAGATCTTCGCGCCCGCGTGAATCGACGAACGCACCCCGATGACACTCTTGGTCACTTCACAGCTGTCGAGATAGGCGCCTTCGGCCACGAGCGCCTCGTCGAGATGGCAGTTGTGGAGCCGTGCAGCCGGAAGAAATCGCGGATGCGTGTAGATCGGCCGGCGGGGATGGAAGAAGTTGAACGGCGACCCGCGGCGCGTGAGCATCAGATTTACGTCGTAGAACGATCCCACCGTTCCGACGTCGGCCCAGTAGCCACGGTACAGATAGGCGTGCACGCGGTGGGTGTCGAGCGCCTTGGGAATGACCTCGCGGCCGAAGTCGACGCCGCTGTTGCTGTTCAGCACGTCGTAGAGCACGTCGCGTGAGAACACGTAAATGCCCATCGAGGCCAGAAACGGTTTGTCTGGCGAGAGCAGGCCCGCCGGCGAATGCGCGGGGGCGCTCGATCGCATCTCGGTGAGCCGATCGGCCTGCGGCTTCTCTTCGAACCCGACCACCTGGCCGCTCGTGTCGAACCGGAAGATGCCCATGCCGACCGCTCCCTCGGGCGACACGGGCTGTGCCGCGATCGTGATGTCGGCGTCGCGTTCGATGTGCGATTCGATCAACTCGGCAAAGTCCATGCGGTAGATGTGGTCGCCCGCAAGAATCAGGTAATACTCGGCGTCGACGTCGCGGAAGTGTCGCGCGGCCTGCCGCACCGCGTCGGCCGTGCCCTGAAACCAGCGCTCCCCCTCGAGCGTCTGCTCGGCCGCCAGCACCTCGACGAACCCGCCGGAGAAGACGTCCATCCTGTAGGTCTGCGCGATGTGCCGATTGAGCGATGCCGAGTTGAACTGCGTCAGCACGTAGATCTGCTCGAGCCCGGCATGCAGGCAATTGCTGATCGGAATGTCGATCAGACGCCACTTGCCGCCAATCGGCACAGCCGGCTTCGACCGGTACTTGGTGAGCGGAAACAGACGGGTGCCGCGGCCGCCGCCCAGGATGATCGTGAGGACCTCGTTCATTGTCCCAATTCTACTGTGCCGATCTGCGACAGGGCAGCGACTTCGGGATTCGCGAGTGGCGGGCAAGGGACTGCGCGTGACGGCTTGGCGACGGGCTTGTTAAATCCCCGTTACGAAGACACACTACACTGACCGTACGAATGGCGTGGCCTGAAGCCGGCCGGAGGGGTGTGTGTGGCGTTTCGACTGTCTTTCCTGCCCAGAGACGAGCGGTTCTTCGATCTGTTCAACCGCATGGCGGACGAAATTCGCGGGGCGGCGGCCCTGCTCGAGCAGTTGCTCGCGACCGAACCGCCTGATCTCACCAAGGTCGACGCCATCAAGGATGCCGAGCACCGCTGCGACACGTTGACGCACGACAGCATCCAGCGCCTGCATCGCACGTTCGTGACGCCGTTCGACCGCGAAGACCTCTACGCCATGTCGACGTCGCTCGATAACGTCATGGACGCGATCGACCACGCCGCCTCGCTCGTGCGGCTGTACAAGATTGAGCGCATCCGGCCCGGAGCCCGCGAACTGGCCCGCACGGTGTCGTCGTCGGCCGAACGGCTGCACTCGGCGCTCACGGCGCTTGCCACCAAGAAACCCGTCCACCCGCATGCGGTCGAGATCAACCGGCTCGAGAACGAGGCGGACCGCGTGTATCAGGAGGCCGTCAGGATTCTCTTCGACACTGAAACCGATCCGATCATGATCATCAAGTGGAAGGAGATCTACGACAACCTCGAGACCATCACCGACTGCTGTGAGGACGTGGCCAACGTCATCGAAGGCATCGTCGTCAAGCACGGGTAGGCTCAGTGCATCTGCTGTTCAGCGCCATCGGCCTCATCATTCTCGTTGCGCTCATTTTCGACTACAGCAACGGATTTCACGACGCAGCCAACTCCATCGCGACGGTCGTCTCGACGCGCGTGCTGTCGCCGGGGCAGGCCGTGGCGTGGGCGGCCGGCTTCAACTTCGTCGCGGCGTTCTTCTTCGGCACGGCGGTCGCCAAGACCGTCGGATCGGGACTGGTCGACCAGGCCTTTGTAACCTACTCCGTCATTCTGGCGGGTCTGCTCGGCGCCATCGTCTGGAACATGATCACGTGGTACTTCGGTCTGCCCACGAGCTCGTCGCACGCCCTCTTCGGTGGGTATGCGGGAGCGGCCGTCGCCAAGGCGGGCTTTCAAGCCATCATCGTCAGCGGCTGGACGAAGACGCTGGTGTTCATCGTTGTCTCGCCGCTGCTCGGACTGACGGTCGGCCTGGTGGTGATGACGGCGATCTACTGGCTCTGCCGCGACACGACGCCTATGCGCGTGGACCGCTGGTTTCGCCGGCTGCAGCTGCTCTCGGCCGCGGCTTACAGCCTGATGCACGGCGCCAATGACGCGCAGAAGACAATGGGCATCATCACCGCGGCGCTGGTGACCGGTGGGTACCAGAAGACGTTCGACGTGCCCGTGTGGGTGATCCTGATTGCCCACGCGGCCATCGGCCTGGGGACGCTCAGCGGCGGCTGGCGGATCATCAAGACGATGGGCACGAAAATCACCAAGCTGCAGCCGGTGGGGGGATTCGCCGCCGAGACCGGCGCGGCGGTCGCCATCTACACGGCGACGGCAATGGGCGTCGGAATCAGCACGACACACACGATTACCGGCGCCATCATCGGGGTGGGAGCCACCAAGCGCCTGAGTGCCGTGCGCTGGGGCGTGGCGGGCCAAATCGTGTGGGCGTGGATCCTGACGATTCCGGCCTCGGCGAGCATCGGCGCGCTCTGCTATTTCGTGATCAGGCTGGTGCGCGGGGCGACTGGCGCGTTCTGAGACGGCAGCCTCGCACGGCCGTCGCGGCTGATGACAGCGCTGAACCGATGCTACTCTGGGCTCATGCGACATCTGGCCGTGCTGTGTCTCGCCGGACTCGCGGCCGCCGTCACCACCACGACGATGGCGCAGAGCAGCCGGTCGTCTGGCCCGATCGACGCGCCTCCGATTCAGCTGGCCACCGATGTGCCAGCCCGGCAGCTGGCGTTGAGGACGGGGGTCGATCGCGGGCGTGTCGACGCTGGCGCCGCGCTGACGTTGATTGTCGCCGTCGCCCCACGGTCCAGGATGCACGTCTACGCGCCTGGGGAACCCGACTACATCCCGATTGAGCTGAAGCTCGACGACTCGCGTACGTTCACGGCCGGCAAGCCCGTGTATCCGCCGGCGAGCAACCTGTTCCTGCCGGCCATCGGGCAGCGCGTCCACGTCTACGCGGCGCCGTTTCGTATCTCGCAGCCGATTACCGTGGCTCCGGCGCGTGCGCTCGCCGAACTCGCGCAGACCGATCGGCCACTCGCGATCTCCGGCACGCTCACCTACCAGGCGTGCGACGACGCCGTGTGCTACCGCCCGGAGTCGGTGCCGCTCCAGTGGAAGATCCCGATCGGACCGGCGAAGTAGCCACCCGGCGCAGCTGTTGGCGGGCCTGCTAGAATCGTCCGCTATGTCGCTGTTCGCGCTCGCCTGGTCTGCCCTCGCCCTCGGATTCGTGCACGGCCTGGGCGCCGATCACCTCATGGCCATCGCTGCCCTCGCCGTCGATCGACGTGCTGGACGAACGCGGCCGGGGATCGTGCAGACCGCCGTTGGCTTTGCGCTCGGCCACACCATTGTTCTGGGTCTCGGCGCCACAGCCGCAGTGCTCTTCGGGCTTGTCCTGCCCGTGACCTATCAATCAGGTGCGGAGCGCCTCGGCGGCGTGATGCTCGTGGCGCTCGGGGCAACCGGGTTGTGGGGCGTCATCTCGGGACAGGCGTATGGTCACTTGCACCAGGAGAGCGATGGGCGCACCCGCTGGCACCTGCACTTCGGCGCGCCGCATCGGCCGCACGGCCATTCGCCCCTCCCAACAGCGGTGGGGGCGCTGTTTGCCGTGAGCAGCCTTCGCGCGTTGATGCTGCTCGAGCCGTTCGGCGCTTCGGCCGCCCGCCTCGCGTTGCCGGTGCTGCTCATTCTCAACGTGCTCTTCGGCATCGGCATTCTTATGGCGATGTCGCTCTTCGGCGTGTTGCTGGCGCGGCTGTTCTCGCTGGCGGCGGTCGAAGTGCTCGCGCGGGCCGCGGCGGCCATCGTCTCGCTCGCCTCGGTCTTCCTCGGAATTTACTGGATGGTCGCCTGGTAGCTGCGGTCTCCCCAAGCCCCAAGCCCCAAGCCCCAAGCCCCAAGCCCCAAGCCGCGAGCCCCGAGCCCCCTAGACCGCATTCAGGCTGCTGCCGCGTTTGAAGAACAGCAACGAGCCGGCAATGATGGCCAGCAGGAAGCCGTTGGCGGCCATGACGCTCGAGGCGGAAAACTGATCGGCGAGTGCGCCGGCCGCGAGCCCGCCGATCGGGCCGCCGCCCCGAAGCGCCACCATATAGATGCTGACGACCCGGCCACGGAGCGCATCAGGCACGGTCAGCTGAACGAGCGAGAAGCTGATCGAGAACAAGGCCATGAAGAACATCCCGCCGAGAAAGAGCAGCACGAGGCTCAGGGGCAGGGATGTCGAGAGTGAGAAGGCGGCGATGAGGAGGCCCAGCCCGATCTGCACGCCGAGCAGGAGTTTCCCCATGTGCCGCGTGGTGCCCACGCCGCCCACGATCAGCGCCCCCAGAATCGCACCGAGGCCTTGCGATCCCATCAGCAGCGAGAGCCGCGTTTCGTGCGAGCCCGCGCCGGTCAGCACCTCCGAAGCAAACGCCGGCAGCATTGTCAGAATCGGCATGGCGAGAAAGGTGCTGATGACCACCAGCCATGTGAGCGTGAACATCACGTTGTTGTCGCGCACGTAGTGCAGGCCGCTCTTGAGCTCGGCGCCGAGTGGCTGCCGGTTGGCGACGGGCTGATGCGGCGGCAGTTTCAACGCCGCCAGGGCAATCACCACGAAGAAGAACGAGATCCCGTTCACGGCGAAACACCCGGCGGCGCCGATTGCTGCCAGCACCGCCGCGCCTGCGCCAGGGCCGAGCACGCGCGAGAGGTTGAACTGCGTCGAGTTCAGCGCGATGGCGTTCGGCAAATCGCGCCGCGGCACCAGCGAGGGAATCATGGACTGATAGGCCGGCCCCCCGAAGGCCTGTCCGCAGCCCGACACGAATGACAGCGCGAAGATGTGCCAGACCGTGATGTGGTGGGTCCAATAGAGGATCGCGAGCGCGAAGGCCGAGAAAGCCTGCACGTACTGCGATCCGGTGAGCAGCCGGCGGCGGTCGTGGCGATCAGCAATCACGCCGCCGATCAGCATCAACAGCAGGATGGGGAGCTGGCCCAGGAAGTCATCGAGTCCAAGGAAGAACTTGGACTTCGTCATGTCGAACACCACCAGGCCCTGGGCGTATTTCTGCATCCAGGTGCCGATGGTGGAGCCGAGTGCGGCCAGCCACAGCAGGCGGAAATTCCGGTGGGTCAGTGCGCCGGCGACGCGGGCAGCCCACCCGCGCGGCAGTTCAGGTTCGACGGGCGAGCCGGTAACAGTCGACGTGGACACGAGCACCGCATGTTAGCACCGCGTCTTGATGCGCGGTGCAGGCCGACAGGCGTTCATCGCGCCGCGGCCAGCCGCACGGCCACCCACAGCTTGATGACCTTCGGCTTGATCTCCTTCTCGGGACGATTGCTCGAATCAGGCAGCGGGCGCGACGGAGGTTCTGGTCCGCCCAGACCGAGGATGCGCGTGCCGGCGTATGGGTCGGGCCAGTAGATCGGCTCCATCGGCTCGCGCGGGCCGCGTCTCGGAATCGGCGTCGCGATGCCCAGCGCGAAGGCGCCGCCCGCACTCGTGCCGATCCCCACTCCGTTGCCCTCGGCGCGAGCCAGCGGGATGCGTGCCTCGAAGCCGATGGCGCCATCCTCGCCGCCGGTGGCCACGGTCACGGGGGATGAGGGCGTCAGCTCGAGGAGCCGGCGTCCGAGCTTGCCCGGGCCGAGGACGTCCACATGATCCCCAACCTTCGCGGTCAGACGTGCGCCTCCGGTGGCGCTCTGCGTCGGCGACGATGGATCGACCGGAGAGGGACCAGGCAGTTGCAGACCCAACGTCTCGTTGTGACCGCCCGTGGCATCGAGCCAGAGCACCAGGCCGCGAGACAACGAGACTCGCATCTGGGGAGAGGATGCGAGCACGGCCACATAGACAGACGTCGCGTCGTTGGCCGCGGCCACCTGCAGCCCCTTGTCGATTGTCTCCAGGGCCCGCCATTCCACCAGATTGCCATCGGCCGTGACCTCGGCCGCAGCCCAGGTGCTCGCGACGATCGGATCGGCGGCGCGAGCCATGACGGCGAGACCGGCGGTCACGATCATGCTGGCGAGCAGCGACATCGAAGCGGGTCGAAGCAGCAGGGACATAGGTGCGATTGTGACGCGTATCGCGGCTGGAGATGAGAAAAACCCACCCGGTCGCAGGCTGTCGTATCGTTGGAGGCTCTATGGCCTCTCTCACGACGACGCTTCGCGATCTCACCGACAGCTACCTCGCGCTCCACACGCGCAAAGAGGACCTGTTCTGGCAATCGAAGATGGGCCTCTCAGCCGATGCGCAGCGAGCGACCGAGGATCTCGCGCGGGCGGAAATCGAGCTCAACCGCTTTGTGCAATCGCCCGAACGATTGAAACAGCTGCGCGACCTCGACGCTTCGGGGGCCGGCTCCGACGAGGATCGGCAGGTTCTCCACGGCTGGATCGCCATGCTGGCCGCCCGGGTGATCGAAGATCCGGCCGCGCGGCGCCTCTCAGAGGAAATCGTCGAGCGCGAGCAGGCGCTCGAGCATGCACGTGGCACCATGCCCCTGGGCTTCGTCGACCCCGACACCGGCATATTCACCGCCGCTTCCAGCGTGCGGCTCGCGCTCATGATGCGTGTCGATCATGACGAGCGCCGCCGGCGTGCGGCATTCGACGCACTGCGCTCCATCGAGCCGTTCGTGCTCGATCATGGCTTTCTCGAGATTGTCGGCATGCGCAACCGGCTGGGACGACTGCTCGGCTACGAGGATTACTACGACTGGAAGGTGAGCACCGTCGAAGGCATGAGCAAACGGGCACTGTTCGTGAAGCTGGACGATCTCGATCAGCGGACCGCGGCACGCACCACGCAGGATCTCGCGGCCTTCGAGCAGGTGCACGGCCCTGGCAGCCGGGAGCCCTGGAATTTCCCCTTCCTCCGAGCGGGCAAGCTGACTGAAGCGCTCGATCCCTACTTCCAATTTGCGACAGCGCTCCGCCGGTGGGTGCAGTCGTTTACCGGGCTGTCGGTCCGCTTCAGGCAAGCGACGCTGACGCTGGATCTGCTCGACCGGTCGGGCAAGTATGAGAACGGTTTCATGCACGGGCCGGTGCCCGCCTTCTTTGACCACGATCGATGGCAGCCGGCGCGGATTGCGTTCACCGCCAATGCTGTCGCCGGGCAGGTGGGGAGCGGCCTGCGGGCCGCCGAGACGCTGTTCCACGAGGGAGGTCATGCGGCGCACTTCGCGAACATCCTGAGCAAGGCGCCTTGCTTCAGCCAGGAGTTTGCGCCGACCAGCGTCGCGTACGCAGAAACGCAGTCGATGTTCATGGACGCGCTGCTCGGCGACGCGGACTGGCGCATCCGCTACGCGGCCGACGCGCACGGCGCCACGATGCCGCTGGAGCTCATCGAACAGAGCGTCCGCGAGACGCAGGCGCTGAGGGGCTGGACCGTGCGCTCGATGCTCACGGTGCCGTTCGCCGAACGTGCCATCTACGAGTTGACCGAAAAGGAGCGCACGCCCGAACGGGTGCTGCGCGACATCCGGCGCATCGAGTCGGCGCTGCAGGGCCTGGATGCCGGGCCTCGCCCGGTGCTCGCGATTCCACATCTGCTCAGCGGCGAGTCGAGCGCGTACTACCATGGCTACGTGCTCGCCGAAATGGCAGTGGCCCAGACACGTGCCTACCTGCTCGTCCGTGACGGTTACCTCACCGATAACCCCCGCGTCGGACACGACCTCGCGACACACTACTGGGCCAAGGGCAACGCGGTGCCATTCGAGGCCACCCTCCAATCGCTCACAGGACAGTCGTTGTCTGCCGACGCGCTCGCGGACGTCTGCAATCAACCCGTGGACCTGGCGGTCGCCGATGCGCGTGCTGCCGCCTCCCGTGCGTCCACAGCGCCGCTGCCGCACGGCCCGGTGGATCTGGATGCGACGATTCACGTCGTGCACGGCCCAGAACGCATCGCTTCGACTGACGACGGTGGCATCGACGGCATGTGCGACGCATTCGAGGCCTGGATCAACCGCCTGGAGGGCGCCGCCGTGCGTGCCTGAACGCAGCCGGCCGATCGGCCTCGGTGCCGCGACACCCAGGCCGTATGATTCTGACCACCGATCGAACCGCACCATCACACTGGAGAATCCGATGTCCCTGCGATTGCATTCTGGCGCCGCCCGTCTGTTCCTCACGGCCCTCGTCTCTTTTGGCGTGGGTGGCTGGGTCACCATGGCGCAGCAGACGCCACCCGTCCCCGCGACCGCCGCCCCGCCTGTCGCGCCGCGCACGGCCGCCGACGATGGCTTCACGGACACGCCCATGCTGCCGGGCCTGCCGTGGCACGTGCATGACCCGGCACGACCGAAGCCCCCAGTTGTGACTCCGGGCGCCACGCCTGGCGCGCCGCCCTCCGATGCCATCATCCTGTTCGACGGCAAGGACCTTTCGAAGTGGGCACAGCATGGGACCGACGCCAACAGCACGGAGCTACTCGCGCCCAAGTGGCCTCTCCGCGACGGCTATTTCGAGACGGGTGCGCGTACGGGGTCACTCTACACACGCGAGAGCTTTGGCGACATTCAGCTGCACGTCGAATGGGCCGCGCCCACCGTCGTCGCCGGCAACAGCCAGGGACGGGGCAATAGCGGCATTCTGATCATGGGGTTGTACGAGCTGCAGGTGCTCGACACGTACAACAACTCGACGTATGCCGATGGGGGTACGGGCGCCATCTACGGACAATGGCCGCCGCTCGTCAACGTCGCGCGCAAGCCCGGCGAATGGCAGACCTACGACATCGTCTTCGAGGCGCCGCGCTTCGAGAACGGCAAGATGGTGAAGCCCGCATTTCAAACGCTGTTCTGGAACGGCGTCGCCGTGCACAACCGCAAAGAAGTGATGGGACCGATGATTTACCGCAACGTCGCCAACTACAACACGCCACACCCGGCGGAACTACCGCTGGCGCTCCAGGACCATAACAATCCCGTGCGCTACCGGAACATCTGGGTGCGGAGAATGACCGGGTACGACCAGCCGGCCAAAAAGTAGATCAGCCGGCGAACGTGTAATCGTACGGCTGGCGCATGGGACGAGCGAGGCGCGCGTTCGCCTCGCTCGCGCCAGATCCGATGAATACTTCCTGCGCCGGATCCCATCCAAGCGGGCGCCCGAGCTGCAGGGCAATCACGATGAGGTGCACCGCCTGGACCACCCGCTTGCCTTCATTGATGGTCAGTGTGAGTGGCTTTTCGCCGTAGATATCCTTCCTGCTGGCCGCGGCCGCCAGATTGACCAGCGTGTGCCAGTGATCCGGCGTGGCCTGCACGATGACCTGGACGTCCGGCCTCTCGAGGAGCTTGCGGAAATCGGTGAACTGATCGGGAGACTTGCCGTCCTTCGTGAACTGCGCCGCCGCTGCGGCCAGCCGGCTCTCATCCACGTCACACACCGCGACGATGTCGCCGAAGCGGGCTGCGTTGGTGGCGTCGTTACGCCCCATGTCTCCGCAGCCGATGAGCGCGATGCCGGGGCGGTCGTTCGCGCTGCGGGGGAGTGTTACCGATTGGGCGGCGGCCAGGTCGCGTTCGACGAACGCCGCGCATAGGCCTTGACGTGAGCCGGGATGATACACCGCGCCGAGACGGCAGTTGTTGTCCGGCTCACACGTCAGGGATGAGCGCCCGCGACGCACCTTGGGACGGCAGGCGCCAGTGCGCGACAATGGCAAGGTGCTCCGATGCGTCCTGCTCCTCGCGGCCCTTCTCTCCACCACCATCCTGCTCGCGCAAGGCGGCCACGCAGAGAGTCCCGAGTCGATTGCCGCGCCGCCAGCCAATGCCTCGAAGCTGAACGACGCCGTCACCCGAATGGTCCGCCGCCTGGATGCTGGCCAGACCACCCTCACCATTGATCGGGAGCGCGGCTATCTGCCGTCACTGCTGCGGGAATTGCACATCCCTGTGTCGTCGCAGGTGCTCGTCTTCTCCAAGACCAGCCTGCAGTTCCGGTTCATCACTCCGCAGACGCCACGCGCGATCTATTTCAACGACGACGTGTACGTTGGGTTTGTGCCTGATGGCGAGTTGATAGAGATCTCCGCCGTCGATCCGGATCGTGGCGCCATCTTCTACACCCAGACGCAATTGCCGAGGGCGCGGCCACGTCTCGTGACGAATCACGATTGCCTGCAGTGCCACGCCACGGCCGCCACCCAGGGTGTCGCGGGGCACCTCCTGCGTTCGGTCTTCACCCGATCCGACGGCCAGATGGACTCGCGTGCACAGACGTTTCTGACCGACCACCGCAGCCCGTTCGCGGAGCGTTGGGGAGGCTGGTATGTGACCGGATCGCTTTCGGGCGACACCCACATGGGCAACGCCTTTCTGCGCGACGGCGCCGACCCCGCGGAGTTCGACCGGACCCCCGGGACCGCCCTGCGGAATGTGGCGGGCCGGTTTCACAGCGAGCGTTACCTGACGGGCGACAGCGACGTGGTGGCGCTGATGGTGCTGGACCATCAGGTTCGGATGCACAATCTGCTCGCTCGGCTGCACCAAGAGGCTGGTTCAGCGCGGATGGGCGAGGCACTCGAGGAACTGCTGCGCTACACGTTGTTCGTGGACGAGGCGACGTTGAAAGGGCCCATCACGGGCTCCACGCGATTTGCGACCGAGTTCGAGCAGCGGGGGCCCTCAGACAGCAATGGCCGCTCCCTCCGGCAGTTCGACTTGCACACACGGTTGTTCCGCTACCCGTGCAGCTACTTGATCTATTCGGCAGCGTTCCTGGCCTTGCCGGATCCTGTCAAACAGCAGTTCTACAGTCGTCTCGGAGAGATCCTGTCGGGTGCTGACGCGAGTCCCGCATTTGCCCGTCTGCAGCGCACCGACAGGACGGCCATCGCCGAGATTCTGTCTGCCACGCACACGGAATTTGCCGCCTACCAGGCGAATCATCACTGAATCAGGGCTTCGGTCACGCGGCATTTTCGCCTGTTGATCGCCATGCGGTCCTCGCCTATACTCGCTCGGGTCAGGCGAAAATTAGGCGAATACGATGGCTTCTGCCGCGCTCCACCAGCTCGAAACCCTGCTCCACGCCCGCAAACTGGGGGCGACGCTCACCGATGGCTGGACCAGCCGCCGAGAGACGTCGCCCTCTGGCATCGCCACCCTCGATACGCATCTTGGGGGTGGATGGCCCTGTGGCGCGGTGTCCGAGATCGTGGGAGGCCACTCGACAGGCCGAACCGCCGTGCTCGTCGCCAGTCTCGCGCAGGCCACGGCGCGGGGAGCGGTGGTGGCGCTCGTCGATACGCTCGATCGCTTCGATCCGGTGGCAGCCGAGCGCGCTGGACTGCACCTCGATCGGGTGCTCTGGGTGCGTGGCCCGTCGTTCACCGCCGAATTGTCGAGACCCGCGGTCCTCGAGCGTGCCGTGCATCAGGCGGTGCGGGCTTTCGATCTGATTCTGCGCGCCGGGGGATTTGCCGTGGTGGCGCTCGACCTCGGAGATATTCCAGCGCGATGCATTCGAACATTGCCGCCGACCACATGGCTCCGGCTGGCTCATGTCAACGAAGGGCGCCCGACCGCGGCTCTGCTCGTGGAGCAGGCGCCCGGGGGCCGAAGCGCCCGCGGCCTCTCGGTGCCTCTCGACGCGACGACGATCTGGACCGGCGACAGCCTGCAAAGCCGTCGATTCGCCGGCTTTGCCATCAACTTCGGCACGCCGTCTACCCGAACGCCGTCACCTGTGGCGTGAGCCGTGCTGTTCACCGCCCTCGTTCGTGAGACGTCTTCTCCGGGCCATCCTGACGCGCTCGAAGTCCTGGCCCGCGCCTGCTCGCCACGCGTGGAAATGCATGGCAGCGATGCCGTGGTGTTCGATGCACACGGCCTGTCGCGCGTCTGCGGGCCACCCGATGTGATGGCTCGCGAGATCGTGCAGCTCGCGGAAGCTCAGGGATTGGGGCTTCGAGTGGCGACGGCGGGGACACGAACGGCGGCGTGGCTGCTGGCCCATTCGCAGCCGGGCATCACCATCGCCCCCTCGGGCCAGGAGCGAGCGGTCCTGTCGAGCGTGTCGGTCGGCTGGCTCGCCGTGGTGATCGATCTCGATCAAGGAGATCACATCGCCCCAAGCCCCACAGAGACGCGATCGGCTTCCGGGCAACCCGCCTTGCTGCGTGGCCGTCGTGCGCAGGCCACCAGGCACTACCGCGTGGCTCCTCCGCCTGAGGTCCCACGGCCCAGCGCGCCTGCTGTTCTCCAGCAGGCCCGGCAGACTGCCGAGTCGTATCGGCAATGCTTTGCGACGTTCGAGCGCTGGGGGCTCCGAACATTGGGAGACATCGCCGCGCTGCCGCGGCCGGACGTGCATGCCCGCATGGGGCCGGTGGGTGTACGCCTGCATCAGGCCGCCTGCGGCGAAGACATCGCGCCGCTCGTGCCCGTGGACGAACCGCGGCCCTTTGCCGATCGTCTCGAGCTCGAGTGGCCGATCGACGGCCTCGAGCCGCTCTCGTTCGTGTTGTCGCGCCAGTGCGATCGTCTGGCGCTCGCGCTCGAGCAGGCCGATCGGGGGGCGGTCACCGTGACGACGCGGCTGCGGCTCGTCACGCGGGAGACGCACGAACGCACGTTGCACCTGCCGGCGCCGATGCGTGATGCCCGTGTGCTGCGTACCTTGATTCTGCTCGACCTCGAGTCCCATCCGCCCGCTGCCGGCATCGATGTCGTCGAGCTTATGGTCGAGGTTACACCGGGTCCGATTCTGCAGGGGTCATTGCTGGCGCCGTCCCTGCCGACTCCTGAAGATGTGACCACCCTCGTCGCACGACTTGGGGCATTGATGGGCGAGTCACGGGTCGGGTCGCCGCACATCGTCGACACGCACGATGCGCGCGCTGTGGCGATGCGGCAGTTCGACGTTCCCGCCGAGTCGAGACACGCGCGTGTGGCAGTGGCCCGTCCGGCCGCGTCGGCCACGTCACCCTCAGAGGCGCGCTCAGGATGTCGACGTCTGCGTGTGCCGTTGGCGGCGCGCGTGGTGCTCGAACGGGGCCGGCCCGTTCGGGTCGTGCCCTCGGGACGCGAACTGCTGAGCGGGGCCGTGGTGGCCAGTGCCGGTCCCTGGCGAACGTCGGGCTCGTGGTGGACGCTCGATCGACCCGGGTGGGATCGCGACGAATGGGATGTGCAGCTCGCCACGGGCGGCGTGTATCGACTGGCGTGTCATCGCGCCACCAACACGTGGGAGATCGAAGGCATCTTCGATTGACGTCGTGTACATCGAACTGCATACGGCGTCGGCTTTTTCGTTTCTCGATGGCGCGTCCACGCCTGCCGCGCTGATTGAGCGTGCCGCGGAGCTGGGCTATCCCGCCGTCGCGCTGCTCGATCGTGACGGTCTCTACGGGGCGCCGCAGTTCTACCGGGCGGCGCGCACAGCTGGGCTCAAAGCCATCGTGGGCACCGAGTTGACGATGAGCGCCGTGGCCGAGCCGGGTACCGGCACCACGCGGGGGCCACAGCGGCCCGGCTGGCTGTTGCCCGTGCTCGTGGCCAGCGCCGAAGGCTACCGTCATCTCTGTCGGGTCATCACACGGGGCAAGCTGCGGTCGCTTAAAGGCGAAGCATCCTGGACGCTTCAGGATTTCGAGGGACACACAGCGGGGTTGATTGCCCTCGTGGGCCCGGCCGTGCTGCACGCGGAACGACATGGCGTGGGCGGGTTGCTCGACCGGCTGGTCGCGATGTTCGGCGCCGCCAATCTCTACATCGACCTGCAACGCCATCTGCACTGCGACGATCAACGCGAGGTGCAGTCACTCCTCGATCTTGGGGCGGCCTTTCGCGTGCCGGTCATGGCGTCCAATGGCGTGCGGTTTACCAGACCAGAAACCCGGCCGCTCTACGATGTGCTGACCTGTATTAGGCACAAGACGACACTGGCGCGGGCGGGGCGGCGGCTGTCGATGAATGCCGAACGGTATCTGAAGTCGCCGGCGCAGATGACGCGGCTCTTCTCCGATCTGCCGCAGGCGCTGGCCGGCACCGAGGCCCTGGCCGATCGCATTGACTTCACGCTCGCCAATCTTGGGTACCGATTTCCTGAATATCCGGTCCCAGCCGGCGAGACACAGATCTCGTTTCTCCGCCGGCTCGCTCAGGTTGGCGCGCGTGACCGCTATCGGCCGTATCACGACCGTGCGCGTGAGCAAGTCGCCCGCGAGCTGACGCTCATCGAGAAGCTCGATCTCGCGGGCTACTTTCTGATCGTCTGGGACCTGGTCAATTTCTGCCGGCAGCAGGGCATTCTGGTGCAGGGACGCGGGTCGGCGGCCAACAGCGCCGTCTGTTACGCACTCGGGATCACAGCGGTGGACCCGGTCGGCATGGATCTGCTGTTCGAGCGGTTCCTGTCGGAGGAGCGCGGCGAATGGCCGGACATCGATCTCGACCTGCCGAGCGGCGACCGGCGCGAACGTGTCATTCAGTACGTCTACGAGCGCTACGGCAAGCTCGGCGCGGCCATGACCGCCAACGTGATCTCGTACCGCGGGCGCAGCGCCACGCGTGAGCTCGGTAAAGTGCTGGGGTTCGAGGCAGACGAGATCGATCGGCTCGCGCGCTTGATGGGACAGTTCGAGTTCGTCGACCCCGACGAGACGTTTGCCCGCAACGTCCGCGAAGCCGGGCTCGATCCCGACGACCTGCGCTATCAGCAGTTCGGACGACTGTGGCGTGAACTGCAGGATGTGCCGCGGCACCTCGGCCAGCATTCGGGCGGCATGGTGCTCTGTCAGGGCCGGCTCGATGACGTCGTGCCGCTCGAGAACGCCACCATGCCAGGGCGCGTGGTCGTGCAATGGGACAAAGACGACTGCGCCGATCTGGGCCTCATCAAAGTCGACCTGCTCGGACTTGGGATGATGGCCGCGCTCGAGGAAGCCATTGTCATTGTCAACCACACCAGCCCCGACGCGTCCGGATCGGTATCGAACGCCGTCGCCCCGGAGGCGCTGGAGGCACGCGTCGATCTGGCCCACCTGCCGCCTGACGATCCGGCGGTGTATCGACTGCTGCAGCAGGCAGATACGGTTGGCGTGTTCCAGGTGGAATCGCGCGCGCAGATGGCGACCCTGCCGCGGCTCCGTCCCGAGTGCTTCTATGACCTCGTCGTGGAAGTCGCCATCATCAGGCCGGGTCCCATCGTCGGCAACATGGTGCATCCGTACCTGGCACGGCGCCAGGGCGAGCAGCCCGTCAGTTATCCGCATCCGCTCCTCGAACCCGTACTCGCGCGGACGCTGGGTGTGCCGTTGTTTCAGGAGCAGCTGTTGCGGATGGCCATGGTCGTGGCTGGCTTCTCGGGTGGAGAGGCCGAAGAGCTGCGACGCGCGATGGGCTTCAAGCGGTCGGTCAAGCGGATGCAGCAGATCGAGACGCGGCTGCGATCGGGCATGGCCGAGCGCGGTATTACGGGCGAGGCCGCCGATCAAATCGTGCAGTCGATCACGTCGTTCGCGCTCTACGGCTTCCCGGAATCACACGCCGCCAGCTTCGCGCTCATCGTCTATGCGAGCGCGTATCTCAAGGTGCACTTTCCCGCGGCGTTCTATACCGCGCTGCTGAACAACCAGCCGATGGGGTTCTATCATCCCGCCACGCTCGTGAAAGATGCGCAACGGCGCGGCGTCCGGTTTGCGCCGGTCGATGTGCAGGTTTCCAGCTGGAACTGTACGGTGCAACCGGACGGCGCGATCAGGCTCGGGTTGCGATATGTGAAGGGGCTGCGAGAAGAGGCAGGAAGACGGCTCGGGGCTCGGGGCTTGGGGCTTGGGGGAGAGCGGCTTGGGGC